>NZ_JBWJVL010000094.1:0-206 GCF_056428965.1 Flavobacterium sp. GNP008 | reverse complement strand
CCGATGCCGAGGTGCACAGCCGCCTGCAACTGGACCCGACCACGTTCGCCAAAACTCCGGATTACCTGCTGCGGGTGCAGGGCGATTCGATGATCGAAGACGGCATTCTCGACGGTGACCTGGTGGGCGTGCGCCGCAGTGCCGAGGCCGTAAACGGGCAGATCGTGGTGGCGCGCCTGGATGGCGAAGTCACCATCAAGCGGTTC
>NZ_JBWJVL010000093.1:0-209 GCF_056428965.1 Flavobacterium sp. GNP008 | reverse complement strand
GTTATTCACTGCCCAGATAAACAGCAGCCAGTTACCGCCAATCAGCACGGCAGAGAGCGCCAGCAGGAAGATCTTCTTCGGGGTTTGCAGCAGCGTTTTTACGCCCGACCACTGACGGCTGAGGCTCATCAGCGCAATCATAAAGAAAAACGACCAGATGACGCGGTGAGTGAGGATCTCATCAGCCGGAACGTAGGCGATTAGCTTGA
>NZ_JBWJVL010000092.1:0-210 GCF_056428965.1 Flavobacterium sp. GNP008 | reverse complement strand
GCGCCCGGTTCATCGAGCACGAATCGATTTATTTTATGCACGAGCATTTGTTCAATAATATTTATATTTTCATATTCAATACAATATTGTTTGAGCGTATCTATTGGTACAGTTCAATCATATTGATATTAAACCTGAAAATATAAATATTCCTGATGGAACAAATGCTCGTGCATAAAATAATGATAGCTGTGGTGGTTTTCTTTTTTC
>NZ_JBWJVL010000091.1:0-211 GCF_056428965.1 Flavobacterium sp. GNP008 | reverse complement strand
GCCCAAGGTGCAAAACCGGGCGAAGGTGGCCAGTTACCGGGGGATAAAGTCAGCCCGCTGATCGCCAAGCTGCGTTGCTCCAAGCCAGGGATTTCTTTGATTTCCCCGCCACCGCATCACGATATTTACTCGATTGAAGATTTGGCCCAGCTGATTTTTGACTTAAAACAGGTCAATCCAGTTTCACCGATACCAGCGCATCTGGATTGAC
>NZ_JBWJVL010000090.1:0-211 GCF_056428965.1 Flavobacterium sp. GNP008 | reverse complement strand
AGGCGCTGCATCAGCAGGGTTTTCATCAGGGAGTCCTTGTCCCCGAAGTGATAGTTCACGGCGGCCAGGTTCACCTGGGCACGCTCGGTTATCTGCCGTAACAAAACCGCGTCGTACCCGTACTTGATAAAGAGTGCCTCTGTCGCATCCAGCAATCGAGTCTTGGTAATGTTTGGCGTGCTGATTTTCTTAGCGACCATAAAGGTTCCAC
>NZ_JBWJVL010000089.1:0-212 GCF_056428965.1 Flavobacterium sp. GNP008 | reverse complement strand
AGTCGATCTCATCTTCGGCGAGCGCCAGGCCCAGTTCGGTGTTGGCTTTCTCGAGGGCGGCGCGGCCACCGCCGAGCACGTCAATCGCGGTGAGCGGCTTGGGCTCGGCGTGGCTGAACAGGCCGGCGGCCTGTTCCAGCTGGCTGACGATGATCTGGGTCATGCGGTCGTGCAGGCTGCTGGCAATCAGCTCGGCTTCGGCGTCGCTGAAC
>NZ_JBWJVL010000088.1:0-213 GCF_056428965.1 Flavobacterium sp. GNP008 | reverse complement strand
CAGAGCAGCGCCCAGTCCATGGCGCTGCTCTGCACCTTGACGTAGAGGGTCAGCGCCCAGTCCATGGCGCTGACCCTCTACGTCAAGGTGCAGAGCAGCGATGGCAAGACCCTGGTCAGCCGCATCGACCTGCCGGCCGGCCCGGCGCAGACCTTGTTGGTCCCGCTGCAGGCCAATTCGCCCTTGAGCCAGGGCATGAAGGCCGGCCCGCCG
>NZ_JBWJVL010000087.1:0-214 GCF_056428965.1 Flavobacterium sp. GNP008 | reverse complement strand
CGACCAGCGCCTCATAGCGGGCCCAGATTTTCTGCGCGTACTGCTCGCGCAAGGCGTCACGCTGCGGCCCCGACCCTGGCCCCGCATTGTAGGAGCCCACGGCCGTCCAGTTGTAACCGAAACGCTGGATAAACTCGGCGAGGATCGAAGCGCCCACTTCAACCGACAGGCACGGCTCGCTCAGCAGCCGCTCTTCGGTAATGCCCTGCTTGAG
>NZ_JBWJVL010000086.1:0-214 GCF_056428965.1 Flavobacterium sp. GNP008 | reverse complement strand
TGTGGCGAGCGGGCTTGCCCCGCGTTGGGGTGCGAAGCGCCCCCAATCAAGCAAAACGCGGTGTACCTGATACGGCTCAGCGTCTGGTTTTGGGGCTGCTGCGCAGCCCAACGCAGGACAAGCCTGCTCGCCACAGGGAATCTGCGCTTGTGGGCTTATTGTGGCGAGCGGGCTTGCCCCGCGTTGGGGTGCGAAGCGCCCCCAATCAAGCAAA
>NZ_JBWJVL010000085.1:0-215 GCF_056428965.1 Flavobacterium sp. GNP008 | reverse complement strand
CGGATTATTTCATCTGATAGTCTCGGCAGAGTACGCCTTCGAACTTCGTCGCAAAAGGTACAGTTGAGCATGAACAATCGCCGCGCCGTCTTCCTCGATCATCCTTCCCTCGACCTGGGCGACCTCGACCTCAGCGGTTTGCAGGCCTGCTTCAGCGACCTGCAGCTGTTCGAGCGGACCACCGCGCAGAATCTGATCGAGCGCCTGCAGGATGC
>NZ_JBWJVL010000084.1:0-215 GCF_056428965.1 Flavobacterium sp. GNP008 | reverse complement strand
GCGCAAGGCGCTGTTGCCCTCGCCGACCATCACATCGTGAGCCAGCAACACGGGAGCAAAGCCGCTCCAGCGCCCTTCCAGGCTGCCGATACGCAGGGGCATGCCCACCGCCGACTGGGCCTTGGCCTCGATCTCGGCACGGTATTCGGCCACCAACGGGGTCAATTCACGCCCCAGGCTCACGTACACCGCCGCCAAGACCAGCAGCAGCGCAC
>NZ_JBWJVL010000083.1:0-216 GCF_056428965.1 Flavobacterium sp. GNP008 | reverse complement strand
ATCAACGGCGGAGTCCATCCCAGCTTCGGCACCCGCAATCGCATCTTGCCGCTGTCCGGCCCGCGTTACATCGAGATTGTGGAGGTCCTCGATCACCCAGCCGCAGAAAAAGCGGTCTTCGGACAGGCAGTGCGTGCACGCCAAGAACAGGGCGGCGGCTGGATGGGGTGGGCCGTCTCCGTCGACGATCTCGCTCCTTATGAGAAGCGCCTTGAG
>NZ_JBWJVL010000082.1:0-217 GCF_056428965.1 Flavobacterium sp. GNP008 | reverse complement strand
GCCACCAGCAGCCCGGGCAGTTGGGTCAGGTCGCCGCGCACCGCATGGGGCAGGGCGCGGCAGGCTTCAAGTAAGTCAGGATCGATGTCGCCGGTGAGCAGCAGGGTGGCGAACACCGGTTGCCCGTCCAGGCCGATGGGTGAGTCGAGCAGGCCATCGGCGCCCACAATGCGCTGGCGCTCATGCCAGAGCAACTGGCCGTCGCGGCGGATATCCA
>NZ_JBWJVL010000081.1:0-217 GCF_056428965.1 Flavobacterium sp. GNP008 | reverse complement strand
GAAGAGATCAACCTGGTCGGCGGCAGCGACCTGACGGTGCTGATCACCGGCGAAACCGGGGTGGGCAAGGAGCTGGTGGCCCAGGCGATCCATGGCGCCTCGACGCGGGCCGACAAACCGCTGATCAGCCTCAACTGCGCCGCCCTGCCGGAAACGCTGGTGGAAAGCGAGCTGTTCGGCCACGTGCGCGGCGCCTTTACCGGCGCACTGAATGAAC
>NZ_JBWJVL010000080.1:0-217 GCF_056428965.1 Flavobacterium sp. GNP008 | reverse complement strand
GGTCGCATGCACTCTACATCCGCCGCGGTTCAGACTGGGATCAGCGCGCAGCAACCAGCCCGCGGTTTGCAGGTCATCAGACAGATATTGTTTGACCAGCGTCAAATCTTCCGGATGCAGTAAAAGTCGGGGGTTGCCACTCAGGGCAGGCTCAGTTTGCAATAGCGACCGGACTGCTATCAGAATCAATTCTGGATCAGTCGCGAGTTCCCTTAAA
>NZ_JBWJVL010000079.1:0-218 GCF_056428965.1 Flavobacterium sp. GNP008 | reverse complement strand
TCAATCCAACCCTCGGCAAGTCCTGATCAAACTCGAAGGCTGCGACTTGTCCGGCCTCACCGACAACACCGTAACCACCACCTTCACCGCAGCACCGTCGACTGTCGTACCGGGTGCGATCGGTACCGTCGGCAGCGCCGGCGGCGTGGGCATCATGATGAGCCACGGCGGCAGCCTGGTTGAGCTGGGCAAGCCTACTGCGCCGCAGATCATCAGCA
>NZ_JBWJVL010000078.1:0-219 GCF_056428965.1 Flavobacterium sp. GNP008 | reverse complement strand
TCCCAGGTCACGCGCTGCTCCGGCGCGGCGGGAAACCCCTGCATCAGGCGCGGTGCGGGTGGCTCGGTCGGTGAAGATTCATTGGCCTCGACATACAGCCTGACGAGTAAAGGGACGGCGTTCTGGCTCATCTCTGTGATCCTGGAAATGACTCTGCGTGAGAGCAGATGCAGGAAAATAATTACGCTTATTAATTATTTTAGTCAATAAAATATTTAA
>NZ_JBWJVL010000077.1:0-222 GCF_056428965.1 Flavobacterium sp. GNP008 | reverse complement strand
ACCCAGTCACCGCGAACCAGCAGCGCCAGCAAAATCACGCCAACCACCGCATCAAAAGGGCGCAGACTGGCCACGGCCCACATGTGCAGCCAGATTGCGCTGGTCGCCAGTGGGTCATTGAGCAGGTGAAACAGCCATTCGTCGAAAATCACACACAGCATCTGGCCCGTGGGCCACAGCCAAAAACACAGCAGTCCGATAGCGAGTAGATTGCAAAGAGCC
>NZ_JBWJVL010000076.1:0-223 GCF_056428965.1 Flavobacterium sp. GNP008 | reverse complement strand
GGGTCATGGGCGAGTACATCCAGTTCACCCCGTTCGCCCAGATGCTGGCCGAGGGGCAGTGGTGGCGGCTGGTCACGCCGATGCTGATCCACTTCGGCATCCTGCACCTGGCCATGAACGGCATGTGGTATTGGGAGCTGGGGCGGCGCATCGAAGCGCGCCAGGGCAGCATCAACCTGCTGGGCCTGACCCTGTTGTTCAGCCTGGTTTCCAACTATGCACA
>NZ_JBWJVL010000075.1:0-223 GCF_056428965.1 Flavobacterium sp. GNP008 | reverse complement strand
CCAACCCCTCCAGCAACGGCATGGTCAGAATGCACTGAGCCTCCTGCCCATACGCGCGCTGCAACTCGCGCCCCATCAGCAGGTTGAACTTCTGATCGGTACCCCCCAGCTCAACATCCGCGCGCAACGCTACCGAGTCATACCCTTGAACCAACGGGTAAAGGAACTCATGAATGGCAATAGGCTGATTGGTGGAGTAACGCTTGTCGAAATCATCGCGTTC
>NZ_JBWJVL010000074.1:0-224 GCF_056428965.1 Flavobacterium sp. GNP008 | reverse complement strand
CAAGGGCTCGCGCTACCGCGGCTGGCAGCGTCAGGCGTCGGGTGTGTTGACGGTGCAGGAAACCCTGGAAAATGCCCTGTCCAAGGTCGCCGACTCGCCGGTGTCGCTGATGTGCGCCGGGCGTACCGACGCCGGTGTGCACGCCTGTGGTCAGGTGGTGCACTTCGATACTCAGGCCGAGCGCACCATGAAGGCTTGGGTGATGGGCGCCAATATCAATCTGC
>NZ_JBWJVL010000073.1:0-227 GCF_056428965.1 Flavobacterium sp. GNP008 | reverse complement strand
CTTTCCCCAGGAAGGCATCGAGTCCTACCGCAACGGCCGTGAGCTGATGGAAGAAGCCATTCGCCTGGGGGCCGATGTGGTCGGCGGCATTCCGCACTTCGAGTACACCCGTGACCAGGGCGTAAGCTCGGTGAAATTTCTGATGGACCTGGCCGAGCGCACCGGCTGCCTGGTGGACGTGCATTGCGACGAAACCGACGACCCCCACTCGCGCTTCCTCGAAGTGC
>NZ_JBWJVL010000072.1:0-227 GCF_056428965.1 Flavobacterium sp. GNP008 | reverse complement strand
CGAGAACCCGGGCGCCTTCTACAAAGGCCCTATGGCGTTGCTGGTCAACCGCCTTTCGGCCTCGGCCTCGGAGATTTTCGCTGGCGCCATGCAGGACTACCACCGTGCGTTGATCGTCGGCGGCCAGACCTTCGGCAAGGGCACCGTGCAGACCATCCAGCCGCTCAACCATGGCGAGCTGAAGCTGACCCTGGCCAAGTTCTACCGGGTTTCCGGGCAGAGCACCC
>NZ_JBWJVL010000071.1:0-228 GCF_056428965.1 Flavobacterium sp. GNP008 | reverse complement strand
GCATGCCCGGCGCTTTCCGGCAGTACACCGGCCAGTGGCGGGGTAATCAGGGCGCCGATGAACGTCGACAGGATGATCAGCACCGACAACGGCAGCCAGTGCGAGATGCCGTGGCCCGCGTGCGCTTCGGTCTTGGCTTCACCGTGGAAGGTGATGAAGATCAGGCGGAAGGTGTACAGCGAGGTCATGAATGCACCCACCAGGCCTGCGTAGAGCAGGTTCTGGTTA
>NZ_JBWJVL010000070.1:0-228 GCF_056428965.1 Flavobacterium sp. GNP008 | reverse complement strand
CTCGCGGCCAAAGGTCTGGGCGAGAAGATCAACCGTATGATCGAAGAGCAGCGCAAGGTCGCAGACCTGCGCAAGTTCCTGCATGAGATCTACAACGAGATCGGCGGTCGCAACGAAGAGCTGGACACCTTCTCCGACCAGGAAATCCTGGATCTGGCGAAGAACCTGCGCGGCGGCGTTCCAATGGCTACCCCGGTGTTCGACGGTGCCAAGGAAAGCGAAATCAAG
>NZ_JBWJVL010000069.1:0-230 GCF_056428965.1 Flavobacterium sp. GNP008 | reverse complement strand
CAGGTCGAAGGCGCCTTCGACGTAGGCTTTCTGGGTGAGCAGCATGCGCTTGATATCGGCGTGCTGGATGATCGACACCGGCGCGGTGCCCGGGTCTTTGCTATCCGGCAGACGACCTTGCGGGCGCGCGCGCGCGTAGTCCAGGGAATACAGATAACCGGCGTAACCAAGCATCACGGCGCCCATGCCCACGCCAATCCGCGCTTCGTTCATCATCTGAAACATACAGC
>NZ_JBWJVL010000068.1:0-232 GCF_056428965.1 Flavobacterium sp. GNP008 | reverse complement strand
GCCGTAGTTGCCGGAACCATCTTTGGTGGCAACGGTGATCGAGCCGGCTGCGGTGGCAGCGCTGAATGCCAGGTTCTCACCGGAGTCGGATTTGACCGACAGGGTGCCTTTGGATTCGTCGTAGTTGACGCTAATGCCGAGCTTGGCGGAGTTGGATTTCAACTGGTCAGCCAGGCTGGCAGTATCGGTCACGCCGGTGAACGTTGTAGCTTGACCATTGGTGGCCAAGCTA
>NZ_JBWJVL010000067.1:0-234 GCF_056428965.1 Flavobacterium sp. GNP008 | reverse complement strand
CCGGTGGACACGATCACATCCAGCTCACGCGGCAACGGTTGCTGATCGCCACTGATGGCCTTGGCCAGTTCGATCAGGCGATTGGTTTCACCGCTCATGGCCGACAGCACCACCACCAGATCATCGCCGGCGTCGCGGAACTTCTTAACCTTGTCGGCGACCTGCTCGATTCTTTCGACAGAGCCGACCGAGGTGCCTCCAAATTTCTGTACGATCAAAGCCATTTCTAAGCCG
>NZ_JBWJVL010000066.1:0-234 GCF_056428965.1 Flavobacterium sp. GNP008 | reverse complement strand
TCTCCATCGTGGTCGCCGCCGCACTGGGCTACGGCCTGAACGTGTGGATGGAACCTGCGGTGGTGGCCGATTGGGGCTGGCGCATTCCGTTCGCCCTGGGCTGCGTGATCATCCCGTTCATCTTCATCCTGCGTCGCAACCTGCAGGAAACCGAAGAGTTCGCCAACCGCACGCACCGCCCGACCATGCGTGAAGTGATGGCGACCACGGTCCAGTTCTTCACCAGGGTCGCCA
>NZ_JBWJVL010000065.1:0-235 GCF_056428965.1 Flavobacterium sp. GNP008 | reverse complement strand
CAGGATCACCCGCTCTACGCCCAACTGCTGCGCGACGCCGCGCCGGACCTTGAGGTACTGACCAGCGGCGACTCGGCCGAACTCTCGCGCCTGGCCGCCGATTGCCCGGTATGGCTGGGCCAGCCGGACCTGCTGGCGACCCTGCTGCGCCAGGGGCATCAGCCGCAGTGGCTGCAATCGACCTGGGCCGGCATCACGCCGCTGCTGGCCGACGGCCTGCCGCGCGGCTATCGCC
>NZ_JBWJVL010000064.1:0-236 GCF_056428965.1 Flavobacterium sp. GNP008 | reverse complement strand
GTGATGGGTGACTGGCGGCCCTACGATGAAGTCCTTGACGAACTGTTCCATCTGCTCAGGCGTGACGCGGTCGGCAAACAGCTCGCGGGTCAGGGTGCCCATGTGGAAGTTGGTCAGCGTACCGTAGCAGTCGAACGTAATGAATTTGGGACGAAGAAAGCTCATGGCGTGTGGTCCTGGAGTCAATGGAATGTGGCCAAGCGTTCGCGGCTCTGGCGGCGCGTCAGCCCTGTGCA
>NZ_JBWJVL010000063.1:0-236 GCF_056428965.1 Flavobacterium sp. GNP008 | reverse complement strand
CATGATTTGGCGGTGGTCAAGGCGTTGAGTCATCAGTTGATGGTGGTAAAACAGGGGCAAGTGGTGGAACAGGGCGATGCGGCGACGATCTTTGCCAATCCCCAGCATGGGTATACGCGTCAATTACTGGAGGCTGCTTTTCTGGTGCCTGCTGCGGGGGCGTAACTTCGGTATTCGTCACTAAATAAATGAACTTTCTGCTCTGGATCAATCCCTAAACCTGCCTAATCGTTATC
>NZ_JBWJVL010000062.1:0-237 GCF_056428965.1 Flavobacterium sp. GNP008 | reverse complement strand
CGCTACGCAGCTTGCCGCCCGGGCGACTGCAAAAAGAGGAATTGCAGGACGACGGCAGCGTGTTCAAGGTTGCCATTCAGATCAGCGAGCGCGAACTGATCATCGACCTGCGGGACAATCCCGACCAGTGCGCAGGCCCTACCAACCTCAGCCGCGATGGTGCAGTGGTCGCAGCTCAGATGGCGTTCAAGGCGCTGACTGCGCCGCAAGGCGTGACCAATGGCGGCACGTTTCGCC
>NZ_JBWJVL010000061.1:0-238 GCF_056428965.1 Flavobacterium sp. GNP008 | reverse complement strand
AATCATTGCCACTCCAAGCCGCTCCTTCAGGTAGCCATTCACGTGTCCGAGCGCGCTCAGAATCTGCGCAGATTCTACGAGGTAAGACGCTCTTTTCGCTTTTGTCCAAATAGGCGGCGCTGACTGAAGATTGGTAATTCGGTCGCAAAGCTTCACGGCCGCAGCTTCCCGTGAGTGGCTGGCTATGCCTTGGAGATAAAGAGCTTCTGAGAAAGGCGCAATCATATTCTTGCTCAAG
>NZ_JBWJVL010000060.1:0-238 GCF_056428965.1 Flavobacterium sp. GNP008 | reverse complement strand
CAAGCGGCTCACCCGACACATTCCACTCAAGACCTCGGTTGCGCTGTTCACCGTCAACCCCGTAAACATTGCTTCGGGGGTCTGTAGTGCCGGCAGGTTGAGTAATCTGGAAGGCACTGAAGCTGGTAAACCAGCCATCGAGGTCAGCCTTGATACCCAGTTCTACTTGCCTGGCCACCACGGGCGCAAAGGTCTGGCCTGAGTTCTGGGCGGTAGAAGGTGCAGATGGGCCTTGCTG
>NZ_JBWJVL010000059.1:0-238 GCF_056428965.1 Flavobacterium sp. GNP008 | reverse complement strand
CAAGTTCCAGAAGCCCACGGTGTTCGAAGCGCTCAGCGTGTTCGAAAACCTGGAGCTGGCGCAGAAGACCGACAAGTCGGTATGGGCCAGCCTGCGTGCGCGCCTGAGTGGCGAGCAGAAGGACCGCATTGAGGAAGTGCTCGAGACCATTCGCCTGACCGCCTCGGCGCAGCGCCCGGCCGGGTTGCTGTCCCACGGGCAAAAACAGTTTCTGGAAATCGGCATGCTGCTGATGCAG
>NZ_JBWJVL010000058.1:0-238 GCF_056428965.1 Flavobacterium sp. GNP008 | reverse complement strand
GTCGCTCAAGCCATTGAACTGACGCTGGCAAGCCAATGCCGCCACGTCGAAGACGGCCGAACCATTGAATTCAGCAATAATCCCGTCGCCAACCTGGCCGATATCGACCAACGCATGACCTTCGTGCTGAAGGCTGCTGCGCAGTTTGACGCACTTCTGCATAGCATTGAGCGGCAGCGAATCGAACAGTCCCTGGAAGATATCGCTGGAGGCCGGGGTGTCCAATGAGCAGGATCAC
>NZ_JBWJVL010000057.1:0-240 GCF_056428965.1 Flavobacterium sp. GNP008 | reverse complement strand
CCATCGGCCTGGCCGTGGCGATGCGCGACGGTGGCGACATCCTGGTGCTGGGCAAGGCCCTTGAAGGCGAGTTCGCACGGCTGCAAAAGAACCTTCCGGCCGGGATGGAGCTGCGCAAGGTGTCGGATCAGCCGGCAGCAGTGAAAACCAGTGTCGGCGAATTCGTCCAGGTGCTCGCCGAAGCATTGGCCATTGTGCTGCTGGTGAGTTTCTTCTCCCTGGGAATACGCACCGGCATGG
>NZ_JBWJVL010000056.1:0-240 GCF_056428965.1 Flavobacterium sp. GNP008 | reverse complement strand
AGAACTGCTGGACGTTTTCATTGCTGTTGAACAACAGGTAGTTGCCGACCACATCGCCCACCAGCCAGGTGCCCCAGTCGATGAAGCCCTTGCTCAACGGGTCCCAGGCCTTCTGCCGGTTGTCGCCCAGGTTGTCGTCCCCGGAAAAGCTTGCGTAGCGATAGCCGAGGATCGGCGTCAGCGGCAGGTCGCCAAAGGCGTAGTCGGCCTGGGCGTACCAGGCGTTGGCCGCGTAGTCGA
>NZ_JBWJVL010000055.1:0-242 GCF_056428965.1 Flavobacterium sp. GNP008 | reverse complement strand
TGTGCCCGAACGCAGGCTTTGGAGCGTGGGCCGCCGCGATGGGCCATCCATGGCCCAGCGCGGCTAACCCGGCGTCCTGCCGGGTTACCCACGCTCCAAAGCCTGCGTTCGGCCAGCGTGTTTGACGGGGCGCCTAAGATCAAGATCAAGATCAAGAGCGCGGCGGCCTGAGAGCCGACCGAAATGGCAAGCCCGCTCGCCACAGAGGCCCCAGTTTGCTGCGCGACAGCGCTACGTCGAAG
>NZ_JBWJVL010000054.1:0-247 GCF_056428965.1 Flavobacterium sp. GNP008 | reverse complement strand
CCGAAGATGACCACCGTAGGCTCCCAGGACACCACCGGTCCGATGACCCGTGATGAACTGAAAGACCTGGCGTGCCTGGGCTTCTCGACCGATCTGGTGATGCAGTCCTTCTGCCATACCGCGGCCTATCCAAAGCCGATCGACGTGACCACCCACCACACCCTGCCTGACTTCATCATGACCCGTGGCGGTGTATCGCTGCGTCCAGGCGACGGCATCATCCACAGTTGGCTGAACCGCATGCTGC
>NZ_JBWJVL010000053.1:0-247 GCF_056428965.1 Flavobacterium sp. GNP008 | reverse complement strand
TCGCGCGACCCGCAGCAGGATGCCAAAGTGTTGACGGCGATTATCAGTCGGATGGAATATCAGGGCCTGTTGGGCGGCGCAGAGCCGCTGACCAGTGACGAGATGCTTGAGATCCTCAAGCGTTACATGCATTTGGTGTTGGCCTCGGTGTAGCCATGCCTGTGTGCGATCCGCTTTATGTGGGCGCTGGCTTGCCTGTGATGCAGACTCCCGGGTCGTTCAGGCACACCGCGGTGATGCTATCGCA
>NZ_JBWJVL010000052.1:0-249 GCF_056428965.1 Flavobacterium sp. GNP008 | reverse complement strand
GATCCGTGGTACCCGCTGGGCAACGGCAACATCCTGCGCGTATTGGAAGCGGGCTTGCACATCTGCCATATGCTCGGCTACCGCAACCTGCAAAGCGCCCTCGATCTGGTCACCGACAACAGCGCCAAGGCCATGGCCCTGGGTGACCGGTACGGCCTGGCCCCCGGGCGGGCGGCCAACCTGCTGATTCTCTCGGCAGACAGCGACTATGAGGTAATTCGCAGCCAGGGCCTGCCGCTGTACTCGATC
>NZ_JBWJVL010000051.1:0-249 GCF_056428965.1 Flavobacterium sp. GNP008 | reverse complement strand
AAGAGGCCGGCAGCGGCTTCGACGGCGGCAGCGGCGGTGGCGACGATGATGCCGAAACCGATGCGCTCTACGACGAGGCCGTGGCCTTCGTGCTGGAAAGCCGTCGCGCCTCGATCTCCGCCGTGCAGCGCAAGCTGAAGATCGGCTACAACCGCGCCGCGCGCATGATCGAATCGATGGAAAACGCCGGCGTCGTCACCGCAATGAACACCAACGGCTCGCGTGAAGTCATTGCCCCCGGGCAGGCGC
>NZ_JBWJVL010000050.1:0-250 GCF_056428965.1 Flavobacterium sp. GNP008 | reverse complement strand
CAGGCCGGGGCAGAAGTGATGTACCTGATGGACACGTCCGGCAAGACGCTCGCCGCGTCCAACTGGGACAAACAGGACAGTTTCGTCGGACGCAACTTCTCGTTCCGCCCGTATTTCAGTGAGGCCATGGCCGGGCACCTGGGACGCTTCTTCGGCCTGGGCACCACCTCGGCCAAGCGCGGCTACTTCTTCGCTGCCGCCGTGCGCGACCACGACAAAATCATTGGCGTGCTGGTGGTCAAGGTCGACC
>NZ_JBWJVL010000049.1:0-251 GCF_056428965.1 Flavobacterium sp. GNP008 | reverse complement strand
CGACGGGCGCGGCACCTGCATCACCTTGTTTCTGCCTTTGCCGGCCCAGCCTGGCCTGGAGCGTGAGGCGTGAGATACCCTGTGTTCTCGACGATTTATGATTGGACGCCATGAGCCAGACCGCGACGATTTTGGTCATTGATGACGAGCCGCAGATCCGCAAGTTTCTGCGCATCAGCCTGGCCTCCCAGGGCTACAAAGTGATCGAGGCCGGCACCGGCACCGAAGGTCTGGCCCAGGCGGCGCTGAAC
>NZ_JBWJVL010000048.1:0-251 GCF_056428965.1 Flavobacterium sp. GNP008 | reverse complement strand
CGACGGGCTTGGGGTACAGATACACTTTTTCGACTTTTGCGTCGGGACGCATCATGGCGAATGGGCTCCAGAAAGAAATCGGGAGCACAGCATCCGGGATCACGCGGCGGCTTTGAATATGGGGTTCATGGAGCGCTTACATACGAAGGAACAGGAATAGTTGATATAACCATCACCTTGCTGGGGTTAGGTCGCGCGCTAATGACGCGACGGGGCAAGGTGAATGAGGCGCCAGAGCCGGCAGCGCGATC
>NZ_JBWJVL010000047.1:0-252 GCF_056428965.1 Flavobacterium sp. GNP008 | reverse complement strand
ACACCTTGACCCAGAATGCCAGCCAGTAGCGGCCGTTGTTCAGGCCCTGGTCCTTGAGGTAATGGATATAGCTCCACAACCCGGAGATCGGCAGGCTTTCCGGGATCATCACCACGGTATTGAGCAGCTCCGGCTTGAGGGCGATGTCCCATTGCTCGGTCGGCACGTTGATCACTTCGGTGCTGGCCTTGGTGCCCTGGCCCGCGTTGCGGAAATAGGTGGTGGTGACGTCGGTCAGTTGCCACTGATTGG
>NZ_JBWJVL010000046.1:0-253 GCF_056428965.1 Flavobacterium sp. GNP008 | reverse complement strand
CTGCCGGGCATGATCGCGATCCTTGCCGATGCGGTGGGCTTTATTACCCTGCTGATCATCGACATCGGCGTGATCCGTGAACTGGCCATCGGCGCCTCCATCGGCGTGGCGGTGATCGTGTTCACCAACCTGATCCTGCTGCCGGTGGCGATTTCCTACGCGGGCATCAGCCAGCGCGCCATCGCCAGGAGCAAGAAAGACGCGAACCGCGAACACCCGTTCTGGCGCTTGCTGTCCAGGTTCGCCAGCGCCA
>NZ_JBWJVL010000045.1:0-254 GCF_056428965.1 Flavobacterium sp. GNP008 | reverse complement strand
ACAAAGCCAAGCAAAACAACAGGGACAACCAGAAAAAGGTTTAGAAGAACAAGCCTGGCAAATGATGGTGCAGTCTAAATTAATTGCACAGCAGTTTGACAAAATGGGACTTCATCTAACCGATGATATGTTTTGGACCCAACTACAATTCGATCCAGTTTTTGCTAAAAATAAAGATAATTTTGATGAGAAAGGAAACTTCAAAACGCAGGAAATCAAAAAACAGATTGAAGATCTACAAACTAGCGGTAATG
>NZ_JBWJVL010000044.1:0-257 GCF_056428965.1 Flavobacterium sp. GNP008 | reverse complement strand
ACTGCCGCTCCCACAGAAAATCCCTCTCAGCGCACTATTTTGTCCACCTGAATCCCCAGCTTCTTCAGCCGATACCAGAAGCTCCTTTCGGAAATCCCGATCTTCGCCGCGGCTGCGGCCTGCACGCCGTTGCTCTCCTGCAGCGCCGCCAGAATGTAGCCCTTCTCCACCTCCGCCAGCGCCGCATCCAGATCCTGGGGCACGTCCGGGGCGTCGCTGCGCAGCACCGTCTCGGCGGGCCTTGAGGCATACAGGTA
>NZ_JBWJVL010000043.1:0-259 GCF_056428965.1 Flavobacterium sp. GNP008 | reverse complement strand
CAAAGCGCGACAGGCTTTTCTCCTGCGCACCACGCACCATCGCTTCCACTACCTGCTGGCTGACCGCCCCAACCTTAGCGAACAACGGCTCCGGCACATTCAATTGCCGAGTCTTCTGCCGATTGGAATAGGTGACATAACCCGCCTCGAACCAGGCCGAGCTGCCGGGGATTCGCGTGATGGCCTCTGCGATGCCGCCGCCCGTACACGACTCGGCCGTGGTGACATGGGCATTGAGCACCTGCAAACGGCGGCCAAG
>NZ_JBWJVL010000042.1:0-260 GCF_056428965.1 Flavobacterium sp. GNP008 | reverse complement strand
CCGCCGGCGAAGCCTTCTTCGGTCACTTCGGTCCAGCGCACGCTGGGGCTCCACAGCGACTTGAGGCCCGAGCGGTCGACGCCGGAGATGTAGAACACCTCGTCGTTGATCTGGCGCAGGGTCTCCATGTAGTCCCTGGTGAAGATGTCACCGTCCCTGGCCTCCACCGAGATGCGCACGGTGTTGCCCAGGTTCGCCAGGTCGTTACGGTGTTCCATCATCTTTTCGATGAAGGGGTGCTTGAGCGGGATCATTTTTTC
>NZ_JBWJVL010000041.1:0-260 GCF_056428965.1 Flavobacterium sp. GNP008 | reverse complement strand
ACGAAATTTCATAGTATTAAAAAGAAGAAATTAAAAAAATAAGAAAAACTTAAGCTTCTCTTTTAAGTAAATAGTTAGCAAGCTCGACAAATGGTTTCTTTTTTTCATCAGAAGCTTTTATTTTGTGCAAAAATTCTTGTGCAATATGATTGTGTTTTTGTATCAGTTGGAGGACTTTCTCTTCTACTCTAGTTCGGCGGAAAATTTTCTCAACGCCGTGTATTTTATCAATATTATCAGTCTTTTTAGAATACCAATAT
>NZ_JBWJVL010000040.1:0-261 GCF_056428965.1 Flavobacterium sp. GNP008 | reverse complement strand
GTCACGTTCTAGAGTTTCCCAACGACAAGGAGTGTTTTATGCAACGTAGTCTCCCGACCCTGAAAAACCTGTTCCGGAGTGTTCTGCTTTTGTCCGCGCTCACTGCTGCAAGCGCCCAGGCGGCGGAAAAAATCGACCTGATCATCGACACCGACCCGGGTGCCGACGATGTCGTGGCCTTGCTGTTCGCCATGGCGTCGCCGGATGAGTTGAGCATTCGTGCGCTGACCACCGTGGCCGGCAACGTGCGTCTGGACAAGA
>NZ_JBWJVL010000039.1:0-261 GCF_056428965.1 Flavobacterium sp. GNP008 | reverse complement strand
GTCACGGCATCGTTCCTACGGTGAGAGATACCTCGACTGAGCAATGTGTGTACCAGAAGCCATGAATCGGCACCTAAGTGTTGGTTGATAAAGGGTTTATTGTTGAACAATCTGTTGTTGATGAGTGATTCATGTGCACTCAATTGTTACCCAAAGCCCGCAAGCTGCTACTTAATGAAGCACGCTCCCTGCGTCATCCTTGTGCCTTGCACCCAGCTCTGATGGAATAACCGCGCGGTTATTCCTACCTTGGATTTCTTA
>NZ_JBWJVL010000038.1:0-261 GCF_056428965.1 Flavobacterium sp. GNP008 | reverse complement strand
ACACCATGGCTGCCGACATGAAGCACGAGATTGCCAAGGCCTACGACGTTGAATCCGAAGGCGGCGTGGCGTTCCGTGGCGCGTTCCTGATCGACGACAAGGGCGTTGTGCGCTCGCAGATCATCAACGATCTGCCGCTGGGGCGTAACATGGAAGAGCTGATCCGCCTGGTCGACGCGCTGCAGTTCCACGAAGAGCACGGTGAAGTCTGCCCTGCCAACTGGAAAAAAGGCGACAAGGGCATGACCGCTTCCACCGAAG
>NZ_JBWJVL010000037.1:0-261 GCF_056428965.1 Flavobacterium sp. GNP008 | reverse complement strand
AGTTTCGTGGCAATGAAACCGTGCAGTTGATGATTGCCCACATCGAACCGCGATAAATTTCAGCCTCACCATAAACACATGTGGGAGGGAGTAAGCCCCCTCCCACATAAACCCTCTTCTACATTGGGTTTTGCGTCATTACTCGGCTTTGGCCTGGTGCTTGACGAGGATCTCCACCAGGCGTTTGGCCAGTGCCGGGTAGTTTTCATCAAAGTGATGCCCGCCCGGCAATTTCAACGCTTCACCCACCGCCGTCTTGTC
>NZ_JBWJVL010000036.1:0-261 GCF_056428965.1 Flavobacterium sp. GNP008 | reverse complement strand
ATGCCGTTCATCATGCGCGTGCCGCAAACGTGGGTGGAGTTGACGTTGCCGTAGATGTCGAACTCCAGCGCCGTGTTGATACCGATAATACCCAGGCGCCGCACCACTTCAGGGTGATTGGAAATCTCCTGTGGGCGCAGTATCAGCTTGTCCTTGTAGTGTTCCAGGTTGCCGAATACGTCTGCATTGCGACGTTCCGACAAAGTGATGGAGCTGCCGGAGGCGAAGCTCAGCTTGCCGGCGTCGATCAGGTCGAATGTC
>NZ_JBWJVL010000035.1:0-263 GCF_056428965.1 Flavobacterium sp. GNP008 | reverse complement strand
CCAGAACCGGGCGAAGCTTTCCCAGTCTCATGTTCAAGCCCTAATCCGCAGTGAGGAATAGCATGAAGCGCATCTGGCGTATGGCAGGTGTTGGTTTGCTGGTGGCAAGCGTCGGCGCGCAGGCATTGGCCGATGAGCGCGATGGCGCGCCGGGGCCCGGTCCCGGGCCGAGGCCTCAGGGCGGCGGGCAGCATGAACGCGGGCCGGAAGGCGGTGGGCGGGCGGAAAACAATCAGCCGCGCCCGGAAAATCAGCGCGTTGAA
>NZ_JBWJVL010000034.1:0-264 GCF_056428965.1 Flavobacterium sp. GNP008 | reverse complement strand
CAGGCCATCCGGGTGCCGGAGCCCGGTTCGCGCAGTAGCAGCGTGTAAGGTTCCAGGTCCTGCAGGCGCAGCGGGCCCTTGAGGCTCAACGGATGATCCGGTGGCGCCACCGCCACAATCGGGTTGTTGAGGAAGGGCAGGAATTCCAGGCCCATGTCCTGAGGCACCATGGACATGATCACCAGGTCGTCGCGGTTGTCCGACAGCCTGCGAATGACCTGCGCGCGGTTGACCACCGTGAGGTGCAGTTGCACTTCCGGATGC
>NZ_JBWJVL010000033.1:0-264 GCF_056428965.1 Flavobacterium sp. GNP008 | reverse complement strand
CGTCTGAGCCAGTTCGAACGTGGCGGCACCGCCGTGGTTCCTGGCCTGGCCACCAGCTGGGACGTGTCCCCGGATGGCCTGACGTACACCTTCCACCTGCGCGAAGGCGTCAAGTTCCACACCACCCCGTACTTCAAGCCGACTCGTGAATTCTCGGCCGACGACGTACTGTTCACCTTCAACCGGATGATCAACAAAGACGATCCATTCCGTAAGGCCTACCCCACCGAGTTCCCGTACTTCACGGACATGGGGATGGACACC
>NZ_JBWJVL010000032.1:0-265 GCF_056428965.1 Flavobacterium sp. GNP008 | reverse complement strand
TAAGTATCCCACCTGGGGAGTACGTTCGCAAGGTTTCCGAGTCCAGGCCTTTCTCTTGACTCAATGCGCGAATCATTTCTTCCGACGGTTTTTCGGGTGGTGGCGTTGAGTCCCGTTTTTTCTGCCATTCGAATGTGCCGTCCCAATCCGGTAGCTTCGCTGGAGGCAGGGGGACGATATTGTCGATATCGGGAACGGTGGCACCAAGGGATTCGTAGCGATCCAAAAACTGACTGATTTTTTCGTACCGACGAGCACGTTCTGA
>NZ_JBWJVL010000031.1:0-266 GCF_056428965.1 Flavobacterium sp. GNP008 | reverse complement strand
ATTATTTTTTCACTACAAAGACGACCCCAGCAATGGCCACCAACATACCAATAATTCCTAACAAATTAAACGCCTCACCAAACATCAACCACGCCATTACGGCGGTCGTCGGCGGGGTCAGATATAGCAGACTGGTCACGCTAGTGGCAGCGCTATTACGAATTAACGTAAAGAGTAAAAAGATCGCCCCAATTGATAGCGCAAATATTGACCACAACAGCGCCCCGATAAAACTGGGAGTCCATTGCACCGAGGACAATCCTGGC
>NZ_JBWJVL010000030.1:0-266 GCF_056428965.1 Flavobacterium sp. GNP008 | reverse complement strand
CACTCAGGTAAGAGGACAAGAATAATGCAACCTGATTTCTGGAATGACAAACGCGCGCCCGGTGTTCCCAATACCATCGACCTCACCGCCTACACCTCGGTGATCGAAGTGTTCGAGCGCTCCTGCAAGACCTTCGCCGACCGTCCGGCATTCAGCAACATGGGGATTACCCTGACCTACGCCGAACTTGAGCGCCAGAGTGCGGCGTTCGCCGGTTACCTGCAGCAGCACACCGACCTCAAGCCCGGCGAGCGCATCGCGGTGCA
>NZ_JBWJVL010000029.1:0-267 GCF_056428965.1 Flavobacterium sp. GNP008 | reverse complement strand
CAGCACCGGCAACCTTGACCTGGCCTCAGGCGAAGGGCGCATTCTGAACTTCAAGGCCCCGGTCGACGCAGTATTGGTCGCCGACCCAAGTGTAGCCGATTTACAGGTGGTGTCACCGGGAGTGATTTACGTATTCGGCAAGGCGCCCGGGCAGACCAGCCTGATCGCGCTCAGCGCCGAGGGCAGGCAACTGGCAGCGTTGAGTCTGTCAGTCGGCAGCAGCACCGAGGCTATCAGTCGTTCATTAAAGGCGTTGCATCCGGGCAG
>NZ_JBWJVL010000028.1:0-267 GCF_056428965.1 Flavobacterium sp. GNP008 | reverse complement strand
ACAGCTTCGTTGGTGTCAACCACATGAATGTTGACAATCTGCGGAAAAGTCTCACGAACCCACGATGTAAACGCATCGATATTTTTTTGGCCGCGTCCTTTGACTTTAACTGTGTCAATCTCAGGACATTCGGCAACGAATGCCGAAAGTGAGGTCTTCGCCATCACACCTGGACCCAGGATGCCAACCACCTTCGAATTCTTTTTGGCCAGATGGCGGGCGCCTACGCCAGGCACGGCGCCTGTTCGATAAGCAGAAAGAAGATTC
>NZ_JBWJVL010000027.1:0-267 GCF_056428965.1 Flavobacterium sp. GNP008 | reverse complement strand
AAAAGTACCTCTGCATCAATATGAATATGACGCTTACGTCAATCTTTCATACAACATCGGTTCGACCGCGTTTTGTAATTCAACCGCCGTGAGGCGATTAAACGCGAGTGACTACCTTGGCGCATGCGAGGCGATTCTGATGTTCAAAATGTTCAAGGGCTTCGACTGCTCAATACCGGGTAACAAATTATGTTACGGGCTTTGGAAAGACCGGGTACGCGTCCATGCGCAATGTGTGGGGGCGCTATGAACGCCAACGCATTGCTC
>NZ_JBWJVL010000026.1:0-268 GCF_056428965.1 Flavobacterium sp. GNP008 | reverse complement strand
ATACATTACCGAGAATGAAGCAAAGTTGCTGAGTTCAAACTTTCAGTAGGTCATGTTTGAGAATCGGCGGTCGCGAAACATTCTGATAGTTTGAAACTTAACATTTATAGTCCAAGCTTAACCGGCGCCTCGCCTGTGAGCATTGCTGTTCCCCATGCGGTGCTTAACGGGTTATGGCACCAGTTTGGCGATCTCCGCTCGGATATCACACTTTAATGCCAGCGTCTTCGATGATAATATTGTTTTTGTCAGGCCTAGAGGAAATATG
>NZ_JBWJVL010000025.1:0-268 GCF_056428965.1 Flavobacterium sp. GNP008 | reverse complement strand
GCTTCGACGCCGCGCAAACGACCGGCGTCGAAGCGCTGTTGCGCTGGCAGCATCCCAGCGTCGGCGACGTACCGCCGGGGCTGTTTCTGCCGCTGCTGGAAGAAGCGCGGCTGATCAGCCAGTTGAGCGCCTGGATTTACCAGCAAGTCGCCGCGCAACGCCAGGCCTGGCAGACCTGTTTCGACGGTGAACTGGTGCTGAGCGTGAGCCTGAGCGCAAGTCAGTTCAATATGCCCAACCTGGCGACCCAGTTGCAGCAGGTGCTTGA
>NZ_JBWJVL010000024.1:0-271 GCF_056428965.1 Flavobacterium sp. GNP008 | reverse complement strand
CGCATGGCGCAGTGTGCCGCAGCAGGCATTGCGCCGGAGAGGGTCATTCTTGATCCGGGTTTTGGCTTCGCCAAGACTCTGCAACACAATTTAAGCCTGTTCAAACACATGGAAGCCCTGCATGCCCTTGGTCGACCGTTGCTGGTCGGCGTTTCCCGCAAAAGCATGATAGGGCTGGCCTTGAATCGCCCGGTAGGTGAGCGTTTGTATGGCGGCCTTGCGTTGGCCGCGCTTGCCGTAGGCAAGGGTGCGCGCATTCTGCGTGTGCACG
>NZ_JBWJVL010000023.1:0-271 GCF_056428965.1 Flavobacterium sp. GNP008 | reverse complement strand
GGCGAGAAGAACGGCGTGTTCAGCGTCAGCACTGGCAGTGGCCAGTCCCTGGTGCTGGGCGACCAGTCCAACAGCATTTCGGCAGTGCCGAGCAAAAGCGACCCGACCCAGTACACCATCCAGCTCAATGCCGGTGGCAGTACCGCCATCGACCTGGGCAATGTGCTCAGCGGTGGCAGCATCGGCGGCCTGTTGCGTTACCGCAGCGATGTGCTGACGCCCACCATCAACGACCTGGGGCGTATCGCGCTGGCCACCGCTGACACCGTCA
>NZ_JBWJVL010000022.1:0-271 GCF_056428965.1 Flavobacterium sp. GNP008 | reverse complement strand
TGAATATGCCAGTCGTCGGGACGCAGCAGGGTCAGGCGGTCGGACATTGGGAATTCCAGGCGGGTCAATCTGGTGGGAATGCTACCGGAAAAGACTGTTGCAGGCACTCGCTATCAAGTTTTGCAGGATGCGACCGATAGCTGGGGGTATGCCTTAACGACGTATGACGCCTTGATGTGTTGTAGAAACCAGTGGAGCCGCCCGTGCGCCAGCATTATCTAGCCCTGCTCAGTGTGTTCGCCAGCCTGCCTGCAATGGCCCTCACGTTCCA
>NZ_JBWJVL010000021.1:0-272 GCF_056428965.1 Flavobacterium sp. GNP008 | reverse complement strand
AGTGAGTTGGGGCGGATTCCTGCCGGCGACGAGCGACAGTGTGGCGCGCTATCTGGTGGCGCATGCAGGCGTGCTGGCGGTCAATACGCTGAAGCTGCGCCTGTCGGCGTTGGCGCAGTGGCACACCAGCCAGGGTTTTCCCGATCCGACCAGGACGCCTGTGGTGCGCAAGGTGCTCAAGGGCATTCGGGCCGTGCACCCGGTTCAGGAGAAGCAGGCCGAGCCGTTGCAACTCATTCATTTGGAGCAGGTGGTGGCTTCTCTGCAGGCAG
>NZ_JBWJVL010000020.1:0-272 GCF_056428965.1 Flavobacterium sp. GNP008 | reverse complement strand
GACAACCTCTTCCTCAGCGTTCTCATCGATAGCTTCGACGACGCTTTCGGCTTCGTTGAACAGGGCCAACTGTGGCGTCGCTGGATCGGCTGTTTGCTCGGACTTACGTCCGAACAAGCGCTGGCGTAGCAGCGCATTTTCTTCTTCCAGATGAACAATGCGGCCATTGCTCGTTTCGCGCTCAAGCAACATCTGCTCAAGCAATTGTTTGAGCAGCGCAGGGTCGTCAGGAAGATCTTTGGGCAGCGGAATCATGCCCTGGATTATACCGA
>NZ_JBWJVL010000019.1:0-274 GCF_056428965.1 Flavobacterium sp. GNP008 | reverse complement strand
AAGCGCATTCCGGGCCCGAGTGAAAAAGACGGTATCAAGATTGCCATCATCGGCCGCCCTAACGTGGGCAAGTCGACCCTGGTCAACCGCATGCTCGGTGAAGACCGGGTCATCGTCTACGACCAACCCGGCACCACCCGCGACAGCATCTACATCCCGTTCGAGCGTAATGACGAAAAGTACACGCTGATCGACACCGCCGGTGTGCGCAAGCGCGGCAAGATCCACGAGGAAGTTGAAAAGTTCTCCGTGGTGAAAACCCTGCAAGCCATCA
>NZ_JBWJVL010000018.1:0-274 GCF_056428965.1 Flavobacterium sp. GNP008 | reverse complement strand
CTTTATCTCAGTATGTTAAGATATTATGTGATTGGTGTTTATAGCAGTATAAACACCAATCACATAATATCTTAACATACTGAGATAAAGAAAATAAAAAGTATTAGAAAGTTTCTTTATCTCAGTATGTTAAGATATTATGTGATTGGTGTTTATACTACTATAAACACCAATCACATAATATCTTAACATACTGAGATAAAGAAAATAAAAAGATTGATACTGAACTTGTTTCAGTATCAATCTTTTTATTTTCTTTATCTCAGTATGTTAA
>NZ_JBWJVL010000017.1:0-277 GCF_056428965.1 Flavobacterium sp. GNP008 | reverse complement strand
CGTTGGCCGTGATGGTCAGTAACCAGGTATTGAGACTGGACCGCCCCTCGAATTTGCCGAGGTTGCGCACCACCGACAGCCAGGCGTCCTGCACCACTTCATCGGCGTGGCGCTGGCCGACGATGGCATACGCCACGGCGCGCATGGCGCTCTGGTAGGCGGTGACCAGTTCCTTATAGGCCTGCTGCTCTCCCTTGAGCAGGCGTTCAAGCAGGTGCGCGTCGTCCGCTGCTGCCATTCAAGACCTCGACATTCCGGATAAAACCGCTCCAATCAC
>NZ_JBWJVL010000016.1:0-279 GCF_056428965.1 Flavobacterium sp. GNP008 | reverse complement strand
GGATTATCAAAATAAACTTTAACTTTAGGACAAACGGTACGCTTCCAATCGAGAACGGGTACAAAGTGTACGCGCATATCCATAAATTCTTCGGCACTCTCCTCGCCAGAAAATTCACAGCGAAAAATAGGAACACACAAATACAGATCATTTCGATCTATACCTGTATCTTTCATATGCCCATGATAGTTTTGCGGAAAGAGTATTACATGAGTAAATAAACTTGAAGAGCGCTTACCAGCGGAAATCGAAAAAACGATTGGCTTACCTGTTGAAGAA
>NZ_JBWJVL010000015.1:0-283 GCF_056428965.1 Flavobacterium sp. GNP008 | reverse complement strand
ATTTTTAGGAAATTTAAAATTATAGTTATCATTGTTTTCCAAAATATTTTTCCAAATTTGAGAGATATCTTCTGTAAAAAGCTGATGGGAAATCTGATCTGAAAAATCACCTTTTTCTAAATCTAAAAATTTTCCATTGCCCGTGAGGGGAGCAAAACCTAAGAGTTCTATAATTTTAAATATAAAAACAAGATGTGCCTGTAGATTTCCAGCTTTCAACTGGATAATAAAAAACTCTATTTCCGAATAAATTTTACTTTGAGTATTTTCACTTTTCAAAACC
>NZ_JBWJVL010000014.1:0-322 GCF_056428965.1 Flavobacterium sp. GNP008 | reverse complement strand
GGTTGGCGACGTAGAGGTCGAGGGTCTGACGGTTCTGCCCGGCCAGTTCGTTGCGGTAATAACGCTCGGCGAGGTGCTCCAGCGGCCACAACAGCGGTGCCAGGCACAACGCAAGCAGCGCCATGCTGCGCCAGCGGGGTCTTCGCGGAAGGGGTGGAGTCATGGGGACCGTGCGCCTGTGGGTACAGGCGCATTATGCCTAGTGCTGACCGGCAAGACACTCGCGCAATGCATCCTGCCACTGCGGTTGGCTGACCTGCCACTGTTGCTGCAGACGGCTGCAATCCAGGCGCGAGTTCAACGGGCGCCTGGCGGGCGTCGG
>NZ_JBWJVL010000013.1:0-326 GCF_056428965.1 Flavobacterium sp. GNP008 | reverse complement strand
GTGATTGCTTCATTGCCTGCAACTTCAACTATATCTTGTGGTACAACACCTGTGTTTGCTACCGCTACTGCAACAGATGCTTGTGGTGCTACTTTCACTTTGACTTCGGCTGATGTGACTACTAATGATGCTTGCGCGGGTTCGTATTCTATAACCCGAACTTGGACTGCAACCGATGCTTGTGGTAATACTGCAAATGCATCGCAAACTATAAATATTAAGGATACTACAGCTCCAGTGATTGCTTCATTGCCTGCAACTTCAACTATATCTTGTGGTACAACACCTGTGTTTGCTACCGCTACTGCAACAGATGCTTGTGGTGC
>NZ_JBWJVL010000012.1:0-335 GCF_056428965.1 Flavobacterium sp. GNP008 | reverse complement strand
CACAACCGGCGAACCAGGCGCAGCGGTTTCTCGGCGACTGGCTCTCGGGCCTGGCTTATATCACCGTGGAAAACGCCGGCCATGGCGCCGGTCGCGAAATCACCATTGAACAGAATGAACGGCTGGGCCTCGTGCTCACTGCCTTCACAGCGAGATAAGCAATGCCCATTCGTGTAGATCTGCTTGCGTTAGAACCCAATGTGCCGGGTCAGGCGCGGCTGTCGGTAAAAAAGTGGAACGGTGCCAGTGAGCAGCTGGAGTTTTCCATCCAGCGCAATCAGGATCATTTCTACCTGCAAGACCGCCAGCAGTGGAGCAACAACCCGTTCTGGTTC
>NZ_JBWJVL010000011.1:0-369 GCF_056428965.1 Flavobacterium sp. GNP008 | reverse complement strand
CTTAGAAGCAGCCACCCTTTAAAGAAAGCGTAATAGCTCACTAGTCGAGTCGGCCTGCGCGGAAGATGTAACGGGGCTCAAACCATACACCGAAGCTACGGGTATCACGTAAGTGATGCGGTAGAGGAGCGTTCTGTAAGCCTGTGAAGGTGAGTTGAGAAGCTTGCTGGAGGTATCAGAAGTGCGAATGCTGACATGAGTAACGACAATGGGTGTGAAAAACACCCACGCCGAAAGACCAAGGTTTCCTGCGCAACGTTAATCGACGCAGGGTTAGTCGGTCCCTAAGGCGAGGCTGAAAAGCGTAGTCGATGGAAAACAGGTTAATATTCCTGTACTTCTGGTTATTGCGATGGAGGGACGGAGAAG
>NZ_JBWJVL010000010.1:0-403 GCF_056428965.1 Flavobacterium sp. GNP008 | reverse complement strand
TTATGAAGTAGATTAAATCGTAATATTAAAAGAACATAACTCTCTAATTATATTTGTTTAATATGTTTTTGACGATTAAATAAATATAATTAGAGAGTTATGTTCTTTTAATATTACGATTTAATCTACTTCATAATCTTACTACTTTATATATTTTAACTTATTAAAATATCTTAAAATATATAAAGTAGTAAGATTATGAAGTAGATTAAATCGTAATATTAAAAGAACATAACTCTCTAATTATATTTGTTTAATATGTTTTTGACGATTAAATAAATATAATTAGAGAGTTATGTTCTTTTAATATTACGATTTAATCTACTTCATAATCTTACTACTTTATATATTTTAACTTATTAAAATATCTTAAAATATATAAAGTAGTAAGATTATGAAGTAG
>NZ_JBWJVL010000009.1:0-429 GCF_056428965.1 Flavobacterium sp. GNP008 | reverse complement strand
CCGTTATCTTGACTGTAACGGACATTCACGGAAACGTAAGCAGCAATACCGCAACTGTAACTGTGGAAGACAAAGTTGTACCAGTTGTTTTGACACAAAACATCGCGATCCAGCTGAATGCATCAGGAAGCGCAAGCATTGCTGCAACACAAATCAACAATGGGTCAACTGACAATTGTGGAATAGCAAGCATCAGCTTAGACAAAACAGCGTTTGACTGTTCAAACGTTGGAGCCAATACCGTTATCTTGACTGTAACGGACATTCACGGAAACGTAAGCAGCAATACCGCAACTGTAACTGTGGAAGACAAAGTTGTACCAGTTGTTTTGACACAAAACATCGCGATCCAGCTGAATGCATCAGGAAGCGCAAGCATTGCTGCAACACAAATCAACAATGGGTCAACTGACAATTGTGGAATAGCAA
>NZ_JBWJVL010000008.1:0-437 GCF_056428965.1 Flavobacterium sp. GNP008 | reverse complement strand
ACACAGGTGTTGTACCACAAGATATAGTTGAAGTTGCAGGCAATGAAGCAATCACAGGAGCTGTAGTATCCTTAATATTTATAGTTTGAGTACTAAAAGATTGATTCCCTGCACCATCAGTTGCAGTCCAATTGCGGCTTACAGAATAAGAACCAGTGCATAAGCTTGAATTTATTACATCTACAAAAGTTAAGATAACACCACCACATATATCAGTTGCAGTTGCTAATGTGAATACAGGCTTTGCAGGACAAAAGATAGTTGTTTCAGCCGGTAGTGGCGCAATTACAGGTGCAGTTGTATCAACTATACTTATTGTAAGAATTGCTTGATCACAAACTCCAGAATTTATTGTGTTGCATATTTGATAGGTATAAATGTATGTACCAATGCCAATTCCATTTTTGATAGTTACATCACCATTACTACTGTTAATT
>NZ_JBWJVL010000007.1:0-452 GCF_056428965.1 Flavobacterium sp. GNP008 | reverse complement strand
CCAACGTGCGTCCCAGGTGGGTGATCAGGTAGGTAATGGAGTCTGCATTGGCCAGGATGGTGTCGATGCGCTTGTCGACGTTACTCATGAACACTGACCGCGCATCCTGCAACGTTTTTGTACCGGTGGCACTCAGCACCTTGTCCTTGAGTGAAGTACTCGAAGTGCTTTTGCCGAAATCTTCCCACGTCTGGCTGAATTCGTCCCACGTCCTGAACAGCGTCGAGGCTGGCGTCAGCGTCGACAGCGCGGTTTCACGCAAGTCCGTCAGCGTGGTCTTGAGCTGCGTGGCGCCTTTGATGTTGACGTTGATCAAGTCAGGAAACGGTCGCATCGAGTCCAGGTAGGCCAGGTCTTCAGTGTCGCAGGTTATGTGGGTTATCTCGTGGATCAGGGTGGCCGCACGTGCATGGGCGGCAATGTCGAACGGCGCGTTGAGACGGTTCTGATAG
>NZ_JBWJVL010000006.1:0-829 GCF_056428965.1 Flavobacterium sp. GNP008 | reverse complement strand
CTTTATCTCAGTATGTTAAGATATTATGTGATTGGTGTTTATAGCAGTATAAACAACATTACAGTAATTGCCCAAAGCAATTATAACCTCTTAAGGTGGTTATTGCGGCGGGGCTCACCTCTTCCCATCCCGAACAGAGTAGTTAAGCCCGCCTGCGCAGATGGTACTGCAGTTATGTGGGAGAGTATGTCGTCGCCTTTCTTTAAAGAAACCTATTCATTTATTTGAATAGGTTTTTTTTTGCCCTCTTTTTAAATAATATCAATTAGTACTACTGAGGATTGTTTAAATCAAACTAATCTGCTTTTATAAATGGTAAAAAGCTAAGGTCCAAAACTTCCTTTAATTAATATTTCTTGATCACGTTAAGAATAGATTAATTTATTATCCGGACAAATAAGTTGGGAGTTTGCTTAGAGTTTATGTTGTACTTTTGTTATAAATTTAAAAATACAGCATGAAAAAAATTATTTTATTTTTGGCACTAATTATTTCTTTTAGCTTTCAAGCTCAGCAACGCCCAAAATTAGTTGTTGGGATAGTAGTAGATCAAATGAAAATGGAATATTTATATCGTTTTTCTGATGATTTTTCTTCTGATGGATTCAAAAAGTTGATGAATAATGGTTATACCTTTCATAACATGCACTACAATTATATGCCAACTTATACAGCTCCAGGGCATGCTAGTATTTATACTGGAACAACGCCTTCTACACACGGCATTGTTGGTAATGATTGGTTTAATAAAGCTACAGGAAAAGATATGTATTGTACAGATGCATCATCCGTACAATACATATCTTTTCCTGTAGCTTTATTAAACCAA
>NZ_JBWJVL010000005.1:0-39754 GCF_056428965.1 Flavobacterium sp. GNP008 | reverse complement strand
ACCCAGGACCCCATCATTAAAAGTGATGTGCTCTACCAACTGAGCTATCGAGTCATTTTCTTTCCTTGAATGCGGGTGCAAATATAAGGACTTTTTTTGGAGTTTTCCAAGCAATTTTATTATAAATTTGTCTTTTTTAAACAAAATTAGTCAACACCTTAATTTGTAAGGTTTTATTCAGATGAAAAAAATAGTTTTATTAGGTTATATGGGTTGTGGTAAGTCTACAATTGCAAATAAATTGTCACAAAATATCGGAATCCCATTTATTGATTTGGATAAAAAGATCGAAGAGAAAGTAAGTTTATCTGTAAACACCATTTTTGAAACTCATGGAGAAATTTATTTTAGAAAGTTAGAACATGAAGTTTTTATAGAACTATTAAATTCACCCGATAACTTAATTATAGGTTTAGGAGGAGGAACGCCGTGTTATGCGAACAATCATGAGTTGTTAAAAGCGTCGCATGTCATTTCTATTTATCTAAAGGCTTCAGTAGATACGTTATTCAGTAGATTGGCTTTTAACAAAAGCAAACGCCCTCTTATTGCGGATAAAAGCGAAGAGGAAATGAAAGAGTTTATAGCAAAACATCTTTTTGATAGAAGTTTCTATTACAACCAAGCACAATACAAAATTACAGTTGATGATAAAACTGTGGATCAGACTGTTCAGGATATTAGTGCTCTCTTAGCTTAAATATGCATAATTGTCGCCATTTTCATCAAATACTACTTGCACGTGTTCTAGTAAAGAAGTAGACAATGATATTCCTTTAAAATCAGCTTTTACAGGGTACTTCTTATGATTTCTATCTACTAAGACAGCAGTCTTAAATTTTTTTAATGGGACGTCTATAAAATGCCTTACCGCATAGATAAGTGTTGTGCCCGAGTTCAAAACATCATCCACCAACACTAAGCCTTTATTGGCGTATTGTTCTTTTGATAGTGAGGTATGAATAGGTAATTGGGGATTTTGTTTATTGATTTGTACTTCACATAGTGAGACTTTTAAAGTAGCAATAGTTTCCAGAGCCGAGGCTATTTTTTTTGCAAATATAAAACCGTTTGTTGCAATTCCAGCAATGACAATTTCTTCTTCATCTACGAATGTTTCATAGATTTGGTACGCAATTCTTTTTATTTTATGCTCTATTTCCTGATTCGTTAAGATGATATTTTTGCTCATTATTTTAGTTTATTGTTTAGGTTTAATTATTAAACTGAAAAGATTAAATCCTGTTTTTATTCGGTATCGTCGTCAGTAATTATCTCATTGCCAAATTCGTCAATGTCTCTTCGGTCTTTTTTAGTGGGCCTTCCGGTTCCATTTTTACGATAATGTTCTTTGGACAATTTTAAAAGTTCTAAATGTTGATACGCTTCTGCCGGAGTATCGTTTCGTCTGTAAATATCCACTAATTTAGCGCCAACTCTGCTTTCAGGAATGTCTAAAACCGTGATAATTTGGGTAATTTGATCTTTTCGAAAAGTGATTTTATCCGTGGAAAAAACTTCCTTTGAAGGTTTAGCGACAAGGCCGTTTACCGTCACGTGATTCTTTTTACAAGCTTCGGTAACCATGTTTCTGGTTTTGTAGTACCGCATGCACCATAAATATTTATCTATTCTCATAAATTTTCTAAAATCAGAGTTAAATAGTTTACAAAAATCAATCAATATTGTATCTTGCGCACTTAAAAAATTAGCTATAATGAACAAATTTAAGTATTATTTTATTCTATTAATTACAACTGTCTCTTTATTTTCATGCTCAAAAGATGATGTGGCTGAAATTGAACCACCTAGAGACTATGCAGTGCAATATGCCACTGATTTAACTGATATTGAAGAATATTTAAAAAATTATTATATTACTATTGTTGATCATGCTGGTTTTCAAGACGATCAAGATGTTACTTTTACTAAGATTCCGTCAGGTGGTACGCAACCTTCTATTTGGTCGTATAAAGATAAAACTACTTTTCCTAAACTTTTGAGTAGAGAAGTTGTTCTTCATACTATAACCTATAAATTATATTATTTAGTTCTAAGAGAAGGAATAGGAGTTTCACCATCAAATGTTGATGGTGTATTAACTGCATACAAAGGAGATTATTTATCGCGTCAGAAAGTTGCCGAGGTCGAAACATTAACTACCACATTCTTTGAAGAATCAAAGAATCCACAACAATTTTTTAATTTGACGACTACTATTACTGGATGGGGTGAAATTTTCCCGCAATTTAAAACGGGAACCTACACCTCTAATACCGATGGTACCGTTTCGTATAAGGATTTTGGAGCAGGTGTAATGTTTGTGCCTTCAGGGCTGGGGTATTATAACTCAGGAAGTGCCAGTATTCCGGCGTATGCTCCGTTAATATTTAGTTTTAAATTGTATGAGGTCAACAGATTAGACTCTGACGGAGATGGGATTATGAATTTTCAAGAAGATATAAACGGAGATGGCTATATGCGCGTTTTAGCTACAGGAATTGTAAATCCGGATGATACTGATGGAGATGGTATTCCTAATTTTTTAGATACTGATGATGACGGAGACGGTATTGGTACAAGAAAAGAGATCACAGATGCTAATGGTGTTTTAATCCCTTTTGCAGCTATTCCGAGTTGTAATGGGAATACAACGGATCCAGCGAGAATTAAAAGACATTTGGTAAAATGCAATTAAAAAATAGCATATAAAAAAAATCCAGTTCAATTGAACTGGATTTTTTTTTGTATAATAGAAAGAAATTATTTTCTTTTCATTACTCTTTCTACCGCTTCAACAATTGCTTGATTGTTCAATTTGTATTTCTCCATTAATTGTTCTGGTGTTCCGGATTCCCCAAAGCTGTCATTTACCGCAACAAACTCTTGTGGAGCAGGGCTATTCAATGCTAATACTCTGGAAATACTTTCGCCAAGACCACCAAGAATATTGTGTTCTTCAGCGGTAACAATACATTTTGTTTTTGCCAATGATTTCAAAATAGCTTCTTCATCCAATGGTTTGATAGTGTGAATGTTGATTACCTCAGCTGAAATTCCTTTTATTTCCAATGCTTCAGCTGCAATTAACGCTTCCCAAACTAAATGTCCTGTAGCAACTATAGTTACATCAGAGCCTTCGCTTAAAACAATTGCTTTTCCAATTTCAAAAGGCTCGTCAGCTGGCGTAAAGTTAGGTACAACCGGACGACCAAAACGCAAATATACAGGGCCATGATGATCTGCAATGGCCAATGTAGCAGCTTTAGTCTGATTGTAATCACAGGTGTTGATTACTGTCATTCCAGGTAACATTTTCATCAATCCTATATCCTCAAGGATTTGGTGTGTTGCACCGTCTTCGCCTAATGTTAATCCAGCATGTGAGGCACAAATTTTCACGTTTTTCTCTGAATACGCAACGGATTGACGGATTTGATCGTACACTCTTCCTGTAGAAAAGTTGGCAAAAGTCCCTGTGAAAGGAATTTTCCCACCAATAGTTAAACCGGCCGCAATTCCAATCATGTTAGCTTCAGCAATTCCGATTTGGAAAAAACGTTCCGGATGATTTTTTTTAAAATCGTCAAACTTCAAGGAACCAATTAAATCTGCACATAGTGCTACCACATTTTCATTCTTTTGACCTAGTTCAGTCATTCCCGCTCCAAAACCCGAGCGTGTATCTTTACTTCCTGTATTTGTATATTTTTTCATTTTCTAATTTGAAGATTAAAATGATTTAAGAATTTAAAAAAATTAAAGTTTTGAGACTTCTAATTTGTAATTTAAAACTCTTAATTGTTTTAGTAGTCGCTTTCTGCTGCTGTGTAGTTTTGTCCTAAAGCAATTTCAAGTTGCGTATCATTAGGTGCTTTACCGTGCCAAGCATGGCTATACATCATAAAATCTACACCATTACCCATTTCAGTATGCAACAATACACAAACTGGTTTTCCTTTTCCAGTTCTTGATTTTGCATCATTCATACCAGCAATAATAGCTTCGATATCGTTTCCTTTTTCAATTTCTAAAACATCCCAATCAAAAGCTTCAAACTTAGCACGGATACTTCCCATGGCTAAAACTTCGTCAGTTGTTCCGTCAATTTGTTTTCCGTTTAAATCGATTGTAGCAATAAGGTTGTCCACTTTTTTTGCTGATGCATACATGATTGCTTCCCAGTTTTGACCTTCCTGCAATTCACCATCGCCGTGGAGCGTATAAATAATATGGTTGTCACCATTCAATTTTTTTGCTTGAGCAGCACCAATTCCTACTGATAATCCTTGTCCAAGAGAACCTGAGGCAATTCGTATTCCTGGTAAGTCGTCATGTGTAGTGGGGTGGCCTTGTAGTCTTGAATTAATCAGACGGAAAGTCGCCAGTTCTGAAACCGGGAAATAACCGCTTCTTGCTAAAACGCTATAGAATACAGGTGAAATATGTCCGTTAGAAAGAAAGAAAAGATCTTCTCCTATGCCATCCATATCAAAGCCTTCTTTGCGTTCCATTATATTTTGGTACAAGGTTACAAGAAATTCAGTACAGCCTAGAGAACCGCCGGGGTGACCTGAGTTGACTGCGTGTACCATTCGAAGAATATCTCTTCTGACTTGGATTGTTAAATCGTTTAATTGTTGTGTGTTC
This sequence comes from Flavobacterium sp. GNP008, assembly GCF_056428965.1. Taxonomy (NCBI): domain Bacteria; kingdom Pseudomonadati; phylum Bacteroidota; class Flavobacteriia; order Flavobacteriales; family Flavobacteriaceae; genus Flavobacterium; species Flavobacterium sp. GNP008. The sequence continues at coordinate 35,104 of NZ_JBWJVL010000005.1, read as the reverse complement.
GGTTTCATTTGTGTATTAAAATTAGACTGTGCAAAGATAATCAGATATTTTGATTTATGCAGAATTCCATTTTTAGATTTTTCAATAGTTATTAAGGATTATTTTTTAGTTTCATAATATTTTTATTGATTCTCGAGTATTTAGTACCTTGCAACCATGTTTCAACAATTATTTAAAAGCATTCAGGAAAAAGTACTTCTTAACCACGAAGAAATGGAGCTGTGTAAAACATTTTTTATCCCTAAAAAGTTGCGTAAAAAACAAACATTGTTGCAAGAAGGAGACATTTGTATCTACAATGCATTTATTGAAAAAGGAATTTTACGTTCTTTTACAATAGACGAAAAAGGAAATGAGCACATCGTACAATTTGCAATTGAAGGTTGGTGGATTACGGATTTGTCCAGTTTCCTAACTAACAGCGCTTCAATTTACACGATTGAAGCACTGGAAGATTCTGAATTACTTTTGTTAACAACATCGGCTAGAGAAGCGCTGATGGATAAAATTCCAATGTTTGAAAGGTACCAACGCTTGTTGTTGCAAAATGCATATATCGCCAATCAAGCCAGAATAAATTCAGCTTTGACAGAGACAGCCGAAGAAAAATACATCAATTTAGGAAACGCATACCCCGGAATTGTCAAACGTGTACCCCAACACATGATTGCTTCCTATTTAGGACTTAAACCAGAAACATTGAGTCGCGTTCGAAAGCAAATTAACATTCGTAAATAATTTTAATTGATTTAGATCAATAAAATTTCTTGTTTTACATCAACAGAAACTTTTGTTATACGGCCCTAAATTTGCCAAGTAAATAAAAGTCAATGTCAAATAAAAAAACATTTGCAGTCATTGGAGTTTCAGAAGCCAAAAGTCTCTTTTTAGCAAAGCAAATTGCCAAAGGGAATCAAGTTTTGTTATATGATCAAAATGCAGCAACACTTTTGACGGTTCATACCCAAATACTTTTAGAGAATCCAGCGGCAAACGTGGAAATGATGATTTGTCCAACTAATGCAAGTTGGGAGGCCGATGTTATCGTACTTTCAAATTATTCTGCAACAGATTCTACTCTCGCTGAAAAAATCAGAAAAGTGGCTACAGGTAAAATTGTACTTGTTTTGGTAAACGAAAAAAATCCTATTATTTTCGAAAACTCTAGTGACAAGCTTCAAAATTTATATCCGTTTTCTAAGGTCATTCGGAGTATTGAATCACCAAACGATTTAATAGACTCTTTTTTTTTAAGAGGGAACGATGCGGATGCCGTGAAAACTATTTTGACTCTTTTTACACATATTGGTCTTAAAACCAGTATTCTAATTTAAAAAAAAAATAATTTAAAACTTTTACTAAATGAGCGAATCTATTTTATTACAATCGTACAAACTAGGAAATAATACCTTAAGCAACCGAATGGTTATGGCGCCAATGACACGAAGTCGTTCTAATAACGAAGGAAATGTTGCCACAGCACTTACTGCAAAATATTATGCACAAAGAGCCACAGCTGGTTTGATCATCTCCGAGGGTACTTTTGTAAGTACAAAAGCAGTTGGTTTTATAAATGTACCTGGGATTTACAGTGAAGCACAAACGGAGGGCTGGAAACTAGTTACAAAAGCAGTACACGAAAAAGGAGGAACAATATTTGCGCAATTGTGGCATACTGGACGGTTATCACATCCTGATTTGCATAATGGGGATTTACCGCATGCTCCATCCGCACTGAATCCTTTTGCTAAGGCCTATACAAATGATGGTTTTGTAGATACAGTGATCCCAAAAGAAATGACGTTTGTGGATATCAAACAAACGGTTTTGGATTTTAAAAAAGGAGCTAAAAATGCTGTTGCAGCTGGCTTTGATGGGATCGAATTGCATGCTGCTAATGGGTACTTATTGCAACAGTTTTTTAATGGTTATTCTAATCAACGTACAGATGAGTATGGTGGTACAATAGAGAATAAATCCCGAATTTTATTTGATATTTTAGATGCTTTAGAAGGGGTTATTGATTATTCTAAAGTAGGTGTTCGATTGAACCCAACTTTGCATAATACTCAGGGTATGATGTTGGATGAAGAGACAATTCCTACTTACGAATATATAATAAACCGTTTGAATGACTATGGTTTAGCGTACATACATTTAACGGAGCCTTTCACGCCAGTTGATGACGTGCCCTTCGCTGTTACAGAAGTGGCTAAACATTTCAGACCCTTTTACAAAGGAACATTGATCATTAATAAAAGTTTTACAAAACAAACAGGTATAGAAATTATTGAAAATGGGTATGCAGATCTTGTTGCTTACGGAGTTCCATTTATTGCTAATCCAGATTTAGTGGCTCGTTTTGAAGCGGATGCACCATTAAACACACCAGATCAAAGTACGTTTTACACCGACACCGAAAAAGGGTATATTGATTATCCGGAAATGATTGCATAATTGAAACCTGACAATATTATAAACAATTTATAAATTGTGTGTTGAGGTTGATTGTATAATTCACTAAAAAGCCTGCATTTTGCAGGCTTTTTAATTATTGAAAAACAGGTATTAATTTGGTATTCACTCCTACAGCTAAGTTTTAATATTTGTGATGGCATCTGCTCTGCAAGCTTGTTTATTAATGTTTGCCATTGCTATACCAGTTAATGTTTCATCTGTTTTTTTCTTATCGTCAAGTGTCATTGCTAATAGATTGGCTGCTTTGTTTTCTCCTAACGTTTTGGCAAATGCGTGCAAAGTACCATAAGTGGCAATTTCATAATGTTTCACTTTTTGTTCTGCAGCAATAATACCCGCATCTCGTACCACCCCATGATCCGTTTCTTTTATTATACCATCCGCTTCTTTTAAAATGCCTTGCATGGCATCACATTTTTTTGAGGTTGGTTTCATACCAGTCACTTCAAATATTTTCTCTAAACGGGATACATGTTCTTTGGATTCATTTAATTGACTTTTTAAGGAGTCGACCAACTCCGGCGAGGAAGCATTTTTGACCATATTAGGTAATGTTTTAGTCAAAACTTTCTCTGCCCAGTAAATGTCTTTTAGTCCACCTTCAAATAAATCTCTTAATCCGTGTGCCATGTTGTTTTTTGCTTGCATAGCACCTTTAACATCTTCATTTTTACTAATTGAGGTTCTCATAACAGTAGTTTTTAAGATTAATTTTCTTTAAGAAATAGTACATAACATTTATTTGTTATATCCATTACTAATTCTCTTAGATTTAATAAAATTAAACAAATTACACCGCAATCAGCTGTTAATTAACTAATTGTAAATACGAATTATATGATTTTTTAAAGTAAGACTTTGTTGAATTTGTTTATTTTGTGTATCCAGTATATTTTAACCCCAATATATGCCTTTTATGAAATAAATTATTGGTTTACAATCCAAGAATTATTATGTATTTGGTTTTAAGATTCAGATGAGTAATTTAATAGCCATGCTTAGCTAAAAATACTGCGCTAATAATGAATTAATTATTCTTTCAAATTGCCTATCTTCATTTTGAAAAGTCAAAATGGGTTGATTTTTATGGTTGATTGTTGTTATCAGTGCTTTCCTTTTAAAGAATTCATCTATAAAAGGAAAGTATCGGTCTAAGTACTGCTATCTATAACAAAGAGTGATTTTGCCCTCTCGATGTTAAGAGATTGCTCTGAAGGAATTTCTAGAAAATAATTAAGTTGCCATTTTTGAGTTTTCTGTGCCAGTTTACTTATTGTTTTGTCCCAAGGTGGGTACACTCGAATTGCTCTTTTTCCTTCTTTTAATGGGGTGGTAATAATACCTTGTTGAATAAGAACTGATTTTGAGAAAATAAATAGACCAAATTTAGCGCCACTCATAGTGTTGATGATAAAAAAATCAATGGGATCATTAGAATCATAAGGTTGAATAGGTCCTTTTTCAAATCTTTTCCATAAAGTGACAAATTGACCAATCTTTGTAGGGGTGATTTTAGCTGTTCGAAAAAGAATTTTGAAGGTGTTAAGGTCAAATTTACTTGCACAATAATCAACACTTTCTTTTTCAATAATTAAATTTTCGATTTCAAAATCACATTTGTCAAATACTAGTTCTTTACTTTGATGTAGGTACTTTGGAATCATCTGAATTATTATAAATTGGAGTTAGAGGTTGAATAAACGAGTGTCAAATTTAGATTAAATTTCAAGTAAATATATGTGATTTAATGGGTATTAGTGTATTGGAATAAAAATATAGTTATATTAATTAAAAAAATCAGCATGGATTTATCCTAGATAAGTCGAGTTAAATTATTAACAAGAACATGGTCATTTATTGTTTTGTACTTTAAAATTTAAAGATCAATGTTTTTTATCTTTTTTAAAATTTAGGTTGCTTTTCTGTTTTAATTTTTTGGTATATAATTCATTGATGCTTTTTTTTTAATTTTTATATGTTGAAAAAATGAGCAGTTTAAAAAATATTTATTTGAGAACAATTCATTGATTTTTATAGGTTTGTCTTGGTTTTTTAGGAAGTTTTTAAATTACTTTTTAGACACATTATTTTTTTAATCTTATATTCGTAAAAAAAAGAATATGCGTTTCTCCTTTGTTGTGCTAATTTTGTTTAACGGTATTGTGTTGGTAAATTGTGGTACAAAAAAACACACTGATGTTTCGTATCTCGAAACTTCTTATAAAAATAATACAGAAACTCCTCAGTTGAATGTTTTTGTGCCTAAAAAATTGAAATCAAAACAGTTGCCCGTTTTGATTTTCGTGCACGGTGGGAATTGGAATAGTGGACGAAAAGGTACTTATGACCTACTAGGAAGGAATTTTGCAAGAAAAGGTGTCGTGACTGTTATTCCAGATTATACGCTAAGCCCTAATGCAAATTACGATGACATGGCACGCCAAATTGTGTCAGTTATACAATGGACAAAAACGAATATCAGCACATATAATGGAGATCCTAAGACTATTTATATTACCGGCCATTCTGCAGGAGGTCACCTTGGCGCTTTGGCGGTAATGAATCCTAAATATGGAATTGATTCAGGCATTATTTCCGGAATAATCTTAAACGACGCAGCTGGACTAGATATGAAAAACTATTTAGAAGATAATCCACCAACTAAGGAAGATAATTATGTAGTAACTTGGACTACCCATTCTGAAAAATGGCAGGATGCTTCTCCTATCTATTTTATAAATAAAAACACACCTCCTTTTCTAATCTATGTGGGAGACAAGACTTATAATTCAATAAAAATTGCCAACAACCGTTTTGTAAACACATTACAACAATACCAACCTGATGTTACTCCAGTGCGATTAAATAAAAGACATATACCAATGGTTATCCAGTATTTTTATCCTTGGAGCAACCGATTTGAGGAGATTATAACTTTTATGAAACGGAACAGGAAGTAAGGTATTTAATATATTATTTAAAGTTATAGTTAAGATTGTTAGTACTGATTTATAAAAATAAATGAGTGTCTAGAATACTTTTATTTTTAATATTGTTAAAAGAATTCGATGGGCAGATCAACTGATAATTTACGGATCGCTACTTTTGGTATAAATTTATAGTTTACCTACAGCTAACTTCTTTTTTTTAAATAAATATGAATTTTTGACTTTTTCAAAATATAATTATTGAAGACGAAATTATAATATTGTTACAATTACAACAATATTAAATTGAAAATTTATTAGAAGTCTCATTAAAGGAACCAGACCTATAGTAGGATTCTCTTACTCGTGCGAATGAGAAATAAAATTTAAAAATGATATACAAATTGCCCAAAGGCTTGAAAAAATAAAACTAAGTTTTCCATTTTCGTATTTGATTCAAAATTAGGAAAATATACAGACAGCATGTATTTTAGGATGTGCATCTAATATTAAAAATTTTACTGCTAAATTGTACTTGTTATGGAGCAGCTTTGCTTTGAACAGAATTAAATATGCATTGTAAATTTGTATTATTGCAGTTCACTATTGAAGCGCTAGTAGGGAATCTGCTAATTTTTTTACGAATAAAAGAAGTGGCATGCCTACTCTTAATAACAATGTAAGACCCGATACAATTGTTTTAAGGATTATAAAAAAGGATTAGATTATGCGGAAAATAAATTTTTAAAAGGACTGGTATTTATACATTAGAGTTTTAGTTCTTCCTTTACATTATTAAATCATAGTGTCAGAACTTCCTTTTCTAAATCCAATTAATTGTCTGTATTTTGATTCAGTTTCTTTTAAATCTTCTTCCATTTGTTTGTATTTACTGATGTCTTTTATTGTAACTACAGCTGCAACAACATTTTTATTTTGATCCATTAGGGGTTTGCCGCTAATAAGGACTCTTTTCTTTTTTTGCTCCACTGGGTTCCAAAGAACTATTTCAATATCATCAGTCACTTCGCCATTTAATGCACGTTCCATAGGAAGGTTTTGAGAAGGAAAAATGGTTTTTTCATCAGGGTAATAGAGCTGGAAATGATTACTTAAGTTAGTTGAGATTTTATCATCTTGTTCAATTCCAAAAATTTCATTTCCCATTTTATTAGCCAAAATTATCTTTTTGTCAGCATTAGCGACTATAATTCCTTCACTAATATTTTCAACAATTAATCGTAATTTTTCCTCGTTTTCATATAAGTTATTAATGATTTTTTTGTTTTCGGTGACATCACGGACAAATCCAATAAAAATATATTTATCTCCCATTTTAACGGGGGAAATACTCAAGGAAACAGGGAATTCCGTACCTTCTTTGTTGACAGCTACCATTTCGGTAGTTTTATTAATAATAGCACCAGAACCTGTTGCTAAAAATAGCTCCATACCTTTCTTGTGTAATTCTCTGTAGTGTATAGGCACAATAAATTCATACAGAGGCTTTCCAATAATTTCATCTGTTTTCCATCCAAAAACAGCTTCTGCCTTGGGATTCCATTTCAAAACATTACTTTCACTATCAATTACTATAACCGGATCTGGAGCTCCATCAAATATGGTTTGTATTTGTTGTTCGTCATCTATTAATTTCTGAGTATACACATTTAGCTTTTCTTCATCCATTTTCTTTTGGGTGATGTCTTGTAAAACAGCATAAATTGTGCCTGTTTCCACATCGGTTGCGATCATCGATTCAGCCCATTTATAAGTACCATCTTTACATCGGACAGGATATATAACATTTGTGTCTACATCGATTCCTTCCAGACGCTTAGTGAGTCTTTCTGTGGCAATCTTTACATAATCAGGGTGAATTAAATCCAATAGTGATATAGCTGCCAGATCACTTTGAACGTAACCGGAGATTTTAGTAAATGCAGGATTTATTTTTATGATTGTAGTGCCTTTTGCGACAAAAAAGGCATCGAATGACATCTCAAAAAAGTTGTTCACTATTTTTAAAGATTTTTCAATCTCTTTCTGCGCCGTAATATCACGCCCAACAGCATATAAAAAACCTGTTGAGAGATCAGGCGAGGCTGACCATTCTATCCATTTGATGGATCCATCTTTGCTAATCCATCGGTTTTCAAATTCAATAGTTAAAACGCCAGTTTGCAGTTTATCAATTTCTTTGTGGGTAATGTCAAGATCCTCATGGTGGATATAAGTAAAAAAGGGATGGTGAAGTAATTCTTCTTCGGAGTATCCTAATATTTTAGAAATTGTAGGGTTTATTTTTAGGAATTTATCTTTAGATGCAATCAACATAATATCTAAGGACATATTAAAGAATTTGTCTCCTGCTTTTAATGTTTCTTCAGATTTTTTTCTTTGGGAAATATCGGTAAAAATGCCCCCAATAGCATAAATTCTGTTGAAGCTATCATAAATTGGAAATCTGACCGCAATATAAGTATGTATCCCATCAGAAAGTTCAATGGTTTCCTCTGTTTTTAATTCTTTAAGTGTTTTTACTGCTTCAAAATCAGAATTACGAAAGTTATCTGCTATTGGTTTTGCCAAAAAGTCATGATCCGTTTTACCAATTATTTCTTCCAATGAGATTTTAAATAGACTTCCGAACTGTTTATTAACCAATAAGTATTCTCCATTTAATTTTTTTATAAACATGGGAAGTGAAGTGTTGTCAATAATAGCTTGAAACAATAGTTTGTTTTCCATGACCAAGTTTTGGGAAATATTTTTAGCACGCAATTGAGAACGAATAATAAAATAAACGATGGTTAGTAAGAGGACTGAAAATAGGATTAATGAAATAATTATCCAATTAAACCTAAGGTCTAAATCTTGATTTCTTTGTTTATCAATTCGTAAAATAAAAATCCAGGCTATTGCAAAAACAACGCATAAATTCATGATAAAGCCAAAAACTATTTTTTTCTCTAAAGAAATCTTCATGGTTTAGTAGTATTAAAATTAGGGATTATAACCTTAATATTCTGATGTTGTATTTCAATATAAGTAGATGAAAGTTAGTGAATTAAATTGAATTAGCAATTAGTTTATTAAAATTATCATGTACTAAGCAAAGCTAAAAATATATATTTTTAGCTTTTAATTTTAATTTTTGCAAGATTTTCTACAGTCAGTTTTTAATCAAATTGAATAGACTAAATTTCAACTCATTCCGAATATTTCGTATCGTTATTCTATAAAAGCTCAGTAAGCGAGCTTAATTCCTAAAATTAAAGTTTAAATGTAAAAATAGATTTCTCATTTCCTTGATAACTACCAGTTGTAATTGACACTAGGAAAAAATATTAATTTTAAAAAGATAGGTTAACTTTTAAATACTAATTGTAGTGTACTTTGCAAAAAACTTTGCGAACTTTACTGTCAAATAAAGAAATAAAAATAGAACTATATATGAAAATAAATCCAAAAAACGGAATTGACAAGCTCATTTTCGGAATGAAACAGAACGACGTTACAGCTATTTATGGCAAGCCTGATAGAAATTATAAGGATGAAGAGAATAATGTGATTTTTGCATACAACAAGCTTAAAATGCGTTTGACATTCTATCAAGAGGAAGAACTTAAATTGGGATACATTGTGGCTTCAGGTATCGATTTAGAGTTGTTTGGAAATAAAATAATCAATAAGAAAATAAGTGACGTCAAAAAAGAGTTGGCTCTTAAAGGAATAACTAAATTTACTCAGGAAGAGTTTGATACTTTTGAAAACTATTTTAATGAGGAAAACTGGATCATTTTTCAAACAGAATTTAATGAGATTGTCAAATTGGAGATTGGTGCCATCATCAATAACAAAGATGAGTTCGATTGGAAATTTGGGAAGAAATAATTAGTTCTAAATAACAAGTTCTGTTAAGTTTTGTAAAATAGATAATTACGAATTTTTATTAGGTGGCATAATTAAGCTTACTGAATAATTTATAAAAAAATACCCGAGAGATTTTGAATTCTGTCGGGTTTTTTGTGAATTTTTAAAATTTATTGTTTTGAGGCAGGTTGTTTTTCTAACATTTCCAGTTCGAAAACAAGAGTTGTATTGGGCGGTATCACACCACCGGCACCTCTTTCTCCATACGCAAGATTTGAAGGGATATAAATTACGGCTTTGTCTCCAAGAGTCATATTATCTAGGCCTTCTATAAATCCCGGAATCATACCTTCCTTTTTTCCTGCTTCAAATGGAAATGCTTGATATCCATTTTGAGCAGCTCTATTGGCATCAAATTTTCCAAAGGATTTATTCACCTCTTCATAGCTGCTGTCAAAAAGAGTTCCATCTTCAAAATAACCAGCATAATGGAAATAAAATGTTGTTCCATTAGTTGGTTTTTTACCGGTTCCTTTCTGAGTTATTTTATACGCTAATCCTGAAGGAGTAGTTGTTGCACTTGCTTTTGTAGTTGCTAAATACGCTTTTTTTGCAGCTACAACAGGACCGTATTTTTCCGTGTATACTCTTTTAGTTTCAGCTTGGATTGCAGCTTGTTTGGCCTTACTCTCAGCATAAACGAGGTCTTGTTTTTTTTGATCTTCCGATTTATTGTTGAAATAATCAGAGAACACTTTTGAGGCATCAAATTTTTTGGCTAAAGCTCCTTTTCTAACAATAGTAATCTTTGTAATTACATCATTTTGAGTAATAGAATTGACAATATTCATTCCTTGAGATACATGACCAAAGACAGTGTGCTTTCCATCTAGCCATGGCGTTTCTTTATGTGTGATAAAAAATTGGCTCCCGTTCGTAGTTGGACCGGAATTAGCCATTGATAAAATTCCTGCTTTATTATGTTTCAAATCTGTAAATTCATCTTTGAATGCATAACCGGGTCCACCAGATCCATTTCCTGAAGGATCACCACCTTGAATCATGAAATCTTTGATAACTCGGTGGAATTTTAAACCATCAAAAAAAGGTTTCCCTTTTAGTTTTTCCTCGGTTACAAAAGTATTTTTACCCTCAGCAAGTGCTATAAAGTTTGCCACAGTAACAGGCGTTTTTTTATACTCTAACTCAAGAACAATATCTCCTTTATTTGTAGCAATAGTAGCAAAAATCCCTTCAATTACTGCAGGTGTTTTTACAACAGGTTTAACTGCTTTCTTTACGGTCGCTTTAACTGTTGTCATCGGTTTTTTAACCGGCATAGATTTTTTAATAGTTTGCGCATCTATGCTTACTGTTCCGAGAAATAATAAAAAGAGAATTTTAAATTTCATTTTCTAAATAATTAAGGTCTAACTTTTTTTAAAAATATTATTGTTGAGGCATTGTTTCTAATAATTCAATTTCAAAAATGATATTAGCACTTGGGGGTATTACCCCACCAGCTCCAGCCTCTCCATATCCTAAACGGGATGGAATGAAAATTACGGCTTTGTCTCCAAAAGATAATTGTTCAAGTCCTTCGATGAAACCAGGAATCATGCCATCTTTTTTTCCGGCTTGAAAAGGGATGGGTTGGTAGCCGTTTTGAGTGGCTCTGTTTTCGTCGTATTTTCCAAAAGTTTTCGCAACATTCCCTATACTCGTATCAAACAATTCTCCATCTTCCAGAAAGCCGGCATAATGGATGAAAACAGTAGCGCCATTTGCTGGTTTTTTACCGCCACTTTTCTTGGTGATTATATATTGTAATCCTGTAGGTGTTTTAGTTGATTTGGCTTTTAATGTTGCGAAATACGTTACTTTTTGTTCCCGAACTTCTTTGTATTTTTCGTTATAAACTCTTTTGTTTTCTGCATCAATAGCTGCTTTGTTCTTTTGATTTTGTGATTCAACAGCAAAATAGTCATTGAATGTTTTTACAGCATTAAATTTTTTTGCTGCTTCACCATTTCGGATGATAGTGACGGTATTGATGTAATCATTTTGTTCAATTTTATTGACAACATCCATTCCCTTTTCAACTACACGGCCAAAAATGGTATGCTTTCCTTCTAGCCAAGGTGTTGCAAGATGTGTGATAAAAAATTGACTGCTATTAGTAGTAGGTCCATTATTGGCCATGGCCAAAACGCCCCCCTTGTCAAATTTCAAATCATTAAATTCATCTTTAAATTTATAACCGGTATCTCCTGAACCAGTACCTAAAGGGTCACCAGTTTGTATCATGAAATCTTTTATTACCCTATGAAATTTTAAACCATCAAAAAACGGTTTTTTCTTAAGATTTTCATTAGTGACAAAGTCATTTTTTCCTTCAGCCAAAGTCACATAATTTGCTACAGTTATAGGCGCTTTTTCAAAATCTAATTGTACAATTATTTCTCCTTTATTAGTCTCTATTTTAGCATATAAACCGTCAGGAAGATTGTTATGTTCTTCTTTACAAGAGTAAAATGAAGCGATTACCAGGAATACGAATAGGATCTTTTTTTTCATTTCTAAATTTAATTTTATTGAGTTATAGTGTCCGTAATCTTATTTACGATAGGGGTTTCTGGTTTAATAGGTACTGTCGTTGAAGGTGTTTTTGTTTTTAATTCATTTTCTTTTTTATACAAAACTTCGGATTTGAAATCGCGGAGCGTAACGGTACAAATTAGGGGTTGATTGGTCCCAATTTTTTTGTCATCTCCATGGTATCCATACCCCATGTTTGAAGGGAAAAGAAAGTTTATTTTCTCTTTTTTACGCATCAATTTAATACCATCACGCAAGCCCATCATAATATTTTGTTTGTCAACATAATAAATTTGGGGTCTTAATTCTAATTCAGAATAGATGATAGTACCTTTTAAATCTTTTATTTCATAATCAAAAAAAGCAACATCTCCTTTTTTGGGAGTCAGAGAATCAATTTCGTTTCGTGTAACATAGGAATACCAATACCCTTTCTTAGAAGCCACGTATTTGACATTCGGATTACTTTTAATCAAATCCTGAATTTTAGTTTCCTCATTGGCTACTAACTTTTTATTGCGCGCTATGGACTTCTTCATGAAACTACCGGAGGTTTGAGAGAGAGGTCTTCTGGCTTCCTGTTGCTGTTTACAAGCTGAGACCAAAACAAGCAAAAAGAAAGACACTGCTATTAGTGTGCTGTTTTTCATGGGATTAGATGCTTAATTTTGTTACTAAATCTTCAAATTTTCGTATTGTTTCTTCCATTGAAAACTCTGATTTTCCTCCGGCTGCATTGCGATGTCCACCACCATTAAAATGATCTCTTGCAAATTGATTAACATCAAAATCACCTTGAGAACGGAATGAAATCTTGATGATTTTTTCTTCTTTATTTTCTATAAATATAGCAGTAAAAACGATTCCTTTTATGCTTAGTCCATAATTTACAATACCTTCAGTATCTCCTTTTATGTAATCAAACGAATTTAATTCGTCTTGAGTAAGCGTCGTGTATGCAGTTTTGTGCTCCGTTAACACTTTCATATTTTGAAGCGCTCTTCCCAATAATTGTAAACGTCCAAAAGAGCTGTTGTCAAATAATAAGGTTGGAATCTCCGTATTTTCGACACCTAGATCAATTAATTCAGCAATAATTCGATGGGTTGTTCCTGTTGTTTTTGGAAAACGAAAAGAACCTGAATCAGTTAGAATTCCGGTATAAATACAAGTTCCTATCGTTTTATCGATGTCTTCATTTTTTCCTAGAAGTGATATGAAGTTATAAATCATTTCACAAGTCGATCCAAACGATGTATCCGAATAGGTAACAACAGCATAATCATCTGGTCTTTGATGATGGTCAATCATGACAAATGGCGTTTTAAGTTTATTTAAAACGTGTTCCATTTCACCTGTACGGTGCAAAGCATTAAAGTCTAATGTGAAAATCAGCTCGGCTTCCTCTAGAATTTTGGTGCAGTTTTGTTTGTCTTTTTCGTATATCTTGACATTTTCTGATCCAGGCATCCAAGCCAGAAAATCTGGAAATTCATTTGGAGAAACCACAACTGGATGGTGGTTGTTTTTTAATAAAAAATGATATAATGCTAGGGTAGAGCCCATGGCATCTCCATCAGGACCACGGTGAGGGATTATGGCAATCTTTTTTGGAGTTGATAATAACAACTCTATCGCTTGAATGTCTTGTATTTTCATAGTTTGCGAAATTACATTTTTTTAATGTAATGTTGAAATCATTTATACAATTAACAAACTTTTACAAAGTCACAAAAGACGAATTTTTTTTCTTTTAAATTTTTCATACACCTTGTATTTTGCTCCTTTGATAATCTGAGCATTGTAAATCCCCACTAATCCCGAACAAAAATAAGCGACGGTACAAGCAATTCCAATATAAATTCCGCTTTCTATTCCGAAAAGTTCCATTCCCAAGACCGTACAGGCAATAGGTGTATGGGTAGCACCCGAAAAAACAGCTACAAAGCCCATTCCTGCTAAAAGTGCAATGGGTAAAGGAACTACAAGCGATAAAACACTACCCAGAGTAGCTCCAATAAAAAATAGCGGAGTCACTTCGCCACCTTTGAATCCTGCGCCGAGCGTAAATCCTGTAAATAGTATTTTTAAGATAAAATCATACGAAGCACTAGGATTAGAAAAGGATTCAATGATTACGGGTATTCCTAATCCGATGTATTTTGTCGTTCCGATACAAACAACCGTAAGTGCTATAATAAATCCTCCTATAAAAGGACGAAGCGGAGGAAAGGACACCATTGTTGAAAATAAAGAACTCCAAAAACGTGTGCTTCTTGAGAAAAGCATAGCGGCTAAACCAAATAAAATACTCACGAGAATCACCCAACAGAAAATGGTGAAACTTACAGTTGGAATTAGTGGAATGGTATAATGAGTATGTTTTACCTGCCAGAGGACAACAGTGAAATAGGCGATGTAAGCAACAAGAAAAGAAAGTAGCATGCTTTTGAAATTGATTTTACTAAAATAAACAACTTCTAAAGCAAATAACGCTCCGGCTAAAGGTGTACCAAAAATGGAGGCAAAACCAGCACTGATACCCAGAATGAGTATTGTTTTTCTATCTGAATCATTGAGTTGGAATATTTTTGTGAACTGATCGGCAATAGAACCTCCCATTTGTACAGCAGTACCTTCGCGACCCGCCGAACCTCCAAAAAGATGGGTGATTAAGGTGCCTAAAAGTATCAAAGGAGCCATTTTTAAGGGAATAATTTTCTGTGGATTTTCATATTCTTCGAGAAGTAAATTATTGCCTTTTACTACTGATTTTCCCCAATAATAATATCCATATCCGAGTAATAATCCCGCTATTGGCAGCAGCCATACAATCCAGTTGTTATGTGTTCTAATTTGTGTAACCCACTCTAAGGCAATCAAAAAAAAGGCTGAAGCTGACCCAGAAAAAACACCTGTTGCAGTGCAAATAAAAACCCATTTAAGTAAATTGATCGTAAATTTTTTAGTTTTTTCTAAACTCATTATTTGAATAGGAAATATGTTTTTGCAAAAGTTTTATAATCCTTCCTGTACTAAAGTTTTTTCATTAGCTATTGCGGTAAATTCGATTTCTACTAAATATTCAGGGGAAATTAGTTTACTGATTTCATAGAAACCTGTTGTAGGTTTTATGTCTTTGAAAAATTGAGCATGAGCCATTGCTACAGCTTCAAACGTAGAAATATCAGTAGTAAATATGCGGGTTCTAATGACATCATCCATGCTAACTTTTAAGTCTTCGAGAACTTTTTGTACGCGCTCTAATATGTTTAGGGTTTGTGCATAGGCATCATCAGCTCTTACTTTTTCACCATCAACAATGGCAACTGTTCCAGAAACTTCAATAACGTTCCCAATACGTACCGCACGGCAATATCCCATTTTGTCTTCCCATGGGGAGCCTGTCAAGATGTTTTCTCTTTTCATTTTAGTGATTTTAGATGTTGTTTTACTGTGTTTAGTTGTGTTTAGTTGTGTTTTATGATATGGCATACTTTTTGCAAGTTAGAAAAAAAACTGAAATAAAAAGAGCAATTAATAATTAAAAAGTTGAATTTCGGTGGAGTAAAATGCATCAATTTTGTATTGTAAAATGTACTAAAACTAACAATTAGGAGTTATAAATGAAAGTTAAATTACTGCCTAATTTTGGAATAGATGCGATTGGTTCTTTATTTTTAAAATTTACAAGCACTGACACACTAATTTATAAAGCTATGAAAAGGATTTTATTTTTAATTATTACAATCAGCATGTCTCTAAGTGGATATGCTCAGAATGAATTTAGCTCAAAATTTAAGGCAATTCCACCAAAAAATAATGCACCAAAAATTAAGAAAACAACACCTCCAAAAGTTAATATACCTCCTGTTAAGACTCCAAACGTATTTAAAAACCCGGAAATATTCAATCCAAAGCCGAGTGCTTCTCTTCCTATTACGCCAACAAATAATTTTTCAATGACTCCTAAAAATGAGTTTATGAATCCAGGTGACATTTACAAGGATAAGTGGAATAAAAAAGAAGAAAATACTAATGGTATAGTTTACAGAAAGAATCAAAATTTAGGTAATTTTCAAACGGGATCTGTTACTGCTAAGGTGATGTACCGTGATGCGGCTTACGTTGATGGAGATCAGATTAGAGTGTATTTAAATGATAAAGTAATACAGTATCAAGTGAACTTGGACAGTAATTTTAAAGGTTTTGAAATCGTTTTAGAAAAAGGGTTTAACAAGATTGATTTTGAAGCCTTAAACCAAGGAAGTTCTGGTCCTAATACCGCTGAATTTAAAGTCTATGATGATAAAGGTAGTTTGATATCTGCAAGTCAGTGGAATCTTGGAACGGGTTTCAAAGCTACCATAATCTTAGTTAAAGAATAGTTTCTACATTAAATTGATCTCTAAAAGGGATCGGCGGTGACTTGAAATTTCATGTCCGCTTTTATAGATACATCCTGAGTAATTGTTTCTTTAGTTACGGCTCTGGTTCTTAATTTGAAACTGGATGCCTTTATGTATTTATCTAATTTTTCGGGAGTACAAGTTAGACTTATTGTAGTAGAGGTTGAATTGATATTGTCTAAGAAAGCGAGTTCTATTTCATCAGTATCATTTGTAGAAATATACATGTGTATTGATTTCAAGAATGAAAATGATTTATTAGCAGGATTTGTTACCGTCAGTTTCATTTCTTTTAGTCTAACATCCTTTACTAATTCAGCTTTTGTATTGTTGTTTTGAAATACGGCACTTGAATTAGAAGGAACTTCTGGAGTAACAAATTCTAGAGCGGTATTTACAGGAAATCCAGTAGGAACGGTAACAGTAGTTTGATTGTCTATTGAAAAGGTCAATAAATCATCAATCACATTACAAGAAATAGCTAGCAGTCCAAAAATTGCAATAACTAAGTATTTTTTTGCTTTCATCTTTTTGTTTTTAGTAGATTTTAGGTCTGTAAAAGTAGTGTTTTATATTTTTAAAGGCAATTTTAGAAAAAAAGTAGTTCACATTGCTAATCGTAATTATTTTTTATATCAGAAATGAGATTGTTTAATTAATAAAAATAAAATAAATATTTTTCAGAATTCAATTTTTCAATTCAAAATATAAAAAGTATTTTTGCGCATGCAACACAACGTACTTATTTTAGATTTCGGATCGCAATACACACAGCTTATTGCGCGTAGAGTTCGCGAATTAAATATATTCTGCGAAATTTTCCCTTACAATCATTTTCCAAGTGATTTGTCCCCTTACAAAGCAGTTATCCTAGGTGGTAGCCCATTTTCTGTTCGATCAGAGGATGCGCTTCATCCCGATTTATCTCAAATAAGAGGAAAATTACCTTTGTTAGCCGTTTGTTACGGTGCTCAATATCTGTCACATTTCAGTGGAGGTGAAGTCGCTTCATCCAATACTAGAGAATATGGAAGAGCTAATCTGTCTTTTATAAAAGAGAGCGAAGTCTTCTTTGAAGGTGTTTCAGAGAACAGCCAAGTTTGGATGAGTCATAGTGATACCATAAAAACATTGCCTGCAAATGGAGTTAAGATTGCAAGTACACATGATGTAGAATTTGCTGCTTATAGAATTGAAGGAGAAACTACTTTTGGTATTCAATACCATCCGGAGGTTTTCCATTCTTCAGATGGGTCAAAAATGCTGGAAAATTTTTTAGTAAAAATTGCTGAAGTTCCACAAAATTTTACTCCAAACGCTTTTGTGTCTGACATGGTGGCGGAACTTAAAGAAAAATTGCAAGACGATAAAGTTGTTCTTGGACTATCTGGTGGAGTAGATTCTACCGTAGCGGCAGTTTTGTTGCACCAAGCTATTGGTAAAAACCTGTATTGTATTTTTGTCAATAATGGTTTGCTTCGCAAAAACGAATTCCAGAATGTATTGGATCAATACAAGGGCATGGGTTTAAACGTAAAAGGAGTCGATGCTGGAGATCGTTTTTTATCTGAATTAGCAGGTGTAAGTGACCCGGAAACCAAACGTAAAATTATCGGACGTGTATTTATCGAAGTTTTTGATGATGAGTCACACCTTATTGAAGACGTTAAATGGTTAGCTCAAGGAACTATTTATCCAGACGTAATTGAATCAGTTTCGGTAAAAGGACCTTCAGCCACTATTAAATCCCATCATAATGTGGGTGGTTTACCCGATTACATGAAATTGAAAATTGTAGAGCCACTTCGTATGCTTTTTAAAGATGAAGTACGAAGAGTAGGTGCTTCACTAGGAATCGATGCTGAATTATTAGGAAGACACCCTTTTCCTGGACCAGGATTATCAATTAGAATTTTAGGTGATATCACACCAGAAAAAGTTAGAATTTTACAAGAAGTAGATTTTGTCTTTATCGAAGGTTTAAAATCTTGGGGATTGTATGATAAAGTTTGGCAGGCCGGAGCTATTTTACTTCCTGTAAATAGTGTGGGTGTTATGGGAGATGAACGTACTTATGAAAAAGTGATAGCGCTTCGTGCCGTAGAATCAACGGATGGTATGACTGCAGATTGGGTACATTTACCATATGATTTCTTGATGAAAGTGTCAAACGACATCATCAATAAAGTAAAAGGGGTAAATAGGGTAGTATATGATATTAGTTCAAAACCGCCTGCAACTATTGAATGGGAATAATAGTCTAAGTTTTTTATCTTCTTTGAACATCATTGTTTAGAATGTTCGATACATAAACGGTATCAAATTTTTGGAATAAAATTTGATACCGTTACTTTATTAATGATTTGGATAATTTTATAAATAAAAAGATGAAATATTTTTTTGCGATTTGTATGACTGCTATGTGGTTTAATTACAGTGTTTTTGCACAAGAGAAAACAACTACACACAAAGTAGAAAAAGGAGAGACGATCAATCAGATTGCACAAAAATATAAGGTTACTCCATTTGATATTTATCAATTAAATCCAGATGCACAAAGTGGTTTAAAGCCCAATAGTATTTTGTTGATTCCCAAAAGTTCAGGAAAGCAAACTGTAAATGTTCCTCAAAAAAAAGGGATTACTGCTATAATGCATCAGGTAGCACCAAAAGAAACGTTGTATGGTATTGAAAAAAAATACGGAGTCTCTGACGAAGCCTTAAAACAAGCCAATCCGTTTCTTGAAAAAGAGGGCTTGCAAATAGGTCAGACTCTTACAATACCTTCAAACATTATTTTAAAAAATAATACGGCCACTGCGGAAAAAGTGGTTTACCATTATGTGCTTCCAAAAGAAACCAAGTATTCGATTTCTAAACAATACGGTATTACAATTGACGAATTGGAACGCAAAAATCCGGAAGTAGTGTCTAATTTACCGGAAGGATTTAAATTATTGATTAAAGGTATGGCTCCTAAATCAGATAAATCTACAGTAGTTCTTGAATCTAAAAAAGAGACTACAGCTTTAAATCCTGTGAAAGCCAATGCAGTAATTAATTATTTGGATTATACAGTAAAACCAAAAGAAACATTGTATAGCCTATCAAAAAGGATTGGTATTTCGCAAGAGGAGTTAATTGCTCTAAATCCTAATTTGTCCCAAGGCGTCATAGAAGGTATGGTTTTAAGGGTGCCTGCAACAATTGCTCTTTCGCCCGAAATTAAGAAACAATACACAGAGTTGTCAAAAAGCAACACGAGTGACAGAAAAAAGCTAGTGCTTCTATTGCCGTTCAATTTAGCTAAAATGGAAGGCGATACAGTCAATACGTTACCCATGCGTTTGAAAAAAGACAAATTTTTGAATATGACTTTGGATTTTTATGCTGGAGCTTTGGTGGCTATCGATTCGGCTAAACAACTAGGGTTTGACATTGATGTGAAAATTTTCGATTCACAGGAAACTAAAAACACGTCTAATGTTGCTTCGATTATAAGAGATAATGATTTAGAAGTTTCTGACGCGATCATTGGGCCTTTTTATCAAAGTAATGTAGAGAAAACGGCGGAGTTATTGATGCCAAATCAAGTTCCCGTAATTTCTCCTTTGTCAAAAGATTTAGGGATTTCTTACGCTAATATTTTTCAATCTATTCCTGCTGCTGAAACCGTTAAAAATGCCGTTTTCGATTATATGCGTTCCAAAGGGGGAAATATTATAGCAGTGGTTGATAAGAAAAAAAGCTCCGTAATACAGTATATCAGTACCAATCATAAGGATGTACGATTTTCAACACTTACTCCAAATGGAGGTGTTTCTGCTGAAAATTTGAAAAGTTTATTTGTAAAAGATAAAATAAACTATGTGGTGATGGAGACCGAAAATACCGGAATGATAAAATCAACAGTAGCAGCTATGTTAAGTGCCATGGTAGCTTATAAGGTGCAGTTGGTTATTTTGGAGCCAAACGAAACATTAGATACTGACGAAATCAACTTCACTAATTTGGCTAAATTAAAATTAATGTATCCTTCTGTTACTCGTGAAAACGAATCTCCAGAAGCTTTAATTTTTGAGAAAAATTTCCGAAAGAAAAATAAAATTTATCCTAGTGTTTTTGCAACCCGAGGATTTGATGTTACTTTTGATACCATGTTGCGTTTGTCTCAAGGTAAAAAATATCAGGAAACAATTGATGCTACCGCAACAGAGCAAATAGATAATAAATTCGAATTTTATAAAAAAGAAGGTGCAGGTTATGTGAATAAAGGTATTTATATTTTGTATTATGATACTGATTTAACCATTAAAGAAGCGAATT
Source organism: Flavobacterium sp. GNP008 (assembly GCF_056428965.1). Classification (NCBI taxonomy): domain Bacteria; kingdom Pseudomonadati; phylum Bacteroidota; class Flavobacteriia; order Flavobacteriales; family Flavobacteriaceae; genus Flavobacterium; species Flavobacterium sp. GNP008. The sequence goes on along the minus strand of NZ_JBWJVL010000005.1, from coordinate 14,490 downwards.
AATGACATCAATAGTGACTTATTTAGGAGATTTAAGAACATCTTCTATTCATTTGCAATCAGGTACCGAAATTCTGTCGGACGCGCCATTGGATAACAATGGGAAAGGGGAGGCTTTTTCTCCAACGGATACTGTTGCCAATGCTTTGGCAAGTTGTATGATGACTGTAATGGGAATAAAAGCTCGAGATTTAGATGTTGATTTGAAAGGTTCTACGGCTGAGGTCGTTAAAATTATGAACGCGGAACCAAGGCGTATCGGTGCTATTGAAATTATCTTTGAGATGTATGGGACAACCGATATAAAAAATAAAACAATATTGGAAAGAACCGCAATGACTTGTCCTGTTTTTTTAAGTTTGCATCCTGAAGTCGATAAGCGTATTAGTTTTAACTGGAAATAAATAGAGTTGAGTAGCAAGAGGAAAGAAGCAGGAAGGAGTACTTCTTGTTTCTTTTCTCTTTGTTGTTTTCTTCAAAATAAATGGATCAAAATCAAAAGCAACTCATTAAGCTATCCCATACCAAAATGCCTTTTGGTAAATATGAAGGGTGGTTTCTTATTGATATCCCTGAGTACTACATTGTTTGGTATAGCAATAAAGGTTTTCCTAAAGGAGAATTAGGGGAACAATTGAAGTTAATTTATGAATTAAAATTGAATGGCCTTGAAGAGTTAATTCGAAATATAAAAAAACGGTATCCAAAACCGATTTAATTTTCAATTTGACAATTTATAATTGTACTTTTGCCACGTTTTTTTACACAACTACAATACAAACAACAACAGCATGAATCAAACGAAATATATTTTTGTTACAGGCGGTGTGACTTCTTCTTTAGGGAAGGGAATCATTGCAGCATCTTTGGCAAAATTGTTACAAGCAAGAGGATACCGTACCACCATCCAAAAGTTTGACCCATACATAAATGTAGATCCAGGGACATTAAATCCTTATGAACATGGAGAATGTTATGTGACCGATGATGGTGCCGAAACGGATTTGGATTTAGGTCATTACGAACGTTTTTTGAATGTTCCTACATCTCAAGCAAATAATGTTACCACTGGAAGAATTTATCTTTCGGTTATAGAAAAAGAAAGAAGAGGAGAATTTCTAGGTAAAACGGTACAAGTTGTGCCTCATATTACCAATGAAATTAAAGAAAGAATGCAATTGCTGGGAAATTCTGGCGATTATGATATTGTAATTACTGAAATTGGGGGTACTGTAGGAGATATTGAATCTTTACCTTATATAGAATCTGTTCGTCAGTTAGTTTGGGAATTAGGAGAGCACAATGGTATTGTGATACATCTTACTTTAGTGCCTTATTTAGCTGCTGCTGGCGAGTTGAAAACAAAACCGACACAGCACTCTGTAAAAACATTGATGGAAAGCGGGATAAAAGCAGATATTTTAGTGTGCAGAACAGAACACGAAATTTCTGAAGAATTACGCAATAAACTAGCTTTGTTTTGTAATGTAAAAAGAGAAGCTGTTATTCAATCAATCGATGCTTCTACTATTTATGAAGTGCCTAATTTAATGCTGGAAGAAGGACTTGATGTTGTGGCGTTAAAAAAACTAGACTTACCTAAAAAAGCCGCTCCCGATTTAAAAAACTGGAATACTTTTTTACGTCGATTAAAAAATCCGAAGCATACCGTGAATATCGGTTTGATAGGAAAATATGTAGAGATGCAAGATTGCTACAAATCTATTTTGGAGGCGTTTATTCATTCAGGTGCTGCCAACGAAACAAAAGTGAATGTTATTTCGATACATTCAGAACATATTGATGCAAGCAACATACACGAGAAATTAGCGGGTTTAGATGGTATTCTTGTAGCACCAGGTTTTGGAGAAAGAGGAATAGAAGGGAAAATTGCAGCAGTGCAATATGCTCGTGAAAATAAAGTACCGTTTTTTGGTATTTGTTTGGGCATGCAAATGGCAATTATAGAATATTCAAGAAATGTGCTGGGTTTTGCTGATGCTAATTCTACCGAAATGAATGAACATACAGCTCATCCGGTAGTGAATCTTATGGAAGAGCAAAAAACAGTTACGGATAAAGGGGGAACAATGCGTCTTGGTGCATGGAAATGTGACATCAAAAAAGATTCGTTAGCCTATAAAATTTACGGAAAAGAAACTATTTCGGAACGTCACCGTCACCGTTATGAATACAATAGCAATTACGTTGCGCAATTACAGAATGCAGGATTGCTTGCCTCAGGAGTAAATCCTGATACCGGATTGGTTGAGATTGTAGAAATAGAAGATCATCCGTTTTTTATTGGTGTACAGTACCATCCGGAATACAAAAGTACGGTAGCGAATCCGCACCCAATTTTTGTAAATTTTGTGGCAGCAGCAGTTCAGGCAAAGAAAAAATAATAGGAGATGATTCGGTGCTAATAAACGGAACACTTTAAACTTTAAACTTTTTTTAATTATAATGGAACAAAAAAAATTTGACCTCAATTCGATTATAGGTTTTGCATTAATTTTTGGTATTCTGATTTTTATCATGTACCAAAATCAACCAGACCCGAAAGTGGTTGCTGCTGAAAAAGCACAAAAAGAGTTGGTAATTAATCAAGCCAAAGCGAAAGAAGTAGAAGCTATAACTGTAGCCAAAGCTACCGTTGCTGTTGCTGCTACTGGAGATTCTACACAATTGGCCCAGTTACAGAAAACTTTAGGGAGTTTTGCGTATTCAGCAACACTGCCATCTGCCAAAGTTGGATTTACTACTATTGAAAATGAAGTAGTTAAATTAAAAATCGCCAATAAAGGAGGCTATATTGTTGAGGCTACTTTGAAGCAATTCGAGAAATTCAAGAAAGGTTCTGGACAATTAGTTGAATTGATAAAAGACAATAACGCCAATTTGAATCTACAATTACTGACCAGTGATAATCGTACTTTAAATTCTAAAGACTTGTATTTTGAGCCTACTTTGACTAAAGTTGGAGCAGATCAAGTATTGTCAATGAAATTGAAAGCAGGAGCTAATGCGTTTTTAGAATATAAATATATTTTGAAACCGAAGGAATATATGATTGATTTCGATATTCGTTCTCAAGGATTGAATAATGTCTTGAATACCGCTAAACCATTGGATTTAGAATGGAATTTGAAAACGTACAGAAATGAAAAAAGTGTTTCATACGAAAATCGCTATACCGAAATCTATTTTGAGCACAAAGAAGGAAAGATTGATTACGCTGGATTAGGACAATCAGAAGAATCTGATTTAGAAAAAGCGACTTTTGTGGCTTTCAAACAACATTTTTTCTCTACGATTCTTTTATCAAAAACACCTTTAGAAACGGCTAAAGTTAAATCTGATAATTTAGTTAAAGATGATAAAATTGATACTACTTTTACCAAACAATTTAAAGCTAATATTCCTCTAGCTTTTACAAATGGAGAATTAGATCATAAGATGAGTTGGTATTTTGGACCAACGGATTATAAGACTTTGAAACATTATGATAAAAATCTTGAGAAGATTATTTCATTGGGTTGGGGTATTTTTGGATGGATTAATAAATTTATTTTCATTCCATTATTTGGATTTTTAAGTTCTTATATAGCTTATGGAATTGCGATTATTGTATTTACGATTATCATAAAAATTGCAATGTCACCTATTACGTTCAAATCATTCTTGTCACAAGCTAAGATGAAAGTATTGCGACCTGAAATTACAGAATTGGGAGAAAAATTTAAAAAAGACCCAATGAAGAAACAACAGGAAACTATGAAATTATATAATAAAGCGGGGGTAAATCCTATGGCAGGTTGTATTCCAGCATTGATTCAGCTTCCTTTTATGTATGCTTCGTTTCAGTTTTTTCCATCGGCTTTTGAGCTGAGACAAAAAAGCTTCCTTTGGGCTGATGATTTGTCTTCTTTTGATGAGGTAATCCGTTTGCCTTTTTACATCCCTTTCTATGGGAATCACATCAGTTTGTTTCCTGTACTTGCGTCTATAGCTATTTTCTTCTACATGAAGATGACTTCTGGTGACCAGCAAATGGCGGCACCACAGCAAGAAGGAATGCCGGATATGGCAAAAATGATGAAAATCATGATTTATGTATCGCCAATAATGATGTTGTTTTTCTTTAATAGTTATGGTGCGGGATTGAGTTTGTATAACTTTATATCAAATTTAATTACAATAGGAATAATGATTGTCATCAAAAGATACTTTATTGATAGCGATAAGATTCATGCTCAAATTCAAGTAAATAAATTGAAAGAGCCAAAGAAACAAGGTAAGTTCCAGAAAAAACTTCAAGAAGTGATGGAACAAGCAGAAGCTCAAAAAGCACAGCAAAAGAAAAAATAATTTTAATAAAAAAATCTCGAGATAATCGAGATTTTTTTATTTACAAATACTTTAAGTGACCTGATTTCGTTAATATATCAAGGCACTTAAGAAACGATTATTTGTGTTATTATGTTCTAATGAGTAATGATAACATAGCAATTACTTTTGATCAATATAAATCAATAAACACCGCACATGAAAATATTTTATAAAAAAGGAATAGTAGTGTTAATTTTTTTGAATGTGCTTAGTCTTTTTGCACAAACTGATTTCAATAAATTAGATTCCAAAGGAAAAAAACACGGCGTGTGGAAAGGATTTTATGAAGAATCTAAAAGACCTCGATATGAAGGTACTTTTGATCACGGCAAAGAAATTGGTGTTTTTAATTTCTATGATGATACCAAAGCTAAATCCGTAATTGCCACAAGAGAATTTAATGCGAAAGATAATTCGGCCTATACCATTTTTTATGACCAAAATAAGAATAAAGTCAGTGAAGGTAAAGTGGTCTTTAAATTATTTGAAGGGCAATGGAAATATTACCATCAAGCATCCAAGAATATAATGACAACGGAGTACTATATTAAAGGAAAACTAGAAGGTTTGCGCACCGTTTTTTATCTCAGTGGTAAAATTGCCGAGGAAATCAGTTATAAAAATAATTTAAAAAATGGTTTTTATAAAAAATATACTGAAAAAGGGATTGTGCTAGAAGAGTCTGTTTTTAAGAATGATCTTTACAATGGTGTCGCAGTTTTTAGAGATTCAAAAGGGAATATAGTCTCTAAAGGACAATTTGTAAATGGTAAGAAAGCGGGAATGTGGCAGTTTTTTGAAAAAGGAAAAGTTGTCAAAGAAATGAATATGAACATTCCGGAAAATGCCACTAAATCAAAAAACAATTAACGGTAACGTTAACAAATACTGTTGTAAATCTTTTGTAACTTTGCACCCTTATAAAATAATAATTTTTTAAAGATGAAGCGTGTTGTTGTAGGACTTTCGGGAGGTGTAGATTCAAGTGTTGCTGCTTATTTGTTGCAACAGCAAGGCTATGAAGTCATAGGTCTTTTCATGAAGAATTGGCATGATGATTCGGTTACTATTTCTAATGAATGTCCATGGTTAGAAGATAGTAATGATGCTTTATTGGTTGCCGAGAAATTAGGGATTCCTTTTCAAACGGTAGATTTAAGTGTAGAGTACCAAGATAAAATCGTAGACTATATGTTTAACGAATATGAAAAAGGGCGTACTCCAAACCCCGATGTACTTTGTAACCGCGAAATAAAATTTGATGTTTTTATGAAAATTGCTTTGAGTCTTGGTGCTGATTTTGTAGCAACGGGGCATTATTGTCAAAAAAGCGAAATCGAAGTCAATGGAGAAACTATATTTCAACTGAAAGCTGGTGCCGATACCAATAAAGATCAATCTTATTTTCTTTGTCAATTGTCTCAAGAACAATTGTCAAAATCGTTATTTCCTATTGGGGAGTTAACAAAACCGGAAGTACGGGAAATTGCCGCTCAAATGGATTTAGTTACTGCGGATAAGAAAGATTCTCAAGGCTTGTGTTTTATTGGAAAAGTACGTTTACCGGAATTTTTGCAGCAAAAATTGCAACCCAAAGAAGGAATTATTGTTCAAATAGATAAAAATGATTCTATTTATACTACTGAAAACCAAGTAGGACTTGGTATAGAGCAAGATTTAAAATCAGCATCCAGAAAAATTCCATACACGCCGCAAATGGGGAAAGTAGTAGGCAAGCATCAAGGGGCTCATTATTTTACTATTGGACAGCGAAAAGGATTGAATGTTGGAGGTACAACTGATCCTTTGTTTATTATAGCCACAAATGTAGAAACGAATACGATTTATACTGGTTTGTCGAGTCAGCATCCTGGATTATTCAAAAAAGCATTGCGCATTGAAAAAGAAGAAGTGCATTGGATTCGTAAAGATTTGGCTTTGATTGCTGGAGAAACTTTAGACGTTATGGTAAGAATCCGCTACAGACAACCTTTGCAAAGCGCCACTTTGTATCAATTTGAAAACGAAATGTACGTGGCCTTTGATGAACCACAATCTGCAATAACCGAAGGACAATTTGCTGCGTGGTATTTGGCGGATGAATTAGTAGGTTCAGGAGTGATTTCTTAATTTAGTAATTTGTTTGCTAAGGTTAAAAGGAATTTAGTGTATCCAAATTAAAAATAGTTTTTTAAAAAACAGCTGTAATTGTGATTCATTTCCATTTAGTTAGAATCTGTATGGCATAAAATATACAAGGTATCTATGAGAAAATTCTATTTATTTATTCTCCTATTAGTTGCGAATACTGGTTTTTCACAAGAGGATGCTTGGGTATATTTTAATGCAAAGCCTAATTCTAAATTCTTTTCTGATTCACCATTGGAAATGCTTTCTCAAAGAGCATTGGACCGAAGAACAAATCAAAAAATAGGGTTGGATTTTAAAGATATTCCAGTAGAGGCATCATATATAAGTCAAATTAAAGCTGCAATTGGAATTACTGTTATGGCAAAATCCAAATGGTTGAATGCAATTCATGTTAGAGGATCGCAGGCAAATATAAACGCAGTAAAAAGACTTTCTTTTGTCAATACAGTTGATTTTGCTGACAAATCATTAAATCAAACTGGAAAAACAGCGAAATCCTATAAGGTAAAAACAGGGAATAAGACTAAGAAAACGAAAATTGATTATGCCTACGGTTCCTCTTCCAATCAAATCCAGATGCTCAATGGGAAAGTGTTACACCAACAAAATCATACAGGTTCCGGAAAAATAATAGCCGTGATGGATGCGGGTTATCCAGGTGTAAATACAATACCACCTTTTCAAAGATTGAGAGATAACAGTCAGATTCTAGGAGGTTATAATTTTGTTTTACGAAACTCAAATTTTTATACAGGTTCTTCTCACGGAACATCCGTACTTTCCTCTATGGGTGGTTACAAGGAAAATTCACTAGTGGGAACTGCTCCTGATGCGTCCTATTATTTATTCATAACCGAAGATGATACCGCTGAAAATCCTGTGGAAGAATCACTTTGGGTTGAAGCAGCTGAAAAAGCTGATAGTTTAGGTGTAGATATTATTAATACTTCTTTGGGGTATTTTGATTTTGACAAAGTAGCATACAATCATACCTATAGTGAGATGAATGGTACAACAACGTTTATGTCCCGTGGGGCTGAAATTGCATTTAGCAGAGGGATGATTTTGGTCACTTCAGCAGGTAATTCTGGTGGTACATCAGATGCACACATTGCCGTTCCTGCAGATGCGGTTTCAATAATCGCAGTTGGTGCAGTAAATTCTTCTGAAGTGATAACTTCGTTTAGTTCAATAGGGCCCTCTTCTGATGGAAGAATAAAACCGGATGTAATGGCCCAAGGACAAGCAGCAGTAGTTTCCGATGCAGCAGGAAATATAGTTACTGCAAATGGAACCTCTTTTTCAAGCCCAATCATGGCAGGTATGGTAGCTTGTTTGTGGCAAGCTTTTCCACAAAAAACAAATCAACAAATCAAAGAATTAATACTAAAATCATCTGATAAATTTTCAGTTCCCAATAATCAATATGGGTATGGAATTCCGGATTTTGGATTGGCAGTAAGCAATGAATTGTCTATGGACTCTTTTTCAAAGGATGATTTTATAATTTACCCCAATCCATCCAGCGATTTTGTTACCGTTTCGTTGCCGGAAAAATTTGAAATGGGGACTTTTTTTATATATACTATTTCAGGGCAGAAAATTTTAGAGCAAAAAATCACTCTGCAATCCTCCATTATTTCATTGAAATGGCTCGATAAAGGAATGTATCTTTATAAAATGGAATCCAATGCTTTTTCGAAAGCAGGTAAAATAATAAAAAAATAATGATAGTATCAATACCACATGAATAAAATTACAAACCTTTTCAAAATTAAATACCCAATTATTCAAGGTGGAATGATTTGGAACAGTGGATATAAATTAGCGAGTGCAGTAAGTAATGCTGGTGGTTTAGGATTAATTGGTGCAGGTTCCATGTATCCCGAAGTTTTGCGAGAACACATTCAGAAATGTAAAAAAGCGACTTCAAAACCTTTTGGGGTAAATGTTCCCATGTTGTATCCGAACATCGATGAAATTATGAAAATTATTGTTGATGAAGGTGTGAAAATCGTTTTCACATCTGCAGGTAATCCAAAAACATGGACTTCCTATCTAAAAGAGAATGGCATAACTGTTGTTCATGTAGTCAGTAGTTCTTTATTTGCTTTAAAGGCGCAAGACGCTGGTGTTGATGCAATTGTTGCTGAAGGCTTTGAAGCGGGAGGACATAACGGTAGAGAAGAGACCACAACGCTAACACTTATTCCTATGGTAAAAGAAAAAATTACCCTTCCATTAATTGCTGCTGGCGGTATTGCCACTGGTCGCAGCATGTTAGCAGTAATGGTTCTTGGTGCAGATGGTGTTCAAGTGGGAAGTAGATTTGCCGCATCCCTGGAATCATCGGCTCATGATAATTTCAAAAATACAATTATAAATGTTAAGGAAGGAGATACGCAATTGACCTTAAAAGAACTCGCTCCAGTTCGATTGATTAAGAATAAGTTTTATCAGGATATTCAGGATTTATATGAAAAATGTCCAACTAAACAAGAAATCGCTATGTTATTAGGGCGAGCTAGAGCAAAACGAGGAATGTTTGAAGGGGATTTAATAGAAGGAGAATTAGAAATTGGTCAAATAGCAGGCATCATACAAGTGATAAAACCAGCAGGTGAAATTATTGAGGAAATGATTCTTGATTTTGAAATTGCAAAAAAAGAGATAACAAATTATCATTTTTAAAAATGAAAAAAACAAATAGATTTATACTGCTACTTTTTTTAATCTTAGGATTACAACATTCTTATAGTCAAAATTATAAATTTAAAACGTCTGGTTTTAGTGTTTTAGAAAAAAATGAAAAAGGAAAATGGGGTAAGTGGTCTGATTTGAATCTGGTTAATATGTTAGTGACATTGGATACTAACAAAAACCGAATTGTTGTTTATTCACAAATTATTCAATTATTTGAAATCATCGATTATCAGCCCATTGAGGAAAATGATAGTGATATTGTATATTCATTTACGTGCAAAGATAATGAAGGAGTCGATTGTACGGTTTCAATAATTACCAGAAAAAAACAAGAAAATAGAAAACAGTTGTATATCAATTATGACAATAGGATTATTGTGTATAATATTTTCAATATGTAATAATGTAAACGTATCGTTGTTGAATTTTCGTATTTATAGTTTTTCAATATCCTTAATGAAATCATCATATTCTAAATAAAACAATTCTAAAGCATTCATTTTTTCGTTGTAAAAATTAAAAATTTCATCCCAGTATTTTCTGTTACTGACTCCAACTCCTATTTTTTCAACCCAAATCCTACTAATTGTTTTGCCACTTTCCAGTGTGTATTCTTTTTCGAAAATTAAGTCTTTGATAAATTCCTCTTCCAGAATGTTTTTTAGTGCTTCCAATTTTTCAAAATAAGCAATTCTTTTTTCATCACTACGATGTTCGATATCTATTAATACCTGTGCTTTTTTATTGTCTACATAAAATTTAAAAGAGAAATCTTTTATCTTAGTATCGTACAACAACCATTTGCGAGGATATTTTTCTGCAAATTCAATCCAGAATTCGCGTTTCAATCTTTGGGTTTCTTCTTTGCTGTACATTAGGAATGACTTTTGGTACTAGAATATTTGTGCAACTCTATTTTCTAGACTATATTTATATTAAATTTCAATGTGCAAAAATAGACTTTGATTATGGATTTTCAAGAATTTTTACAATTTGTTCCCAAATTAGTTGATGCAAAGCTACCTGCCTTTGATGCACATATAAAAATGGCACCATTGGAACGATTGGAAAGCTTGCAAAAAAAAGATTTCGGAGCTGATAATCCTAGAATAGCCGCAGTAATGATGCTTTTTTACCCTAAAAATGAAACTGCCCATTTAGTTTTGATCGTTAGGAATTCATATTCTGGAGTACATTCAGCACAAATTGCCTTTCCAGGCGGAAAATATGAACTCGAGGATCAGGATTTTGCCTATACTGCGCTGCGAGAAACACATGAGGAAGTTGGAATTCATCCCTATAAAATTGAAGTTTTAAGACCGTTTACTGAATTATACATTCCTCCAAGTAATTTCATGGTACATCCTTTTTTAGGAATCAGTAAAGAAGAACTTGTTTTTGTTTTAGACCCATCAGAAGTGTCCAATATTATCGAATTGCCTTTGTCTGTTTTCTTAAGTGATTCTATTGTGGTCGCTGCTAATATGACAACTTCTTATGCCACTAATATTAATATTCCTGCTTTTAAAATTGAAGAGCATATCGTTTGGGGGGCAACAGCAATGATGTTAAGCGAATTAAAAGAAGTTTTGAAAGAAGTGCTGGGTCCTTCTATTTAAAGTTAAATTGAGGTTGTGAAATTGTAAATAATATCAAGTTTTATTTCGTAAATTTGCTAATTAAATATTAAAAACACATAGTTTTATGGGATTGTTTAAAAGAAATCCTTTTGGTCATATATTATTTATAAAGAAATGGGTAATTCGGATTTTCGGTGCCATGACACATAGGCGGTATAGAGGTTTTAATGAATTACAAATTGAAGGTTCAGAAATAATAAGAAAGTTACCAGATACCAATGTGCTCTTTATTTCCAATCATCAAACTTATTTTGCAGATGTTGTAGCCATGTTTCATGTTTTTAATGCGAGTCTCAGCGGTAGGGATGATAGTATTAAAAATGTATGTTATCTTTGGCAGCCCAAAATGAATATTTATTATGTCGCTGCCAAAGAAACCATGCGGGCGGGATTGTTACCAAGAATTATGGCTTACGCGGGTGCAATTACAGTCGAGAGAACATGGAGAGCAAAAGGCGTAGATGTTCTTGAGAAAAAAGACATCAATCCTGATGATACTGAGAATATTAAAATTGCTCTAAAAGATGGCTGGGTTATTACATTCCCGCAAGGTACTACCAAATCTTTTAGGCCTGTCCGCAAAGGAACAGCCCATATTATTAAACAACACCGACCCATTGTAGTTCCTATTGTGATAGATGGTTTTCGTCGATCTTTTGATAAAAAAGGTTTACGCATGAAAAAGAAAGGGATTCTGCAGTCCTTTATCATTAAAGAGCCTTTAGATATTGATTATGATATGGACAGTATTGAAGAAATCGTTGAAAAAGTGGAGTACGCCATAGAACAACATTGTTCGTTTCTAAAAGTAATACCAGCAGAAATTATAAAAGAACAAGAGGAATTGAATAAAACCCGCAGATGGGAATATTAGACAATAACGATAAGGCAGCTTAATTATTCAACATTTTCCGTTTTAGGGTTTCTCTTTATATACAAAGCGGCAATTACCAGATGGGTAGTTGTCGCTTTTTTTATAATTGGTTGGGCTATGTCTGGGCGCAACACGATTTGATTTTGTTTAGCTGTGGCTTTGCGCTGCTATCCCGGCGCGAGTTTTAAAGTTCGAGATTTTTTATTCTATACTATATATAGTAGGAATTCAAAATGCTATCCGTACTATATATAGTATAGAATAAGAAAGTGATGTTTATGGTGTTATATCCAAAACCATTTTATTGATCCAGACCAGATTCTTTTGTTTAAATACTGGCAATGGAAGCTGTTTTTAATGTTCAGATCGTATTGAAAGGCATGAAAAGCTGTAATAATGGTTGAATTTCTAAAGCTTTATTAAATAGATAAGGATTTTTAAATAAGTTGGTGTAGTTGATTTGGGTAATAAATAGGGTATTTTGACAATAAAACGATTTTACTGGTTGTTTGATTGTAGTTTTGTTTAAAAAACTTTGGTTTCAAGAATCATGTTTTCAGCGATTTAAAGAATAGGTTAAAAAAACATTAAAAAAAGCGATTAAAAAAGCTTGAATAACTGAATAAAGGGTGTAGTTTTGCACCCGCAATGACGCAGACGTTCTTTTAAACACTGGCAAGTAAGAGTAATCAAGAGGAAAATTTATTTTCAAAAAAAGATTATAAAAAGCTTGTGAGATTAGAAAACGGAAGTTACATTTGCACCCCGCAAAACGCGCAATGTTCCTTGACAGATTGGTAGTAAAACGAGAAGAAAGAGAGATAGAAATATTTCTAAAAAAACTTCAAAATTTTCTTGCCAGTTGAAAAAAGAAGTTGTACTTTTGCACCCGCTTCCAGAGAGACACAATATGAATCAAACGAAGAGAGAAACAAAGAAGAACACGTTCCTAGACATATTGAATTGACAGCCGTTTTAAGAGAGATCTTAAGACAAAAGAATAAAGAGTAATAGAATCGAGAGATTTGAAAAAACCACTAGAATTTAGTCGAATAACAATAGCTTGAATTTATTCAAGCGTACAATATACGATGAAGAGTTTGATCCTGGCTCAGGATGAACGCTAGCGGCAGGCTTAACACATGCAAGTCGAGGGGTATAGTTCTTCGGAACTAGAGACCGGCGCACGGGTGCGTAACGCGTATGCAATCTACCTTTCACAAAGGAATAGCCCAGAGAAATTTGGATTAATACCTTATAGTATATATGAATGGCATCATTTATATATTAAAGATTTATCGGTGAAAGATGAGCATGCGTCCCATTAGCTAGTTGGTAAGGTAACGGCTTACCAAGGCAACGATGGGTAGGGGTCCTGAGAGGGAGATCCCCCACACTGGTACTGAGACACGGACCAGACTCCTACGGGAGGCAGCAGTGAGGAATATTGGACAATGGGCGCAAGCCTGATCCAGCCATGCCGCGTGCAGGATGACGGTCCTATGGATTGTAAACTGCTTTTATACGAGAAGAAACACTCCGACGTGTCGGAGCTTGACGGTATCGTAAGAATAAGGATCGGCTAACTCCGTGCCAGCAGCCGCGGTAATACGGAGGATCCAAGCGTTATCCGGAATCATTGGGTTTAAAGGGTCCGTAGGCGGTCAGATAAGTCAGTGGTGAAAGCCCATCGCTCAACGGTGGAACGGCCATTGATACTGTCTGACTTGAATTATTAGGAAGTAACTAGAATATGTAGTGTAGCGGTGAAATGCTTAGAGATTACATGGAATACCAATTGCGAAGGCAGGTTACTACTAATTGATTGACGCTGATGGACGAAAGCGTGGGTAGCGAACAGGATTAGATACCCTGGTAGTCCACGCCGTAAACGATGGATACTAGCTGTTGGGAGCAATCTCAGTGGCTAAGCGAAAGTGATAAGTATCCCACCTGGGGAGTACGTTCGCAAGAATGAAACTCAAAGGAATTGACGGGGGCCCGCACAAGCGGTGGAGCATGTGGTTTAATTCGATGATACGCGAGGAACCTTACCAAGGCTTAAATGTAGATTGACCGGTTTGGAAACAGACTTTTCGCAAGACAATTTACAAGGTGCTGCATGGTTGTCGTCAGCTCGTGCCGTGAGGTGTCAGGTTAAGTCCTATAACGAGCGCAACCCCTGTCGTTAGTTGCCAGCGAGTCATGTCGGGAACTCTAACGAGACTGCCAGTGCAAACTGAGAGGAAGGTGGGGATGACGTCAAATCATCACGGCCCTTACGCCTTGGGCTACACACGTGCTACAATGGCCGGTACAGAGAGCAGCCACTGGGTGACCAGGAGCGAATCTATAAAACCGGTCACAGTTCGGATCGGAGTCTGCAACTCGACTCCGTGAAGCTGGAATCGCTAGTAATCGGATATCAGCCATGATCCGGTGAATACGTTCCCGGGCCTTGTACACACCGCCCGTCAAGCCATGGAAGCTGGGGGTGCCTGAAGTCGGTGACCGCAAGGAGCTGCCTAGGGTAAAACTGGTAACTAGGGCTAAGTCGTAACAAGGTAGCCGTACCGGAAGGTGCGGCTGGAACACCTCCTTTCTAGAGCCTTAGTGTTAGTAGCAATACACGCTAGGGAAAGAAGACGAAAGTTCGAGAAGGAAACAAATAATGACATTATATTACTCTTGCTGTTAGTTCAAATAATACCATTTAAGAATAAGAGTGTCT
>NZ_JBWJVL010000004.1:0-347982 GCF_056428965.1 Flavobacterium sp. GNP008 | reverse complement strand
GCATTGTTGGTAATGATTGGTTTAATAAAGCTACAGGAAAAGATATGTATTGTACGGATGATGCATCTGTAAAAACAATTGGAGAGGGTACTGAAAAAGAAGGTGCAATGTCTCCAATAAATTTATTAAGCACTACTATTACAGATGAGTTGCGAATGTCGACAAATTTTAAAGGCAAAGTAATTGGCATGAGCCTTAAAGATAGAGGTGCTATTTTGCCAGCGGGTCATTTTGCTAATTGGGCTTTTTGGTACAGCAAAACGGGTGCTTTTATTTCTAGTACTTTTTATGGTTCCGAATTACCTAATTGGGTAGTGAAATTCAACCAAGAAAAACGGTACATGAATTACATTAATAAAGGTTGGGATTTATTAAAACCTATTGCTACTTATAACGAAAGTCTTACTGATGATAATCCTTATGAAGGGAAATTAGATAAAGCCAATGCACCTGTATTTCCTTATGATTTAAGCAAGATTTATAAAGACAAAGGGGCTGACGTTTTACGTACTACACCTTTTGGTAACGATATTTTGGCAGAATTAGCTATGAAAGCTATAGAAGAAGAAAATTTAGGAAAAGATGAATTCACGGATTTTTTAACCGTTAGTTTTTCTTCAACAGATTATGTTGGACATACTTTTGGGCCACGCTCAATGGAGTTACAAGATACTTATTTACGTCTAGATCAAACAGTAGCTCAATTATTAAATCATTTAAACAAAACAGTTGGTAAGGATAATTATTTACTATTCTTAACTGCTGATCATGCTGGGGCAGAAAATCCTAATTACCTTAGGGATAATAAATATAATGTAAAAAATATCCCTTCAAAAGATATTGTTGATGCTTTAAAAAAATATTCTAACGAAACGTTCGGTGTTGATTTAATATTGGATTATTCGAACTTTAATCTTTTTTTTAATAAAGTAGTACTAAAACAAAAAGGGTTAGAATTGGAAAAAGTAAAACAAAGTTTCAAAGACTTTTTGATGACTCAAGATCAAGTTAAAAGAGTATACACTGAAGAAGAAATTTTAGGTTCCTCAGGAGATGATTATTTTTTAAGTTTTATTTCAAGAGGATATGATCCTAAACAAAATGGAGAACTTGTCATACTTGATAAAGCGGGGTATATGCAATATCAAGCCACAGGTACTACTCATGGTTCTCCTAACAGTTATGACACTCATGTCCCATTACTTTTTTATGGTTGGAAAGTTCCCAAAGGCGAATTACATGCTAAAAAATACATTACTCAAATTGCACCTACACTTTCACAAATGTTGAAAATTCCATTTCCTAATGGAACAGAATCTGAAGTTCTTGACACGCTTCTCGATAAAAATTAATTGTACTGCTAATTTTTAAAATAAAAAGTCCCATATGATAATACAAATGGGACTTTTATTTTATAGCGATGTTACTGCAACGGGTAGCGGAATTTGATTTTTTATTAAATCTTCAAAAGTTTCACGAGCTCTAATTAAGTGTCCTTCGCCATTCATCCATAATACTTCGGCTGGCTTGTATCTTGAATTATAATTTGACGCCATAGAGAAACAATAGGCTCCTGCATTTCTAAAACATAAAACATCACCTTCCTTTATCTCAGCTATTTTTCTGTTATTAGCAAAAGTATCGGTTTCACAAATGTATCCTACCACGGAGTAAAAACGTTCTTTTCCTTTCGGATGGGATATGTTTTCAATATGGTGTTGTGAGCCATAAAACATTGGTCTAATCAAATGATTAAAACCACTGTCTATTCCTGCAAAAACGGTTGAAGTCGTTTGTTTTACAACATTAACTTTAGCCAAGAAAGTACCTGCTTCACTTACTAAAAACTTACCTGGTTCAAATATTAGGGTTAATTCTTTTCCATATTCAGTACAAAAGGCCTTGAATCTTTTTGATAATTTTTTACCTAGTTCTTCAATATCCGTTTCGATATCGTCTTTTTTATAAGGTACTTTAAATCCACTTCCGAAGTCTAGGAATTCAAGATTTTTAAAGTTTTTTGCTGCATCAAATAATATTTCAGCAGCATATAGAAATACTTCTATGTCCAAAATATCAGATCCTGTATGCATATGGATTCCAACGATGTTCATTTTTGTATTTTCAACAATTCGGACTAAATGAGGTAATTGGTGAACGGAAATACCAAATTTACTATCGATATGACCAACAGATATATTTGCATTTCCACCAGCCATAACGTGAGGGTTAATACGAATACAAACAGGTACAGTAGGGTGCTTAGTACCAAACTGTTCTAAAATGGATAAATTATCGATATTAATTTGAACTCCCATTGCATTTACTTCCTCAATTTCCTCCAGAGAAACACCATTTGGAGTGTAAAATATTTTTTCGGGTTCATAGCCGGCATGAAGTCCTAACAATACTTCTTGAATAGAAACAGTATCTAAACCAGCCCCCATTTCTTTTAATAACTGAAGTATTGCAACATTAGACAACGCTTTCATTGCATAGTTGATTCGTAACTTATCTACTTTAGCAAAAGCTTTAGTTAATCTGTTGTATTGAGATTGGATCTTTTCGGCATCATAAACGTATAATGGACTACCAAATTGTTCTGCTAATTGTACTAAGTCTTTTGATTGCATGATTATTAATTTTGTGCAAATTTATTATTCTTTATTTAGTTCCACAAGTGTATGAGTGAATTCTAACAAATTCTAACAAAAAGTTATAAATTAAACATTAACTTTTTTTACAAAAAAAATAACCCTCGACAAATTTTTCTGTCAAGGGTTATGAAATGTTATTGAAAATTATAAGTTGGGTAAATCGCCATTTCCTTTGGTTGGTAAATTGGTATAACCCATTAAGTATTTATCGACTTCTCTGGCAGCTTCACGACCTTCGGATATTGCCCAAACAATTAATGATTGGCCCCTACGCATGTCACCAGCAGTAAATATATGGGGTACATTCGTTTGATAATTAGTCGCGTTATAATTGCTTCTCGCGTCAATTTCTAATCCTAACAGGTCACTTAGTGTTTTTTCAGGACCTGTGAATCCTAGAGCTAATAAAGCTAAATCACAAGGCCATATTTTCTCTGAACCTTCTTTTTCTATCAATTCGGGTCTTTGTCCTGGTATTGTTTTCCAAGCCACTTCAACGGTTTTCAATCCAGTTAATTGGCCGCTTTCATTTGAAATAAATTCTTTAGTATTGATTAACCAGTTTCTATCGCAACCTTCTTCATGTGAAGAAGATGTTTTGAGTTGCAATGGCCAAAAAGGCCAAGGAGTAGTGTCACTTCTTCCACCGGGTGGTTTGGGTAAAATCTCAAAATTAGTAACTGATTTTGCACCGTGCCTGTTGGAGGTACCCACACAGTCGGAACCAGTATCTCCACCGCCAATTACGATTACATTTTTACCTGTTGCCATTATTTGATTGGGAATTATCTCCCCATAAAGTGATTTAGTTTGTTGAGTCAAGAAAGTCATTGCTTGAACAACTCCTTTACTTTCGATTCCTTTGGTTGGTAAACTTCGTCTGTCGGTTGCACCACCACATAATACGATAGAATTGAAAGTGTTCAATTCTTCGACACTGTAATTTACGCCAACGTTTACATTTGTTTTAAAAATAATTCCTTCTGCTTCTAAAACAGTCACTCGTCTATCAATAATCCCTTTTTCTAATTTGAAATTTGGAATTCCATAACGTAATAATCCGCCAATGGCATTGTCACGTTCAAAAACGGTAACGGTATGTCCGGCACGATTCAATTGTTGTGCAGCGGCTAAACCAGCAGGGCCAGAGCCTATAACTGCAACCGTTTTTCCTGTTCTAACTTCAGGTGGTTGTGGTTTAATCCAGCCTTCAGCAAAACCTCTTTCGATAATGTTTTTCTCAATATTTTCAATAGCTACTGGTTCACTTATAATTCCCAACACACATGATTTTTCACATGGAGCAGGGCACAACCGACCTGTGAATTCAGGAAAGTTATTGGTCGATTGCAAGATTTTTAAGGCACCTTCCCATTCTTCCTGATGTACCATATCGTTAAAATCAGGGATTAGATTTCCCAAAGGGCAGGCACTGTGACAAAAAGGAATTCCACAATCCATACATCTGGAACCCTGTTCTTTAATTTTATCTTTGGGTAACAGAATTGTAAATTCATTATAATTCGATACTCTTTCTAGAACTGCAACATTACTTTCGTCAGTTCTCGTGTATTCTTTAAATCCTCCTATCTTTCCCATAACTATAGTGCTAGTAGTTCTTCAATTTGTTTTTCTTCGGCTAATCTTTGTAATGCTTTCTTGTAATCTGTAGGCATCACTTTAACGAAATGGGAGCTTTGATTTTCCCAATCTTCTAAAATCCTTTTTGCCAAAGGACTATTGGTATACATAGAATGATTTTTTATCAGATGTTTGAGTTTAGTGAAATCATCCTTTTCCAATGGTTCAAAAGCGACCATTTCCATATTACATAAGGTAGCATCGAATTTTTTATTTGGATCAAAGATATAAGCAATCCCACCACTCATTCCTGCGGCAAAATTTCTTCCTGTTTTTCCAAGAACTACTACAGTTCCTCCAGTCATATATTCGCATCCATGATCTCCAATTCCTTCCACTACTGCTGTTGCTCCAGAATTTCTAACGCAAAAACGTTCACCAGCCATTCCATTGATATAGGCTTCACCGGTGATTGCACCATAAAGGGCAACATTACCAATAATAATATTTTCTTCTGGCTTGAAAGTGGCAGTAGGAGGGACTTTGATAATTAATTTTGCTCCGGAAAGTCCTTTTCCTAAATAATCATTACAGTTTCCATGTATTTTGAATGATAGACCATTTGTAGCAAAAGCACCAAAACTTTGTCCGGCAGAGCCTTCAAAATCAACTAATATAGTATCATCGGGTAAACCTTGTGCGCCGTATATTTTTGAAATCTCATTACTTAATATCGCCCCAACAGAACGATCCGTATTTTTAATTTTAAAAGTAACTCTGGTTCTTTCTTTCCTATAAATAGAAGGAATAGCCGCTTTTATAATTTCAAAATCAAGTACATGGTCTAAAGCATGGTCTTGTGTAGTCGTATTATGGTTTGGAACTGTTTTTGCTTTTTCTGGTTTATAAAGGATAGAAGATAAATCCAATCCGCTTGCTTTATAATGTTTAATCGCTTTGTTGACATTCAATTTTTGTGATTGTCCCACCATTTCTTTTAATGTTCTAAACCCTAGTTGTGCCATGATTTCTCTCAACTCTTCTGCAATGAAATACATAAAATTGATGATGTGTTCCGGCGTTCCTTTGAAATTCTTTCTCAATTCAGGATCTTGCGTTGCAATACCTACGGGACACGTATTCAAGTGGCATGCTCTCATCATAATACAACCAGACGCTACTAAAGGTGCTGTCGCAAAACCAAATTCTTCCGCACCAAGTAAAGCAGCAATGGCTACATCACGTCCTGTTTTTAATTGTCCGTCACATTCCAAAACGACACGACTTCTTAAATCATTTAGAATTAATGTTTGTTGTGCTTCGGCAAGTCCAAGTTCCCAAGGAATACCGGTATGTTGTAGTGATGTTAATGGTGCAGCACCGGTTCCTCCGTCGTATCCTGAAATCAAAATCACATCGGCTTTTGCTTTAGCAACACCGGCAGCGATTGTTCCAACACCAACTTCAGAGACTAATTTAACATTAATACGTGCTTCACGATTGGCATTTTTTAAATCAAAAATCAATTGTGATAAATCTTCAATGGAGTAAATATCGTGATGTGGCGGAGGCGAAATTAGTCCAACATAAGGTGTTGAGTTTCTCACCGCAGCTATCCAAGGCACGACTTTTTCCCCGGGTAATTGACCTCCTTCTCCAGGTTTTGCTCCTTGAGCCATTTTTATTTGAATCTCTTTGGCATTTGTCAAATAATTGATAGATACACCAAATCGTCCTGAAGCGACTTGTTTAATAGCACTGTTTCTAGAATCACCATTTATGTCTTTTTGGAAACGGTTAGAATCTTCTCCACCTTCTCCAGAATTACTTTTACCGCCAATTCGATTCATCGCAATCGCTAGATTTTCGTGGGCTTCCTGACTGATAGATCCATAGGACATGGCGCCAGTTTTGAATTTTTTTACAATCTCAGTCCAAGGTTCCACTTCGTCAATTGGGATAGGATCTAAGTTGTTAAATTCAAATAAGCCTCTAATTGTCATTAGGTTTTCGCTTTGATCATTGACCATAGTAGCGTATTCCTTGTAACTTTCAGGACTGTTCAAACGTACTGCTTGTTGGAGTTTAGCAATCGTTGTTGGGTTAAACATGTGTTTTTCTCCCGATCTTCTCCACCTGTAAATGCCTCCAATTTCCAAAGGTAATAAATTGCTTACTTTTGAATTTGGAAATGCTTTTTGGTATCTTTTCTTGATTTCTTTTTCGACTTCCATGAGACCAATTCCTTCAATTCTGGAAGGGGTATACGGAAAATATTTAGAAGTGAATGTTTTATTTAATCCTAAAATTTCAAAAATCTGAGCCGCTCGGTACGAATGTAGCGTAGAGATGCCAATCTTATTCATGATTTTAAGTATCCCTTTTGCAATGGCTTTATTATAATTTTTAATAGCATAATCCGCTTTTATACCAGTAATAAAACCTTGATTAACTTGGTCATGAATAATTTCATTGACCATGTAAGGATTTATTGCACTTGCACCATAACCAAATAATAAGGCAAAATGATGCGGTTCGCGAGGTTCTGCAGACTCTATTATGATGCCAAATTTAGAACGAACTTTGAGAATATTTAGGGAATGATGAATATAGGAACAAGCCAATAGCATGGGTATTGGAGCCATTTTTTCGCTAACTCCTCTATCAGATATGATTACAATATTGCATCCTTCTGAAACAGCTTTAAAAGTCGCTTGAACCGCTTTTTCCAGAGCGCGTTCTAATCCATTTACTCCTTTTTCAATAGCATATAATGTAGAGATAGTTACCGATTTGAAATCCGCATGATCAATATTTCGTATTTTATCTAAATCCTCATTTGAAATAACGGGATTTTGTATTTTTAATTTTTTGCAATGTTTTGGAACAATATCAAAGATGTTATAATCGCCACCTATGGCTAAACTGATATCAGTAATAATTTCTTCACGAATACCATCCAATGGTGGATTGGTAACCTGAGCAAATAATTGTTTGAAATAGTTATATAAAAGTTGGGGTTGATCCGATAAAACCGCTAACGGAGTATCATTTCCCATCGAGCTTAACGCTTCTGCACCTTGGGATCCCATTGGGTTAATGATTGTCTTTAAGTCTTCTAGCGTATATCCAAAGAGTCTTTGTCGGGTTTCAAAATCAATATTTTCTACAGGAATCAGGTTGTCAGTATAGGGTATTTGAGCTAATTGCACTAGATTTTCATCTAGCCATTGTTTATATGGACGTTTGGTAACAATAGCATTTTTTATTTCGTCATCTTCAATAATTCGACCTTCATTCATATCCACAAGAAACATTTTTCCAGGTTCCAATCGACCGTGTTGAATCACATCTTCAGGTTTAATATCAAGAACACCAATCTCTGAGGACATAATTACAAAACCACTTTTTGTTAATGTATATCGGGATGGACGCAATCCATTTCGGTCCAATAATGCACCAATAACGTTACCATCTGTAAAAGGAATAGAAGCTGGGCCATCCCACGGTTCCATGATACAAGCATTGTATTCATAAAATGCTTTTTTGTCGGCTGACATGGTTTGGTGTTTTTCCCACGCTTCGGGAACAACCATCATCATGGCTTCCGGTAGAGAACGCCCCGTCATCAATAACAGTTCGATTACCATATCCATAGAAGCAGAATCTGATTTCCCTTCTAAAATAATTGGAAATAATTTTTTGATATCATCACCAAAAACATCACTTTTCATTAATTCTTCGCGGGCACGCATACGGCTAATGTTACCACGGAGTGTGTTAATTTCTCCGTTGTGACACATGTAACGAAATGGCTGTGCTAATTCCCAAGAAGGGAAGGTGTTAGTAGAAAAACGTTGGTGAACTAAGGCTAATCTGGTTACTAAATCATCATCTAACAAATCAGTATAGTATCTGCTGATGTCTTCGGGCATTAATAAACCTTTGTAAATTATGGTTGTTGTAGAGAAACTTGAAAAATAGAACATGTGACTCTCCGATATTCTTGAATTTCGGATGGTATGTTCTGCAATTTTTCTTGCAGCAAACATTTTTGCATTAAATTGTTGTTCCGTAAGTTCTAGTCCATTTTTGCCTACAAATACTTGTTTGACTGTGGGTTCTTTCTCGCCAGCAATTCGTCCTAAATTTGTAGCATCGACCGGGACGTCTCTCCATCCTAGTATTTCTAAATTTTGATTGCGGATGCAAGTTTCAAAAGTAGTTTTACAAAAAACAACTTGGTTTTTGCTTCTTGGCATAAAAACCATTCCTACGGCGTATTGTTTTGTTTCTGGGATTTCAAAATCGCACACTTTTTTAAAAAAAGTATGGGGGATATCAAATAATATTCCTGCTCCATCTCCAGTTCTACCATCGGAACTTACAGCACCTCGATGTTCTAATTTGATTAAAATATCTAATGCTTTGTGTATAATATCGTTTGATTTTATTCCATTCAAATTGCAAATAAAACCAGCTCCGCAATTGTCATGTTCAAATTCTGGCAAATAAAGGCCTTGTGCTTTAACTTTCATGCTCAATGTTTTTTTTATACAAAAATAAAGATTTCATTGAATATAATTCATTGTTTTGGTGTTAACGATTGTATTTTTGTAGTAAAATTATAAAAACGTTTGGTAAATGATAATTAAGTAATTTAAGCTTATTGGAATTGATAAATCGATAATTCACCTTTTTTTTAATGTAAGAAATAGCACTAATCCTTTGAAATTAGTGTGCTGAGCAAGATTAATTCAATCGTTATAGTGGTTTTTTAATTCTAAAACTGTCCTTATTATCATTTCATGAACTGAATTTAAAACAGAAAGGCAATTTTTAATTGTATACTAGGTATCATTATCTTGTTTTTAAATATAAAAAGATTTCTCTATTAAGATGAATTTTGCTATTTTTGTCCCACTTTTATTCTGAAATAAATTCAGAAACCAGACAAATTCTATATTATGAACATACACGAATATCAAGGAAAAGAAATTTTAGCTAGCTATGGAGTTCGCATTCAACGCGGAATCGTTGCTAACAGCCCAGTAGAAGCGGTTGCTGCTGCAAAACAATTAACTACCGAAACAGGTACAAGTTGGTATGTTGTAAAAGCCCAAGTTCATGCAGGTGGACGTGGAAAAGGCGGTGGAGTGAAACTTGCTAAAAATTTACAACAAGTAGAAGAAATTGCAACACAAATCATCGGAATGCAATTGGTAACACCTCAAACTTCTGCTGAAGGTAAAAAAGTGCACAAAGTTTTAATTGCTGAAGATGTCTATTATCCTGGTGAAAGTGAAACTTCTGAGTTTTATGTTTCTGTTTTATTAAATAGAGCTACTGGTCGTAATATGATTATGTATTCTACAGAAGGTGGAATGGATATTGAAGAAGTTGCTGAGCATACACCACATTTAATTTTTACCGAAGAAATTGACCCTTCTGTTGGATTACAAGGCTTTCAAGCAAGAAGAATTGCTTTTAACTTAGGTCTTTCTGGAAACGCTTTCAAAGAAATGGTAAAATTTATCGATTCTTTATACAATGCTTATATAGGTTCTGATGCTTCGATGTTTGAAATCAACCCGGTTTTAAAAACATCTGACAATAAGATTATGGCTGTAGATGCTAAAGTAAATATCGATGATAATGCTTTATACAGACAAAAGAAATATGCTGATATGCGTGATATTCGTGAGGAAAATCCAATCGAAGTTGAAGCAAAAGAAGTTGGTTTAAACTATGTTGATCTTGACGGTACAGTAGGATGTATGGTGAATGGGGCTGGTTTAGCTATGGCAACTATGGATTTAATCAAATATGCTGGTTTTGAACCTGCTAATTTCCTTGACGTAGGGGGAACTGCTGATGCAAAACGTGTTGAAACGGCTTTCCGTATTATCTTAAAAGATCCAAACGTAAAAGCAATTTTGATTAATATTTTTGGAGGGATCGTTCGTTGTGACCGTGTGGCGCAAGGAGTTGTTGATGCTTACAAAAATATGGGTGATGCAATTAAAGTACCAATCATTGTTCGTTTACAAGGTACAAATGCTGCTATTGCAAAAGAATTAATTGATAATTCTGGAATGCCAATTTTATCTGCAGTTGAATTTCAAGAAGCAGCTGATCAAGTAAAAGCTGCACTTTCTTAATTAGAAAATAGTTATATATTAAAATCCTGAGTGAAAGCTCAGGATTTTTTTGTGCCATATACGTACACTGTTGATGATACTGTGCTTGAAGTTTTTAGATTTTTATAAGTAAAAGGATTTTGGTAATAAATTAAAGTTATCATAAGAATTCAATTATGTGTGCCATATCGAATACCTTTACTGTGTGCTACTATTAATTTTTTTAGTTTAAAGTAATCTGTTACGAAATGAAACTTCATATACAAAATAATTTTACCGCAGAATTACCTGCCGACCCAAGTGAGATCAATACTCCGAGACAGGTTGAGCAAGCTTGTTTTTCTTATGTAGTACCAAAACAGCCTTCGAATCCTTCCCTAATTCACGCTTCAGTAGAAGTGGCTAATTTTTTAGGATTATCTCAAGAAGATATACTTTCAGAGGGTTTTTTAAATACCTTTTCAGGGAATACCGTTTATCCTGGCACGAAACCGTATGCTTTGAGTTATGCCGGACATCAATTTGGTAATTGGGCTGGACAATTAGGAGACGGTCGTGCAATCAATCTTACTGAAGTCGTTCATGAAAATAATACCTACACTTTACAACTAAAAGGAGCAGGGCCTACACCATATTCCCGTACAGCCGATGGTTTTGCAGTTTTGCGTTCTTCTATACGAGAGCATTTGTGTGCCGAAGCGATGCATTATTTGGGTGTTCCAACAACACGGTCGCTTTCACTAATGCTTTCTGGCGATCAAGTACTGCGTGATGTATTGTATAATGGAAATCCTGCCTACGAAAAAGGTGCAATCGTTTGTAGAGTGGCTCCTTCTTTTATCCGTTTTGGTAGCTTTGAATTGTTTGCTTCCCGCGAAGATCATGTTAATCTAAAATTATTGACGGATTATACCATCAAACATCATTTCCCTCATATTCAAGGGGATGGTGTCGGAAAATATCTGGAATTTTTTCATGAAGTTACCCAAACTACCCTAAACATGATTGTGCACTGGCAATGTGTAGGTTTTGTTCATGGAGTTATGAATACCGATAATATGTCTATTCACGGCATTACCATTGATTATGGACCTTACGGTTGGTTGGAAGATTATAATTCCAGTTGGACTCCAAATACAACCGATAGACAGCATAAGAGATACCGTTTTGGCAATCAACCTGAAATTGCGCTCTGGAACTTGTATCAGTTGGCGAATGCTTTGTACCCTTTAATTCAGGATGCGAAACCTCTTGAAGCTATTTTGGATGCTTTTAGTACAGATTTCGAAAAGGAGTATTTGAATATGATGCAAAATAAACTCGGTTTACAAATCAAAAAAGAAGATGATGCTGTTTTAATTCAGAGTTTGACAGCGCTACTTGAAAAGGTAGAAACTGATATGACCATTTTTTTTAGAAATTTAAGTAATGTTGCCAAAGCTGATACGGCAATAACAGCTTTCAATACCATAAAAGACGCTTTTTATAATGAAAAGGATTTGAATGAAACTATCTTGAAAGATTGGCACAATTGGTTTGAGAAGTACAGTATTCGAATCAATGAAGAAACACTTTCAGATTCTGCAAGAAAAGAGCAAATGAATGCAGTTAATCCTAAATATGTTTTACGAAATTACATGGCGCAATTGTGTATTGATGACGCAGATAAGGGAGATTATTCGTTGTTAAATGAGTTGTTTGAAATGCTTAAAAATCCTTATGACGAACAACCAAATTTACAAAAATGGTTTGCCAAAAGACCCGATTGGGCCAGAGACAAAGTAGGATGTTCGATGTTAAGCTGTAGTTCTTAAATTGGATTTGAGCAATATTAAATTACATTGAAAATAAAATCTATTTAACACCGATTTTTTCTTGGCCTCTTAAAATAATGTTATTTTTAGTGTCTAAATTCTCTTTGGTTTTCCCCAAAATGTTAATGATGTCAAATTTAATATCGCTTTTTCTTAAATTATAAAATGTTTCTGAATTGGTGACTTCAACTTCTAAAATATAGTTTCGGTCCAATTTGAAAGTCTCAATATTGTTTTTTATTAATACACCATTTACCATATAAATGACATCGTTGCTTTTTATT
The DNA here is from genome assembly GCF_056428965.1 of Flavobacterium sp. GNP008. Lineage (NCBI taxonomy): Bacteria > Pseudomonadati > Bacteroidota > Flavobacteriia > Flavobacteriales > Flavobacteriaceae > Flavobacterium > Flavobacterium sp. GNP008. The sequence goes on along the minus strand of NZ_JBWJVL010000004.1, from coordinate 335,506 downwards.
TTGGTAAATCCAGATTTAATTTGTTCCAAACTTATAAAATTATATTTCTTAGGATTTTTGGAAGTAATGTAAATTTGACCATGGTATACAGTATCATTTATTGTGGTGTCTTTTTTTATAACATTTACAGATTCAATTTCATTTGGGTCGATGTATTCCATTGAATTTGTCGAAACTAATTTTGAATCAATAAACATGGCTGGTTCTTCAGCTTTATTGTTTTGTCCAAAAAATAGGGTAGTAACAAATAATATAGCGAAGGTTAGAATACATTTCATTTTTGAAAGGATAAATTAGTAATGATGAATAAATATACAGAAAATCCTGAGTGAAAGCTCAGGATTTTTTGTTTAATTTTCTAAAGACGTACAGATCTGCACATATTGCTATTTTTTATTCTTACCGAAATTAAATTTCACTTTCTCCACTATTTGAACTTTTGGAGTTCCTTTTGTAAATTGTTTTTTGAATGGTTTCTTAGCAGCAGGTTTCGATTTTGAAGGACTTTCGTCACCTCTTGATTTTTCCTCATCTCTTGGCTTTGCTTTGAATTCTGCTCTTTCAGAAGTTCCTTCTTTAACAGGAATTTGAGCTTTGTGTTTGGCTAAAACATCGTTCGGGTTTTTTGGATTTTCTTTCGTTCCACGCAAGTGAATTACTAATGCATTTAGGAAATTACGCAACACTTGGTCACCACATTCCATATAATTTTCATGTTTTTCATCACGAAAAAAAGCGCCCAATTCGGATTTAGTGATTCTAAAATCTACTAATTCTAATATTTCAACTATTTGATCGTCTCGCAACATTAATGCCACGCGAAGTTTTTTAAAGATATCGTTATTTGTCATCATATTCTAATTTTATACAAAGGTACGGTTAAAAAGTAATTGGACCACAATTTTAGATTTAGAATTGGTTTTGGTTTAGAAGACGAATTATTTTATCCAAATCTTCTTTTTCGTGATTAGCTGTAATTACAATTCTATTTAAATCCTTAGCGTCTCTGTTTGGATATTTAAAATTAGTTACAATGATTTTATTAGCAATGAAAACAGCATTAATCCCTTCAATTCCTATGTAGATTAGTGGATAATTAGGATCAAAATGAATGGATGTATTTTTAATTAAATGAGTATCAATGTAGTTCAAATTGTCTTTTAATTTTTGATGCTGTTGTAAATAGAGCGCTGATGCATCAGCCATAGTTTGAACAAATGCAGGGTTCATGCCGGCACTGGACGCAAATGTATCAGAAGTCATTATTTGATTAATAAATTCGGAATCGCTGGCAATTAGACCACCAGTCAATCCGAAAGCTTTCCCTAAAGACGCCACCATGATTTTTCTTTTAATAGTAGGAAAATTGATTGTCGAATAAGTCCCAGATCCATTTGTGCCCAAAATTCCAAGCGAATGTGATTCGTCAATGATCACTGTAATTTCTTTATTAGACGGTATCGAATTCAGAATTGTAAGATCGATTGGTTTTACATGAAAAGAGGGAACCGAATCAGTTAGAATAGTGATTTTTTCAGTTGCAGCATCCAACAAACGCGGATTTAATTGGTTTCCAATATAAACAGGAAGACTTTTAGGTACTTTTATCGCAGTATGTGTATTTGGAAAATGAAAAAAGCAATCCGTTTCAGGTGTTACTGCTTCAATTACTAATTTACCCGCTAACATTCCTGAAGAAAGTGTAAGTGCAACCTCTGCTCTGATAAAATTGGCTAAAAAGCGTTCTCCGTTTTCATAAGCGGTTAGCTGAATGTTTGCATTTCTAGAACTTCCGTAAGCCGTTCCCCATTGCAAAATATTTTTGATAAGCAGTTTTTGAAATTCTGGATGTGTTGGTAAACCCAAATAAGCTGTTCCTCCAAAATAAAGATATTCTTCATTTTCGATTTCAATTATTCGATCTGGAAATTGGTTGACTTTCATTTAAAATTACATTAGAGTTACACCAGTTCCATTGATTTTAGAATAGTTTATTTTTCCAAAATCGATTGTTACGCCAGTTGCAATATCTTCTGCCAAAAGTAATGCGCCATCCATATCTACATAGTCCAATTGGGGCAATAAATGGGCAATTGCAGATATTCCTACTGTCGATTCAGTCATACAGCCCACCATGGTTTTTAAACCTAATTTTTTAGCTTCCTGAATCATTCGTCTTCCAGGAGTTAATCCGCCACATTTTACTAATTTTATATTTACACCATGAAAATGCTCGTGGCATTTAGTGACATCTTCTTCTATGATACAACTTTCGTCCGCAATTATTGGTAAAACTGAATGTTTGAAAACTTCTTTGTGTCCTTCCCAATGGTCTGCTTTCATGGGTTGTTCCAGGAATTCTACCCCCAGTTTTTTTAGTTCAACAGCATTATTTATAGTTTCTTCCACGCCCCAACCACAATTAGCGTCGATTCTAAAAATAGCATTCGTGTGTTTTCGAAGTTCAGTTACAATGGCAATATCTTCTTTGGTTCCTAATTTTATTTTATAAATAGGCCAAGGTAATTCTTTCATTTTTTCAATCATTTTTTCAATGGAAGCAATTCCAATGGTATAATCGGTCAAGGGATTTTTATCGAGGGTATAATTCCACAATTCATATAATCTCTTTCCTTTTTTACGCGCGTAGAAATCATTGTATGCCATGTCCAAAGCGCACAATGCAAACATATCGTCTTTTAAAAAAGGATGTATTTTTGCCCAAAATTCTTCAGGTGCTTCATCTGTAGTGTTTTCAATTATAGTGCGAATTTTTTCTAAATCCTGCATCATCATAGGAACAGTTGTCTTGTAATACGGATTTGAGGTAGCTTCTCCAAAACCGGAGAACCCATCACACTGCAATTCCACAATCAACGAAGGTTGAAAGTCTATCGATTCTCTCGAAATCGTGAAGGTGTGTTTTAATTTGAGGTTGTATTCTCTTAAGATTAGTTTCATTTGAATTTGATTTTGCACTTAAAATTAATGAGTTTTTTTAAAAGGGCGATTTAATAACCAAGCCATAAAATCGCTTTTGTAAAATTATCACGCCATAATTTTTCATTGTGTTGTCCGCCTTTTATAATTTTTTTTTCATTCAAATGAAGGCAGTAACATCTATTTGAATTTAATAAATATTCCATTTTGTTCAAATCCGAAACCATATCATCACTTTCATTATCTCCACAAAGGAAATAGATTTTAGACTTTATCTTTTTGGATTTTTCAGTCAGATTGTAAATGTCTTTAGTGTACCAGAACGAAGGTGAAAACACACCTGCTTTTCCAAATATTTCTGGGTATTTTAAGACTGCATAGTAAGATGTAAGTCCGCCCAGAGAACTTCCCATGATAATAGTGTTTTTCTTTTTGCTTTTGGTTCTGTAGCTTTTATCAATTTGAGGTTTAAGAGTTTTCACGATAAATTCTAAATAATTATCCGCATTGCCTCCTCCGTATTTTTGATTTTTGTAGGGTGTTAACTCCTCAATTCGCTTATCATTACCATGTTCGATTCCTACGACAATAACTTGTGCTTTGAGGCTGTCCAATTTTTCATCCACATTCCATTCACCCGAATAGGATGTTTTAGCATCAAATAAATTTTGAGCATCATGCATGTAAATTACTGAAAATTTCTTTTTGGAGGTTAAATAATTTTCCGGTAAATAAATCCAGATTTTCTTGACGGTTTGTAGTTGTGGCGCTTCAATAGTAAATGTGGAAACTTGTTTTGAAGCAGTGCTTTCTCTTGGCTGTTTAGAGTCTTGAGCAGTTGTTTTTGTAAGTATAAAACAGCAGACGAGCAGTAGGAGCTGTGATCGAATCATTATTAGTTTTTGTGTTTTGATTTAAAAACAATATTTTAGCTAAAAATAATAATTTGATGAATACATTTGAAGAAAAGAGGAGCTTACTTTTAGAGATGATTGCTTTTTCTACTGTAGATGGGCATTTGCATAAGAAAGAATATGAGTTTTTAGCAATTATAGCCAATGCGCTAAATTTCGAAATTGATGTTTTTAACGACTTTTTTCATCAGGAATTACCATCTCTACCTATTAAATCTGAATTTCAACGCGTACAGCAATTTTATAGATTGGCTTTATTGATGTATAGTGATGGAGTTTTACATAAAAAAGAAGCGCTTGCTATCCAACAAATTGCCATAGGAATGGGACTTAATCCTAGTGCCACGAAACGAATCCTTAAGTTGATGAACGAGGCACCCAATGCAATTATTGATCCGGAAGTTTTATTGCATGTTTTTCAAGAACAACATAATTAGGTCAATTGTTCTTGTAATCTTTTGATGTCATCCCTTAATTTTGCTGCTTGCATGAAGTCTAAATCTTTGGCGGCTTTTTCCATTGACTTACGTTTTTCTCGGATTATTTTTTCAATCTCAGGTTTTGACAAATATAAATTTTCAGTTTCGGCTGCAGTATTTAAAGGATACCCTAACTCATAATCAGCCAAAGGGTTTTTAGTAAAGGCGCTCTCAATTTTTTTATTTAAAGCTTGAGGTACTAAATTATTTAAAGTATTGTGATTGATTTGTTTGGTTCTTCGATAATTGGTTTCATCAATGGTTTTTTGCATGCTATTGGTAATTTTATCAGCATACATGATCGCTTTTCCATTCAGGTTTCTCGCAGCGCGACCAATTGTTTGTGTAAGCGAACGATGACTTCGTAAAAAACCTTCTTTGTCTGCATCCAGAATTGCCACTAAAGAAACTTCGGGTAAATCCAAACCTTCACGGAGTAAATTTACACCAATCAACACATCAAAAATTCCTTTTCGTAAATCTTGCATGATTTCGATACGTTCCAGTGTATCTACTTCAGAGTGAATATAACGGCACCGAATATTGACTTTTGTTAAATATTTGGCTAGCTCTTCTGCCATTCTTTTGGTTAAAGTGGTGACCAAAACACGTTCGTCAATTTCAGCCCGAACCTGAATTTCTTCAATCAGATCATCAATTTGGTTTAAACTAGGTCTAATTTCAATAATAGGATCTAATAATCCTGTAGGGCGAATTACTTGCTCCACAACTACACCCTCCGTTTTTTGTAATTCATAGTCCGCTGGTGTTGCTGAAACATAAATGACCTGGTTTTGCATGGCCTCAAATTCGTCAAACTTCAATGGGCGGTTATCCATAGCAGCAGGAAGACGGAAACCATATTCTACTAAATTTTCTTTTCGGCTTCTGTCTCCACCATACATAGCGCTTACCTGTGATAGTGTCACATGGCTTTCGTCTACTACCATTAAATAGTCTTTTGGGAAATAATCCAATAAGCAAAAAGGTCTTGTGCCTGGTAAACGCCCATCGAGGTAACGGGAGTAATTTTCAATTCCGGAACAATAGCCAAGTTCTCGAATCATTTCCAAGTCAAAATTGGTACGTTCTTCCAATCGTTTTGCTTCCAAATGTTTTCCTATTTCTTTGAAATAATCGACTTGTTTTACCAAATCTTGTTGAATTTCCCAAATGGCATTTTGTAAAACATCTGGAGACGTCACAAACATATTGGCGGGATAAATCGTCAGTTTTTCAAATTTTTCAATTACTTGAGAATTCTTTGTATCGAAACTTTCAATTTCTTCTATTTCATCTCCAAAAAAATGAACTCGATACGCTTCATCGGCATAACTGGGGTAAATATCTACGGTGTCGCCTTTTATTCTAAAACTTCCGGGATTAAAATCGGCTTCGGTTCTGGAATATAAACTTTGCACCAGTTGATGTAATAATTTGGTTCTGGAAATAATTTGTCCTTTCTCAATAGGTATTAAGTTTTTCTGAAATTCAATTGGATTTCCAATACCGTACAAACAGGAAACCGATGCTACAACCAAAATATCTCTTCTTCCGGAAAGCAACGAGGCAGTGGTTGACATTCGCATTTTTTCGAGTTCTTCATTGATTGATAAGTCCTTCTCAATAAAAACGCCAGTTACGGGCATAAACGCTTCGGGTTGGTAATAATCGTAATAAGAGACAAAATATTCCACGGCATTATTCGGGAAGAATTGTTTAAATTCAGAGTATAATTGTGCCGCCAACGTTTTATTGTGTGCCAAAACTAGAGTTGGTCTTTGGACTTCTTGAATTACATTGGCCACGGTAAATGTCTTTCCGGATCCCGTAACTCCCAGTAAAGTTTGGAATTTTTCACCGTCAATAATCCCTTGCGTTAATTTTTCAATTGCAAGGGGTTGGTCGCCCTTAGGCTGGTAATCGGATACTACTTGGAAATTCATTGGTTTTAAGAGGCAAGATTTTAGAGTCACAAAGGTACAAAGTTTGGATTCTTTTTTACCAAAGAGTAAGCCAAAAAAAAACCATCCTGTTGTAGCAGGATGGTTTTGATTATCTAAATTATTTTTAGAAGCTTAAATTCAATCGGGCAAAGACAAAACGACCGTTTTGACCAAATTGAGATACGTTTCTTGAATAAACGAATTGGTTAGCATTTGATAAATCGATTGTTGCTGGAGCAGCAGTATAATCGATAGCTCCAGATACTAATCGAGGTCTGATTGCCGTTTGTGTTCCAAGATTTAAATCTGGATAAATATCAAAAATATTATTAGCACCAATAACAATTTTTGCTGCATTGGTAATTTTGAAACCGACGGATAAATCAGTGATGATTTTTGCTCCCCAAATCGGGTGCTCAATTTCTACTGCTTGACCGTTTATTATAACCCCTTCAACTCTTCCGTCTCCATTTACGTCTGCAGTGTTCGGATCAGTAACTTTGCCAAAATAAACATTTCTCAAGAAGAAATCGAATTTTTTGTAGGTAATGGAATTGGTTAAATTAGCTTTTACTCTAGGAATTGCTTCTTGTAAGTACACTCTACTTGCTTCAGAATAATATCTGTTAATTTGGCCTGCAGCTTGTAATACTGGAGAGGCGTGAATTTCTCCAACTCTATAGGTTTTAGAAAATGTTCCTGATAAATCGGTTTTTAGCGATATGTTATTTCCAAAACTTGTTTTATGGCTTATTACAACATCAATTCCTTTGGATTCTGTGTCAATAGCATTTGCAAAGAAAGTTGCAGCAGTTGCTCCGGCAGTATCAAATAAGGCATTCAAAATTGCATTTGGTGATCCTGCTGCGGGAGTGCCACCAGGTCTTGAAAATTGATCCGTAAGCACTACTCTGTCGTCTATTTTTACAACATAAGCATCCGCTGTTAAGGTTAAATTAGCTTCAGGGATTTTGGCTGTAAAGCCAATACTGGCACTTTGAGATTCTTCTTGTTTCAATTTTGGAATTCCTAGTAATTGTGCTGCTTGCGAATCATTACTGAACGTTCCTACTTCAAAGGGCACACCACCTACAAATTGTGTAGCAGTTGAATTAAAGTAGATTTGGTGTAAAGATGGGGCTCTAAATCCTGTAGAAATAGCACCACGTAAATTGACATTATCTGTTAATTTATAACGAGTTGCTACTTTAAAATTTGTTGTGTTTCCAAAATCGGAATAGTTCTCAAAACGAATTGCTCCATTAACTAACCATTTGTCAGTAAGATCTAATTCTAAATCAGTATATACGGCTACGCTGTTTCGGTCTTTATCGATTGCATTTGCAGGTCTGAAACCTGGAAATACCTGAGAACCACCTGGTCTTGCAGCTCCAAAAAAGTCAGTTACTCTTATATTTGCAGCTGTAGTTCCTGTTACTACACCACCATTTATATCATATTGATTGTACGAATTAGACTCACCTGCATTTATTGAAAAGTTTTCATGACGGTATTCCGCACCAAAAGCGACATTCAGTCCTTTTAGCACATCAAATTTTCTATTCATGTCAAAATTAGTTGTGTTTTGGGCGAAAGCCAAACCACCCGCATCAAATTCTGTAGGAGAATTTTCTCTTAAAGAGGCATTTACTGTATTTTCAACACCGTAATCAAAAGCATTTCTTCCAAAAGTGTTGCTTAAGTCAAAATTCCAATTTTCGAATATAAGACCTCTAATACCTGCGGCAACAGAGACGTCATTGATTGTAGAGTGTATTTCCGGTAAAAAACCATTTGGATACAAACCGGTGTATGATCTGGCTTGATTAGGTCTTCTATAAAAACCTGCAGCTTCTCCATTTCTATAACTAGTCCCACCAAAAGCATACGCTTCTAATTTATCATTTATTGGATAAGCAGCATTCAAAAAGAATTGGGCACTTTTCAAGGAAGATTGTCCCACTCTCATATTAAAGTCTTTTCTTTCAAGACTTCTATACGCTAATTCTCCTGCTGTAGCATCGAAGTTCAATGCAGTTTGCATTTGTGAGATGTTTGCAGCACCAGTTATAGCAGTTTGTTGCGCCGTTGTAAAATAACCTACTTGTGGAGCATACTGTTTTATTGTGGTAAGTATTTGAGTTGTATTTGGAGTATTATTTATGTTTCCAAACAAGGCATTGATATTTGTTCCAGCTTCGGCAGCTCTTTGTTCTATAGCATTGTACGCATTGAATAAGTTTCCTGTCACATCTTTTGCTCGGCTTGTAGCATCTCTAAGTTGAAAACTAGCCGTTGCATTGATAAAGCTTTTCTCTTTTCCAAGACTCGTTCCGTAATTTAAGTCTAATTGGTAATTTCCGCCATCAATTCCACCATCGTGGTCATTAGCTCCTTTAGAAAGGTTACCTCCTCCAAAGAGGTTTACTTCTAATTTGTTAGTATTTTTTTTAACATTAATATTGATTACTCCAGCAATGGCATCTGAACCATATTGTGCAGAAGCGCCATCTCGCAATACTTCAATTTTTTCAATGGCAAATGCAGGAATTGCATTCAAATCGGTTCCTACAGACCCCCTACCTGGAGATCCATTAATGTTGACTAATGAAGAAGTATGTCTTCTTTTTCCATTTATTAAAACCAATACTTGATCGGGTCCTAAACCTCTTAATTGTGCGGGATCAATATGATCTGTTCCGTCAGCAACAGTTTGCGTGTTTGATGTAAACGAAGGCGCAACCATGTTTAAGATTTGATTTAAGTTGACTTGTGCACCTTGAGAAGCAATTTCTTTCATACTTATCACATCTATAGGTACTGCTGATTCTGTTACAGTTCTAGTAGGATTACGAGAACCAATAATAACAACGTCTTGTAACGTTTCACCACTGCCAATTAAAGTAATATTTAGTACACTTGTTGTAACAGAAACGTTTTTGGTTTCTAGACCCACATACGAAAATTGCAAAACAGCTCCGATTTTTGCACTGATCGTATACTTTCCATCGCTATCGGTTGTAGTTCCTTTTGTAGTTCCTTTAACGAGGATTGTGGTACCGGGTAAAGTAGCTTTTGATTCGTCAGTTACAACCCCTGATACTTTAATTTCCTGAGCGGATAGGCCTGCAGTTAAAATTAGGGTTAGAATAAGTAAAATTTTTTTCATTTTGGTTATTTAAGATTATGGATGCTAAATTACTACTAAAACAACGTTAATTTTAATTTTATTAATACGAATAATTCGAATTTAATGAATTGTTTATATTTCTGCTTTTTTTTACAATAATGATAATTAATATGATTTTTTTTAAAATGGAATAGTGTTTAAATAGTGTTGAAATTTAAAATACTCATACGTTTAAAATTCCCATTTCAGTTGTTGTGCTTCGCTCAAAAAAGTCCAAGCGACTATTCGGCTTATTTTTTGACCTTGAGCCATATCAATGGTTTTAATTTCTACAGCACTCACTTTATTTAGGGTTTTGTATAGACTAGAAAGATTTTCTTTTTTAGAAATCAAAGTAGTAAACCATAAACATTGCATCGGATATTTAGCACTTTCATAAATCATTTGAGTGACAAAACCCAGTTCGCCGCCTTCGCACCATAATTCAGCATTGTGACCTCCAAAATTTAAAACAGGTTTTGTGGTTTTCGTATTCTCTAAATTGTTTATTTTTCTAACAGTACTTTTTGTGGCTTCATCCTGTGAAGCATGAAAAGGGGGATTGCAAATGGTGAACGTAAATTTATCTTCAGGAGTAATTATATTTTTAAAAATAAAACGGGATTCTGTTTGTTGCTGTAAACTGATAGCATCAATCAGTTTTGGATTTTTTTCAATGATTGTGCTGCAATTTTCGATTGCTTTTAAATCGATGTCTGTACCTACAAAACTCCATCCGTAGGCTGAATTACCAATTATAGGATAAATACAATTGGCACCCACACCAATATCTAAGCCTTGAACCGTTTCGCCTTTCGGAATAATTCCGTTGTTACTGGAAGCTAGTAAATCAGCTAGATAATGAATATAATCAGCTCTTCCGGGAATTGGTGGACAAAGATAATTTTTGGGAATGTCCCAGTTTTGAATGTCATAATGCAACAGCAATAAAGCTTTGTTAAGCGCTTTTACAGCATCAGGATTGTTAAATTCAATTGTTTCGATTTCATGCTCATTAATAGAAACAAAAGGCTTCAATTCAGGAGATTTTTCTATTAATTGCTCAAAATTATATCCAAATCGGTCAAGATTTCTCGGATGTAAATTAGTCTTTTCGGGAATCGTTTTCGGTTTCATTTTCTATATTTCGATGCAAATATAGGTATAACTATTTACTTAGGGCGTAAAGGGGAATTTCATACAATAATGGAATGAAAAAAAATCATAAAAGGGGAATAGTGTAGATTTATTGTAACATAAAATCGGTTATATTTATAAAAAAATGAATTGAATGGCTTTTATACTCACCAGATTTAAATTTAAAAAAAGATATATTGTTTATACTTTTGTCGCTTTCTATATTCTCTTGTGTCAATCTTGTATGACCATGCGATTTTCTAATGCGGAAACAACACAATTTTTTGCTGCCTCTCGGACAGCATTTCAGGACAAAACAATAAGTTTTGACGGCTATAAAATACATTATGTCGAAACGGGTAATATTCAAAATCCAACATTGTTTTTTGTACACGGTTCACCTGGAAGCTGGAATGCCTTCAAAGAATATCTTAAAGACACTTTATTGTTGCAAAAATACCGAATGATTGCGATTGACCGACCAGGTTTTGGGTACAGTGATTTTGGTAATGCTCAAAATTTGAAGGTGCAATCCGAAAGGATATCAGAATTTATATTGAAAATGGCAAATAACAAACCTGTAATTTTAGTGGGACATTCCATTGGAGGTCCAGTTGTAGCTAAGTTAGCTGTGGATCACCCGTCATGGTATTCAAGACTGGTTATACTCGCGGGAGCATTAGATCCAAAAGCAGAAAAACCAGAGAAATGGAGAACTGTTATTAAAGTCCCGCCATTGCGGTATTTGATTCCCGGTGCTTTACGTCCATCTAATGATGAATTATGGTGGTTGAAACACGATTTAATCAATTTGGAGTCGGACCTCAAAAAAATTACTTGTGATGTGACTATAATTCATGGGACCAAAGATGCTTTGGTACCGTATAGCAATGTAGCATTTATGAAAAAAAAGTTTGTTAATGCAAAATCAATGGATACGATAACTATCAAAAAAGCGAATCATTTTATCCCTTGGAGTCATTATGAAATTGTGAGAAATGCATTGTTGAATTTAAAATAATACTAATCCACGCATTCCATCATTAATAAATCTCCTTCTTCGTGTGCTATAGTTACAATACCATCTTTGATAACGTGATTGCTACTTCCAGTTCTGTACCCCATAGTAAGATTATCATCTTTTAACGGATAGAATAAATTATCGGAATGAATTCCTGTAACGTGACCAATAGGTATTAATGAAATAGGAGTGTTTGCGGGGTACCATTTTTCAAATTTCTTGGGTAATAAAAAAACTTTTGAATGATCGTCCAGAATTACAATTTTAAGTAGATTTCTATACCGTGTGATATTGGTAAGATTGGTAATCGTATGATCGGCTCTTCGTCCAGTAGCCCAAACGACATTTACGGCGGGAATCTTTCTTTCGATTAAATAGTCAAAAGCTTTTTCTAAATCGGTTTTATTTTGGTCCGGCGTATGAATGATTTCAATTGGATATTGAGCTATTTTATAGATTTCAGGATCAAATCCTCTGTCGAAATCTCCAAGAATCACATCGACTTTGATGTCTAGTTCCATGACGCGAACCATAGCCGAATCTAATACAACAACAAGCGGGGACCATTCTAATAATTGGCCCAATAGTTCTGGATGACAGGAAGCGCCGTTGGCAATGATTAATGCAGGCTCTTGGTCGTCCCGAACGATATGATGTGATGACATAGTTACTTATTTGTTTCGAATACAAATGTAGTTATTCAATAGTGTAATTTCTAATATCGACTTGACTAAGGGAGAAATAGCCCAATGGATAATTAGCCGAGTCAGTAGTATTGATGATGTTTCCTCTTACGGTTGCAGGCGGAGATTGAAACGGTCCACCTCCATTATTTCCAGCAATACTTACTAAAACGCTCATATAGTTGTAGTATGCTTTAGAAATCCCAAAGTGGCTTACTTCAATTTTATCGTCTTTTTTTAAGTCATCATTTTGCGAGATACTAAAGAATTCGTTCCCGTTAAAAAACTCATCTTGGTCTACATAATAGTTTGATTTCACTTGGTTCGAATACACATATTTGTAGAGGTAAAAATTAGCTTCACTTGCTGGATCTTGATAAAACGTTTTAATCTCTATGTTTTTCCCTATAAAACCACCTTGGTTATTTTGTACAATTTTTGTTATTGGTGCAACGGGTTTCAACACTTCTGAAGCGATGTAGGTACTGCCGTTGCTAATAACATGTAAAGTGTATACTTCATTTATTATCGGAATAAATGCATTGCATACATACTCCCCTGTATTGGCAACTTCTGTAAAATTAAAGACCGTATTAGTACTGTTCTTAATATAAATAGTTGCATTAGAAACTTTTGGAATTTCAGTACTGTAAAAACCGGTAGTAGTGGTCAGTTTTATTTTTTGTTGATTTCCTGAAGTTCCTTTTTTCCAGTTGATAGCTGCTTGAATAACTAGTTTAGGCGGAGCATTATCCAGATCTACTTCAATTACATCTTCGCAAGCACTGTTTAGTATAGCAATAATAATTATTAGGTAAAGTGTTATTTTCTTCATGATTTTGCTTTTATTTCGGGGTCTTAATAAATTCTTATTTTTAAAATTTGAAATTATAACTTACCGCTGGAACAACACCAAATATCGAAGTTTTTACAGCTTCATTACTTCCTGTTTCTATATTCTGTCTGAAATTGATAGAAGCGGCATTTTTTCGATTGTAAAGATTATAGATACTAAATACCCATTCGCCTTTCCATTGTCTGTCTTTGTTGCTTTTGGGAGTCAATGTTGCGGCAATATCAAGGTGATGGTAAACTGGAAGACGATTTTCGTTTCTCAATCCATAACTCGGTACATTGATTCCTAAGTATTCATATTGTCCAACAGGATACGTTACCGGTTGACCAGTTTGCAGTGCAAAATTAGCTCCAAAAGACCATTTTTCATTCAAATTGTAGGAAGTGGTTATGGCAATATTATGCAGTTTGTCATATACTGAATTGTACCATTGGCTGTTGTTGATTCCAGTTTCTATTGGTGTTCTTCCAGGAGTTTTTTGCTCTGATTTTGATAGTGTATACGATATCCATCCGTTAAATTTACCTTCATTTTTTCGGAACATGATTTCTAAACCATAGGATCTTAATTGACCGTTCAGGATTATTTGTTCAATGGCTTTATTGGCAATCAAATCAGCGCCATCAATATAATCCAATCGGTTTTGCACTTCTTTATAATAGGTTTCTACTTCAAGGGAGTATACACCTTCTTTAAAGTTTTTAAAATAACCCAATGCCACTTGATCGGCAATTTGTGGTTTGATAAAACTATCGCTTGGCGTCCAGACATCTAGCGGAGTAGGCGATGAGGTGTTTGAAATGAGTTGTAAATACTGCACCATTCTGTTGTAACTCGCTTTTATAGATTGGTCATCGTTGATTTGATACGCCAATGAAAACCGCGGTTCTAAATAATTATAGCTTTTCATTACTTGGTTTCTGTCGTAAAACTGGGTGCCAATTGGAGTTGCTTTTTCATAAATCTGTAAGTCCGAATTGAACGTTACAGGATTGTTATCTTGATAAATGTTTACAGTAGATTGTCCTAAGCGGTAAAACATGCTGTACCTAAGTCCGTAGGATAGCGCTATTTTCTTGGAGATTTCGTGATCTGCATTGATATAAAGGGCAGATTCAAGAGCATATTTTTTATCTAATTGATCAAAATTGATTCCAGAATCCGCATCAGATGGTTTTATGGTTCCTGGGTTGAACTCGTAATAAATTCCGTTTACCCCGTAATTCAATTTGAATTTATCAGAAATGTATTTCTTAAAATCGTACTTGATATTGTAGTTTTTAATGCCAGAATCCCATTTGAATCCTATAAAATCCAAATCCAGACCATAATAAAAATCACTGTAAATCAACGATAAATTCGAAAACAATTTTTCGGAAAATAAGTGATTCCAACGCAGGTTTACCGTAGCATTTCCATAAATGTTAGTAAAGCTTTTGTTGAGACTGAAAACGTCTCGACCAAAATAGCCAGACAAGTAAAGACTATTGTTCGAATCCAATTTATAACTCAATTTAGTATTTAAGTCATAAAAATAAGCGGAATTATTTTTTTGTTCTGGGGATAGCTTTAAAAATAAATGAGCGTAGGAACTTCTCCCGCCAATAAGGAAGGAACCTTTGTCTTCTACCAACGGTCCTTCGGCCAAAATACGGCTGGAAATCAATCCAATTCCTCCATTGACATGAAATTCTTTACTATTACCGTCTTTTTGATAAATGTCTAAAACCGAAGAAGCTCTCCCGCCAAAACGAGCGGGGATTCCGCCTTTGTATAATTTCAAATCTTTGATTGCATCCGGATTGAAAACGGAGAAAAACCCAAAAACATGGGAAGAGTTAAAAATAGTAGCTTCGTCTAATAAAATTAAATTTTGATCCGCGCCTCCACCACGAACATTAAAGCCTGATGCGCCTTCGCCAGCATTAGTTACCCCGGGAAGCAATAAAATAGATTTTAAAATATCGACTTCACCCAGTACAACAGGCATTTTTTTGATGGCTGAAATAGAGAGTTTGTTGACACTCATTTCTGGTTTTCTAATGTCTATTCTGGTTTTATTATCACTAATAATAACTTCTTTTAGGACCGTTTCATTACTGGATAACTTGAAATTATTTTTTATATTTTGGTTTAAAATAATCGACTCTGAAATGTTTTGATATCCTAGTGAAGTTATCTGAACCGTATAATTTCCCTTAGGTAATGTAATGGAATAAAATCCGTATTCATTGGTTGTTACGCCCGTTTTTAATTGGGGTATAATAACGTTGACTCCTATTAAAGTTTCATTACTATTAGCATCAATAATAATCCCACTTAAGGTAAATTTTTCTTGAGCGAAAGACGAAATAGTAGCTAATAATACAACTAAAAAGGTAGTAATTTTCTTTGGAGTCATTGTTTAAATTTTATCGAAATGAAGAACTGCAAATTACATTAAATAGAATTTCAATTGGTGTATAACAGATGTTAAGGTATTGCTAATATAAAAAAAAGACAACTGTTTCCAGTTGTCTTTTCAATAGTATTACTAAAATTATAATGCAGTTAATTAAGCGATTTTTGCTAATATAGTATTGAAAGTTTCGCTTGGACGCATTGCTTTACTTGTTACTTCAGGATTCGGTTGGTAATGACCACCAATATCTTGTGGTTTTCCTTGTGCTGCAATTAACTCCGTATTGATTTTGGCCTCGTTTGCTGCAAATTCTGCTGCAATAGGAGTAAAGATAGTTTTCAACGCGGCTTCTTTATCTTGCGCTGCTAAGGCTTCTGCCCAATACATGGCCAAGTAAAAATGAGAACCGCGATTGTCAATTCCGCCTAGTTTACGTGCTGGTGATTTATCAGTTGCCAAGAATTTCTCCGTAGCGACATCAAGAGTTTCCGCTAAAACAATTGCTTTAGAATTGTTTAAAGTTTGTCCTAAATGCTCTAATGAAGCACCTAAAGCCAAGAACTCACCAAGGGAATCCCAACGCAAGTATCCTTCTGCCGTAAACTGCTCTACGTGTTTTGGAGCTGATCCACCGGCACCAGTCTCAAACAAACCGCCACCATTCATTAATGGAACAATAGAGAGCATTTTTGCGGATGTTCCCACTTCTAAAATGGGGAATAAATCCGTTAAATAATCACGTAATACGTTTCCTGTTACTGAAATAGTATCTAATCCTTTGATGATTCTTTCTAAGGTAAAGTTTGTTGCATCTATAGGATTCAGTATTTGAATGTCTAAACCTGTAGTATCGTGATCTTTTAAATATTTTGTAACTTTTGTGATTAGTTCTCTATCGTGCGCTCTGTTATTATCCAACCAAAAAATAGCTGGAGTGTTAGATAAACGGGCTCTGTTTACCGCTAATTTAACCCAGTCTTGAATCGGAGCATCTTTTGCCTGACACATTCTGAAAATGTCTTTAGCTTCAACGGCTTGTTCCATCAAAACGTTTCCATTAGTGTCAACAACACGTACCACTCCGTCAGCAGTCATTTGGAATGTTTTGTCATGTGAGCCGTACTCTTCTGCTTTTTGTGCCATCAAACCTACGTTAGGCACACTTCCCATTGTAGTTGGGTCAAAAGCGCCATGTTTTTTACAAAAATCAATTGTCGCTGTATAAACACCGGCATAACATCTGTCTGGTATCATGGCTACGGTATCTTGTTGTTGTCCGTCTTTATTGAACATCTGTCCTGAAGTACGAATCATGGCCGGCATAGAAGCATCCACAATCACATCTGATGGAACATGAAGATTGGTAATTCCTTTTTCAGAATTTACCATAGCTAATGCTGGCCCGTTTGTAATTGCTTGGTTTAATGCCGCTTCCACTTCAGCCTGCATTGGTTTTCCTGCGATTTTTGCATACACATCACCTAAACCGTTTCTGGTATCAATATTCAATTCATCAAATAAGGCAGCGTATTTTTCGAAAACAGCTGCGAAATAAACTTCTACGATAGCTCCAAAAATAATTGGATCCGAAACTTTCATCATTGTAGCTTTCAGGTGAACCGAAAGTAAAACGTTTAATTTTTTTGCCTCTGTAATTGTTTTGGCTACGAAGGTTTTTAAAGCGTTTAGGTTCAGTACTGAACTGTCGATTATTTCACCTACTTTTAATGGAGTACTTGCTTTTAGGACAGTAGCGGAACCATCTTTAGCAACGAATTCGATTTTTACATCAGTGGCATCGGCAAGAGTAAGTGATTTTTCACTTCCGTAAAAATCACCACTTTCCATAGAAGCTACATGTGTTTTTGAGTCAGCAGACCATGCACCCATAGCGTGTGGGTTAGCTTTAGCGTAATTTTTTACTGCTTTTGGAGCTCTACGATCCGAGTTTCCTTCGCGTAAAACAGGATTCACCGCTGAGCCTAATATTTTAGAGTATTTAGCTTTGATGGTTATCTCTGCTTCGTTTTTTGGTTCCTCGGGGAAGTTTGGTATACTATATCCATGAGATTGTAATTCAGCAATAGCTGCTTTTAATTGAGGAACAGATGCCGAAACATTTGGTAATTTTATGATGTTAGCTTCTGGAGTTGTCGCTAATTGCCCAAGTTCTAATAAAGCATCTCCTGTCTTTTGATCTTCTGTCAAAAACTCCGAAAAGTTTGCTAAAATTCTTCCGGCTAAAGAAATGTCTCTAGTTTCAATTTCAATGTCAGAAGTTGCTGTAAATGCTTGTACAATAGGTAAAAATGAATACGTTGCCAATAAAGGCGCTTCATCAGTAAGGGTGTAAAAAATTTTTGATTTCTGTGTCATTTTTTTATTTTTATAATCGAATCACGTTAAATGTAGCTTATATAAGGGATTTCACTTAAAATAAGGCGGACAAATATATGAAAATCAGATGTAATAGAAGGTGGATTTCATGTAGAAAAACACGATTTTTATGATTACCAACTTGTTATTCTTATATTGTCAGTTTTATAGATCCATTAATCCTAAATTAGGAATTTATAAGGAAAATAGTAACCAAAAAAAAAGTCCCAACAGAGTTGGAACTTTTATAGTTAAGAAACAGTATACTATCTTCTTTTGTCTTTAATTTTAGCTTTTTTACCAGTAAGTTCTCTGAAGTAGAAAATTCTAGCTCTACGTACAGCACCTTTCTTATTGATTTCAATTTTTTGTAATGCTGGAAGATTAACTGGGAAGATACGCTCAACTCCAACTGCTCCTGACATTTTACGAATAGTAAAAGTTTCTGTGTTAGCAGAACCTCTTCTTTGAATAACTACTCCTTTAAAAAACTGTGTTCTAGTTTTTTCACCCTCTCTAATTTCGTAGTAAACAGTGATAGTGTCTCCAGCTGCAAAAACTGGGAATTCTTTTCTTGTTACGAATTCGTCTTGAACGAATTTCATTAAATCTGCCATGATATTTTTTAATTATGGGTTGTATTAAAGCAACATTCGCGGATTTCGCCAGAGGTTAATCTAATGTGGGTGCAAAAGTAAATAAATATTTTGAATTATAAATTATAAATTTTGAATTATTTGAATCCTTACACTGAGGTGGTTAAGATAAATACAATAGTAAACTAGATTTTACTCCTCCAGCAAATCCGGTCTTCTATTCTTCGTATGTTCATACGCCATATCTTCCCTCCATTTGTCAATTTTGGCAAAATTTCCACTGGTCAGTACCTCAGGAACTTTCCATCCGTTATAATCTGCGGGGCGTGTGTATATGGGGCCTGAAAGTAATCCATCTTGGAAACTATCTGTCAATGCGGAGGTTTCATCACTTAATACTCCTGGGATCAATCTAATCAATGCGTCGGATAATACCAAAGCTCCTAATTCACCACCACTCAATACATAATCGCCAATCGATATTTCTTTAGTGATAAAGTGATCGCGCACGCGTTGGTCTACACCTTTATAATGGCCGCAAAGGATAATAATATTTTCATACATTGACATGGTATTCGCCATTTTCTGGTTTAGTGTTTCCCCGTCTGGCGACATATATATGATTTCGTCGTAAGTTCTTTCACTTTTCAAATGGGTAATACAGGCGTCAATAGGTTGCACCGTCATGACCATTCCAGCGCCACCACCATACGGATAATCATCAACGCTTTTCTGCCTGTTGGTCGTGTAATCCCGTAGATTGTGAAAATGAACTTCTACTAAACCTTTGTCGATGGCACGTTTCATAATCGAGGCCTCAAAAGGACTTCGCAATAATTCTGGTAGAACAGTAACAATATCAATACGCATAATTTCTTTTCTAAGTTTTAATCCCGGGGATTTGGTAGCAAAGGTACAAAGTTGCCGCGTTTTTCAAATAACCAAATTGAGGATTAAACTCTTTTTAGGAACAAATTTGGCCTATTGACCTAATTGCGGGTATTGGTTGTAGAAATTTATTCATTGCGTCGTATTTCATAGTATGCTTTTTTGAACTACTTTTATGTTTCAAAATAAACCATTCAATTTATGCAAATTTTTTCTAAAATAATCGTTGCCAGTTCCTTGTTTTTAGTTGCTTCTTTACAAACTGAAACACTCTGTGCACAAAACAAATCCGTTAAGATGACGAATCCTCTTTTACAAAAAAGTACGTTGCAGTATCAAGCGCCACCTTTTAATTTAATTAAAGACGAACATTTTAAACCTGCTTTTGAATATGGTTTAAAAATTCACGATCAAGAAATTGAAAAAATTGCAAACAACCCTGGAAAGCCAACTTTTCAAAACACAGTGCTAGCTTTAGAAACCAGTGGAGTGGATTTAAACAGAGCAACGGGCGTTTTTTATAATCTAACAGGGTCAAATACGAATCCGACATTGCAAAATATTGAGGAGCAGTATGCGCCACTTTTTTCAGCACACAACGATAAAATTTATCTGAATAGTAAGTTATACAATCGCTTCAAAGCATTAAAAATTGCTGCTTTAAAGGGAGAAGACAAAAAATTGACACAATATTATTTGCAACAATTTGAATTGGCCGGTGCAAATTTGTCTGCTGGGGATAAAGATAAAATGAAAAAAATCAATGAGGAATTGGCAAGTTTGAGTACACTCTTTGGAAATAAATTATTGATAGCCCGAAAAAATGGAGCCATTTTATTTGACAATGTAAATGATTTAGCCGGGTTGAGTACAAATGAAATTTCCGCTGCAAAAGTAAAAGCTACTGAAGCAGGCCAAGATGGAAAGTATTTAATAGGATTGTTGAATACGACACAGCAGCCCGTATTGCAAAGTCTTACAAATAGAGCTTCAAGAGAAAAAATATTCAAAGCATCTTGGAATCGTGCCGAAAAAAATGATGATGGTGATACTCGTGAAGTAATAGAACGAATGGCAAGATTGCGTTTGCAAAAAGCAAATTTAATGGGGAAGAAAAGTTTTGCAGAATGGAAATTGCAAGACCAAATGGCACAGTCACCTGCGCCAGCGATGGCCTTATTAGCAAAAATTGCAAGGCCTGCTGTTGCAAAAGCAAAAGTAGAGGCCAAAGAAATTCAAGATTTGATTGATTCGCAAAACGGAGGATTTAAAGTAGAACCTTGGGATTGGGATTTTTATTCTGAACAAGTGCGTAAAGCAAAGTATGATTTAGACGAAAGTCAAATAAAACCGTATTTCGAAATTGGTACTGTTTTAGAAAAAGGAGTATTTTTCGCAGCACAACAAATGTATGGTATCACGTTTAAAGAAAGGAATGATTTGCCGGTCTATCATCCAGATGTAAAAGTGTATGAAGTATATGATAATGACGGAAAATCAATTGCGATATATTATTTAGATTTTTACACCCGAGACAATAAAAACGGTGGTGCTTGGATGAGTAATTTTGTGAATCAGTCCCATTACCTAAAACAAAAACCAGTTATTGTCAATGTATATAATTTCTCAAAACCAGCCGGAGGGAATCCATCCTTAATTAGTTTTGATGATGTAACCACACTGTTTCATGAGTTTGGACATACTTTACACGGATTGTTTGCAAACCAGCAGTATGTAACGCTTTCAGGGACCTCTGTACCGCGTGATTATGTGGAGTTTCCTTCCCAAATCAATGAGCATGCGGCATTGGATCCTTTGGTTTTAAAGAACTATGCAATACATTATCAAACCAAACAAGCTATTCCTCAAGAGTTAATTGATAAAATTAAAAAAGCCGATACCTTTAATAAAGGATACGTAGTAACGGAGCTTTTAGCAGCGGCAACGCTAGATATGGCTTGGCATAGTGTAGAAAAGGAATCTGATTTCAAACCGACTTTAGTTTTCGAAAAAGAGGCATTGCAAAAATACGGATTGTTGGTCAATGAGGTGCCAACGAGGTACCACACGCCTTATTTTGCTCACATTTGGGGCGGAGGCTATTCAGCAGGATATTATGCGTACACGTGGTCAAAAACATTAGATTATAATGCTTTTGACTGGATGCAGGCCAATGGTGGTATGACAAGAGCTAATTGTGAGCGTTTTAGAAAATACATTTTATCAGTGGGTAATAGTGTCGATTTAAACAAAGCCTTCAGAGATTTCATCGGACATGATATGGAAATTGAACCGTATTTGAGAAACGCAGGTTTATTAGTGAAATAATAAAATTTTGATATAAATAAAAAAATGACATTCATAGGGATGTCATTTTTTTTTAGGAGCTAGTCCAGCTTTACACTATATCTTTTCTCGCTTAAAGAAAGCAAGAAAAGGATGCCGCTTCAATCTGGGCTAGCGTTTTTACAACCATTATAATCTGTTACATGATAGATATGTATAATTATCTGTTTTAAAGCAGATTTTCATAATTATCTGCTTTAAAACAGATATATTTGTATGGTTGTAAACAAAAAAATATGGAAGCAATTATTACGGGAGATATTATTCAGTCTCGAAAAACAGAAGTTGAGGTATGGATTACGGCATTAAAAGAAATATTAGGAAATTATGGTACTACACCATTGGATTGGGAATTGTACAGAGGCGATAGTTTTCA
This sequence comes from Flavobacterium sp. GNP008, assembly GCF_056428965.1. Classification (NCBI taxonomy): domain Bacteria; kingdom Pseudomonadati; phylum Bacteroidota; class Flavobacteriia; order Flavobacteriales; family Flavobacteriaceae; genus Flavobacterium; species Flavobacterium sp. GNP008. Next base: position 313,378 of record NZ_JBWJVL010000004.1, on the reverse strand, counting down.
AATAATCACAACTCCACAAAACGTACTTTTTTTGAGTGTCATTATCAAAGCCGGGATGAAAAAAATTAATAATATAGATGTTCGTATGGGACTTGGTATAGGAGAACTGGAATACCGCGCTGAAAAAGTAACGGAATCCAACGGCACAGCTTTTATAAACTCAGGAACATGTTTTGATAGCTTGAAAAAACAAACAGTAGCAATCAAAACACCTTGGAGAGATTTTGATGAAACCATAAATGTGATGCTTGATTTAGCCACATTTACCATGGATAAATGGTCCGAAAAAACAGCTGAAATAATGCTGCTAAAATTACAAAGCCCAGAATTAAATCAAAAAGAAATAGCAACACATCTCAACAAAAAAGGACAAGGAAATATAAGTGAAGGATTAAAAAGAGGTGGTTACGAGGAGATAAATAAAGTATTAGAGTATTATCAGAAAAAAATAAAGCAACTATGTTAGTACTGGCATCTAAATTTTTATTAGCGCACCTAATTGGTGATTTTTTGCTCCAACCAGACAGTTGGGTAAAAGCAAAGTATGAAGGTCAAAGAATATCAAAATACTTTTATTATCATTTTGGTATAAATGCTATAGTGCTACTGCTAGTGATGCAATTTGAATTCAAATATTGGTTTGGCATGCTGTGGATTCTTATTTCCCATTTTATTTTTGATGTAGGAAAAATGCACTTTCAAAACAAAAAAAATGCGATTCCATTATTTTTTGCATACCAGTTACTACACCTAGTTGCTATTGCTGCAGCACTATATTATTATGAACCGTATAGGATTGACGCAGCAATAGTAACAAGCCCAAAAGTAGTGTTGCTATTGGTAGCCTTGCTATTAGTTACTCAAGTCACGGCTGTAGTACTAAAAGTGCTTTTGTCCAGCTTTAAAATGGCGGATAGTGAGCCAAACAAAGCGGGTAAATACATTGGTATGATAGAGAGAGTTTTTATTTTTTCTTTTGTTTTAATGAATTATTGGGAAGGGATTGGCTTTTTGTTGGCGGCAAAATCGATATTCCGTTTTGGGGATTTAAATAATGCGAAAGACCGTAGCCTTACAGAATATGTTTTAATAGGAACCTTATTGAGTTTTGGGATAGCAATACTAATTAGTCAAGTATATACACATATAATTATAGGATTATGATAAGAATCAACGAATCTCGCAGTTCCCTTTTTTAAAATTAATTTCGTAAATTTGTCTTTCAATAAAAATTAAACAAAAATGGAAAACGGAATATATGCTAAATTCAACACCACTAAAGGTACTATTGTAGTAAAACTAGCACACGATTTAACTCCAGGGACAGTGGGGAATTTCGTAGGATTAGCGGAAGGTAACTTAGAAAATAAAGTAAAACCACAAGGGGTTAAATTTTATGACGGATTAAAATTTCACAGAGTAATTCCTAACTTCATGATTCAAGGTGGTTGTCCTCAAGGAACAGGAACTGGTGACCCGGGGTATAAATTTGATGATGAATTTCATCCAAGTTTAAAACACGATCGCCCGGGAGTTTTGGCAATGGCCAATTCAGGACCTGGAACAAACGGATCACAATTCTACATAACACACATCCCAACAGATTGGTTGGATAACAAACACACCGTTTTTGGTCATGTGGTAGAAGGTCAGGATATTGTAGATGCTGTAGAGCAAGGAGATGTTCTAGAGTCTTTAGAAATTATCAGAGAAGGGGAAGAAGCTAAAAATTGGAATGCAATTGAAGCCTTTATTACCTTCAAAGGATCTCGTAACAAGCGTGATGCGGCTTTAAAAGCGGATGTTGAAGCAGCTATGGAAAAACTTGCTGCCGGTTTTGAAAAAACAGAAAGCGGATTGCGTTACCAATTCATCCAAAGAGGTGAAGGTAAAAAAGCAGAAAGTGGAAAAACGGTTGCAGTACATTATGAAGGTTCATTAGAAAACGGAAAAGTTTTTGATTCGTCTTATCCAAGAAAAAAACCAATTGAATTTAGATTGGGTGAAGGTCAGGTTATCGAGGGTTGGGATGAAGGAATTGCATTGTTGCGAGTAGGTGACAAAGCACGTTTCGTAATTCCATCAGATTTAGGATACGGATCACGTGGTGCAGGAGGTGCAATTCCACCTAACGCTACGCTGATTTTTGACGTAGAATTAATGGAAGTGAAATAGTTTGAACTATTTATTCCTATAAAATTAAAAAATCCCAAAACTATTAAGTTTTGGGATTTTTTTATGCATTAAAATAGGGAAAGAGTTATATGTAAATAGAATTTAGTATTATTTTATGTATTTAAAAAAGCAATTAAATCCTTGTTTAATTTGTTTTTTTCAATATAAAATAGACCATGTGGTGCGCCTTCATATACTATAAATTTATTGTCAGGTATTAATTTTGTCGCTACCTCAGCAGTAATTTCGATAGGCACAGTCTTGTCTTCATCACCATGAATTATTAAGGTTGGAACGTTTACAGAGGCCATTTCTCGTCGGAAATCAGTTGATGAAAACGACTTCGCGCATTCTAAAGTAGCCCTTGGAGAGGCTAAAGAACCCAGCATTTTGTAATAATCCAACAAAGGGGTGCTTAAGGGTTTACTGATAAAGCTCACACCGAAAAATGTTTTTCCAAAACTATCTAGAAAGCCTATTCGATCCTCTTTGATTTGCTCTGCCATGGCATCGTATTTTTCTTGAGGAACACCATTTGGATTAGAATCAGTTTGTAATTGAAACGGGGTAATCGAAGCTATAAGAACTGCTTTAGAAACCCCTTTACCAGCATGACGACTGAAATAGCGGACTACTTCTCCACCGCCCATTGAAAATCCTACAAGCGTAACGTCTTTGAGATCCAATTGATCAATAATAGCTTTTAAATCATCTGATAACGTGTCGTAATCATATCCATTCCAAGGTTGTGAAGATTTACCAAAACCACGACGGTCATAAGCAATTACTCTAAAATTATTTTGTACTAAAGTCTCAATTTGGTACTCCCACATCTCATTTGATAACGGCCAACCATGTATTAGAATTACTGGTTTTCCCTGACCATAATCTTTTACATATAATTTTACATTTGGAGCTGTTTCTATATACATATCGACATCATTTCTTACACCATAGTGGTTGTCTTCTTTATACGATTCGGTATTGCTGTTTTCATTTATGTCCATAATATTTCCTATTTACGAGTTGAATTTAGTATTCATCAATTGTAAAATTAGCAGTATGGTTTAAAAATAGTATTACACAATTAGGATAAATACTTGTAAAATTTATAGGTTTGTTGTTCAATACTTTATTTAATAAAACAAACTATGGAGAACCTTACTTGGACTGAATTTGAAAGAGTAGAAATGCGCGTGGGGACTATTCTAGAAGTCAATGATTTTCCCGAAGCCCGAAAACCGGCTTATCAGCTTACCGTAGATTTTGGGATTTCTATCGGAATCAGAAAAACATCGGCACAAATCACCAAGCGATATCAAAAAGAGGAATTATTGAACCGGCAGATTGTGGCAGTAGTGAATTTTCCGAAAAAACAAATTGGGAAATTTATGAGTGAATGTCTCGTTTTAGGAGCCGTTGGAGCCGAAGGAGATGTGATTTTACTGGCACCCGATTTTAAAATTGAAAATGGATTGCGAATTGGTTAAATAGTTTGTATATATATTAAAAAACACATTTTACTTTTCTATTGGAAAGTTTTCCAGTTGTCCCCATTCTGTCCAAGAACCATCGTACACGGATTTATGATTTTTACCGATCAATTCGTATGCTATTAAATTAATACAGGCAGTAACTCCTGAACCACAAGTAAATATAAGAGGTTTACTGTCAGTTTTCAGGACTTTAGCTAATTTTGCTTTTGGTAAAAATTTACCGTTTTGCAAAAGTTGTGTATATGGCATGTTCATGGAACCGGGAATATGACCGCTTTCTAGTCCAGGTCTGGGCTCATCTCCAATTCCTTTGAAACGGTTTTCTGCACGGGCGTCAATCAGAACTGCTTCTTTGGTTTGTATGTTTTTTAAAATTTGTTCTTTGCTTTTGACTAATTCTGGGATAAACTTGGATTCAAAATTTCCAATGGAATAGTTTGGATTTTCCTGTATTGCTTCAACCGGATACTTTTGATTAACCCATTCAGGTAGTCCGCCATTGAGTATAGCAACATTTTGATGTCCCATTAATTTAAAAAGCCACCACGCTCTTGGACTAGAATAGATACCCAGGTTATCATAAATTATAAGAATACTATTTTTGTTTATGTCTAGTTTTCTGGCTTGAAGTTCAAACTGTTCAGGACTTGGGATGGTGTTTGGTAAAGGATTTGTGGTATCGCTAAAGGTATTTTTTATATCAAAAAAGCGAGCACCTTTAATTTGAATATTTTCCAGATCCGTTTTTATATTGGATTGATTCTCTTTGAAACTGGCATCAAGAATTATTAATTTTGAATCTTCAAGATTGCTGTGAAGCCAAGCGGTACTTACGATAGGTTGTCTCATTGCGGTTGTGCCTACTATTTATGTAAACGGATTAAAAAAAGTCCAAAAATCAAATGACTTTTGGACTTTTTTAATTGTAAGTAAGTAAAAATTAAATATCATCAAATTCTATATCGGTAAAAGTTGATGTTTGAGGTATGATTTCATCATCTGATTTATCAGATGCATATTCTTTTTTGAAATCTTTTTGGTGTCTTTCTGAAATTACTTCTTCGCCTTTATGGTTCAAAACATAAGAGGTCATTTCTCCTAAAATTTCTGCAAAAGCTGCGAAATCTTCTTTATACAAATAGATTTTATGTTTTTTGAAATGAAAGGAACCATCTTCTTCAGTAAATTTTTTACTTTCGGTAATGGTAATGTAATAATCATCTGCTTTTGTCGCTCTCACATCAAAGAAATAAGTTCTTCTCCCAGCTCTTAAAACTTTAGAAAAAATCTCTTCTTTTTCTAACATGTCATGTTCTCTCATAATCCTCTCAATCAATTTATGGTTGTTAACTAGTATTCAAAAATCTAAAAAATATATGTATTACACAACAATTATAGCATTTCTTTTTCTGAAAGTTGTTTTAGATACAATGAAGAATAATAACCTTCTTGATTTATCAATTGATTATGAGAACCTTGTTGAATGATTTTTCCGTATTCTAAAATGATAATTCTGTCCGCATTTTTTGCAGAAGAAACACGGTGGCTTACAATAATTGTAGTTTTATCCTTGCAAATTTCTTGTAAGTTGTTTAAAATTGCTTCTTCAGTTTCTGTATCAACTGCGGATAAGCAATCGTCAAAAAGTAAAATGGGTGGGTTCTTGATAATTGCTCTTGCAATAGAAACTCTTTGTTTTTGGCCTCCAGAAAGTGTAATTCCTCTTTCGCCTAAAATTGTTTCGTATTGTTTGTTGAAACCCATAATGTTGTCGTGTACAACAGCGCTTTTGGCTGCGGATTTTACTTCATCCTCCGTTGCATTTTCTTTGCCAAACATGATGTTGTTTTTTATGCTGTCTGAAAACAAAAAAGCATCCTGTGGCACAATCCCAATACTATTGCGTAAGTCAAACAAATTGATGGTGCTTATTTCATTTCTGTCAATATTTATTTTTCCTTCTGTAACGTCATACATACGGGAAATCAATGATAAAATAGTAGATTTACCAGAACCGGTTTTTCCTAGAATGGCCAAAGTTTCTCCTTTTTTTACTGTAAAAGAAATATTCTGTATGGCTTTTATGTTCGTGTCTTCATAAGTGTAGCTCACGTTTTCAAAGGAAATAGTCCCCTCAATGACTGATTTGTTTTCGTTTTTATTTTTTATTTCCGGTTCAATTTTTAGAAATTCGTTCAATCTTTTTTGAGAAGCCTCTGCTTCTTGAACCATCGAGGAAACCCAGCCTAAAGAGGCTACGGGCCATGTAAGCATGTTGACATATAAGATAAATTCAGCGATAGTTCCAATGCTTTTTATTGTACCATTAATGTACATCAAACCTCCAAAATAAATTACGACCAAGTTGCTTATTCCTATTAAAGCCAACATTAAAGGACCAAATAAGGATTGTACTTTCGCCAGATTTAAGCTTTTGCTTTTACTTTCATTGGCTAAATTCACCATGTTTTTTTGATGCTGATCCTCGAGTGAATAAGCTTTTATCACTCGAATTCCAGAGAATATTTCTTGAGAAAAACTAGACACTTTGGATAAGTATTGCTGAAAAATGGTACTTCTTATATTGATTTCGGAACTAAGTTTAAATATGGCATATGACAAAAGTGGAAGAGGTAAAAGCGTGTATAGAGTTAGTGTAGGGGATACATTATACATGTATACAATAACAATAGCAAAACGAATCACAGTATTTATCGTATACATCACGGCTGGACCTACATACATTCTCACTTTAGAAACATCCTCGCTAATGCGATTCATTAAATCACCGGTACGATTTTGTTTGTAGAAATTTTGAGATAGATTTTCATATTGACGAAATACTTCATTTTTTAAATCAAATTCTATGTGTCGTGACATTACAATTAAGGTCTGTCTCATCAAAAAAGTTAGGAAACCAGCGATTATTGTTGTGGCTATAATTAGTAAAATATTTGAAATTAATTCTTGATAAATAACTGTTTTTTCTATGGTTTTGTCTTTGGAGAAAGCTTCAATGACCTTAAATGATTTACTAATCAGTTTGGGTGTAAAAAGCATAAAGATTTGTGCAATTATAGTAAAAAGAATTCCCAGTAAAAAACTGTATTTGTATTTGACGAAGTATTTATTTAAATAAAGTAATTCTTTCATTTTTTAAAGTATTCTGTGTTGAAATGATTTTATTTTTAGAATAAAATTTTATTTTTAATAATTTTTAATGCAAAACAGTAATCGTTTAAATTATTGAATCAATGATTTTTTTATAAAAAGCTAGTACATATTTATATTTTGTGTAAATTTGGATTGTCTTTTTGGCAAATTCGTAATTTTATCACTATAAAAATTTATACTATGAATGCAGCTTTCACAACAGGAAAGGAACTTCAAAAAATGGATCCCGTTTTTGGTCAATTATCATTTGATGATCACGAACAAATTGTATTTTGCAACGACAAAGATACGGGTTTAAAAGCAATTATTGGTATTCATAATTCGGTAATGGGTCCAGCTTTGGGCGGTACAAGAATGTATAATTACGCAAATGAGTGGGAAGCACTAAACGATGTTTTGCGTCTTTCTCGAGGAATGACTTTTAAAGCAGCTATTACTGGATTGAATATTGGAGGGGGAAAAGCGGTAATTATTGGTGATGCCAAAACACAAAAGACACCAGAGTTAATGCGTAAATTTGGTGAATTTGTTCATTCTCTAAGCGGAAGATATATCACTGCTGAGGATGTGGGAATGGAAACTAAAGACATGGATATTGTAAGAGATGTTACGCCTTATGTTACAGGAATTTCTGAAGAAAGAGGAGGTTCTGGAAATCCATCACCTGTCACGGCTTATGGTGTGTATTTAGGAATGAAAGCGGCAGCAAAGCAACAATTTGGTTCGGATGTTTTGAGCGGTAAAAAAGTTTTAGTACAAGGAATTGGACACGTTGGCGAGACTTTAGTTGAGTATTTGACAAAAGAAGGTGCAATAGTAACAATTGCCGACATTAACGAAGAAAAATTGCATGAAGTAGGAACTAAGTACAACGCACAAATTTTTAGAGGTGAGGATTTGTACAGTGCAGATGTTGATATTTATGCGCCTTGTGCGATGGGAGCAACCTTAAATGACGATACTGTTTATAAGATAAAAGCAAAAGTTATTGCTGGTGCTGCTAATAATCAATTAGCTGATGAGAATATACATGGTGCAATTCTTCAGGAAAGAGGTATTCTTTATGCTCCGGATTTTTTGATTAATGCTGGTGGTATTATCAATGTTTATGCTGAATTAGCACATTATGATAAAGCCGAAATCATGCGTAAAACAGAAAACATTTACAATACGACTTTAGAAATATTTGATTTTGCTATTGCAAACAACATGACAACGCATCATGCGGCTTTGACTATTGCTCAAAATCGCATCAATCAAAGAAAGCTAGAGAATAGTAGAAAATAGTTTTCCAAGTTCAATTATCCGTATTCAGTGTTTAACTATTACCGTTCACTGAATACGGTTGACTGAATAGTTTAAAAATAAGCGTTTATATATTTTATTTTAAAAAATGAAATACTTATTTTTGCAGGCTAATTAATAAAAGTTCTTACAAGGTGGTAAACAGAAGACACATTCGCGTTAAAGTTATGCAATCCATTTATGCGATGCATCAAAGCGGTTCAGATAATCTGGAAAAAGAAGAAAAATTCCTTTTTTACAGTATCGACAATATTCAAGATTTATACCTGATAATGCTTTCCTCGCTAATTGAGATTTGTAAAACAGAAACTGTGTTTTTACACAAATCAAGTTTGAAACATCTTGCGACTCCTGAGGAACGTAAACCCAACGAAAAATTTGTCAAAAACAGGATTTTTCAAATTCTTTCCGAAAATAATTCATTAAGTATCGCGCTAGAAAACCGTAAAATTAATAATTGGACTCTTAATGACGATTATATTTTATTGCTGCTTAATGATATAAAAGCCAGTAAATTGTATGTGGAATACATGAGTAATCCAGTAAATACTTTTGAGGAAGACCGACAGTTTATTGTTGATTTGTTCATGGATGTAATTGTTCCTAACGAAAAATTATATGAGTATTTAGAAGATGATAAGTTGACTTGGGTTGATGATATCCCTTTGGTAAACACCCATATTATCAAGCAGTTGAAGGTTATTAAGGCGGGAGAAGATGATAATTTTAGAGTACCAAAATTGTATAAAGACAATGAGGATAAGGATTTTGTTAAAGATTTGTTTCGAAAAACAGTCTTAAATGAAACGGAATTAGCCAAAGAGTATGTTGATAAAACACCAAATTGGGATAGTGATAGAATTGCGGAAATAGATACCATTATTCTTAAAATGGCAATTTGTGAGTTCTTAAAATTCCCGTCCATTCCCGTAAAAGTAACTCTTAATGAATATTTAGAGGTTGCTAAAGAATATTCTACACCAAAAAGTAGTATTTTTATCAATGGAATTTTAGACAGTTTAGTAAAAGAGCTTCAAACTAGCAAAAGAATTGTAAAAGCTGGTCGTGGTTTAATGTAATAATTAACAAATAAAAAGAGAATTAAAATTATGGAACAATTAACTCAATTTGCACCGTTTATATTAATGTTTGTGGTAATCTATTTCTTTATGATCAGACCACAACAAAAAAGAGCGAAAAACGAAAAAGAATTTGAGAGCAGCTTGAAAGTGGGGGATAAAATTATCACCAAAAGTGGTCTTCACGGAAAAGTTTCTGAGTTAGCAGACACAACTGTAGTTGTTGAAACAATGTCAGGAAAATTGAAAATGGAACGTTCTGCTATTTCGATGGAAATGAGTACCGTTTTGAATAAAAAATAATAACATCTTACTGAATTAAAAAAGTCCCAACCGTTTATTCGGATTGGGACTTTTTTAGTTAAAATAATTTAATTATTTTTTACTCTTTTTTGCTTTCTTTGCTTTTTTCGATTTTGCTTTCGCTTTTTTCGCTTTTATTTTAGTTTTTGCTTTCGCTTTTTTCGCTTTATCTTTTTTCGCTTTTTTCGCTTTTTTCGCTTTTGCTTTTGCTTTTTCTTTTGCATCGGCTTTTTTAGCCTTTTTCTTGTCTTTTTCTTTCATGTCTTTTACTTTCATTTTTAACTTCTTTTTATTATCTTTTTTCCCGTCCTTTTTATTTAGAACTTCCACAGTATTATCGTCTTGGTCTTCTACTGAAATTTCCACGGTTTCTTCTATAATTTCAGTTACTATATCTTCATTGAGTGGTGCTGTAGTTTCTTCAGCTTCTTCAGTAGATTTGATAACTTTGTTTTTTGGTGCTCTTACGGCTTTGTCAATTTCTGATTTTACTGGAGTAGGTACTATAGGATTTTCTTCTTTTTGTATCATAGTGAGAATTATTAGTGTCGTTTTTGATTTTATTAAAACTGCAAGGCAATTCAATGTTAATAAATAGTTAAGTAATAGTTAGCAAATATAGTGATTTAATTGCCTTTCCAATGTTAAGCTTTTCGATATTATAAGTTGTAAGATTTAAGTATGTCAGAAAAAGGATTGAGAGACAATAGTAGATGAAATACAAGAAGTAAGATTTTAGGGGTATTTACTCCGAATGATTTGTAGTGAATGTTCTTTATTGAATATTTTTTAAATTAAAAAGTCCCATTCTGAATTTTTAGAAATGGGACTTGATATTATCGGTATTTATCATTAAGGCCAATATTCTGAATAATTAGGGGTCTTATTTTATCGATTCGAGAATGTTTGGTTGCTTCTCGTTTGGCAGTTTCAATATATTCTAAAAATTCATATTGTTTGTAAGGAGAGAATTTTTGAAAAGCTGTCGCTAATTCCGGATTAAGATCTAATTCTTTTTGAAAAAGCTCAGAGAAAATTTGTGCCTTCTTTTGAGGTTTGCAATTTTTTCCTTGTTTTTCATTTTCTATGGCCTCACGAATATAGTGTAACACTTCTTCTCCATCAACTTCCTGCTGGGATGAAAAACGCCATTGGCGCAACGATTTAGTTACGCCTTCTTGCGCATTGACCAACACTTGTTTTTGATCTAGCAACTGAACACCATTAAAAAACCAAATAGTAAAATAATTTTTAAATCCTCCTATTCCAATTACATTTTTACCATTCAAGACATAGACAATACCTCCCCATTTAGTGGTTTGTACTAGTTCTGTTGTGGCAATAATTGATTTGAGTAATTCTAATTCGGCATACCAATTATTGTTTTTATCCCAAGAATGGCTATTGGTTTTTGAAGATTCCAAATTAGTCTTATTTAATAATTGAATCTCTTAATGCTGTTAATTCAGCAATTTTTACAATTACATCAACAGCTTTTTGCATGCTTTCAGCAGGAACATATTCATATTTTCCATGGAAATTATGTCCTCCAGCAAAAATATTTGGACATGGTAACCCTTTATACGATAATTGAGAACCATCTGTACCTCCACGAATAGGCTTAATAAGTGGTTTGATTCCAATTTCTTTCATGGCTTTTTCGGCAATATCAACAATATGTTTAACAGGCAAGACCTTTTCCTTCATGTTGTAATATTGATCTTTTATTTCAGCAATAACAATATCTTCGCCAAACTGTTTTGCAAATTTTTTATTGATTTTGCGAATAATTTTCTCGATTAAATCTTTACGTTTTTCAAATTTTTTCTTATTGTGATCCCGTATAATAAGTTCCAGAACTGTTTCTTCAATATTTCCGGTTAAATGATGTACGTGAAAAAAACCTTCATATCCTCTAGTTTGTTCCGGTGTTTCGTCTTTAGGCAATTCATTTATAAAGGCATTAGCAATTAACATAGAATTTATCATTTTTCCTTTTGCATAACCGGGATGTACGCTCTTGCCTTTAAAAATAATTTTGGCTCCAGCAGCGTTAAAATTTTCATATTCGAGTTCTCCTACTTGGCTGCCATCCATTGTGTAGGCCCAGTCTGCCCCAAATTTTTCTACGTCAAAATGATGCGCACCCCTACCAATTTCCTCATCGGGCGTGAAGCCAACTCTGATTTTTCCGTGTTGGATAGTTGGATTTTTGATTAGGAATTCCATTGCGGTAACAATTTCAGTAATTCCGGCTTTATCATCAGCGCCCAGTAACGTTGTTCCGTCAGTGGTAATCAAAGTTTGTCCTTTGTATTGTAATAAATCTTTAAAATAGCCCGGAGACAAAACTATATTTTTTTCGGCATTTAGTATGATGTCTTTTCCATCGTAATTGGGGATAATTTGCGGCTTTACATTTTTACCGCTAAAATCCGGAGAAGTATCAAAGTGAGAAATGAATCCAATAATTGGGACTTGATGTGTTACATTACTAGGCAAAGTAGCCATGATATAAGCTTTGTCATCTATTGTTACGTCATGCATACCAATAGCTTTTAATTCTTCAACCAGTTTGTTGGCTAAATTCCATTGTTTTGGTGTGCTTGGTGTAGTATCTGAGTTGGGATCAGATTCAGTATCTATAATTACGTAACTGATGAAACGATCTATAATATGTTGCATATTTCTTTGTTTTATGCAAATATAATCATTTTTTCAGAAGCATTTTATGGAACTGAATACTTGATTTATGAGAAAAACATTGATTTTAGTAATCATTAAAAAGCAAACTGTTTTTAGTGTTTCTACTCTAAATTCTTCTATAAAGTATACTGTAGCGTTTATGAAATAATTTATTTTTTGGATTAAATAAAGCATTTTTATTTAAGAAATATTTTGCGTTTTGGGAGTAAATTATATTTAAAAATGTAAGGAAAAGTAATTAATTAAAAATCGTAATTGCCATTATATTTTTCGTAATTTTAATTATTATTTTTTTAAATATTTAAAAATCAAAACATTATGAAAAAATTATTAGCTCTAGTAGTAATTGCCACATTCTCATTAGGAATGGAAGCAAAAGATTCTAAAAAACATGATTCAAAAATGTATGATTCTGCACTAATACAGATGAAGGATCATGTAATGATGAAAAATGGTAAAATAATGGTGATGAAGAATGGTAAAATGATGGTAATGGTAAAAGAAATGTCCATGGCTAACGGTTATATTGTGTATCCAAATGGGATGATCAAAATGAAAAATGGTAAAACCATGATGATGAAAAACGGAGACATGATGTATATGAATGGAGTAATGATGATGGATAAAATGAAAGATTATGTAAAGATGAAAGACGGGAAAATGATGGTAATTAGAGATGGTAAAATAATGACGATGGAAAAAGAAATAATATTGTCTAATGGATATATAGTGTATCCCAATGGGATGGTCAAAATGAAAAATGGTAAAACCATGATGTTAAAAAACGGTGATAAAATGAGTATGAAGGGAATGATGATGAAAAATATGAAAATGAAAGCAAAAATGGAAAATTAAAAACAGTTTTTGAAAATGATAAATTGAAATTCATATTCAATTTTAACGCATTAAAACCGAAACCTATTTTATTTAGTTTCGGTTTTTTAGTTGAGAGTAATATAAAAATATGTTTTAATTAGGTATTGGTAAATCAGAGTTAAAGCAATCACGAAAAAGCTTCCATTTTCCATTTTCTTTAGTCCAAAGTTCCAATGACTTTCCTCTATCAATATCTTTACCACTTTTATCGGTAAATACCCATTCCTGTTCAACAGTTAACATTTCTTCATTTCCCCATGCTTCCACAATTTTTATGTCAATGTTAGTCATGCCGGACTTTATTAAACTGCTAAATACAGGAATTAAGTTTTCTCGGCCTGTTATGGATTTACTATTTGGCATCATAAATTTAGAATTTGCTGCATAACAATTTGCAATACCCACCGAATCACCATTTTTTAAGGCATTCATAAACACGTTATTTTGTATGGCGATCTCTTTTTTTGCTAGAGCCAAATCAAATGTTGACGCATCCACTTTTTTTGGTGCTTCACAACTTGTTGCAAAAAACAGGGCAAAAGTAATAAAAACAGAAAATACGTTTGGGATTGTTAAATTTTTCTTCATAGCTTTTTTTTTAAATTAGTTAAAAACAGGTTATGTGAATCGGTTGTAATTAGATATCTTACTTAAAATTAAGTATTTATAATTTATTTTTCAATAAATAGCTATTAAATTTTTCGCTTTTATATGAATTAATGGGGTTTAGATAAGGAGTAGTTTTTGAAAAATTAAAATGATTTTATAAATTATTTTTTAAATATTTATTTTTCGAGTAGATAATTCTATTTTTGCAATACACAACAATACTTACACATGTATAAACTGCTGATACGTCCAATGCTTTTCTGGTTTGATCCTGAAAAAGTTCATTATTTTACTTTTTCACTGATTCGGTTTTTATCTCAAATACCAGGTATTCCATTTCTTTTTAAATCCCTTTATCAAGTTAATGATCCAAGATTAGAAACGGAAGTTTTTGGATTGAAATTTAAAAATCCCATAGGATTAGCTGCAGGCTTTGATAAAGATGCCAAGCTGTTTAAAGAATTGTCTCACTTTGGTTTTGGATTTATCGAGATAGGCACACTTACTCCAAAAGGGCAAGAAGGGAATCCCAAAAAACGCTTGTTTCGCCTTAAAGAAGATGCAGCAATTATAAATAGAATGGGGTTCAATAACGGCGGTGTTAATGAGGCTGTACTACGATTAAAAGAAAATAAAGGTGTTTTGATAGGTGGAAATATTGGGAAAAACAAGTTGACACCAAACGAAGCAGCCACATCAGATTATGAAATATGTTTTGACGCATTATATGATTACGTCGATTATTTTGTAGTGAATGTGAGTTCGCCAAACACGCCAAATCTCCGTGCTTTGCAAGATAAAGAACCCTTAACACAATTGTTACAAACGCTTCAAAATAAGAATTTAGCAATGCCTAAACAAAAACCAGTACTACTAAAAATTGCGCCGGATCTTACTGATGAGCAATTGTTGGATATTATAGCGATAGTTCAGGAAACTAAAATTGCAGGCGTAATTGCCACCAATACTACTATTTCTCGCGAAGGTTTACAATCTGAAAGCAAAATAGAAATGGGTGGGTTATCTGGTAAACCGTTGGCAAAACGTTCTACGGAAGTGATCCGGTTTTTAGCAGATAAGAGCAATAAAGCTTTTCCAATAATAGGAGTGGGAGGCATTCATTCTGCCGATGATGCCATAGAAAAACTAAATGCAGGAGCGAGTTTGATACAGTTGTATACCGGTTTTATTTACGAAGGTCCGGCTCTGGTAAAAGCTATAAATAAGAAAATCTTGAGTAAGATGTAGTTTTTAAATACCTCTTTGTTAGCTTAATACAAAGTAATGTACATTTTCTGAAATTTAAAATTCAGAATTTAAAATTCAGAATTGTTTTTCTATCTTTGGCTGTCTATGGAACCAATAAAAATTATAGAATGTCCTCGTGATGCGATGCAAGGTATAAAACCATTTATTCCTACGGAAAAGAAGGTGGCTTATATTCAATCTTTATTGCGGGTAGGTTTTGATAGTATAGATTTTGGAAGTTTTGTTTCGCCAAAAGCTATTCCGCAAATGCAGGACACTGCCGAAGTTTTAGCACGGCTTGATTTATCGCAAACCCAAAGCAAACTATTGGCAATTATCGCTAATACCCAGGGCGCCAAATCTGCCTCAGGATATCCTGAAATACAGTATTTAGGTTTTCCATTTTCGATTTCGGAAAATTTTCAAATGCGAAATACTCATAAAACTATAGCTGAATCATTAATCACTTTACAAGAAATTTTGGAAATTGCAGATAAGAGCAATAAAGAAGTGGTAGCTTATTTATCAATGGGTTTTGGAAATCCGTATGGCGATCCATGGAATATGGAAATTGTGGGAGAATGGACTCAAAAGTTAGCCAAGATGGGGGTGAAGATTCTTTCGCTTTCGGATACTGTGGGTAGTTCCTCACCTGAAGTAATCTCCTATTTGTTTTCGAATTTAATTCCGAAATATCCACACATTGAATTTGGAGCCCATCTTCATACCACACCAGACAAATGGTTTGAAAAAATTGATGCGGCTTATAAAGGAGGCTGTCGTCGTTTTGATGGAGCTATTCAGGGTTTTGGAGGTTGTCCAATGGCAACCGATAATTTAACAGGTAATATGCCTACAGAGAAATTATTATCCTATTTTACCGCGCAAAAGGAATTCACGAATGTGAGTCCAATGAGTTTTGAAAGTGCTTATAATGAGGCTTCTAAGTTGTTTGGAGAGTTTCATTGAAAATTATACTGTCATTACTTCACGATTTAACGCACTTACAAAATAATAAGTATAGTATTGGTGCGTTGATTATTATATTTATAAATTATTCTTAAACGTACAATATCATGAAACTACTGGGATTAAATAGAGTTTTAGGAATGCTAATTCTACTGTTATTTTCTTTTTCATGTACAAGTGATTTAGATTTTAACCAAGTTAATGATGTTAAGATCGAACCGGTATTTGTTGGTAATTTGGCTTATTTTGATATTTTAGCCAATCAATTTGTTAGAAGTGGAGGAGGGGAGCAATCCGTGATTTTTGATGCGCCAACTGTTGATGTTTTTAATGATTCTTTTTTTACACAACGATTAAAAAAAATCGAACTTTCCTATGAAATGAATAATACAATAGCTAGAGCCTATTCAGTAGATTTAGTTTTTTTGGATAGAAATAATCAACGAGTTCATTCTTTAGATTTTATAGTTCCGGCATATTCAGATGCAGAAAATAAAGTAACTAAAACCGAAATATTTGAAGGAGCTCAACTTGATTTATTAAAAAGAACTACAAAAATTGCATTTACCTTGACGATGTTTCCAGGTGCTCCGTTAACTGAAAGTAGTAAAGGAAGTTTAAAATTACGTTCAAGTGTAACCGCTTATTTAATAGTAGAATGAGAAAAATAATATTAATTTTTATTTTATGTATAGGAATAAGTAGTTTTTCACAAAACAAACAACTTTTATATAATTTCACTTCAATTCCTCAGTCTTTGTTGACTAATCCAGGTACCGATTTTAAATATAACTTTTATTTCGGAATTCCTTTGTTATCAGGGATTTCGGCAAATGTAGGTTCAAGTGGATTTTCAGCTTATGATTTGTTTGCTGACAATGGAGTCGATTTTAATGTGAAATTGCGAGATGTGGTATTCTCCACAACAAGAAAAGATAGGGTTGCTGTAAACGAACAACTAGAAATTTTTAACGGTGGTTTTAAAATAAAAGGAGGACTAAATGATTCTTATGTTTCGTTTGGGATGTATCAGGAATTTGATATGTTGACCTATGTGCCAAAAGATATTGCGGTATTAGCTTTGGACGGAAACAGAGACTATTTGGGAAAAGTATTTGATTTGGGGGATTTGAATATGAAGGCAGAAATGCTGTCGGTATTTCACATAGGATTTCATAAAAATATTAATGATAAATTTATTTTAGGGTTTCGTGGGAAAATTTATTCCAGTATATTCAATGCTAGTTCTACTAATAACTCGGGTTATATTTATACTATTCCTTCGAATGTGGGTGTATATGAACAGATGATTTATTCGAATTTACAACTCAATACTTCCGGTATAGCTAAGTATGACGATAAGGATTACGAGCCAAATGTGGTAAAAGACATTACCAAAAGAGCGCTTTTAGGAGGCAATTTAGGTTTGGGATTTGATCTAGGTTTTACCTACTATCCAAAAAAAAACATACAGTTAACGGGTAGTGTTATAGATATAGGCTTTATTAAGCATACTAAAGAAGTAGAAAGTTTAACTTACAAAGGAACATATAAATACGAAGGAATTATTCCGAAATTCAGCTCGGGCGATTCAGCAGAAAATAGTTATCAAGCGTTCAAGGAGGCCATCCCTTTAGATACCCTATATGCTAATTATACTACTTGGCGTCCTGCTAAGTTCAATACCTCTGTTCAGTTTTCATTTGATGAGGAAAGAGCTGAGGACTGCAACTGTCTGGATTATAATCCAGAAACAATTTATAAAAGTGCAGTTGGTGCCCAATTATTTGTAATGTCTACACCTCGGACACCGCTAGTGGCCTTTACAACGTATTACAGAAGAAAAATAGTTAAGGCATTGCATGTAAAAGCTACATATACCATAGATTCGTATTCCTGTAAGAATATTGGTTTGGGATTATCGAGTACTTTTGGCCCTTTGAATTTTTATGTACTTGCTGATAATCTTTTAGAATATAGCGATCTTACTAAGGCAAATAGCCTTTCATTTCAACTAGGATTTAATGTTGTTTTTAAGAATAAAAAAAAATGATATTTTAGAATCTGATTTATTTAGTTTTCAATATTCGACGAGGATTTTTTCAAAATTATTTAAAACTTAAATAATTTTTCATGCCAGCCTGATCACGCTCTTTAAAGATCCAAAGATTTACAGTTAAAATATTATGACATTAACGTAATTTTTTAATTTTAGATAATTGGCTGATATATTTTTTATTGGAAATAATAACGATTTTTTCCTTAAAATTATCTATATTTGCACGCAATTAAACTCCAACTACAATTGCAATGATCGCACACAACTCTAAGATTATCGGAGAAGGATTAACTTACGATGATGTTCTACTAATTCCAAACTACTCGAATGTACTTCCTCGCGAAGTAAGTATTCAATCAAAATTTTCAAGAAATATTACACTCAATGTTCCAATTGTATCCGCAGCGATGGATACCGTTACCGAAAGTGCAATGGCAATAGCTATGGCTCAAGAAGGAGGGATTGGTGTTTTGCATAAAAATATGACTATCGAACAGCAAGCTGCAAAAGTTAGAAAAGTCAAACGGGCCGAATCCGGAATGATTATCGATCCAGTTACTTTACCGATGACTTCTACAGTTGCTGACGCTAAGAATGCCATGAAGGAATTTGGTATTGGTGGAATTCCAATTGTAGACGAAAACCAAATTCTAAAAGGAATAGTTACCAACAGAGATTTACGTTTTGAAAAAAATAATGCAAGGCCTATTGTTGAGGTAATGACCAGCGAAAACTTAGTAACAGTTGCCGAAGGGACTTCTCTAGAACAGGCAGAAGTAGTTTTACAAGGGCATAAAATAGAAAAACTACCAGTTGTAAATAAAGACTACAAATTAGTGGGCTTGATTACCTTTAGAGATATTACTAAATTGACTCAAAAGCCCATTGCTAACAAAGATATATACGGCCGTTTACGAGTTGCAGCAGCAATTGGTGTAACTGGTGACGCTGTTCAAAGAGCTGAAGCATTGGTAAACGCGGGTGTTGATGCCATTATTATTGATACCGCTCATGGACATACACAAGGTGTTGTTAATGTATTGAAAGAAGTAAAAAGTAAATTTCCTCAAATAGATGTTATCGTAGGTAATATTGCAACGCCGGAAGCCGCTAAGTTTTTAGTCGAAAATGGTGCCGACGGTGTAAAAGTAGGGATTGGACCAGGCTCTATTTGCACTACACGGATTGTAGCAGGTGTAGGTTTTCCTCAGTTTTCAGCGGTACTTGAAGTGGCTGCAGCGATAAAAGGAACTGGAGTTCCTGTAATTGCTGATGGAGGAATTCGGTACACAGGTGACATCCCAAAAGCAATTGCTGCTGGTGCTGATTGTGTGATGCTCGGGTCTCTTTTGGCAGGTACCATGGAATCTCCTGGTGAAACCATTATTTTCGAAGGAAGAAAATTCAAGTCATACCGCGGAATGGGTTCTGTTGAAGCAATGCAAGAAGGGTCAAAAGATCGTTATTTTCAAGATGTAGAGGATGATGTAAAAAAACTGGTTCCAGAAGGAATTGTAGGGCGTGTTCCTTACAAAGGAGAATTAAATGAAAGTATGCAACAATTTATTGGCGGACTTCGCGCTGGAATGGGATATTGTGGTTCAAAAGACATTCCAACCTTACAAGAAACGGGGCGTTTTGTTCGTATTACCGCTAGCGGAATCAATGAAAGTCACCCACATAATGTAACGATTACAAAAGAAGCTCCAAATTATTCAAGATAATTGTAGGATTTAAATCAATAAAAGGCATAATTAATTCTGTTTAGGATTTAAATTATGCCTTTTTTTATGAGATGAAACGTTTTTTTAATCGGATGATTCTGATAAATTATTTTTTAAATGCTCACTGTCCCAGCTGTGATTCGTAGCCGCAACTTGAGAATAAATATCAGTCTTGAGTAATTGTTCCTGCAATTCAATTTCTTGTTTAATAGTAATCATATAGGCCATTTTGTCGTGGCGTTTTTCAGCTAACTTTCGCGTAGTGATTTCATCATATTTAATAAATTGCTGTCCTTGTCGTCTAGCCGAATATTTTCGATGACCTAACTCGACTAACGCATCAACACCCATGTTTACAGCACTATATAAGGTTTCTCGATAAATGTGTTCTACTTTATGATCAATTAACTCGTAAGCATCATTTCGATTACGAGCACGAGTTAATATTTTTAAATTAGGAAAATGTTTTTTTAAGGTTTCAATTACTTGTAAATTTACGGTCGGATTATCTATAGCAGCGATAAAAAGTTTTGCAGTTTCGCAACCTGCTGCTTTCAATAATTCTAATCGGGTTGCATCTCCATAATACACTTTAAATCCCATTTTTCGCAGTAAATCAATTCTATCTGAATCGTAATCAAGAATAGTAGACTTTACATTATTGGCTCTCAACAAACGTCCTACTGTACTGCCAAAATGACCAAAACCAGCAATGATTACAGGATTGTCTTCATCAATAAAATCATTGTCTTTTTTAATCTCTACTGGTTTTTCTTTGGAGTTAGAATTAGGGTAAATCAAACGTTCATTAATAAGTAAAAGAAAAGGAGTTGCTACCATACTCATGGCGATTACAGCCATTACTTGATTGGCTAAAATGCTAGGAATTAAATTCAGTTGCATGCAAAAACTCATAATCACAAAACCAAACTCGCCAGCTTGGCTCAATCCAAAAGCAAAAAATAGATTTTGATCTATATTTTTTTTATGAAATCGACTGATGGTAAATAAAACTACGAATTTTACAAGCGTTAGGATGGCTCCAAAAATAAAAATGAAAAAAGGATTGTCAACAATTAACTTGAAATTTATCGATGCGCCAACTCCTAGAAAAAATAATCCTAAAAGTAATCCTTTAAAAGGAGCAATATCGCCTTCTAATTCATGACGAAATTCAGAATTAGCCAATACAACTCCAGCCATAAAAGCACCAAGAGCAGGGCTTAAACCAACTAATTGCATTAAAAACGAAACGCCAACTACCAGTAGTAATGCTG
Organism: Flavobacterium sp. GNP008; assembly: GCF_056428965.1. NCBI lineage: Bacteria > Pseudomonadati > Bacteroidota > Flavobacteriia > Flavobacteriales > Flavobacteriaceae > Flavobacterium > Flavobacterium sp. GNP008. The sequence continues at coordinate 292,378 of NZ_JBWJVL010000004.1, read as the reverse complement.
TGGCGGTAAACAATTCTTGTAAACGAGTTTTTGCAATAATATGCAGTAACGGAACAAAAACATAGCGACCGGCAAAATAAATCGTCGAAATAATACCGAGAACAATTAAAGTTTGTAACCAACTGGGATATCCTGTAATTAATGATTGTGGTACATCGTTAGTTGTCTTTAAATTTACAGTAGATAGTAAGGGCAAGAAAGCTAAAATTGGAATAACTGCAATATCCTGAAAAAGCAATACAGCAAATGAGGAGCGCCCTACGGACGTATTAGACAATCCTTTTTCTTTTAAAGTTTGTAATACAATAGCAGTTGAGGATAAGGCTAAGGCTAAAGAAATCGCTAATGTGGTTTCCCATTTCCAATCCATGAATACGAGGCAGCCTACAAATAAAATTAAAGTGGTTCCTATTAATTGTGCGGAACCCATTCCAAGAATAAATTTTCGCATTTTCCAAAATTTATTAGGTTCCAGTTCTAAGCCAATCAGGAATAACATCATGACTACACCAAACTCTGCAAAATGCATAATATTTTCTCCTTCTTGCCCAATAAAGCCAAGTACAAAAGGGCCAATTACAATTCCCGCTAATAAGTAGCCTAAAATAGAGCTTAATCCTAATTTTTTTGCAATTGGGACACAAATGATCGCAGCTGTTAGATAAATTATTGCCTGAAGTAGAAAATTAGTATCCATATCATATTTTTATTGTAGCAAACCATTCATTCAAATAATGGTATTGCAAGATTACTTCTGTATCCAAACCATTTTTCTCTAAAAAGTCAAGAAAATAGCCATAGACCAAGCCATTTTTTTCGTAATCTTCTTGAGTCATATTATGGGTCCCATGTATTACAAATGGAGGTAAATAAATCATATTACATACTTTTGCCGTTTGATTAAATGGTTCCAATAATTCAGGAATACTATAGCGATCACTTCCCGTTTCGCAATAGTTTTTCTTATCGCCACCGGTTGTAATTACCTGAAAAATTATTTTGTCTTGTAAAGCTATCCCTTTTTTTCCATAAGCCCAGTTATGTTCTAGCACCATATCAATCCATTGTTTCATAAGTGGAGGGCAACTGTACCAATACAAAGGATGGTGCCAAATTATTATGTCATGCTGACTTAATAATACTTGCTCGTGTTTTACATCAATGTCAAAATCTGGATATTCCTCATACAAATCATGGAAAGTAATGTTTTCTGAATCCGGAATATTTTGCACCAAAGCTTTATTCGCATTAGATTTTTCGAATAATGGGTGAAAAAACAGGATTAAGATTTTATTTTTTGACATAAAAATTTAGTTTACAGTTTTTTTAGAACTTTAAAATTAGTTATTCAACTGATTTACAGGGGTATTGTGTATTTTAAATTTATTGAAAGATATAAAATATTGCTTAATTTTTATAATTTAAAACACTTCAAAACAAATTTTCCCTTATAATATTTAATAAACATAAAATCTCTTTAAAACAGGATATAACGTTTTATTGCGTTAGGATTTAAGTCAAGATATATAATTCGCACTAATGGAACCCAAATAGACCAGGAATAGAAATAACAATTGTACTATTTTTGCTTGAAGTTTAATATTTAAAAAAAGTAGTTAAAAGTTTTTTACTACCGACTACCCAAAGGATATCATTTTTTGCTAATATCATATTAGATTCGGGGTTTAAAATTCTTTTTCCGTTTCTTTCTATCCCAACAATTAAGGCATTAGTTTTTTCGCGCAATAGCGATTCTCTAATGCTTTTACCAATGAAATCCTCTCCCTTGAGCTCTAGTTGTTTTAAGATAATATCGGTTTCAATAAGTTTTTCCGGAATTTCTATTTCATTCTGATGCAAATAGGATTTAAATTCTTGGACTTGGTTATCTGTCCCAATCACACAAATTTCATCACCAGGAAATAAACGTTCATTTTTATTGGGGATATTAATCATAATTTCTCCACGTTTGATAAAGGCGATATTGATCCCTAACAGTTCTCTAATTCTCAACTCTTCTAATGTTTTTCCTGCAATATTTGAAGTTGCCGCAATATCAAAAGTAGTCATGTGGCCATCCCAAGGAGTTAAATCACTGCGGCTTCTAATGGCTTTTTTGATTTCTCTAGCATTTAAATTTTTGAGAAAATGATCTTCAATTTTATGATATTGTGCATTTAATTTCTTAGGAAAAACAAAATATACTACAACGGCCCCAATCAAAGCTATAAAAGCAATTACAGGGGAGAAAAAGATATTCAACAAGAAACCGATGTAAAAAAGGGTTAATACCATTCGTAATAAAATCATCATCAGAATAGGCCCACGGTATTTGCGTTCTTCTCTTAAAATAGCGACTTCTTTTACGGCTACTCGACGTAAGGATAGCGCCCATAAGAAAGGAGATAATATCACTAAAGTAATCAACGCACCAAAAATATTTCTGAATTGGGATCCTTCAACTAATGGAAGAATAAATTTTGCGGAAAGCAAAATGACCGCAACAATAATTACGGAATGGATAACTACTTGGGTTAGAAATGCGCGTACTACTATTTGCCAATTTGTGACTAACTTTATAGATTGTGCATTGGCACTGTATCGTTCAATTTTTTTAGTCCACTTTCGAGGTAATTTTTTTTCAAGATATTCAGAAAACGGTGTGGCGAATTTAACCATAAAAGGGGTTGTAAATGCTGTCACTGCCGAAACGGCAACTACAATTGGATATAGAAATTCACTAGTAACATTAAGCGTCATTCCTAATGTTGCAATAATAAAGGAGAACTCCCCAATTTGGGATAAACTCATCCCTGTTTGTACCGATTGCTTTAAGGGCTGACCGGAAAGTAAAGCGCCAATTGTGGAACTTATAGACTGTCCTAAAATCACTACGAATGTTAAAATAGCCACTGGAAAAGCATAGTCGTACAACGTTTCGGGATTTATTAACATGCCTACCGATACAAAGAAAACGGCACCAAAAAGATCTTTTACGGGCTTTACTAAATGTTCGATGTGCTCTGCCTGAGTAGTTTCGGCAATGATGGAACCCATTATAAAAGCGCCTAATGCAGGAGAGAAACCAACATTAGCCGCTAGAATAACCATCATTAAGCATAATGCTAGTGAAATGATTAACAACATTTCGTCCGTTAATATATTTTTGGCTTTTTTAAGTAAAGTCGGGATAAAAAAGATACCGCCAACAAACCAAATAGTCAAGAAAAAGATCAGTTTAAAAACGGACAAAAGCAGTTCGCTACCTGAAAACTGTTGACTAACAGCAATTGTTGAAAGTAACACCATCATTAAAATGGCAACGATATCTTGAACGATAAGAGAGCCGATGACTATGCCCGCAAATTTTTGTGTTTTTACGCCCAATTCATCAAATGTTTTCAGGATAATGGTAGTGGATGAAATGGAAAGGATAACGCCTAAAAAGATACTGTCCATTGGCTTCCATCCAATCCATTGCCCTACCAAATAGCCAATGGAAACCATCGCAATGATTTGTGTGACAGCAGTAATTGATGCGGTACCGCCTACTTTCATCAGTTTCTTAAAACTAAATTCCAATCCTAAGCTAAATAATAAAAAAATTACCCCAATCTCTGCCCAAACCTCGACGCTTTTAATATCTTTTACAGAAGGGAAAAAATCAAAATGATTTCCGGCTAAAAATCCAGCAATTAAATAACCCAGTACTAACGGCTGTTTTATTTTTTTAAATAACAAAACTGCAACGGCTGCAGTCATCAGAATTAAACCTAAGTCACTAATTAAAGGCTGTAAATGATGAGAGGCATTTGCGACTGTTTCTACTGTATCCATTTGATTTTGTTACTATTTTAAGGATTTATGTTGCTTGGTAAGATATAAAAATTTTAATTTTTAAAGATGTTTTTAAAGTTAAAATAGCTCTTTATGAAATGTTTCAAACAATAAAAATCCCGTTGATAAGATTGTTTTTTATCTTTTCAACGGGGTCTTAAAATTTTATTACTTTCTAAAATTTATATTCCTAAAAAATTACTAGGAGTGATTTGCATCAATTCGGCTTTAATTTCTTCCGAAACCTCTAACGTTGCAATGAAACCGTGAATTGCTTTTTTATCTATCGCTTCATTGGTTCTGGTCAATCCTTTTAATGCTTCATACGGATTAGGATACGCTTCACGGCGTAATATTGTTTGAATAGCTTCGGCAACTACGGCCCAGTTTTTCTCTAAGTCTTCGTGGAATTTTGGTTCGTTCAATAACAACTTATTTAATCCTTTCAAAGTAGCTTCAAAAGCAATTAAAGTATGTCCTATTGGTACACCAATATTTCTTAAAACCGTACTGTCGGTTAAATCGCGTTGTAATCTGGATAAGGGCAATTTGGCCGATAAATGTTCAAAAATAGCATTGGCAATCCCTAAATTTCCTTCTGAGTTTTCAAAATCAATTGGGTTTACTTTGTGTGGCATCGCCGAAGAACCTATTTCTCCTACTTTGATTTTTTGTTTGAAATATTCCATGGAAACATACGTCCAAATATCTCTGTCTAAATCAATGATGATCGTGTTTATTCTTTTCAACGCATCAAAAAATGCTGCGAAATGGTCGTAATGCTCAATTTGTGTAGTAGGGAAGGAGTGGTGTAAACCAAGATTTTCCTCCACAAATTTCCCACCGAATTTTCTCCAGTCAATTTGTGGATACGCCACATGATGTGCGTTATAATTTCCGGTAGCACCACCAAATTTAGCTGCAAAAGGAATGTTGAACAACAAACGCATTTGCTCTTCTAAGCGTTCTACAAAAACACCAATTTCTTTACCCAAACGAGTTGGAGAAGCCGGTTGTCCGTGCGTACGGGCAAGCATTGGAATGTCTTTCCATTCCACACTTAAATCTTTCAATTTTGATGTCAAAGTAATCAAGGAAGGCATATACACTTTCTCGAAAGCTTCTTTTGTAGATAATGGAATTGCTGTATTATTTATATCTTGGGAAGTCAATCCAAAGTGGATAAACTCTTTATATTCAGATAAGCCTAGTTTTTCAAAAGCATCTTTGATGAAGTATTCCACCGCTTTTACATCGTGGTTGGTTACTTTCTCCGTTTCTTTGATCCAAAGAGCATCTTCAGTAGAGAAATTTTTATAGATGTTGCGTAAGCTTTCGAATAAATCCGGGTTTACATTTTTTAATTGTGGCAAAGGTACTTCGCACAAAGCAATAAAGTATTCAATTTCAACCAATACACGGTATTTGATTAAAGCTTCCTCAGAGAAAAATGGAGCTAAAGAAAGGGTTTTACTTCTATATCTTCCATCAATAGGAGAAATAGCATTCAATTCGTTTAAAGTAGTCATTGTTTTGTTGTTTGTTCGAAAGGCGCAAATATAACCCTTTCGTGACAAAATAGAAAACGAATGGTTTTTAAATAAAGCCGATTAGCTTCTTTTTTAGTGTTTTCATTCCTTCTGATGCCACTTCAGGAATCACATCTAATGGATTTCGGAGATTCGGAATTTTTATGGGTTTTGGATCAATATAAAAAATAGGTGTTTCTCGCGCTGTAAAATCGATTAATCCTGCAGCAGGATAGACTTGCAATGAAGTCCCAATAACAGCAAAATAATCTGCTTGTTGGGTTAGCCCAATTGCTTCATCAAGTGCAGGAACTTCCTCGCCAAACCAAACGATATGCGGGCGTAATTGATTTTTGTTTTCATCTAAATCGCCAAAATTTAAATCCTCCTGCCAATCCAGAATGTAATTTGGGTTTTTGGTACTTCTCACTTTTAATAATTCGCCGTGCAAATGCAACACAGAAGTGCTTCCGGCGCGTTCATGTAAATCATCTACATTTTGGGTAATAATGTACACCTCAAAATTCTTTTCTAATTCAGCCAGAATTTGATGGCCCAAATTCGGTTGTACTTCCTTGAGTTGTTTTCGCCTTTGATTGTAAAAATCCAGCACCAAAGCCGGGTTTTTATGCCAACCTTCTGGAGTGGCAACATCCATAACGTTATGACCTTCCCAAAGTCCGTCACTGTCACGAAACGTTTTGATGCCACTTTCGGCACTAATTCCAGCGCCAGTAAGAACCACTAATTTCTTTTTCATTTGTAAAATGCATTAGGAGATAAAGCTAGTCTTTTTTAGTATTTTTGCCAAAAAAATAATCTGCAATGATTGATATCGATTACCTTAATTTTCTTGAAAATATCTTAACGGATAACCGCAAAGAAAAATTCTTGAAAGTATTGGAAAACAGAACTAATCATTTTACCATTGCCGTAGAAGATATTTTTCAAATGCACAATACGAGTGCCGTCATGCGCAGTTGTGAGATTTTTGGAATTCAGGAATTGAATGTGATTGAGCAACGGTACGGAAAAAGTATCGATAAGGAAATAGCTATGGGCGCCCAAAAATGGGTTGACATCAATACCTTCGACAGCATTACGAATTGTGTCGATACGCTAAAAAGTAAAGGATACCAAATCATTGCTACAACCCCACATGAGAATGATTGTTTGCTGGAAGATTTTGACATTTCGAAACCCACTGCCTTATTTTTTGGAACTGAAAGAGACGGATTATCCGAAGAAATTTTGCAACGAGCCGATGGTTTTCTAAAAATTCCGATGGTAGGTTTTACGGAAAGTTTGAATATCTCGGTTTCGGCGGCCATCATCATTCAAAACTTGACGAATCGATTGCGCAATTCAAATATTGACTGGCATTTATCTGAAAATGAAATTTTGGAAAAACGTTTGGCTTGGGCCAAAAATTCCATAAAAGACATTAAAAGAATTGAAGAACGGTATTTTGAGGAAAATCTAAGATAGTTTAGACAAACTCTTAAATTAGATTTTAACGATTTGTTGATTCATTGCGAGGAACGAAGCAATCACATTTAGTATTTTCTTTTGATTAAGTGCTTATCGTTGTGGGCAAGGATTGCAAATCTGCGCTATCGGGTTTTCATTGTTCATGCTAAGCAAGTAACTAAAGACTAGCTGTTAATGTTCGTTTCTGTTTTTCCAAAAGTTTTCGGTCAGATAAAAAACGGTATCAATGAAGTATAAGATTTCATTTCTTGTCAAGACATTTTCGTCATGTAAATCTTCTAAAATAATTCCTAATTCCAGGTTATGATAATCATTGTTACGATTGTTTTCAAAACCGTTCAATGTTAAAAATTTTTTGACTTGTTTCAAATCTGTGTTAGAAGTAATTGAAACGTAATTTTGCTGAACTACTGCATATAAAATTTCATCGTTTTTAGTAAAACCCAACAAATCATATGCTGTGTCGGAAAAGAAATAATTATGAAGTAATAAATTGTATAAATAATCTTTCCAAGAGTTATAATAAATAGCGTCATTTAGCTTTAAAACATGTTCGCTGTCTTTGAGATAGACTTTTTGTTCAGCCCCTTCACTGACATATTGTGAAAAATCTATGTTGTTAATCCAAAGATTTTTCTCTGTAATATATTCTTCTAACTTCTTTGCTTCTTGTTTTTTGAAATGCTTTTCGTCTGAAGAAGTTGTGCTTGTTTTCTCGCCATCGTTAAGGTAACAGGCAATTGTTTGGATAATTGTTCCAGTCCTAATTTGGCTCTTTCCTGAAACGATATTGTGTAGTTCATTTTTTAAATCATTTAGCATTGACAAATATAAAAATAAATTTTGACTTTCCGACAATCCTAAAAATGATCGCTAACGTCTCGCTATTACAACGGGTTTTGGGATTAAATTAAGCCCATTATTAGGATTTGCCAAATCATCCCAAATACAAAACCAATTTCAATTTAAGCATAATACCCAAATTGCTTGTAGCGTGTGTTAGCAGTATTGTTTTTTAATTAGTATATTGGTCTATTATTCAAATTCGAATTTATGACATTGAAGTTAAAACCAAATTTTATACATGTATCACTAACTAATTCTAAAAACCATATAGGTGAGTCGGGGGATACAAATATATTCTCTATTAATTCATTTAAATCTACTTTGATTTTACAACCTCCATTTTGCAAATTTATTTTTTCATTTCTTGGTGCTTCTATCGGGATTATTGCTCGAAGTTCATTTTCATGAGAGAAACTTTTTCGTTTATGAACAAATGGTAGAAATGAGTTCTCAAATTTTACATTATCTTTCTCATAATCTATATAATTAACTGTTCCAATAAAGAATTGGTTTTTGGATTTTTTCAACACTTTATTTAGGCGTTTATAACTAGATTGAATTGCTATTCCCTCGTTAGATTTTAAGTAGAGTTTCCACATTGCTGCAGATTCATAGTCATTCATATGCCAACAATTAACACCGAAATTTTCTCTGCTTTTTTTTGAAGACTCTGAAAAAGATTCGTAGTCACACATTTTAATTCCGCCGATTTCAAGGCTTGTTCTACTTTTTCTAAATTCAGCAGTTTTAAGTGAGATTGAACCTTCAAAAACATCTTCAAATTTGTCGGTTCTTGTAAAATAAATAGATTCCGAATTGAGTAAATCAATAAATTTTGTAAAATCTACATATCGCCAGATTTGTTGATTTTGATTTGTAGGTTTAAGAAATGAAGAGTGTTCAAGTATCATTTATAACAAATTGGTCATTAAAAATACTGTGTTAATTTCGAGTCGTCTGAAGCAACATTACTGCTAACTAGTATATAGGTCTGATAAACGTCAGGCTTTATTTATTTTCAAATATATAAATAAATCACTGAAAAATCTTATAAATAGGAATTAGTAATTATTTATTCTCAAAGATATATTCTTTGATTATAGGATAATTACGGAAAACCGTAAACAGAATTGTTTATTGCAAAATCCTTAGCCCCGACAGCAGCGGAAAGCCTATGCCGGTTGAAAATTACTTTTTTCTGGTGGTGGCAGAGCGACCAAAGGAAGCTCCTGACAGCGGCTAGAAAAAGGGTTTGAAACCAAATAGCTTAGAGCGCAGGGCGGGAACTGCTCCTGAAATAAATTCAGGATAAATCCTAGAAAAGTTTAAAAAAAGATCCTGAAATGAATTCAGGATAAAAAAAATTCCCCAACTACTTTCGTAATTGGGGAATTTAATTGTAAGGAATCAAAACGATTATTAGCTAACGATAACCCATTGTCCTGAAGCGATTAAGCTTTCAGCTTTTTTGTATTTCATTTCTTGTGTTTGACCGTTTGCCACGTTTTGAATTGTAACGTTGTCATTTCGATTAATCTTTGGCATATCTCTCACGATCGTTTCCGTTACTTGACGTTGTTGCGTTTCTCCCGCTTCACGATTGGCACTTTCACTATTTGGAATTTCGTCTTTACTTAATTGATACTCTTCTTGTTGACGAACTTCTTTTGCTTCTTGAATTTGTTGGTTTTCTTGAGCCGGTAAATCACCTTTGAACAAGAATGAAATCACTTCTTTATTGACATTGTCAATCATTGCTCTAAACAAATTGAACGCTTCCAGTTTGTAAATAAGCAACGGATCTTTTTGTTCGTGAACCGCAAGTTGAACCGATTGTTTCAACTCATCCATTTTACGTAAGTGTTTCTTCCAAGCTTCATCTACAATTGACAAAGTAATATTTTTTTCGAAATCAGCAACAAGTTGAGCACCCTCAGTTTCGTAGGCTTTTTTCAAATCAGTAACCACATTCAACGATTTTATTCCATCCGTAAAAGGAACAACAATACGTTCAAATTGATTGTTCTTGTCTTCGTAAACACTTTTTATGATTGGGAATGCTTCTCTAGCACTTCTTTCTGTTTTCTCTGTATAATATTCTAGCGTTGCTTTGTATATTTTACCGGTAAGTTCCATCTCCGTCAATTTGCTGAATTCACTTTCGGTAACTGGTGATGTGATAGAGAAATAACGAATTAATTCGAATTCAAAGTTTTTGAAATTATTAGATACTTTGTTTTGGTCAACGATCAATTCACAAGTATCGTAAAGCATGTTTGCAATATCTAATTTCAATCGCTCTCCAAACAAAGCATGACGACGACGTTTGTACACTACTTCACGTTGCGCATTCATCACATCATCATATTCCAATAAACGTTTACGAACACCAAAGTTGTTTTCTTCCACTTTTTTCTGGGCACGTTCGATAGATTTAGTCATCATAGAATGCTGAATCACTTCGCCTTCTTCTAATCCCATTCTGTCCATCACTTTAGCCACTCTTTCAGAACCAAACAAACGCATCAGGTTGTCTTCAAGAGAAACATAAAACTGAGAACTTCCCGGATCACCTTGACGTCCTGCACGACCACGTAACTGACGGTCAACACGACGAGAGTCATGACGTTCTGTTCCTACAATCGCTAATCCACCTGCGGCTTTTACTTCGGCAGATAATTTAATATCGGTACCACGACCAGCCATGTTAGTAGCTATAGTTACCACACCAGGTTTTCCGGCTTCTTCAACAATTTGAGCTTCTTGTTTGTGCATTTTTGCATTCAAGACATTGTGTGCAACGCCTCTCATTTTCAACATTCGACTTAATAATTCCGAAATTTCTACAGAAGTCGTACCAATAAGAACTGGTCTTCCTGCTTTAGATAATTCAGTTACGTCTTCGATAACGGCATTGAATTTCTCACGAGTGGTTTTATAAATAAAATCTTCTTTATCTTTTCGGGCCATTCCTCTGTTTGTAGGAATTTCTACAACGTCCAGCTTGTATATTTGCCACAACTCACCCGCTTCTGTTACTGCAGTTCCAGTCATTCCTCCCAGTTTGTTATACATTCTGAAGTAATTCTGTAACGTTACTGTTGCAAATGTTTGTGTTGCTGCTTCAATTTTCACGTTTTCTTTCGCTTCAATGGCTTGGTGTAAACCGTCAGAATAACGACGGCCGTCCATGATACGTCCTGTTTGCTCATCAACAATCATGATTTTATTATCCATGATTACATATTCAACATCTTTTTCGAATAAAGCGTACGCTTTCAAAAGTTGTGTCAGGGTGTGGATGCGCTCACTTTTAATTCCAAAATCTTGAAATAATTTTTCCTTCTCTTCCGCTTCTGCATCTTTATCCAGTTTTCTTTTTTCGATAGCGGCAATTTCTGTTCCAATGTCTGGAAGTACGAAAAAGTCAGAATCAGTATCTCCTGAGAGGTATTTAATTCCGTTATCGCTCAATTCAACTTGATTGTTTTTTTCTTCAATAACAAAATATAATGCCTCATCAATCTTGTGCATTTCTCGTTTGTTATCCTGCATGTATTGATTCTCAGTTTTTTGAAGCAACTGTTTGATTCCTTCTTCACTTAAAAACTTGATCAATGCTTTGTTTTTTGGTAACGCTCTGTAGGCTCTTAACAATTGGAATCCACCTTCTTTAGTATTTCCTTCTTTTATTAATTTTTTAGCTTCAGATAAGAAACCGTTAGCTAATTGGCGTTGTAAACTAACTAAGTTTTCAATTTTTGGTTTCAATTCATTAAACTCATGACGGTCTCCTTGAGGTACTGGACCTGAGATAATCAATGGTGTTCTGGCATCATCAATCAAAACAGAATCGACCTCATCGACAATCGCATAATTGTGTTTTCTTTGAACCAGATCTTCTGGCGAATGCGCCATATTATCTCTCAAGTAGTCAAAACCAAATTCATTATTGGTTCCGTACGTGATATCTGCGTCATAGGCCTTTTTTCTTCCCTCTGAGCTTGGTTGGTAATTGTCGATACATTCTACCGTCATCCCGTGGAATTCGAATAATGGCGCTTTCCAAGTACTATCTCTTTTTGCCAAATAATCATTCACAGTTACTAGATGTACACCGTTTCCAGTTAAGGCATTTAAGTAAAGCGGTAATGTTGCTACCAATGTTTTTCCTTCTCCTGTTTGCATTTCAGCTACTTTTCCTTCATGTAAAACCATTCCGCCAATTAATTGTACGTCATAGTGAATCATGTCCCAAGTAATTTCTTTACCTGCAGCACTCCATGAATTTGCCCAAACGGCTTTGTCACCATCTAAAGTAATATAGCTTTTTGTTGCCGAAAGTTCACGGTCTTTTGCGGTAGCAGTAACAACTACCTGCGTACTGTCTTTGAAACGTCTAGCCGTTTCTTTGACTACAGCAAAAGCTTCCGGAAGAATTTCTAACAATGTTTTTTCGGATATGTCGTAAGCCTCTTTTTCCAGCGCATCAATAGCGACGTAAATGTCTTCTCTTTTGTCGATATCTTCAATACTTTCAACTTCTAGTTTCAGAGCGCTAATTTTAGCATCTTTTTCAGAGCGGTCTTGTTTTATTTTTTCTTTGAAAAATGCAGTACGCGCTCTAAGCTCATCATTAGATAATGCCATTAGAGGAGTTTCAAAAGTTTTGATTTTGTTAAGATACGGCTGTAAAGCTTTCACATCTTTTTGAGATTTATCCCCAACAAAGACTTTAATAATACTATTTATAAAACTCATAATATGTTTTTATTTCTGTTTGTGTAATTCTGTAAATTTAAACAAAAAAAAAGCCTCTTTAGAGACTTTTTCTTGGTTTACTTTTTAATATTCATCCTCATTCCAAAGATAATCTTCGTCTGTAGGATAATCTGGCCAAATTTCTTCCATTGATTCATATATCTCGCCTTCGTCTTCTATAGATTGAAGGTTTTCTACTACTTCTAATGGAGCTCCTGCTCTAATAGCGTAGTCAATAAGTTCGTCTTTGTTAGCAGGCCACGGTGCATCACTTAGATAGGATGCTAATTCTAATGTCCAATACATCTTGTTGTCTGTTTAGTTTTGTGCAAAAATAAATTTTTTACTGAAAAAGACAAGTAAAAAATCATTTATTTTAATAAAAAGTTAAGAACGTTTTTTTTGATCTAAATTTTGTGGTTAAAAAGGGTGCCTTTTTTTACCATAAATGCAACTGAAAAGGAACTAAAATGCTAAAAATTATTTTCTAGGAATCCATTGAACTTCCGCAGCTTTCAAATCATGAGACAACTTTCGTGCCAACACAAAAAGGTAGTCAGAAAGTCGGTTCAGGTACTTAATTGCAATTTCAGCAACGGGTTCATTATGGCTTAAATGAACTGCTAAACGCTCCGCTCTGCGGCATACGCAACGTGCTATATGACAATATGACACAGTAGTATGTCCGCCAGGAAGCACAAAATGAGTCATGGGTGGTAAGGCTTCTTCCATGCCATCAATTTCATTTTCCAACAGTTCAATGTCAGATTCAATTATTCCAAGTTTTTTTAACCGAAGTTCACCGTTTTTAAGCACTTCTTTTTCTGGAGGGGTGGCCAATATAGCACCTACTGTAAACAAACGATCCTGAATCTCGATTAGGATTTCTTTGTAATGGGAATTCATTTCCTGATCGCGGATTAGTCCAATGTGAGAATTCAATTCGTCTACCGTACCATAACTTTCTATTCGTGCGTGATCTTTTGGGACTCTGGTTCCGCCAAAAAGTGCCGTGGTTCCTTTATCACCAGTCTTAGTATATACTTTCATTCAATGTTTATGTTAATTTGCTATTTGTTGCTTTGAAAAAAAACAAATTTACTGTATTAATTCCACTATTGCAGTAACAAATCGTTCCAGTGAACCTTCACTTAAATTGAAATACAAATCGGGTTCAATACATTCAATTTCCATCAAATAAAGTTTATTTTCAATCAGTATTCCATCTACTCTGGCGTACAATAAGTCCTCTTTAAAAGTCCCTACAACTTTTTGTGCTTTTTCAATCAATTCGGTGCTTGGATGCACTAAATTGTATATGCCACCAAAAAGGGATTGTACTCTAAAATCTCCATCTACCGGTTTTTTATTGACCGCATGAGAGAATTTTTTATTGAAAAAGATAAATGAAGTTTCGCCTAAAGTTTGAATCTCTGGCATGAATTCTTGTAAAAGCAAGTCTTTATCTGAGGCGATAGTTGCGTATTTTTTATTTATTTCTTGAATATTTGATGCTTCAAAAACTTCAGTGAGATATGATCCTGCGGAAAATGCGGGTTTTATAACTGCTTTATCCCAATGGGAAGGTAAATGTTCCGCTAGATTTAGAGTGTTTGTTTTGTCAATGAATACGGTTGGAAGGATTGTGATTCCTTGTTTTTCCATCTCACGCAAATAAAACTTGTGTATGTTTTGTTTGATTATTTTAATCGGGTTGAGTGTTTTGACGCCTAACATTTCTATTTGGCGGAGCCAAATATTAAATTCGGTTTCTTTTTCGAAATAATCCCAAGTATTCCGAAAAATAAGGTAGTCAAAATCAGTCCAATTGATAGTTGTATCGCTCCAAATCACCGCTTTGGCTTTAATATTATGTTTGGCTAGTGCAGGGATTATTTTTTGATCTTCAGGATTTAAATCAGGAAGTTTTTCGCAGGTTAGTAGGGCGATATTCATCTTAGGCAGTGGGTGTTATTAGGTGTTAAAAAGCATTTGTTTGTGAAATTTTTAGCCCGGATAGAAGCGGTATCCTGTTTCTTTTTGAAAAGAAAGAGATACAAGCAAATAGCCGGAAAAAGCTCCTAAAAAAGATTATTTGGTTGTGTCGCTTTCAATAAGTCCGTCACGCAAACGGATGATTCGATGCGCATACGCAGCAATTTCTTCTTCATGTGTTACAAGGATTACGGTATTACCGTTATTGTGGATGTCTCCAAAAAGTTTCATGATTTCAAGGGAGGTTTTACTGTCTAAATTTCCTGTAGGTTCATCAGCCAAAATGATGGATGGTTTGTTGACCAAGGCACGTGCAATTGCTACACGCTGGCGTTGGCCTCCTGAAAGTTGGTTGGGTTGGTGATCCATTCTGTCAGCAAGGTTTACTTGTTCTAATACTTCAGTGGCTCTTGCTCTTCGATCTGATTTTGAAAAGCCGGCATAAATCATGGGTAGTGCCACATTGTCTAGTGCGGTTGTTCTGGGCAAAAGGTTGAAAGTCTGGAAAACAAATCCTATTTCTTTGTTTCGAATTTCGGCTAATTCATCATCTTTCATTTGGCTTACATCTTTACCATTCAAAATATAAGTTCCGGAAGTTGGTGTGTCTAAGCATCCCAATAAATTCATTAATGTAGATTTTCCAGATCCAGAAGGACCCATTAATGCTACATATTCTCCTTTGTTTATTTCTAAATCAATGCCTTTGAGCACATAAACAATTTCATTTCCCAGTACAAAATTTCTTTTGATGTTGGTTATTTTTATTAGCGGGTTTGCCATTAGAATGTTTGATTTTTGACCTTCGACTGTGCTCAGGATGCTATTAAATTAGATTTTAAAAGTACAAAAACTTTTGTGTTATTAATAAGTAGTGAATTTTTTAATTTGTTACAATTTATCAGCATTGAATTTCAAACCTAATGTTTTTATAAATCATCACGTACTAATTTTTAATTTTTTGATACATAAAATAGGAGTTTAACATTTTATATAATTTAACGCTTAATTTATATAATTCACACGTATGTGTTTTTTATTTCACAATTATTTTAATTAGTTACATAATTTTTTGTTATTTATTGAATATAGTACAAAGTTATTTACATTTGTTTAAGAATAATTAATCAAATCAAAAATTATGAAAAATACTAAACTAGCACTAGGATTAGCGGTAATCGCTATTGGATTTACATCTTGCAAAGATGAAAAAGCGGAACAAGCAGAGAAAAAAGTTGACACCTATGTAATGTATGTAGATTCATTAGGTAATGTTACTGCTGAAGACGCTAAAAGTAACTGGGAAGGAATAGAAGCGGCTTACCTAATAAGAAGCGGAGAAGCTGAAGCAGCTATCGCAAACATGAAGGATAATGTGGAGGCGCAAGCACGTCTTGATGCAAGCAGAGCCAAGTATGAAGCTTTGAGAGCCAAATATGAAGCTCAAAAAGCGGAGGCAGAAGTAGCTGTAGCAGCGGCAGCACCGAACAGTAAACAACAAATGAGAAACGCCTTATTTGGTGAAGGAAAAATGGGTGAGGATATGAATTTTAATTGGGTAAATGCATCGAATATTCATAATGTTTACCAACAATTTGTGCATACAGTTGAAGACAACAAAGATAAATATTCTCGTGAAGACTGGGATGAAATTAAAGTAATGTACGAAGCGCTTGACAGTAGAAAAAATACTGTGGAGAAAGAAGGACTTACCTCTGAAGATAACAGAAAAATTGCGGGTTTAAAAGCGAAATTTGGTCCAATGTATACCTTGAACCGAATGGGAGCTAAATCAGGAGAAATGAAAAGAGCAAAAGAATAAGGATTACTTAATTCATGTTGAGATGACAGTCAGTAATGACTGTCATTTTTTTATACCCGTATCACAAAATGTTCTTTGGACTGTTCTCTTCTAAAAAACACCAATCCCCATTGAAAAGTATCTATCGTTACGGTAACTTTTGGATGTTTTTTTATAATTTCCCAAGCTTCTCCCATTTCCTGTGACCAATGAATGTCATCAAATATCCAAACAGTTTCGTTAGTAATGGTTGGCAATAATACTTCAAAATAATCCAAAGTTGCTTTCTTGGAGTGGTTCCCGTCAAAATAAATGAGTTTAAAGTTTAAAGCTTGAAGTTTATTCAAATAAGTATTGAATTCAGTTATTTCGGTATTTACATTGGTTAAACCAAATTGTTTAAATTGGTTTTGAGCTTGTTTCGCGGTTTCAGGGCAACCTTCTAAAGTGGTTATTTTGGCTTTTAAATTTCCTAAAGCTAGGGCCGAAGTCGCCAATCCCAATGAAGTTCCAATTTCTAAAATACTATTGGGTTGAAAATAATTTGTTATTCTAAATAATAATTGGGCTCGCTTGGGAGAGATTCCAGCCGTTGCAGCAATTTTAGCAATGGCTCTATTATTGGATTTAAAAACTTTGGAACCTGCACCAAAATCAGTAACTTTAATTGTATTGTCGTTATGTAAAAGTGATTTTCGGTACTTCCTTAAAATGGCATACTCAGATTTGGGTCTTTTATCATACAAACATTTTGTCAATAAAGTAAACACAAAAGGCGAATGTACCGCATGCTCATTTTTTGAGTGCCAAAGGAATTGTAAGTACGATTTTATTTGGAATAGCATAAAGGCGTTTGCAAAGTAGGGGCGAAGATACAAAAAAGGAGGGAAGAGAGAGGCAAGATACAAGAAGCGAGAGAGAAGAAATGACGCACTAAGTTCTGGACTAACTTTAAGACTATAAAGACTATATTTGCACCCTTGGTATTTTGCTAATAAAAATGCCTGTTTTATATAATGACAACATCAGCAATAGAAAATAAGACTGCCATAAGCTCGGAAGAAATTGACCGATGCATCGCTATTTTGGCACAATTGAATACGGATACAGATCAAATATTTGAGATCCCAAAAGAACAACGAACAGCTTTAATTAAAGCAGCAGGAATGTTCTCCAGACCAGATCGTGATGAGCTTTCCCGACGAAAAAAAGATGGTAAAGTGGCTGCGAAGCGCAAAATGGAAAAACGGGACCGAACTGCCCGAAAGGAAACCGGAATCCGTCACGCCCGTGAAGCAAGTGTTTTTGTGGCACCAAAACTATTGGCTTACAATGATCTTGCACTCAAAGAACAATTGGAACTGGAAACTCCCAGAAATTGCTACGTTTGTAAAACGGAATTTACTAAAATGCACCACTTTTATGATACGATGTGTACTGATTGTGGCGATTTTAATTATGCTAAACGGTTTCAAACCGCTGACGTAAACGGACAAGTTGCCGTTATTACAGGTTCTCGTCTAAAAATTGGGTATCACATTACGTTGATGTTGTTGCGTGGTGGAGCCACAGTAATTGCAACGACTCGTTTTCCGGTGGATTCGGCCTTACGCTTTTCTAAAGAACTTGATTTCATGGATTGGGAACATCGCTTGAAAATTCACGGACTGGATTTGCGACACATTCCCAGTGTGGAGATTTTTTGCAATTTTATAGAACAAAAATACGAGCGATTGGACATTTTAATTAATAATGCGGCGCAAACGGTGCGGCGCCCTGCCGGATTTTATACACATCTAATGGAAAATGAAGCCCTTTCTATAGCTTCATTGCCAAAACAAGTACAAACTTTATTATTGGATCATACCAATTGTTTGGATGAATTAAAAGTATTGACATCAGGAATTTCTCCAAATCAAAACATGCCGGTAACTTGGCACGGACCAGAACCTGGAATTGGGTTACGGGCTTCCGCCAAATTATCTCAGATTCCGTATTCGTTTGATAATTCGCTCGTGGCAAATGAAGTTTTTCCGGAAGGAGAACTCGATGCCGATTTGCAGCAAGTAGATTTGAGAAAAACCAACAGCTGGCGCTTGCGATTGGGACAAATAGAAACAACGGAGATGATTGAAGTACAGCTGGTAAATTCCGTAGCGCCTTTTGTATTGTGCAACCGTCTTTCGGAAGTCATGAAGAAAGACAACACCGGAAAAAAGCACATCATCAATGTTTCGGCAATGGAAGGAAAGTTTCATCGCTTTTTTAAGGAGGACCGCCATCCACATACTAATATGGCCAAAGCCGCATTGAATATGCTGACGCACACCTCCTCAGGAACGTTGGCAAAAGACGGGATTTTTATGAACGCGGTGGATACGGGTTGGGTAACCGACGAAGATCCTGCCGAATTAGCCAAAAGAAAACAGGAAGAAGAAGATTTTCAACCACCATTAGACATTGTTGATGGTGCAGCCCGAGTGATGGATCCACTATTTGACGGAATTAATACAGGAAAACACTGGTGCGGAAAATTCTTGAAAGATTACAATCCGATTCCGTGGTAGAAATAGTATGTTTATAAAGTGAAAAACCACAACAGAATTAGATTATGTTGTGGTTTTTTTATGTATTAATGTCAATATTGTTTACTATTCTTCCAGCATTTTTTCGACTTCTTTTTGTAAAATGGGTAAATGTCGAATTACAATTCCCCAAACTACGTCGTCAGAAACGGAATCATAACCGTGAATTATTCTATTTCTAACATCAACTATTTTTCTGGAGTTTGAAATAATTATTTCACTATCTTCTTTTAAAATTCGGTTCATTGCTTCACCAATGATTTCAATATTCCTTTCGACGGCTCTTTTCGTTCTTAAATCATTTTCATAAACTTTAAATTCTTTTGGTAGATCAATAAAATAACTTTCGATTTCATTAATTGAACTTAAAATATCATATAGCCAAGTTTTAATATTATTGTCCATAAATCAGTTGTTTGTTTTGATTTATAGTTTTTCTGAAATAAGGATTTTTAATAGCTTTTTCTTCAAGCAAATCAATTTGTCTTTTTAATATGGTTTCTAATGAGAATTTTAAATCATAATAATTATCAGCATAATCTAAAACATCTAATGGTTGAAATTCAACGATTAGGTCAATGTCACTTTCGCTATTAAATTTTTCAGTTAAAACGGAGCCAAATGCATACAATGTCTTAACATTGTGTGTTTTGCATAATGTTGTTATATCCTCGCTATAGCTTTGTATTGCATTCATGTTTTAAATAGTATAATTCAAAAATACGCAAAATAATTCATTTAATGGAATTTTGACTATTCGAATTCCTGTTTGCTCTATTGTGTGGTTAACTATTGGGGCGCGAAGTCAGAGACATTTGCGTAGTGAAACCAAGAACTATTATAAACTTTGAATAGCGAGTTTTTTGGGAGTATTACTTGTGTTAAAGCAAAACAACCATTAGCTTAGTTTTTTAATACTTAGCAATTAAAATAGAACAATTGGCAGTTCATGTTGACGGCTGCCATCTTTAGCGCTTGATTCAAATAAAACGAGGGTCAATTTAGAATTCACTCGTTTTTTTTGAACGGTAATTGTAAAGTCAAAGTTACCCCACTCTGGAGCCCCCGCATCAGTCGTCTGAAAGCCAGTATTTAACTCTTCGTGTCCGTCTTCAACAATCCAGTTAAAGTTTGCCTCAAAGATTTGCCCTTTTCCGCGCACTCTGAATTTATTTTCGCCTATTCGTTCCACAATTACTTCTTTGAAACGTTCATTAGAAAATTGTTTTGGCAGTAGATTTTCTGGCTTTACAGCCTTCACTATTTTAGTCGTTTCCGGAATGTTCATTAAAGTGTCATTCAAAACAGAGTTGCTTTGAGTTTCCTTCTTATTGCATGCAAATAGTAGTAGTGTTGATAATATAATTGTCCATCTCATAATTATGTTTTTTATTTTAAGTCTTAAACTAGTTTGTTAATGTTGTAGTTATTGTTTGTTGTCAGGTAAAAGTGCAACAAATAATCGTAAAACAAAATTTCCAAATCGAAACCATAAGTAAGCAAAAGCACTGAACATGAAAACAAAAATAGGGGCAAAGCAAACTAAAACGACTACTCCTTTAAAACCATAAATATCTTCGCCGTTAAAATTTACAGGTATAAGACCAAAATTAACTAAGATTACAAAAAGTAATATAAAAGGTAAATAAGCAAATGAAAACGTCACGAAGATTTTCTTAAATAAAGAGTTAGGCTTCTCAGAATATTTAGATAGAGTGATTTTTAGATTCATTTGTTTTATGTTTTTATTTGTAGCGATGTTGGCAGTAGTTTAATTTAAGCTAATCCTGCGATTTCAAGATCTAAATATGATTCTTTTGTAATATTGATTTTAATTGAAAAATTGCACTTTCCCCCATCATTCATTTCTATTAGATAAAATTTAAATCCATTTTTGTTAAAAGAATTTCTACAATAGCATCTTATCCAAACTTCAATTTCATTATTTGAATTCTTAACGGCAATACATTGCTTTACATATTCCTTTGAATTTCTAAGTTTTGATTTATTTTCATTAAAACATTTTTCTAAAATTGTATTAGCTTTTTCCAATTCTGATTGATTTAAATCATATGGTTTATAATTTAATTTTTCGGATTCAGGATAATAAGTAAAAACAGCAAAATCTTTTAGATTTTTAAAGTTAAGTTTACTTTTTATTCGGGTGTTGTTTTTCTTTATTTCTAAACGGTAAGAAGAATATTTTCCGATAAATTCTATAAAATTATTTTTAAGAATCGCTTTTTCACTTTTTGTAGGTTTAAATTCATTTGGAGTGAAATATAAAGTGTCATTTTTAAGATAACAAGAAGCACTAAATTTTTCAACCTTTTCATATCTATGTTTAATTTCTTTCAAATAAAAAGTATATGTGGAATCTGAATAATATTTAAAATCTTCCGATTCTTTATCACTAAACCCCGCATGTATTATTAGTTTTTTGTTTTCTTTTATTTCTAGATTAGAATCATTTTTACAACCTATAAAAAAAATAAAAAGGGGTAATATGTAAAAAAGAACTTTATTCATAAACTGAGTTTTTTTAAATTACTGTTAACTTGTTTATAGGCGGAAAAAATAATTGCAATCTACCTAAAATTAGTTAGCATGGTCTGACAAACGTAAAGCTTTAATTATCTCAAAAATATATAAAAAAAACTATAAATTGTCAAATGGAATTTTTATTACTCATTTGCAACCGCCTTTTCTTTTCCTAAAAAACAAACCCCAACATTCCCAGCGTTACCGCTAAAAGTGTTGGGGTTGTAAATAGTATAAATAAAGTATTATCCTTCTATCTTAGCACTCAGCTCAAACCAGCGTTCCTCTTTCTCCTCAATTTTATTGATGATGTTTTTCAATTCATTTGCTTTCTTTTCAATGTCAGCTTCGGCAATTTTTCCATCTGAGAACAATTGCTCCATAGTTATTTTCTGAATCTCTAAATCTTTGATTTCTCGTTCCGTTTTCTGAAACTCTTTCTGCTCGTTGAACGTAAGGTTTCCAGTCGGATTGTTTTGTTTCCAGTCTTTTTTGTCGGCTTTGTTTTCCTCTTTTTGGGCCACATCGGCACTGTCTTCATAGGCTCTAAAATCAGAATAGTTTCCAGGAAAATCTTCCACAACACCATCACCTCTAAAAATGAATAAGTGATCCACAATTTTATCCATGAAATACCTGTCGTGAGAAACTACAACTAAACATCCAGGATAATCCAAAAGGAAACTTTCCAAGACATTTAGCGTCACAATATCCAAATCATTGGTAGGCTCATCCAGAATCAAGAAGTTTGGATTCTGAATCAAAACTGTACACAAGTACAATCGTTTTAATTCGCCCCCACTCAATCGATCTACAAAATCGTATTGTTTTTTAGCATCAAAAAGGAAACGCTCCAATAATTGTGAAGCCGAAATCAATTTTCCTTTCATCAACGGAATAAATTCTCCGTATTCCTTAATCACATCAATAACGCGCTGTCCCGGTTTTGGATTGATTCCGCTTTGGGTATAATATCCTATTTTTATCGTTTCGCCAACCACCACTTTTCCACCATCAAGCGGCAAAGTTCCGGTTAAAAGATTCAAGAAAGTCGATTTTCCGGTTCCGTTTTTCCCAATAATTCCAATACGTTCGCCACGTTGAAAATCAAAACTGAAATTATTCAAAATCACATGATCCTTGAATTTCTTGGAGATTTTGTGAAGCTCGATAATCTTGCTTCCCATGCGTTCCATGTTGATTTCGAGTTCTACTTTATTTTCACGACGGCGACTTTGCGCTTTTTCCTTAATGTCATAAAAATCATCCTGACGCGATTTCGATTTTGTCGTTCTCGCTTTTGGTTGACGGCGCATCCATTCCAGTTCTTTTACAAAAAGATTTTGCGCTTTATCCACACTAGAATTCTCAGATGCGATGCGTTCTTCTTTTTTCTCTAAATAATAGGAGTAATTTCCTTTGTATTGGTATAATTTTCCGTTGTCTAATTCGATGATTTCATTACAAACACGTTCCAAAAAGAAACGGTCGTGCGTTACCATAAACAGTGTGATATTTTCTTTGGCAAAATAGCTTTCTAGCCATTCAATCATCTCTAAATCCAAGTGATTCGTAGGTTCATCCAAAATCAATAAATCAGGACGATTGATCAAAATAATAGCCAGTGATAACCTTTTTTTCTGGCCACCCGAAAGATTTTTTACTTTCAGTTTGAAATCTTCCAACTTCAGTTTGAACAAAATTTGCTTGTACTGCGTTTCAAAATCCCAGGCATTGTGCTGATCCATTCCGTCAAAAGCTTTTTGGTACGCTTCCTCATCCTCAGGATTTTCTAATGCTTTTTCATACGCTTCAATCACTTTTAAAGTCTCATTATCCGAAGCAAAAATGCTTTCCTCAATGGTCAATTCGTCTTGCAAATTGTTATTTTGTGAAAGAAAAGCCATTTTTATGCCTTTTCTTAAAACGACTTGTCCCGTATCTGACTCTTCTAAGCCATTAATAATACTCATGATCGTCGTTTTTCCAGAGCCATTTTTGGCTATGAAGGCAATTTTTTGGTCTTTATTAATTCCAAAGGAAATGTTTTCAAAAAGAGTTCTTTCTCCAAAAGATTTCGAGATATTTTCAACTGATAGATAATTCACAAGGCTAAATTTTTTGCAAAAGTAAGCTATTAAATATCGATTTGCCAATTGTTTAGTTGAATCTAAGTTTTCATTAACAATTATTATTTCAGATTGTTCTTTTTTTTGGAGAACTATTTTGGGTTAAATAATAATGAAGACTATTTTTCAATATAATTTAAGCATAACAGACCTCTTGAAAGTTATAGAATTAAGGTAAGAATTTGAACTACAGATTGCAATGTGTAACAACCTCACCTGTTTTTTGATTACTTTTTATATATTTGAAGTTGAATAAACATTCATAAAGTTCAGTTTATATAAATAGTATTTTTTTAAATGATTTAATCTAAGGTTTTTTTGATTCTTCAAGAGCTTTAGAATTAAAATAATATCAAAATTGTTAGACAATACATTAAGACTTTTAAACAGTTTTCTTAATGCTATTTTTAAGACTCTGATGATTTGCTTTGGGTAGGCAACAAAGACGGTCGCATTTTGGAGTATAAAATCCAGTGACTTTTCAACGGTAGTGTTTTTATGAGCGAATTAATCTCCTTTGTCAGAATTAAAATTCAACTTATTATGTCAAAAACAGTATTTTGTGCTGAAAATGATTTAGGAATCGAGTGCTTTGTTGGAATTGCTTCCTGAAAAGAACATTTAAAAATAGCCTTAGTTGCGTTTAAGAAGGGATTTTGCTCTGCTGTAAATTATTTATATTTTGGACTTATTGGTGAGATCAGTACATAAACTAATTCTGATGAAAGTTGTAATGGTAAAATGAATAAATTTACCATTAAACAGCTTTTTCAAAAATACCAATTGCGTATTTCGCAAAACAATTAAGACAGAAAAATAAAACTAAAAAAACTAAAATAGAATAGCATGAAAGATATTGCAAAACGTTTTACACAAAACCCATTATTATCCCCAGCAGATTTACCAGCCAGTAGAGAAGGCTTGCAAATTACCTGTCTTCTTAATCCAGGGGTATTTCAATTTGAAGGGAAAACATGGTTGATTGTTCGTGTTGCCGAAAGACCGGAACAAAAAGAGAATAGTATTTCGTTTCCTATTTTAACGGAAACTGGAGCAATTAAAATTATAGAAATTCCTACAGACGATCCGGAATTAGACGCCAGCGATGCCAGAGTGATCAATTATAAAGGAGTAGATTATTTGACTACTTTATCACATTTGAGATTATTATGCAGTACCGATGGACATCATTTTTATGAGCCAGAGAATTATCCACCTTTAGTTGGTGAGGGATTGTTGGAAACATTTGGTATAGAAGATTGCCGGGTTACTTTGCTCGAAAATAAATATTACCTGACCTATACAGCAGTTTCTGATAATGGAGTAGGAGTAGGTTTACGCACCACAACCGATTGGAAAAATTTTCAATCCCATGGAATGATGTTGCCACCACACAATAAGGATTGCGCCATCTTTGATGAAAAAATAAATGGGATGTTTTATGCTTTACACCGCCCAAGCAGCGTTGATATTGGAGGAAATTATATTTGGATCACTTCCTCTCCGGATGGGCTACATTGGGGAAATCACCATTGTATTATAAAAACAAGGGCTGGACTATGGGATAGCAAAAGAGTGGGTGCCGGAGCTGCTCCCATAAAAACTGAAAAAGGATGGCTAGCTATTTATCATGGAGCCAATGCGGCACATCAATATTGTTTAGGGGCTTTTTTAATGGATTTAGAAGATCCTACAAAAGTAATTGCACGTACTGAAGAACCTATAATGGTTCCTACCGCAACCTATGAGTTGACTGGTTTTTTTGGGAATGTAGTATTTACTAACGGACATGTTGTTCAGCCTGATGGCGATACGGTTACCATCTATTACGGTGCTTCGGATGAGTTTGTTTGTGGCGCGGAGTTTTCTATCAAAGCGATTTATTCACTTTTAAAATTTAACTAATGTTCAAGAAACTACAAACCGAAATTAGCCATTTTAAAAGCCAGACCCACAATTTTCAAATATTAGTACTTACTAATCTGGTCTATGCCATCGTTTTGCCGGTGATCGATATTTTTGTAGCTGCTTATGTGATGCGAAGTTCCAATGATCCGGTAAAAGTTGTGATTTATCAGCTTACTATTTATACCGGAATTCCGCTTACTTTTTTATTGAATGGCTTTTTGCTGAAACATTTTAATATCAGGAAATTATATTCGGCAGGAATGATGCTTAGCGGTGTTTCCATGATGATTATGATGTCATTAAAGACATTAGATTTAGTGGGAATAGGATTTGCAGGTATTACGATGGGATTGTCTTTTGGCTTTTATTGGTCCAACAGAGATTATTTGGCATTAGCCATTACCAATGATACGAATCGAAATTATTATTATGGTTTGGAAACCTTTTTCTACACGATTATAGCCGTAGTCATTCCGATTACTATCGGTTGGTTTATCGAATCAAGCGGAGACGAAGCACAAATTCACACGGCCTATCTAATTATTACCGGAATCGTATTTTTAGTGACTGTAGCAGCCTCTATAGTTTGTTTCAGGGGGACATTCAAAAACCCGGAACAAAAAAAATACGTTTTTTTTAAATTTCACCAATTATGGTATAAGTTGTTGTCATTGTCAGTATTGAAAGGCTTGGTACAGGGTTTTCTGGTAACAGCACCAGCCATGCTAATCATGTTATTGATAGGGAAAGAAGGGGCATTAGGAACTGCACAATCCATAGGAGCCATAATTGCTGCAGTAATTATGTATGTTTTAGGAAGGATCTCAAAACCTTCGGATCGAATAAAAATTTTTACTGCGGGACTTGTTTTATTTGCTTTAGGAGCAATAGTCAATGGGTTGTTATTTAATCAAACGGGTGTGATTATGTTTATTTTATTGTTGTTGATAGCAAAACCCCTGATGGATTTAGCGTATTTCCCAATTCAATTTAAAGTAATCGATATTGTTTCTAAAATTGAAAAAAGAGGCGAATTTGCCTATATTTTGAACCACGAGGCGGGATTATTTGCAGGGAGATTTTTAGGAGCGGGAACCTTTCTCGTTTTGGCCTATGCTATCTCTACTGAAATTGCGTTGCGCTATGCTATTGTTATCGTTGCGATATTGCAGTTGAGTTCTATTTTTGTCGCCAAGAAAATTATAGCAGAAGGGAAATTGCTTTCTCCGGATGAACCAGTAATTGATAGCAAAGTACGGAATGAAGTGGCCGAAAAAATGCTGTAATACCGATCAATTTCTAAAATAGAATTATAATTAAATCAAAATAAGAAATGAATATTATTTTCAAAATTACTTGCGCTGGTTTGTTTATTATCCTTTTCGGATTCAATGGAACTGCCCAAGTTAAACAACAAAGGATAGCACGTGTGGACCAAATGCCAAACTTGCCCAAACCATTTCAAATCATCGATTATAAAAAAATGGCGGTGCGTTTTGATAGTATTGTATATGATTTTAATGCCAAAGGTAAGTTTTGGCCGATGGTATGGATAGACAGTACCAAAAAGAATTTTTCTCAAAACGTTGTTGGTATCTATACCGCAGTGGCTGATGTGAGGCAAGGAACCAATAATAAAGGGATGTTTCATGAAGCACTCGCTACAATGGGAGCCACATTAGGCGCCAGTTTAGTGGGGATAGACAAAAGCAAACAACCAAATTTAAATTATGTTGGTATGCTAAAAAATTATTTCAATAGTGAAACAGGTTGGGACATTATGATGAACAATACGGCTCCGGAAGTGGCTTTATTGGGTGGTGGTTATGGACGGGATTGGTGGTATGATGTATATCCGAATCTCTTGTTTTATGCCGTTTATGACAAATACCCTAATGAACCGGGTTTTGATGTAATCGCTAAAAGTATAGCCGAAAAATTCTTCAAGGCCGATTCTATTTTGAATGGGAATTATGATTATTCCTATTTTGACTATGGCAAAATGAAACCGATGAAAAACAATATCTGTGCGCAACCTGATGCCGCAGCAGGTCATGCGTGGGTTTTGTATGCCGCGTATAAAAAATTTGGAGATCCAAGGTATTTAAAAGGAGCCAAAAGTGCATTGGCTGCACTACAATCGCAACCTATAAATCCAACGTATGAATTGCTAATGCCTTTTGGGGCTTATTTAGCGGCAAGAATAAACGCAGAAGAAGGAGCAGCGCAATACGACACGAATAAAATGTTGGGCTGGACCTTCGATGGAACCGCAATTTGTAGGGAAGGCTGGGGTGTTTTGGTGGGCAACTGGAACGGAATTGACATTTCAGGAACCGTTGGTAGTACCGTGGATCATGGTGGTTATGGCTTTTTGATGAATACCTATGATATGGCTTGGCCAATGGTTCCAATGGTTCGCTACAATCAATCGTATGCTACGGCAATTGGGAAATGGATGTTGAACGCCGCTAATGCTTCGCGTTTTTTTTATCCGCAGTACATGCCGGATGAGCACGAAACGATTCCGCATCTAGCTGAGGTTAGCAAAGGAGTAATTGGGTATGAAGGGATGATTCGTCAGTCCAGTTATAAAGCCTATGAAAACTTAAAAGGACCTGTGGCACAAGGTGACGGGCCACTTTGGGTACCGGGTCAAAATCCCGAAGAATCGCAATTCAGTGTTTATGGCAGCGGACACGTGGGGATCTTCGGAAGCATTATCCGTCCAACGAATGTGACTGGAATTCTACAATTGAATCTACTGGCTACTGATTTTTATAGTGATAAAGCCTATCCTTCTTTTTTATATTATAACCCTTATACTACGAATAAAAAAGTTTCAGTAGCTACAGAGCAAGGAAAAAAAGTCGATTTGTACAATACTGTTTCGGGGCGTTTTGTTGCGCGTAACGTTTCTTCTTCGGTTAAAATAAAGATTGCTCCAGAAAGTGCTGCGGTACTTATTTCTGTTCCTTCTGGCGGCAAAGTAACGTATGAAGGTTCTAAAATGTTAGTAGACGGTGTTGTGGTAGATTATAATTTTCAACAGAAAAAACAAACTTTTTGATATGAAATATACAATCAGCACATTATTTTATTTGTTGCTGTTTGCTGGTAGCTCCGTTGCCGGACAACAGCATGAAAATTCAGAAAAATGGTGGAAAGAATCGGTATTTTACCAAATCTATATGCCTAGTTATGCGGACAGTAATGGCGATGGATATGGCGATTTTAAAGGGATGACCAAAAAGTTGGATTATTTGAAGGGGTTGGGCATAAAAGGTATTTGGCTGACTCCATTTCTCACTTCGCCAAAGGTAGATAACGGTTATGACATTGCTAATTATTATGAGGTGGATCCTACTTATGGTAGCAAAGCAGATTTTGATACTTTTTTGAAAGAAGCGCATAAAAGCGAAATTAAAGTGATTATGGATATGGTGCTGAATCATACTTCAACGGAGTGCAATTGGTTTCAGGAATCTCGAAAATCAGTTGACAATCCATATCGGGATTATTACATTTGGAAAGACAAACCCAACAATTGGGAATCTTTTTTTGGTGGAACCGCTTGGGAGAAAGACACGGTAACCCATCAATATTACTATCATAAGTTTGATAAAAAAATGGCAGATCTCAACTGGTCGAATCCTAAAGTTGTGGCTGAGGTTCAAAAAGTACTACGCTTTTGGCTGGATAGCGGTGTCGATGGATTTCGATTGGATGTGATCAATTTCTTAACCACCGATGGAATTACGGCGAATAACCCGGTAAAAGACGGGCTACAACAGCACACCAACGACATTGATCAGGCAGGTGTGAAAAATGCCATGCGAATCATAAAATCGACTGTAAGCGAATATGATAATCGTTTTATAGTAGGAGAAATAGGAAGCGATAAAATTGAGGTTTTAAAACAATACCAGTCACAGGATTTGTTGGATGTGGTTTTTAATTTCAACTTTGGAAGCATTAAAACATTTTCTTCGCAACGTATTTTTGACGAGATGCAAAGTATGGAAAAAAACATGAGTAATTATCCAACTTTGTTTTTTGGAAGCCATGATATGCCTCGAATGCTAGACCGATTAGCCAATGGTAATCCTGATAAAGCGTTGGCATTAGCGGCATTGATGCTTACCGCCAAAGGGGTTCCTTTTGTTTATTATGGAGAAGAAATCGGGATGCATAACATCATCGCAGAAAATTTAGGCGAAATGGTCGATATTCAAGGAAGGACTCATTATGAATTGGCTCTGGCCAAAGGTAAAAAATCGAATGACGCACTTGTTGAAGGAAATGAGCACAACCGGGACAAATCCCGAAGTCCTATGCAATGGAATGGGACTCCTTTCGCAGGTTTTTCAACACAGAAAACCTGGATAAAAATTAATCCGGATTACAAAAAAACCAATGTTCAGCGTTTAATGAACAAAAAAAAGTCCATTCTTAACGGCTACAAAAAGTTGATTACGCTGCGAAATAATGAAAAAGTTTTGCAATATGGGAAATACGAAAGACTAGAACATCATAACAATCAAATTTTGTTTACCCGTTCTTTGGAAGGAGATCAAATCACGGTACTTGTAAATTTTGGTAAAGAGACGAAAGTGAGTGTTCCAAAGGGAGCACAAATTCTAATGGGAAACTCAAAATTAAGATCGAATGAATTTATCATTTATAGCCACTAGAATTTGCTTAAATACTATTAATGGAATATTTTTACTTTTTTAAAACAAAAAAATGAACCTTAACATATTTGATACACTAGAAAAAAGTGCTGTTTTTGAACAAATTGCAACAGCATTAAAAAAAGAAAATTTCACCATAATAAAGCAAGATGAAACCCGACCTTGGGGAGGTTTTTTTGTAATTGATGAAAGTCAGGCAGCTGCTTTTGCAGCTCAATTTTTTCCACATCTTGAAATGGATGTGATTAAAATTACAAATAAGTTGAGTCCGAAAATTTTGGTTGTTGCTCCGCATAAAAGATTGTCATGGCAATTTCACCATCGCAGAGCCGAAATATGGAAAATACTCTCCGGAGAGGTCGGGGTAAAAACGAGTTTGACCGATGAAGAGGGGGACATTCAGAAGTTAGCACCAGGTACTTTTATTCAAATGGACAAAGGGGAACGCCATCGCTTGATAGGCCTTGATTCTTGGGGGATAGTTGCCGAAATTTGGCAGCATACAGATCCAGAAAACCCTTCGGATGAAGATGATATTGTTCGTTTGCAGGATGACTTTGGCAGATAAATAAAAGTATTTTCGATCATTATAGATTTTAAAGTAAATAGAAGTACTGGTGTCGAATCATATTTTGCTATTTTTAAAAACTTTTAACCTTTGTCTTTTTACATCTTAAAAGATATCTTTGAAAAATGCAGATATCCGTCATTATTCTCAATTACAACGTGCGTTATTTTCTCGAATTATGTGTTTTGAGCGTTCAAAAAGCGTTAGAAACCATTGATAGCGAAATTATTGTAATTGATAATAATTCTCCTGATGACAGTTGTGAAATGATAAAGCAGCGTTTTCCAAGCGTAAAACTCATTATGAATTATGAAAATATAGGTTTTCCAAAGGGTAACAACATAGGTGTTGCTCAAGCTAAAGGAAAGTATATTTGCATTCTTAATCCTGATACTGTTGTCGCTGAAGATACGTTTATAAAAATCTTGGCTTTCGCCCAAAAACAATCTAATTTAGGGATTATAGGCTGCAAACTAATCGATGGTTCGGGGAATTTTTTGCCCGAAAGTAAACGTGGTATCCCAACTCCTTGGGTTGCTTTTACAAAAATTACAGGTTTGTACAAATTGTTTCCTAAATCAAAAACATTTGGGGATTATTACGCACAACATTTAAACGAAAATGAAACAGGGAAAGTTGATATTCTCGTAGGTGCCTTTATGTTTATGAAAAGGGATTTGTATCTTGAAATGGGAGGTTTTGATGAAAATTGTTTCATGTATTCGGATGATATTGATTTGTCTTATCGCGTTTCGCAAAAAGAAAAAGCCAATTTTTATTTCCATGAAACTACCGTAATTCACTACAAGGGAGAAAGTACCTTTAAGGATGAAAGATATATGAAACGTTTTCAAAAAGCTATGAATTTTTTTTATAAAAAGCATTTTAAAGTTTCTTTATTCTTTTCGATTTTTATGCAAATGGGGATTGTTTTTTTCTCTTTTATAAAAAGGTTTCAAGGAAAAACCTCCCGAAACCTTGGTGTAAAAAATCTTTCTAAATCCTATTTATTGTATTCATCAGAGGAAAAATTGATGGATAAACTGGTTCTAGTTTTGCAAAATAAAGTGCAGTTTCACGGTTTAAAAACAGAAAAAATGGTAATTTCGTCTTTTGTTAAAACTAAAAAAGCAACTGAAATTATTATAGATAACGAATTTGTTTCTTTTAAAGATACGATCTCAATTCTTGAATCTTTAAGAAATAGAGGGTATACTTTTAAAATATTACCAAAAAATGCTAATTTTTTAATAGGAAGTAATAATAGTTATGAGAGAGGTGAGATTATTAAAATAGAGTAAAAAATTACATTTAATGTAATTTATATTTGAAATATTTAGTAATTTCGCAAACTGAAAATCAATATCACCTTTTAGGTTAATAATATGGCAAGATTTGAATTGAAACTTCCTAAAATGGGAGAAAGCGTTGCAGAAGCGACCATTACAAATTGGTTGAAAGAAGTTGGAGACAAAATTGAAGCCGATGAAGCGGTACTGGAAATTGCTACTGATAAAGTAGACAGTGAAGTGCCAAGCGAAGTTTCGGGAATTTTGGTAGAACAATTGTTTGGAAAAGATGATCTAGTTCAAGTAGGTCAAACTATAGCAATAATTGAAACCGAAGGGGGAGAGCTCGTGCCAATTGTTAAAGAAGCTGCAGCCGCTGAGGTTGTTGCTGAAGTAGCAAAAACTGATACAGCTGCGAAAGAAATGGTTGCAATCTCTTCAGATGTGTCTGCTGACTATTCAGAATCTGAAAAATTCTTATCGCCATTGGTGAAAAATATAGCCAAAGAAGAAGGGGTTTCGGTTGCGGAATTAGCCTCAATTTCCGGAACAGGAAAAGAAGGAAGAGTAACTAAAAATGATATTTTAGACTACGTAAAAAATAGAAAAAACCAACCAATAGTATTGGCTCCTGTTGCTGCGGTTCAAAAACCAGAAGTAGTTCCAGTGGCTCAAAAAGCAGCGCCGGTATCTGTAAGTGGTGGTGATGAAATTATAGAAATGGACAGAATGCGCAAGCTAATTGCGGGTTATATGGTCGCTTCGGTACAAACGTCAGCTCACGTACAATCGTTCATCGAAGTTGATGTGACAAATATTGTGAAATGGAGAGAGAAAAATAAAAATGCGTTTGAAAAGAGAGAAGGCGAAAAATTGACGTACACGCCAATTTTTATGGAAGCAGTGGCGAAAGCACTCAAAGATTTTCCTGGAATGAATATTTCTGTTGATGGGGATTACATTATAAAAAAGAAAAATATAAACCTTGGAATGGCAGCTTCATTGCCAAATGGCAACTTAATTGTTCCGGTTATTAAAAATGCAGATCAATTGAACTTAGTTGGAATGGCAAAAGCGGTAAACGATTTAGGAGGTCGTGCCAAAGCTGGAAAACTAAAACCAGACGATACGCAAGGCGGAACCTATACGGTTACAAATGT
This sequence comes from Flavobacterium sp. GNP008, assembly GCF_056428965.1. Taxonomy (NCBI): domain Bacteria; kingdom Pseudomonadati; phylum Bacteroidota; class Flavobacteriia; order Flavobacteriales; family Flavobacteriaceae; genus Flavobacterium; species Flavobacterium sp. GNP008. The sequence continues at coordinate 259,244 of NZ_JBWJVL010000004.1, read as the reverse complement.
TGGAACTTTTGGAAGTGTTTTTGGTACGCCAATATTGAATCAGCCACAAGTAGGGATTTTAGCGCTTGGAGCCATTCGAAAAATGCCTGCAGTAATTGAAACTCCAGAAGGTGATTTCATTGGGATTCGCCAAAAAATGTTCTTGTCACACAGTTATGACCACAGAGTTGTAGATGGAGCATTAGGAGGTAGTTTTGTAAAAAGAGTTGCTGAGTATTTAGAAGCTTTTGATGTAAACAGAGATGTTTAAAAAAGTATAATTGTAATAAAACCCGATTGATTTTTAAAAATCAATCGGGTTTTATTTTTTTTGATAGTTTAAGGAACTTTAAACGTTGAACTTTAAATGAAATTAAACCCAAATTTCTATATTTGTAATCAAGCAAAAATTAAAAATGGAACTTAAACTCAATAAACCAATTTGCTTTTTCGATCTTGAAACCACAGGGATAGATATCGGTAAAGACAGAATTGTAGAAATTTCAATATTCAAAGTTTTTCCTAACGGAAATAAAGAGGGTAAAACATGGTTAGTCAATCCCACGATTCCAATTCCACCTCAAACAACAGCTGTTCATGGAATAACTGATGAAAAAGTAGCTAATGAGCCTACTTTTAATGAATTGGCATCGCAAGTTTACGCGATGATTAAAGACAGTGATTTGGCTGGGTTTAATTCAGATCGTTTTGATATTCCGTTATTGGCAGAAGAAATGCTTCGTGCCGGAGTAGATTTTGACATGAAAAACAGGGTTTCGGTAGATGTACAAACTCTTTTTCATAAAATGGAAGAACGCACATTGGGGGCGGCTCACAAGTTTTATTGTGGAAAAACGTTAGAAAATGCGCATTCAGCAGAAGCGGATACGATGGCTACATATGAAATATTAAAGGCGCAATTGGATCGTTATCCGGAATTAGAGAACGACATGAAATCGTTATCGGAATTTACTACACGAAAGAAAATAGCGGACTTTGCAGGTATGATTGCTTTTGATAAAGATAATGAGGAAATTTTTACTTTTGGAAAACATAAAGGTGTCAAAGTCGATAAAATTCTAGAAACAGAACCCGGATATTTCAGTTGGATTCAAAACGCGGATTTTCCTTTGTATACTAAGAAAGTTTTAACCGCAATCAAACTTAGAAAATTGAACAATAAATTAAGTTAATTTGGAACTTTTCAATAATTAAATTTTTAATTAAAACCAAATGAAAATAATCTGTATCGGTAGAAATTATACCAATCACATAGCTGAATTGCATAACGAGAGACCTACAGAACCTGTAGTCTTTATGAAACCCGATTCGGCTATTTTGTTAAAACAGCATCCGTTTGTAATTCCGGAATTCTCAGAGGATGTACACCATGAAATTGAGATCATTGTTAAGATAAGTAAAGTGGGGAAATACATTGAGCCTAAGTTTGCTCATAAATATTATGACGAAATTAGTGTTGGGATCGATTTTACGGCTCGGGATTTACAGGATAAATTAAAAGCAAAAGGATTGCCTTGGGAAAAAGCAAAAGCGTTTGATGGATCGGCAGTTATAGGAGAATTTTTACCAAAAATTCAATTTAGTTCGTTAGAAAATATTACTTTTGAATTAACCAATAATAATAAAACGGTACAAATAAGTAATTCTAGTTTTATGCTATGGAAAATTGATGAACTCATTTCGTATGTTTCTCAGTTTTTTACGTTAAAAATTGGGGATATTATTTTTACAGGAACTCCAGAAGGGGTCGCTGCCGTAAAACCTGATGATGTTTTAGAAGGATTTTTAGAAGGACAACAACTATTTAGAATACAAGTGAAATAATGGCTATAAATTACAACCTCTCAAAAGTGTACGCACTTTCAGATAACGATGCGGAATTTGTAAATGAAATTCTAACTTTATTCGTTACCGAAGTGCCGGATGATTTACTACAAATCAAAGAAGGAATAAAAAAGAAAGACCATAAGCATGCTTATGCTTATGCGCACAAGATTAAGCCTACGCTTGATTTAATGGGTTTAAACGTGGCTTTTGAAGAGATTCTTCAAATTGAAGCCTGGACCAAAGCCGAAGGTAAAAAGAAAGATATTAAAGAGACTTTTAAGAGCGTAAAAAATCAAGTTAATGACGCTATCAAAGAAATAAAAAAAGATTTCGATTTGTAATATTGGGGCCCGACCCGCTGAAAAAACGGGTCGGGCTATCCGTTATAATCTTCCTAAAAAACGGGAGGATTTTCACTTTTATCCCTCACGCAAACTACAAATGAACACTATCATTTAACTATTGCGTATTTTAAAAACTACCATAGAATTGTTTTTGGTATAAAAGACAAATATGAAATACAAAATAATACTACTGCTTTTGTTGTTATGTTTTTATAATAGCTACGCTCAAAAAACGTATTCTTTTGATTACATTATTGAATATAATTTCCAGAAAAATGAAACCTCAAAAATTGAGAAGCGATACCTTTTAACTAATTCTCAAGACGATAGTTATAGTGTATATGTTAACGAAGAGGATAATTTAAATTTCAGAATGGATTTTAAAGATGAAAAAGGCATTCGTAGTATTTCGAGAATTGGTAAAAGTGATTTTTTTAAAGCAGAAACTATATCGTTGACTTGTGAAAGTGTTTCTTATCAAAATGAGAAAAATAAGTATGATTCTACTAGGTATGATTTTGTGAATGAAAAGGATACTCTAATTGATGGTGTTTCTTATAAAAATTATGCGATGAAGTATAATAAGATTAAAGAAGCGAGAAAGTATAATCGTGGAACTTCACATTATATAGTAGAGAATAATACAGAATTCCATCTGCCTTTACTGATGTTTTCAAGTATTTTTGATTTTACTGTAACCAGTAAAAATAGACCCAATGGGATTGCAAAAGAAATTTTCTCCTTAACCTATGATGAAAAACATTATGAGTTTATTTATAAATTATTGCAATTTGTAAAAATTAAAAAATTCTTACAAATCCCTGCGGAATGTGATTATACAAATCCTAAAGTTAGCAAGTATTAAGTGTTAATTTTTTAGGTAAAAATTAAATTTCAAATTCTAATTTAAAATGAAAGCAACTATAGTTACCATAGGTGACGAAATTTTAATAGGTCAGATTGTCGATACGAATTCTGGTTTTATAGCTAAGTCGTTAGATAAAATTGGTGTTGAAATCACCGAAATGATTTCGATTAGTGATGATAAAAAGCACATTTTAGATACGTTTGTCGCACTTCAAAACAAAGTTGATCTAGTAATTATCACCGGAGGTTTAGGACCAACAAAAGATGATGTTACTAAGAAAACATTTTGTGATTATTTTGAAGATGAATTGGTTATTGATCAAAAAGTGCTGGCTCATGTCACGCAACTTATAGAAGGTTTTTACAAGCGTACTATTACCCAAATCAATAAAGATCAGGCGCTCGTTCCTTCAAAATGTACAGTGCTTCATAATCAGGTAGGCACTGCACCAGGAATGTGGATGAAAAAGGGAAATACCGTTTTTATTTCGCTTCCCGGAGTTCCTTATGAAATGAAGTATTTAATGGAGCATGAAATTATTCCAAAAGTAGTTCGGGAGTATGAACGTCCTTATATTATTCATAAAACAATTCTGACGTACGGACAAGGAGAAAGTATGGTGGCGGAACGAATAGAAGATTGGGAAAATAACCTGCCGGTGTTTATTAAATTAGCTTATTTGCCTGCACCTGGAAGAGTTCGTTTGCGTCTTTCTGCTCGTGGTACAGATAAAGAAAAATTAGAAGCTGCTCTCGAGGAAAATGTAAACTCGCTGGATGCTATAATCCATGATATTATCGTTGGTTTTGATGATGATGAAACCCTAGAGGTCGTCGTAGGGAAAATGCTGACAAAGCAAAATAAAACCATTTCCACCGCTGAAAGTTGTACTGGAGGAAAAATAGCACAGGTTTTGACGACTGTTTCCGGAGCTTCAAGTTATTTTAAGGGCGGTGTAGTTTCGTACGGAACGGATGTGAAAATTGATGTTTTAGGGATTTCTGAAAATCTTATAAACCAACATTCAGTAGTGAGTCGAGAGGTTGTTTCAGCGATGGCTCAGAGTGTGCAAAAGATGATGAAAACAGATTATGCAATTGCGACCACAGGAAATTCAGGGCCGACAAAAGGAGACTCAAATGCGGATTTAGGAACTGTTTTTATTGCATTGGCTACGCCAAATGAAATAATTGTTGAAGAATTTAATTTTGGCCAACCCCGTGAAAAAGTGATAGATAGAGCGGTAATTAAAAGTTTAGAACTATTACAGAAAGAAATTTTAAAAAATGTACGGTAATATTGTTGGTTAATAGGTTTATTTTTCTTTTCTTTGCACCCTGATTTTGAATAACGATAAAAGATAAGTATAATGTCAAGAGTTTGTGACCTTACAGGTAAAAGAGCGATGGTAGGAAATAACGTTTCTCACGCTATGAACAAAACTAAGAGAAAATTTTCTGTAAACTTAGTTAAAAAGCGTTTTTATCTTCCAGAAGAAGATAGATGGATTACTCTAAGAGTAGCTGCATCTACGATAAAAACAATTAATAAAAATGGAATCGCTGCAGTTTTGAAAAAAGCACAGTCAGAAGGATTTATTAAATAATCCCTTCCAAAATAAAAAAATAGCAAGATGGCAAAGAAAGGTAATAGAATCCAGGTAATTTTAGAATGTACTGAGCACAAGACTTCAGGTGTTGCAGGAACTTCAAGATACATAACAACAAAGAACAAAAAAAATACTCCAGACAGATTAGAGATTAAAAAATTTAATCCAATCTTGAAACGTGTAACTGTTCATAAAGAAATTAAATAATAATTAGTCATGGCAAAGAAAACAGTAGCAACCTTACAGACAGCTTCTAAGAGATTATCAAAAGCCATCAAAATGGTGAAATCTCCGAAAACAGGTGCATATACATTCGTAGAATCTATTATGACTCCAGAATCAGTTGATGAGTTCTTGAAAAAGAAATAATATTCAATTAGCATTATATAGAAAAGCTACTTTCATTCGGAAGTAGCTTTTTTATTTTCTATATTTACCCTTAGAAAAGCGTATTAGTTCCTTTGATCTAAATACTTCATTCTTAATACTATTTATACAATGAGTTTTTTCAAAAGAATATTTTCGTCAGAGAAAAAAGAAACATTAGACAAAGGTCTTGAAAAGTCAAAAACGAATTTCTTTTCCAAATTAACCAAAGCGGTAGCTGGAAAGTCAAAAGTTGATGATGAAGTTCTGGATAATTTAGAGGAAATCCTTGTTGCCTCAGATGTTGGTGTAAATACAACTTTAAAGATTATTACCAGAATAGAAAGTCGCGTATCCTCAGATAAATATCTGGGCATAGACGAACTTAATCAAATCCTCAGAGAAGAAATTGCTGCATTGTTATCAGAGACTAACTCTGGTGAAGCAACCGAATTTATAATTCCTACACAGACTAAACCTTACGTTCTAATGGTGGTTGGAGTAAATGGAGTTGGGAAAACGACTACTATAGGGAAGCTAGCGTACCAATTTAAAAAACAAGGCTATAATGTTGTTCTTGGTGCTGCTGATACGTTTCGTGCTGCAGCTATTGATCAATTGCAGATATGGGCGGATCGAGTAGGTGTACCAATTGTTCGCCAAGATATGGGCAGTGATCCGGCTTCGGTAGCTTTTGATACTTTGCAATCAGCGGTAGCACAAAAAGCCGATATTGTTATTATTGACACAGCAGGACGTTTGCATAATAAAATTAATTTAATGAACGAATTGACCAAAGTAAAACGAGTGATGCAAAAAGTTGTTGGTGATGCACCACACGATGTGTTATTAGTTTTGGATGGTTCTACGGGACAAAATGCTTTTGAGCAAGCTAAACAATTTACTGCTGCAACAGAGGTTACTTGTTTAGCGGTTACAAAGCTAGACGGAACTGCAAAAGGTGGTGTTGTAATAGGAATCTCAGATCAATTTCAGATCCCGGTTAAATACATAGGAGTTGGAGAAGGAATCGAGGATCTTCAGGTTTTTAATAAATATGAATTTGTAGACAGTTTTTTTAAATAATATTGTGGCAATGAATTTTTCATCTATCAAAAATACTAACCCTATTTATTTTTACTTTGTAAGTATTATTTCCTTCATAGTGGCAAATCTTATCCGAGATAAAAGTATTGGTTTCTATTATTTTTTGTTGGTAATCGGCTTGGTTTTCTTTATTTTAGGTTTTATCAAACGATTGAAAACGAAATAAATTACTGATATAAAGCATTTATTTTTTGCCATAAAACATCGTCAAAATCAGACAGGGCCAGATTGGCATTGTCAGCAGCGTCACCCATTCTAATTACTACCATTTTCTTGCTTGGAATAACATAGATTTTCTGATCATCTTTACCTAATGCCATAAACATATCGTTTGGGGCAGATGGTATAATACTTCCAGGAATTGTAAGTTGGGATTGAGGTAAATGGTAACTGCTTTTTCCATTCAGCCACCATAAATAGCCATATCCTAAATTAATATTTTGAGAAGTCGTTGTTGCTTCGATAAAGTAGTTTTCATCCAAAATTACGGTGTTATCCCATTTTCCTTTGTTATACATCAATAGCCCAAAACGCGCCATACTTCTAGTGGTGCTTCCATAAACAGAATTATTGCCAGACTGGAACCAAGTACCGTCCATTCCTATTTTGTTTCTTAATTTTGCATTGAAATAATTACTCCAAGTTTGACCGGAAGCCTGCGCAATAACATCTTGTAATTTTACATATACATTATGATAGGCCCATCGCGTTCCTGCATCGGCTTTATATAGTAAACTTACAGGAGAAATATTATCACCATTAGCGATGTCATCGATACCAGAAGTCATGGTGAGTAAGTTTTTGCACGTAATTAGATTTTCTTTCGCTAATGTTTCGCTCGTCCAGTCTGTTCCAATGTATTGTGAAACTTTTGTATTGATATTCAAAAATCCTTCCTGTTGGGCTATACCCGTAAGTGTTGCTGTCAATGTTTTTCCAGCGCTTGCCCAATACCAATTGGTTGTTGCTGCATGTCCGTTAAAATAATTTTCCATTACAATTCGGCCATTGATTAGAATGATGAAACTTTTAGAGTGTTTCAGTTCTAAATAATCTAAAAGTGGCAGAACAGCTGTTTGTTTCCAACCCAAACTTGTAATTGATTTTGTTTCCCAAGTTGTACCTGTTAACGGTGGAAAGTAGAGTGTTTCTGTTGGTGTAGGAATGGGAGATGTGTCGGCAGATTCAGAGCTGCAACTCATGCACAAAAATGCGAAAAGCAGACTGTAGATTGTTTTAGACATGTTCTGGCTATTTGTAGTGTAAGATCAAAAATATAGAAAATAGTTTAATGGGTGTTGAGTTTTTTGTTTTTGTTTGAGTTTATTAAGTTTAACTTTGTCCTTAGAATTATGCTTCTTTTTAATTCGAATGCCTTAGCCCTGATTGTAACGTAAATCCTTTTTAACTGCTTTTGCAGCGGGTAAAAAGATTGGAGTAAAAAGCAGGAAATAGCTCCTAAAAAATAAATTAAATATGAAAAACACATTCAGCCTTCTTTTTATAGCACTCTTTTTTGTGGGATGTCAGCAAAAGATAAAGCCAGCCGATGTTGAGAAATTAAATGGGTATTGGGAAATTGAAATGGTTGCTTTTGATACTTTAAAAGATAAGGATTATAGTATCAATGAAAGCTATGATTACTTTGAAATAGATATAAATAATAAAGGAATTCGGAAGAAGGTAATGCCGCAATTAGACGGAACTTTTTTGGTGAATGATGCTTATGAAAACGTGACGGTACGATTCAGATACGACAAAATTTATATTGATTATTCGACTCCTTTTACGAAATGGAGTGAGGAGTTAATCACTTTAACAGATCATGAATTAGTGTTGCTAAATGCAGAAAAAACAGCATATCATTACAAGAAAACGGGACCAATAAATTTACTGGGAGATGGCAAAAAGGTTAAATAATCAAAGTACAGTAGGGGATGTTTTGAAACAAATTATCCAAGTAAACAAACTGCAACCCGGAATGGACCAGATTGACGTTAAAGACGCTTGGAAAAATCTCATGGGGAACGGTGTGAACAGTTATACGAATAATGTGGTTTTAAAAGGAAGCACGTTGTATGTGGAGCTAACTTCATCCGTATTAAGAGAGGAATTGAGTCACGGAAAATCAAAAATTGTGGCTATGATTAATGAGGAATTAAGGCGCGATGTAGTGAAGGATGTGGTTTTGAGATAGTGTAGAAGTGCTCATTATTCAGTTTTTAGTGATCTGTTTTGGTTTTTCGGTTCATAAAAAAATCCCGTTTTGAAACGGGATTTTTATTTTATTATAATTCGTAATTGTCAACTGTGACTGAAAACGGAATACTAGAACTGCTCTCTTCCAGCAAAATGGAACACACCTTCGATAGCTGCATTTTCATCACTATCAGATCCGTGAACTGCATTTTCTCCAATAGAAGTAGCGTATGCTTTACGGATAGTTCCTTCGGCAGCTTCAGCTGGATTTGTAGCACCAATTAAAGTTCTGAAATCTTCAATAGCATTTTCTTTTTCTAAAATAGCAGCAACAATTGGTCCTCTTGACATGAATTCTACTAATTCACCATAAAATGGTCTTGCAGCATGCACTTCATAAAATGCTTGCGCATCAGCTACAGTTAATTGCGTTAATTTCAAAGAAATAATTTTGAAACCTGCAGTAGTTATCATAGCAAGTATGTTTCCGATGTGTCCGTTAGCAACAGCATCAGGCTTAATCATTGTAAATGTTCTATTAGTAGCCATCTTTTTGTTTTTTAAATTTTGTGCAAAAATAGTATTTTTTTATTGATTATTTTTACAAATTCGGTACTCAAATAAAGGTTATCTGATTAAATTATAATAATATCAAAATTGTTGTCCAATGGTTTGAGTTGTTTGACGACTGTCGAAATTAGGTTTTCGCCGTATTCCAAATAAAATTCCGAAAAATTAGTTTGTCGTTCCTGTAAACTTTGGTTCGGGAATAACTCGTTTTGCAAGTCGGTAATGCGTTGTAATTGTTCTGTATATTTGCGTTTTTGGGCTTTTAATAACCTTCTTTCCAGATTTTCCAATCCTTTTAGTTGTTTCGCTTCCTGTGCTTTTACAGCTCCGGTAAAGGATTTGTCGGTTTGATGCACTAATGAGTGTAAATAATGAAATTGATTTTTTAAATGTTCTTTTTGGATGGTTAAATCAATAGGGAATTCTGAGAGCACTTTTACTTTGTCATTGATTAGATCTACTTGTTTGCTAAATAAAGCTGCCCAGGTCAAATCTAATTTATCGGCTTTTTTTGCTTGCTTTTCAGTTGCAAGGAGTACAGAATTTCTTAGCAAAAGTATAGGGAAAGTTATTTTTGCTGCAGCAAAAAAAGATTTTAGTTCTAGCCAATAGGCAATTTCTCCACCTCCGCCAATGTAGCATAGATTGGGCAAAATTACTTCCTGATATAACGGACGCATTATCACATTAGGACTAAATTTTTCAGGATGATTTTCTAAAAGTGATAAAATCTCACTTTCAGAAAACTCAATTTTTGTATGATTTACTTTGTAGGTCCCGTTTTCAAAGAGGATGCGTTCGCGTAAATCATCTTCTATGTAAAACAAATTGATTTCACGGGGATTCACTTGAACCGTGTAGTCTTTTAATTTTTCAACAGTTTCCAACACCAATTTATGGGAGGACTGGTGAAGTAATTCTTCTTTTACATAAGGAATGAAGTTGCGTTTTAAATCGGCATTATCCGCGTCCAAAATGACTAAGCCATACGCTCCAAAAAGTGCATTTGCCAAAAACCTCGTGGCATCGGCTAAATTATCATGATTAAGATAGGAATCTTCAAACAGTTTTTTGAGTGTATTTGCATTGGTGCTGGAACCTAATTCGAGCGCATATACTTTAAGAAAATCAGCTAAGCCTTCGCTGGACAATCGTCCAACGGGACCTGTGCTTTCTTTGTTCCAACGGAATTTTTTACCTTTAAAATTAAAATAATTGATTTCTTCAAAATCATGATCCTCGGTTGCCATCCAATAGATGGGAACAAAGTTATACGTTGGATATTTCGCTTTTAACTCAGTTGTTAAATTAATAGTCGAAATGATTTTGTACAAGAAATATAAAGGACCACTGAATAAATTCAATTGGTGGCCTGTAGTAACCGTAAATGTATTTGGACTGTTTAGAGATTGAATGTTTTGTTTGGTCAAAACAAAAGTTTCAATTGTAGCGTATTGTTTTTCTAAAACAGATACCAAAGTAGCTCTGGATCTATCATTAAAATTAGCTTGCTTTTCCAGTATTTGTCCTTCAAAGTTCTCAAGTGTTGGAAATCTGTTATATAAAGTTTGTAAATTTTTATTCGAGTCTAAATAATCATTCATCAAAGAAGAAAAATATCCGGAATTCTGATAGCTGATACAGTCGGTTGGCATATTATGAGTTTCTAAATTTGAGGCTAAAGTAAGAAAAAGTAAAGTTATGTTTTTTTGGTTTAAGATATGTTTAGGAAATGTCTATTTTTAAATTGCTAGGAATCCATTTTTAACCTTTATTTTTGCACAAAACTTATTTCTTTTGAAAACCAAATTATTCTTAATCACGCCTCCGTTTACCCAACTGAATACACCGTATCCGGCAACCGCTTACATCAAAGGGTTTCTGAATACCAAAAATATTGAATCTGTTCAAGCAGATTTGGGTATCGAAGTAATTTTGAAATTATTTTCGAAGGCTGGGTTAGAAAATTTATTTACTGTTGGAAGTTTAAAGTTCAAAAATGGAGAGATCTCTGACAATTTGAAACGTATTTTCGCTTTACAAGATGAATATCTAAAAACGATTGATCCCGTAATTGCTTTCCTTCAAGGAAAAAATCCAACCTTGGCACTTCAAATCTGTCAGGAAGATTTCTTGCCAGAAGCCTCGCGATTTGCACAATTAGAAGAACTGGATTGGGCTTTTGGGACTATGGGAACGCAGGACAAAGCGAAACACTTGGCGACTTTGTATCTCGAAGATATTTCTGATTTTATTGTAGAATGTGTCGATGCCAATTTTGGTTTCAGTCGCTATGCCGAACGTTTGGGGCGAAGCGCCAATTCTTTTGATGAATTGTACGAAGCTTTACAACAGAAGCCAACATATATTGACAACCTACTCCTTTCGATTTTAAAAGAACGAATTGAAACCATTCAACCTACATTATTCCTGATTTCGGTTCCTTTTCCTGGGAATTTATACAGTGCTTTTCGTTCGGCACAATGGGTCAAAAAGCAGTATCCGAATATCAAGATTTCTATGGGTGGCGGTTTCCCAAATACGGAATTGCGTTCCCTTTCGGATGCTCGTGTGTTTGAATTCTTTGATTTTATTACGTTGGATGATGGTGAAACACCCATTGAAGAATTAATTTTTAATATTGAAAATCTGGATTACAATTCCTACAAACGAACCTTTCTGTTGGAAGACGGAAAAGTCATTTACAAAAATAATTCCCTAAAACACGATTACAAACAATCCCAAGTGGGAACTCCCGATTATTCGGATTTGCTTTTGGATAAATACATTTCGGTTATCGAAATTGTGAACCCCATGCACCGTATGTGGAGTGATGGGAGATGGAATAAACTCACCATGGCGCACGGTTGTTATTGGGGGAAATGTACGTTTTGTGATATTTCTTTAGACTATATCAAAGTGTATGAACCTGTTGCTGCCAACTTGTTGTGCGACCGAATGGAAGAAATGATTGTGCAAACCGGGGAGAATGGGTTTCATTTTGTAGACGAAGCTGCACCTCCGGCATTGATGCGGTCTTTAGCGCTCGAAATCCTTCGCAGGAAATTAGCTGTTACCTGGTGGACCAACATTCGATTCGAAAAAAGTTTTACTAAAGATTTGTGTTTGCTGTTAAAGGCGTCTGGTTGTATCGCTGTTTCCGGTGGTCTTGAAGTGGCTTCGGATCGATTATTGAAATTGATTGACAAAGGCGTAACTGTCGAACAAGTGGCGAAAGTAACCCGAAATTTCACCGAAGCTGGCGTAATGGTGCATGCCTATTTAATGTATGGTTATCCGACGCAAACCATTCAGGAAACCGTAGACAGTCTCGAAATGGTTCGGCAATTATTTGAAGTTGGGGTATTACAATCTGGATTTTGGCATCAATTTGCGATGACTGCGCACAGTCCCGTGGGCTTATATCCGGAGAAATTTGGCGTGGTAAAAGAAACCGAAATTGTAGGAACTTTTGCTAATAATGATATTAATTATACAGATGCAACAGGAATCGATCATGATAAATTTAGTTTTGGACTCAAGAAATCTTTGTTCAATTTCATGCATGGAATCTGTTTTGATTATGAACTGCAGGATTGGTTTGATTTTAAAATTCCAAAGACTAAAATTTCACCTGATTTTATTTTTGACGCTTTACACGAAGAAGAGGATTTCAATAGTAAACCTACAGCCAAAATCGTTTGGTTAGGCGGGAAGCCGTTTACAGAACATTTTACCAAATCCAAAAAAGGGAATTCTTGGGAACTGATGACCTTAACTTTTCATGATAAAAAGGAAAGTTTCAGTATTCAAACCAATAAAAACGAAGGAGATTGGCTAGTAGAAATACTACAAAAAATCTCGGTTTCGAATGCTAAAATCCATACGTTTCAAGAAGTTAAAACTGATTTCGAAATACAATTGGAAGACTTTGAATTGTTTTGGTATTCAAAACCAGTTAAAACCCTTAGAGGATTTGGGTTGTTAGTTTTGTAATTATTGTTTTGCGAGACTATATTAAATTAGCATAAAACTTTCTTTTTTGCTTTACGAAAACGTTTTCTTTTACCTATTTTTACGTTTCTAAAATAGAAACAAATGAGTATTGGTTATAAAGTTAATGTAAACGACACTTTTCATTTTGATTTGGAAAAGGAAAGTGTTTCACAACTGGATGCAGTGAGTGTGGAAACGAATAAGTTCCATGTTTTACACGAAAACACTCCTTATCAAACGGAAATTATTACTTCTGATTTTCTTCAAAAAAAATATACTGTAAAGGTTAACAACAACACCTACACCGTTGCCATTTCAAATCCTTTGGATATTCTTATCAAAGAAATGGGGTTTGAAACGGGGCTTATTAAACAAGTCAATTTTATCAAAGCTCCAATGCCCGGATTAATCTTAGAAATCAGTGTTGTGGTTGGACAGACTGTAAAAGAGAATGATAACCTAATTATTTTGGGTGCTATGAAAATGGAAAACAGTTTTCTTTCTCCACGTGATGGCGTGATCAAAACCATATCAGTACTGATGGGAGATGCTGTAGATAAAGGTCAGTTGTTAATTGAATTCGAGTAACGAGAAAAAAGTAAGAAGCAAGAAGAAAGAACCAAGAAAATAGTTAGAGATAATTTATCTTGATTCTATCAGCGAAGCGGTCTGACTTCTTTTATCTATTTAAAATATGAAAAAATTATTAGTTGCCAATAGAGGGGAAATTGCCATCAGAGTGATGAAAACCGCACAAAAAATGGGCATTAAAACCGTAGCAGTTTATTCAACAGCTGACAGGAATGCGCCTCACGTAAAATTTGCCGATGAAGCCGTTTGGATTGGAGAAGCCCCTTCGAGTCAATCCTATTTATTAGGAAGTAAAATTATAGAGGTTGCCAAAGCCTTAAGCGTAGATGCCATTCATCCCGGTTATGGATTTCTGAGTGAAAATGCTGATTTTGCCGAAGAAGCCGAAAAAAATAATATCATTTTTATTGGTCCTAAGTCAAAAGCAATAAAAATTATGGGAAGTAAATTAGCGGCTAAGGAAGCCGTTAAGCAATACAATATCCCAATGGTTCCCGGTTTTGACCAAGCCATTACGGATGTTGAAAAAGCAAAAGTAGTAGCCAAGGAAATTGGTTTTCCTATTTTGATTAAAGCCTCTGCAGGTGGCGGTGGTAAAGGAATGCGTGTGGTAGAAGGTGAAGCTGATTTTGAATCCCAAATGGATCGTGCCATTAGTGAAGCAGTTGCTGCTTTTGGCGATGGTTCGGTTTTTATAGAAAAATATGTAGGTTCGCCAAGACATATTGAAATTCAAATTATGGCGGATAGTCATGGGAATGTTCTGTATTTATTCGAAAGGGAATGCAGCATACAACGTCGCCATCAAAAAGTAATTGAAGAAGCGCCTTCTTCGGTTTTAACGCCGGAATTGCGTAAAAAAATGGGGGAAGCGGCTGTTTTAGTTGCCAAATCCTGTGATTATTTAGGAGCAGGAACAGTCGAATTTTTATTAGACGAAAATAATAATTTCTATTTTCTGGAGATGAATACGCGTTTGCAGGTGGAACATCCTGTTACGGAATGGATTACCGGAACTGATTTAGTAGAACTGCAAATCAGAGTGGCAAGAGGAGAAGCATTAGCAATCAAACAGGAAGATTTAAAAATAAAAGGACACGCAATGGAATTGCGGGTGTATGCCGAAGATCCGATGAATGATTTTCTACCAAGCGTAGGTCATTTAGATGTATATCAATTACCAGTTGGCGAAGGTGTTCGTGTGGATAACGGGTTTGAACAAGGGATGGATATTCCCATTTATTACGATCCGATGTTGGCCAAATTAATTACTTATGGAGAAACTCGAGAAGAAGCGATTCAAATTATGCTCAAAGCTATTGAAGACTATCATATAGAGGGCGTTCAAACGACGTTACCATTTGGGAAATTTGTTTTTGAACACGAGGCCTTTCGTTCCGGGAACTTTGACACGCATTTCGTAAAGAACTATTACAACGCCGATGTATTGAAAAACAAAATGGCACAAGAAGCTGAAATCGCTGCTTTGGTGGCGTTGAAACAATATTTTGAAGATCAGAAAATCGTTCGCTTACCAATTCAATAAAGTATGGAATCTAAAATAAAAATATTAAATGATAAAATTGCCGAAGCTCATTTGGGTGGAGGTAAAAAACGCATTGAAAAACAACATTCAAATAAAAAACTAACGGCGAGAGAGCGCGTCGAGTATTTGATGGACGAAGATTCTTTTGAAGAAATCGGGATGTTGGTCACGCACCGAACATCTGATTTTGGAATGGAAAAAGAACTGTATTATGGTGATGGAGTCATTACAGGATACGGAACTATAAATGGAAGATTGGTTTATATTTTTGCTCAGGATTTCACGGTTTTTGGCGGATCTCTATCTGAAACGCATGCCGAAAAAATTTGTAAAGTCATGGATATGGCTGTTAAAATGGGAGCACCTATGATTGGACTCAACGATTCCGGTGGAGCGCGTATTCAAGAAGGTGTTCGTTCTTTAGGCGGATATGCCGATATTTTTTACAGAAACGTACAAGCCAGTGGTGTGATTCCACAAATTTCGGCTATCATGGGACCCTGCGCCGGTGGAGCGGTATATTCTCCCGCAATGACTGATTTTACCATGATGGTCGAAGACACCAGTTATATGTTTGTCACAGGGCCAAATGTGGTAAAAACCGTAACCAATGAAACGGTAACTTCGGAAGAATTGGGAGGCGCTAGCACGCATTCTACTAAATCTGGTGTCGCACACTGCACATCGGCGAATGATGTAGAATGTCTAGAAGATCTCAAACGCTTATTGAGTTATTTGCCACAAAGTAACAAAGAGAAACCTCAAAACTTACCTTATGTACTGAATGACGAGATCCGTACTAAATTAGCGACTATTATTCCGGACAATCCAAACAAACCGTACGATATGCACGAGGTGATTGGTGGGATTATCGACGAAGAATCATTTTTTGAAATTCATAAAAATTATGCCGAAAATATTCTGGTAGGCTTTGCCCGATTGGGAGGAAAAAGCATTGGAATTATAGCCAACCAACCAATGATTTTAGCCGGTTGTCTGGATGTGAACAGTTCGAAAAAAGCAGCGCGATTCACCCGTTTTTGCGATTGTTTTAATATTCCGTTATTGGTATTGGTAGATGTCCCGGGGTTTTTGCCGGGAACGGATCAGGAGTGGAGCGGAATAATTGTTCATGGAGCTAAATTACTGTATGCTTTAAGTGAAGCAACCGTACCGAGAGTAACCGTGATTACCCGCAAAGCGTATGGTGGCGCATATGATGTGATGAACTCGAAACACATTGGTGCCGACATGAATTTTGCCTGGCCAACTGCTGAAATTGCCGTAATGGGAGCTAAGGGAGCCTCAGAAATTATCTTCAAGAAAGAAATCAATGAAGCCGAAGACCACGAGGCAAAACTTTTGGAAAAAGAAGCCGAATATGCTGATTTGTTTGCCAATCCCTATACAGCAGCCCAACGTGGTTTTGTGGATGAGGTTATCTTACCTCAGGATACTAGACGCAAATTAATAAAAGCCTTTAGTATGCTCGAAAATAAAGTAAGCGTAACACCTAATAGAAAACATGGAAATATTCCTTTGTAGTAATTTATAGAAATTGAAAAACCACCTGATGAAGGTGGTTTTTTGTGTTAATTTAAGTTTTTGTATTTAAAGTTAAAAAACCAGTAGATGTTTTTTAGTGCCTTTTCAAATTTTAGTATCTTCCGCAACTGACTGAAAAAACTTAGATTGTAGTTTCGACTAAAGCCGGTTAGACGATGTGGGAAGGCCCTTATGGCGACTGGGGTTCCCGAAAATATTTATTAACAAGTTTACATCAGAGTTTGAAACGTATGAATCTGGATTATGTGGATATTTTTTATTCACATCGTTTTGATCCGGAAGCCTCTTTGGAAGAAACCATGATGGCTTTGGATTATGCCGTACGAAGCGGGAAAGCATTATATGCGGGAATTTAGAATTATAATGTGGAACAAACTTGGGACGCTACTGAAATCTTGAAACGATTTGGATCGCCTTGCTTGATTCATCAGGCTAAATATTCGATGTTTGTTAGAGAGTTAGAAGCAGGTTTGTTAGATGTTCTGGATGAAAAAGGTGGGCTGTATTGCTTTTTTTCCTTTGGCTCAAATGGCTTTGGCTTGGCTGTTAAAAGATAACCGAATTACTTCGGTTTTAATTGCCGCCAATTCTGTTAGCCAATTGAATAATAATATAGACAGTTTGCAGAATTTAATTTTTTATAGTGCTGAATTAGAGTAAATTGAGAATGTGTCCGTATAATATAACGCCAGCGGAAGTTGCTCATTAGGGAAAATAAAATAGAGAATTAAATGATTTAAGTGGTTCGTAAAAGGTATTTCATTATAAAATTTGCTCATATTAGAGTAAGAGTACAAGTAGAAAAATAGGAAAAATTATGTTTCAGAAAGCACATCCTGTTAAAAAGTATATTGTTGATTAATAAAATGTTATAACTAAACATTTCATTTGTTTAAAGGAGAGCATTTTTTTTTACGGTAAAAAAAAACTAACTTCGCCTACAAAAAGCAGTTTTATTTCTTACAAAACAACAGGTAAGATGTTTTATTTTTCTATTTTTATTTGCCCTATTTTATGAAGAAATTATTTAATTTAAATACATATTTAAAGTTATTATTATTGATAGTTTCTTCAACTGTTCTTTTTTTTATTCTCTATATTTCATTATTTCTTTATACTGTTCAGGAAGAACAGCACTTTTATAAAACTACCTATGATCAATACAATAATGAGGTAAAATCGCTCTTCAGACTCAACTCTAAAACACATACCGCAACACTTATTGATGTTACGTTTTGGGACGATCTGGTAAGTTATACGGGGCATAAAGATGAAAAATGGTATGAGAAATATATACTAAGTGAATTTGATTCCTATGATGTAGATTACATTGGAATCTATAGTTTAGACCAGAAAATTATAAATAATACCAATTCGAATAAGATTAAAAATTTTGATTTTATCTCAAAAGAGATGATGTCAGCACTTTATAAGTCTAAATTAAAAAAGTTTTATATTAAATTACCCGAGGGGATTGTTGAGGTTTTTGGAGCAACAATTCATCCGTCAAATGATCCTAAAAAAAATAAAACAAAACCATCCGGCTATTTTTTTATGGCCAGACTTTTAGACGAATCTTTTTTTACTTCTTTAGGTATTATCAGTAGTTCAAAAGTAAATTTGGCTTCAATTGATTATACAGTCAATACTGAAGAAGATTTTATAACTGTTGGACTTGATTTGAAAGATTGGAAAAATAAAGTGGTGGGAAAAGTACTTTTTAAAAGGCCTTTCAATTTAAATTACAGCAAAACGAAAGAAATCCTCTTGATAGTTGTAATTGCCTCCTTGATTAATATTTTAATTTTTATCTATTGTACAAAAAAATGGGTTTGTAATCCCTTGAGATTAGTTAAAAATATTTTGGAAAATGGTGATGCTCATTCAATAATTAATTTGAGAAAATTCAAAGGTGAGTTTGGTTACATTGGAAATCTTTTTGAAGACAATAGTAATCAGCGCAAGCAGTTAGAAATTTCAAAACAAAAAGCAGAAGAAAGCGATACCTTAAAATCCTCTTTTTTAGCTAATTTATCACATGAAATTAGAACTCCCATGAATGCTATTGTTGGATTTAGTGATTTACTCATGGATAATAATCGCACAGAAACAGAGCGTCTGGAATATCTTAACATCATTAAAAATAGTGGGAATAACTTAGTTTTAATTATTGAGGATTTAATTGAGATGTCTAAGATTGATGCGAAACAAATAGCACCCAATTACAAGAAGATAGATTTAGATAAATGTATTGAAGACGTGTACAATTCAATCAAGATTACGATCCCAAAAGATAAACATATTGAATTTTATATTGTTGAAAACAACGATAAATACCTAAAGAATATAATTACAGATGAAACCAAATTAAAACAGATTATTGTAAATCTAATTACAAATTCAATAAAATTTACCGAGAAAGGATTTGTATCCTTTGGCTATATAATTAATAAAGAAAAAGGAATTTTAGAGTTCACCATAGCAGACTCTGGAATAGGAATTAGTGACGATTATTTGAAAGTTATTTTTGATCGTTTCAGAAGAATTGAAGGAAGTGCTGCTATTGATAGTACTGGGTTAGGATTGGGTTTGTCAATTACGAAAGCGTATGTAGAATTGTTGGGCGGAGAAATTGAAGTAAAATCAACTATTGGATCTGGATCGGTATTTACAGTTAGATTACCATTATTGTATGATCAAACTGTTGAAAAGATTACCCCAAGGAAGAGGATCCCCTTTTCAGGAAATTATGAGAATGAAATTATTTTAATTGCGGAAGATGATACTATAAATTTTTTGCTCTTAAAGAAAATTATTGAATCAAAAAAATACACTGTTTTACGTGCTTTTAATGGTCAGGAAGCGGTAACTATTTGTACTGAAAATCCGGACATCAGTTTGGTTTTTATGGATATAAAAATGCCTGTTTTAAACGGATTCGAAGCGTTTGAACAAATAAAATTAGTTAAACCGGAACTTCCAATTGTTGCTCAGACTGCTTATTCTTCCATAGAAGACAGAGATAAAATTATGCAATTCGGTTTTATTGACTACATTACAAAACCAATTGATAAAGAAAAAATATTCGAATTGTTAGATGCTGTTTTGATGGAAATCAATTCATAAAAAAAAAGGTAAATTTAATACCGTTCCTTGTCTGCTAAATTTTTTTATAAAGGGATAGCAGACAAGGAACGGTATTAAGTTTAATTTTTCAATTTGTATGTTGTTCAAAATCAATATTCTTTTTTATTTGATTTTTTCATATTGAATAATTCAATTTTATATTATTTGAATATTAATCTTGGATTTTTGAAACTACATTTACAAAAATATAAACTTATAAAGGCAATGTTGTTTAAATCGATAAATCCATACACAAAAGAAATTATAGCGGAATATGAAGTGCTAACGAATGCAGGACTCCAAAAAAAAATTGAATTATCTGAAGGTGCTTTTAAAAAATGGAGTGTTACTTCCTTTCAAGAAAGAGCCGATAAGATGAGAAAGCTAGCTTTTGTTTTAAGAGCCAGTAAGGAAAAATTAGCCCTTCTGATTACAAGTGAAATGGGCAAAATTTTATCTGAGAGCTTTGCTGAAGTAGAAAAATCTGCAGAAAATTGTGATTTTTATGCAGAGCATGCGGAGCAAATGCTTAAAGAAGTTTATTATGACACTCCTTTCAAGAGTATGTCTGTTTACGACCCGATGGGTGCTGTTTTTGCAATTATGCCTTGGAATTATCCTTTTTGGCAAGTACTTCGTTATGCTGTTCCAACAATTATGGCGGGGAATGTGACACTTTTAAAACATGCATCAAATGTTATTGGCTGTGCTAAAGCCATTGAAAATGTGTTTCTAGAAGCAGGATTTCCGGAAGGTGTTTTTCAACAAATAAGCATTAATATATCTCAAGTCGAGAGTGTAATTGCTTCGAATATTGTTTGTGGCGTTACCCTAACAGGAAGTGAGATGGCAGGTTCTTCTGTTGCAGCATTAGCAGGTAAACATATTAAAAAGTCAGTAATGGAATTAGGTGGCTCAGATGCTTTTATAGTTTTAAATGATGCAAATCTTGAGAAAGCAACTACAATAGCCACTCAATCTCGAATGTTAAACGCAGGACAGGCATGTATTTGTGCCAAACGTTTTATCGTTACTGAAAAAGTAGCTGACGAATTTGCAGCGCTTTTTGCTCAAAAAATTCAATCGCTGCAACAAGGAAATCCTTTGCAAAAAGAAATTCAAATGGGGCCTTTGGCTCGCTTGGATTTTGCAGATAAATTAGCCAGCCAGTTGGAAAAATCATTACAGCAAGGAGCAAAACTAATAGTAGGAGGTGGTCGTGAGCATTGTAATTTTGAACCCACTTTAATTGATTTTGTGAATTCTGACAATATTGCATTTCAGGAAGAAACCTTTGGACCTTTGGCAACTATTATTAGAGCTAAAGATGAAAATGATGCCATTATGATAGCAAATAATCACCGGTACGGATTGGCATCTGCAATTTGGACAGAAGATCGCGAGCATGCCTATAAGCTCGCAAGAAAACTTGAAGCAGGAAACGTTTTTGTGAATTCACTAGTTCGTTCTGATTCCAGAGTTCCTTTTGGTGGAATTAAAAAATCAGGATATGGTAGAGAACTCGGCACCATAGGAATCAAAGAATTTATGAACATGAAATCATTAGTTATCGAATAACTGTATTTGATATGGATTTCAATAAAAAAATCGAGAATTGGAGTTGTTTTTGAAACAAATCTGTTCTCGATTTTTTATTTAATCTATCTCTGCTTATAAAGGTGTCAATTTTGGAAATAATTAATTGTTTTACATCTTACTAATAGGTGAACGTAATTGCTTTTAAATTTTTTGGAGTATTAGAAAGAATTACGATAAATGGATGTCCTTTAAGTGCGGCCTTTTGTTTTAATCTTTTTTCACCATTTTCAGAAAACGATAGCGGAGTTTCTCCTTTGGTCCCTCCATAAAAACTAGTTATTATCCCAGATTCCTTCAAGCCATTTGTCTGATTCTTTTTTAGTATAATGATTTTTGTATAATCTAGTTTACCTTTCAGCTGAATTTTTTCAGTTATCATTTGAGTATAACTTTGTGATCTTTCCTTTAATTGGGCCACTGCATATTGACTCATTGTCTTTTCTTCAGTGCTTTTGGCTAAAGTATAATGTACTAAACTAGCTTCTGTTTTAATAAAGTTTATATCGATTATTCCTCCATCATGTTTAATAATTTGATGGGTTTGCGCCATTAATGAATTGGTAAATAAAATCAGCAACGTTAGGAATATATTTCTCATGTTTTTAGATAGTAGTAAATAGGTATGACCTTGTTTTTTTAATAAGGGCATAAATAAATATGTTAATAATTTTTATTTAAAATTAGGAATTAAACTATTTCTGGAGGCGTCGTACGATATATTAGTACAAACTCTTTAACATTGAATGAATAAAAAGAAATTTTTTTTGTTTCCTAAAGCGTAGTGCTCTAAAGAAGTGATACTTTCCATTGAATTTATAAAAAGTGTTTCTAATTTACTCTCGAAATTATTTTCTTCAGAATTTTTATTGTTTTGCTCGTGTAAAATGCATGCACCTGTGATTATTAAAAATAATTAAATTTTTTCACTCATCCAAACACAGAAAAAAATGAAAAATAATAGTGAAAAATAAAATTTAATTAATAATTGAATCATATTTTAAATATAATAAAAATGAAATTATACAGTATTAAAATTTTCATAAAAAGAAAAATAAAAACGGTTTGTGTTTGTTTAAACCCGTATAAATAAAACATGAGTTCTGTAAAAGGAAGATTAATTTATTTGTATTTTTCTAACACATACAGGAGTAAAATATTAAAACATATTTATAATTATTTGTCAATTGGGTTTAAAAAAAAGGGGTTGTTTTTTAAATTTTTATTTTTTTTAGATTTTTTACGTCTTTTTTATATTTTTTTAAATGTTTGTCGCTAAATATTAGGGGTATTCTCTTTATTTTTAATTATTGAATTTCTAAAATAATTCTGCATAAATACAGAAAAATCATTTTTTTTTGTTCTTTTTTCGTTATTGATAATTCTTCTCAAATCAAGGCAGAAAAGTTGTAAATAGTAATTCAAGTGAAATAAAAGTTAATAAATTCGCTTTATTAGAAAGATAATTTCTTCCTATAAAAGATAGAAAAAATAATCTTTTATAGATTAATAAAGCCTTTTTTCTAAAATTTATTAACCAAGACCAAAGAATCACCAAACTACATTACTAATTAAAAACAATTAAAAATGAAAAACCAATTAGCTGTTATTGCACTATTGCTAACTACAACATTGACATTTGCACAAGAAATAAAAACGGTACCTGCCACCACTTTTGCGGGATCTGCAGATGCCTATTATAAATATGATTTTTCTGGAATTGATAATAGTTTGACGAGTTTTACAAATTCTCATAACTCATTCGAATTGGGGATGGCTTCTATTGAAGCATCACACAAAATGGGTAAAGCATCCGTCTTTGTTGACTTAGGTTTCGGAAACAGAGCGGCTCAATTTACATACAATGATGGTGCTGAAACATTTATGATTAAACAATTGAATTTTACCTATGAATTTACAGATAAATTTAAAGTAATTGCAGGTAGTTTTGGAACACATATAGGATATGAGTTAGTAGATGCAGTAGATAACAAAAATTACAGTATGTCTTATGCATTTACTTATGGACCTTTCTTTAATACTGGGGTAAAAGCACAATATACTTCAGGAAAGTTTAGTATTATGGCCGGAGTTTCAAACCCAACCGATTTCAAAACTACTATTGAAGCTGGTTCTTCCCAAAAAACATTTATTGGACAAGTTGCCTTTCTAGGGGATACAGGAAGTGCTTACTTTAATGTAACTTCCGGAAGCAGCAACCCGTCCTCGGACGAAAATAAAACACAATTTGACTTTGTGGGCACAAAAAAACTTAGTAATGCTTTTTCGTTAGGTTTTAATGGAACGTATGCAATGACAAATAACGATTTTGATCCTTCCATGGATGGAGAGTGGTTTTCTTTGGTGGGATATGCAAATTTAGCATTGAAGGAATCTTTGAGTTTAGCTTATAGATTGGAATACTTAGATGCTAATAAAGCTACAGCGGGACTTGGTGTATTATCAGGAACAAGTGTTATAGGCAATACATTATCCTTAAATTATAAGGTAGGGAATTTAACAATTATTCCAGAATTTCGTGTAGATACAGCATCTGAAGATATTTTTACAAATAGTGATGCAGTGCCAAAAGGGGTTACAGCTTATGCTTTACTAGCAACAACATATTCATTCTAACTCTTTAATAATTTTTTTTTTTGCTGCCAAGATACTGTGAAGTGTTTTGGCAGTTTTTTATTATGATTTTACATGATTCTTGTAGCGTATTGTGTAAGTATCTACAGATGTGTAGTTTACAGAGTTATCATAAAAGGGCATGGTTATTAATTATTGTTTTTTATAGATAGAATAAATAGTATTTGTTGTTTTATCATCTAAAAGGTCATTAACTTCAGTTTGAATAAAATGAAGTTTGAAAGCAATAATTGCTGCGGATAAATTAGTAGTGTCGTATCCTATAATTCGCAATCCTTGTTCTATATTGAAATCTGTGGGAGCTGTTTCTAAAAATTCATCAGGCCAAATTCCGAAACCTTTCTCCGCTAATATTTTCCATGGAAATAAAGCACTTGGGTCTTTTTTTCGTGTAGGTGCAATATCAGCGTGACCTATAATGTTTTGCGTAGGAATATTGTAGTCTTTTTTAAGCTTAGTCAAAAGAGCCAGCAGACTATTGATTTGTAATTCAGAAAACAGTTCTGATCCATTGTTATCCAGTTCAATACCTATTGAAGTGGAATTGATATCAGTGTTTTTGCCCCAAGAACCATTTCCAGCATGCCATGCTCTTAAATAGTCATTTAACATTTGTACTACTTTCCCGTTTTCAGAGATCACATAATGAGAACTCACTTGTGCTTCAGTTCTTGTAAATGTTTTTAAAGTTTGTTGTAAAGAATCTTGCGCAGTATGATGAATAATAATGAAATTAGGTTTTCTTAAATTAAAATTAACTGTTCCTATCCATTCTGTTTTAATACCATTTTCTAAGGAAGTAGAACCCATTCTGGAAATGGTATCTTTATAAGTATGCAGTTGCATAGTATATAATGTGTCAATGTTTAAGGTTACATGAGGTACAACCGGCAAAGGTTGTGATTCCTTGCTAGAAATAGTTTCTTTTAGCGTTTTTAGTTTACTATCATATATTTTCTCGCTCTTTTTGTAAGGATTTGTGGAACAAGAAGTGATGATACAAGTAAAAATGAAGGAATAAAAAATTTTTCTCATGAAGGTTTATTTAATAAAGTACTGCAATCAATTATTTAGATTTTTTTTTGGATTTTTTTGGATTTTTTGCCTCTTCATTAAGAGCAATGAATTTTACTTTTTGCTCTTTGTTTAATAATTCCATTATTTTTCTATCAGTGACTTCTGAAAGAGCTTTAATATTTGCTATTTTATCTTCTTGGCTGACTTCTGCTTTTATAAGCATCCCTTGTGTTCTTATACTTTCACCTAAGATATTAGAGATGGCAATTACCTGTAGTTCATCTAGAATTAGTTCAGGTTTAATTCGCTCTAGTATTTTTGAAACAGTAACTTCTACAGGGATTTCTTTCGGTTTTTCCGGTGTTCTGGTTTGGTCCATTGCACTATTCATCCGGCGATTGCTACCGTAATTATTGCCATAGCCATTGTTATATCCTCCATTCCCGTATTGTGCAGAAATAGTATTTGAGGATAATAATATAAATGCAAAAAAGAACATAGATTGAAATAGTCTCATGTGTAGTGTTTTAAAATGAAATTAAAATCGTCTTAAGAAAATTATATTGGTTCTCCGTATAAGTCAAATTCTGTGGCTTCTATAATCTTTATCAGGACAAACTCACCAGTTTTTACATAATGCTTAGATGCGTCTATTAGTACTTCGTTATCCACATCAGGACTGTCAAATTCTGTACGTCCTACAAAATGTGCTCCTTCTTTTCTATCGATGATACATTTGAATGTTTGTCCAACTTTTTCTTGGTTTAAATCCCAGGAAATTTGAGATTGTAATTCCATGATTTCATTTGCACGTTCTTGTTTTACTGCATCAGGAACATCATCTTCTAATAAATAAGCGTGTGTGTTTTCTTCATGAGAATAAGCAAAGCATCCCATTCTGTCAAATTTCATTTCCTGAACAAAATCTTTTAAAATATTGAAATCTTCCTGAGTTTCTCCTGGGTATCCTACAATAAGAGTGGTACGTATGGCCATTCCGGGAACTGCTTCACGAAAGTCTTTTAATAATTTTGTGGTTTTCTGCTGTGTGGTTCCGCGACGCATTGATTTCAAAATAGAATCGGAGATGTGTTGCAAAGGAATATCTATATAATTACAAATTTTAGGTTCACGTTTCATGATTTCCAACACTTCCATCGGGAAACCAGTAGGGAAGGCGTAATGCAAACGAATCCATTCAATTCCTTCTACTTTTACTAAAGCTTCTAATAATTCACCAAGATTTCTCTTTTTGTAAAGATCCAGTCCGTAATAAGTCAAATCCTGAGCAATCAAAATCAATTCTTTTACCCCATTTTTAGCCAAACCTTCAGCTTCTTTTACCAATTTTTCAATGGTTTGTGAAACATTTTTTCCTCGCATCAATGGTATTGCACAAAAACTGCAGGGTCTATCACAGCCTTCTGAAATCTTTAAATAGGCATAATTTTTTGGGGTAGTAGTGAGTCGTTCTCCCAATAATTCATGTTTATAATCGGCTCCTAGGGCTTTTAATAATTGTGGTAATTCAGTTGTGCCAAAAAATTGATCCACATTAGGTATTTCTTTTTCTAAATCAGGTCGGTATCGTTCAGATAAACATCCGGTAACGAATACCTTATCTACCAGTCCTCTTTCTTTTTTATCAGCATATTCCAAAATCATATTTACGGACTCCGCCTTTGCGTTATCAATAAACCCACATGTATTTATAACAATAATGTTTCCTTCTTCGGCCTCCGGTGCTTCATGGGTAACGTCTTTACCACTAGCACGGAGCTGGCCCATAAGTACTTCACTATCATACACATTTTTCGAACACCCGAGAGTGATTACGTTAATTTTATTTTTCTTTAAAGACTTAGTTCTCATAACAGTATAATCCCGATAATTTGGGAATTTTGCAAAATTACAATTTTTTATTCAAACTGTCCCGATACTTTTTGGGATTGTTTTGGCTTCCTATCAATCTTCTTTAGGAGCTATTCCTGCTGTGCGTTACAATCTCCCAAAAAAAATCGGGAGGATTTTCACTGCCATCAGGGCTAAAAAAAAATCCGTTTCAGGATTGTGAAACGGATTCCAAACTTTGTTTTTGTGAAATTACAATTCAAATGCTAGCGTTAATGACACATTGTTGTTAATGGCATTTATACTTGCTCCATCTGTAAATCCTTGGTTGAAAAATCCCTGTTGAGAAATTCTTTTGGCATAGGAATAGGCTAAATCTACTTTTGTAGAACCAAAGCTATACCCTAATCCTGCTGAATATCCAGTTAAATCGCCTACAGTGATTCCATTTTTATAAGGGCTTTGTTCGTAACGGTATCCTGCTCTTAAACTCAAAGCTTCAATTTTATATTCAGCGCCAATTCTTAATTCACCAGTCGTATCAAGCAAAGAATTCATATCATTATTTAAACCATTAAAATAAGAATCATTTTCGGGTTTGAATTTAGTATTACTATAATCCTTTACGGCATAATCAATACTGATTAATCCTGATTTTCCAAAAACATAAGCAAAGCTTCCTGTTAGTTTACTTGGGGTTTGTAATTTATAAGGTTCATAAATGTTAGTCACTCTTGGGTCAACGACATCCGAAGGTAATTCCTCTCCAGTATTACTACTAACAGTAACTAATTTTTGAGAAAACTCATCATTTAAAGTGTACCAAGTCGAAGATTCATAAGCGAGACCCAGTCTAACTTCATTAGTTACCTTTGCTATTGCACCCACTTGAAAGGAGAACCCGGTTCCGTAAGTGTTTAGATTATTATCAAACTGTAATCGATTTATTTTATAATTGGAGTCTAATGGATTGTTGTTGTCTTCATAAAAACTAGAAGATCTTTGGTAATCAGTAAAATGAGAGTTTAAATTTAATCCAATATATAGGGTTTCTTTATAGGAGGTGGCGGCATTAAAAGATAATTTTCCATTATATCCGGTACTGTATACTGCGTTTTCTTGGTAATAGTTGCCACCTGCAGGAACATTAGAAGTATATTGAGTATTATTTGGGTCATTGCTCACTGGATTAATTACGAATCCTTGGTATCCCAGATAGGCTTGTTGTGCTCCATTGTCTAAGTTTTCATAATTTGAGTTTTCCAATACATTTAATGGAATTCCATTGGCATAATCCAAAAAATAATTCGCTATTGAATTGTTTGGATTGGTTCCTGCAGAAAATTGTCCATTATCAAAATTATTAGTGTTTTCATAATTAACACCTAACGAGATCTTTCTCCAATTACTATTTGTGCTTCTGTTGTTAAATACAAAAACTGCTCCGGCTTGATTTAAATCAAAAGTATTATTCTTTTCTGAGGCCGTCGAACCAAAGTAGTTTGAATTATTTTTAGTGTCATAGTTACTTAGAGTCACGGCCATTTGGTTATTAGAAAAAACGGCAGAACCCGCTGGGTTTACATTTAAGGAGGACATATCGCCTCCAAGTGCTCCAAAAGCGCCTCCCATCGCTCTAAAACGAGCTGTTCCAGTTAAATTATCCTGAGAATAGCGCATTGCATCCGATATTTCTTGTGATTGAGCAAAGCTTGCAGTCAAGATTAGTGCAAATAAAAATATATATTTTTTCATTTAATTCGTATGTTTTAGTTTATTGCTATAAATAAAGGACTTAGATTAACCTCTGCCTCTTCCGCCACCAGATGAACTTCGGCCTCCGCCTCCGCCACTTGAACTTCCTGAATTACTAGATCTTGAGCTGCTATTGTAATTAGGGCTGTATGATCTGGAATTGTTGTCATTTCTTGAAGTTGGTGTGTAAGATCGTGCTGGAGTGTTACTCTGGTTGCGAGCATTATTGGGTGTGCCTCTTCTATTTGGAGTACCATATGAATTGTTTTGTAATTGTCCTTGATTTCTTGAAAAAGTTGGACTTGTATTATTCAATCGATTAGAAGAATTTCTTCTGAAATCACTAGTATTGTTTCTTCTGTAATCCGAATTAACCGCTCTTCTATTGACAGAAGTGTTTTGTGTTCTAGTATAATTACTTGAATTCCGATTGCTGTTTACTGAATTTGTATAGGAAGAGCCTCTTCTGCTAGGGTTGTATGAATACGGTCTGTTGTTATAGTAATTAGAATTTCCCCAATTATTTCCATTCCAATTATTCCAACCCCAGTTATTGCCGTACCAATTGTTCCAGCCCCAGTTGTTCCAACCAAAACCCCCATACATACCCCATCCAAAACCAGCATTCATGCCCCATCCAAAACCGCCATTCCATCCCCAGTTGTTTCCATACCAATTGTTCATTGCCCATCCGGTGTCATAAACGTTGATGCTTACGCTTTGAGGATTGCTTCCCCATCCCGGATAGTTGGTCTCATTGTTTTGAAGGGTATCATTTTCTAGATTGTAATCATTGTAATTGTCAACGTCAGTAAAAATTTCTGTAGGTTGATTGTTTTTTTGTAAGGAACCAAAATAGTCTTTATAAGGTGAATTTGGAGCGTTTTGAGTTTCTATATCACTAGCTCTATTAGCAGTATTGCCATAAATTCCATCAGAATCATAGTAAGAACTGTTTTGATAAGAGCCACAAGATGTGAACAGGACACTCAAAAAGCCAACAATATAACATATTGATGTGTTTTTGAGGGAAAGAGTACTAGTTTTCATATATATGGAGTTTTTATTGTTGTACATTACAAAAATAGTTAGTTTTGCGGAACTATATTATAAAATTATTAACGCAAAATTTGTGCCAAACTATTCAAAATGAGTAAGAGCTTAACTACAAGATCAGAAGATTATTCAAAATGGTATAACGAGTTGGTTGTCAAAGCCGATTTAGCCGAGAATTCAGGAGTTAGAGGTTGTATGGTTATCAAACCGTATGGTTATGCGATATGGGAAAAAATGCAAGCAGAGTTGGATCGAATGTTTAAAGAAACGGGCCATCAAAATGCCTATTTCCCTCTATTTGTGCCAAAAAGTATGTTTGAAGCAGAAGAGAAAAATGCAGAGGGGTTTGCAAAAGAGTGTGCTATAGTTACGCATTATAGATTGAAAAATGATCCTGATAGGCCTGGAAAACTAATGGTTGATCCTAATGCAAAATTAGAAGAAGAATTAATTGTTCGTCCTACAAGTGAAGCTATTATTTGGTCAACGTATAAAGGCTGGGTTCAATCCTACAGAGACTTACCTTTGTTAATTAATCAGTGGGCTAATGTGGTCCGTTGGGAAATGAGAACCAGATTGTTTTTAAGAACGGCAGAGTTTTTATGGCAAGAAGGGCATACTGCTCATGCAACAAAAGCGGAAGCTTTAGAAGAATCGGAAAAGATGATGAATGTATATGCTGATTTTGCTCAAAATTTCATGGCTATTCCTGTTGTAAAAGGAACTAAAACTGAAACAGAACGATTTGCAGGAGCGGAAGAAACGTATTGCATTGAAGCCTTGATGCAAGATGGAAAGGCCTTGCAGGCTGGAACATCTCATTTTTTAGGACAGAATTTTGCGAAAGCTTTTGATGTTAAATTTGCTAATGCCGAAGGGAAGCAAGAACATGTTTGGGGAACATCTTGGGGTGTTTCTACTCGTTTAATGGGAGCATTAGTAATGACGCACTCAGATGATCAAGGATTAGTATTACCTCCTAACTTAGCGCCTATTCAAGTAGTAATTGTACCTATTTACAAAACAGAGGAGCAACTAGAAGCAATAACAGCAGAAGTAACTAATGTGACAATGGCTTTACGAAAATTACATATTTCTGTGAAGTTTGATAGCAGGACGACACAAAAACCTGGTTTTAAATTTGCCGAATGGGAATTAAAAGGAGTGCCGGTACGAATTGCTATAGGTCCGAAAGATTTAGAAAATGGTACTTTTGAGGTAGCACGTAGAGATACGCTAACGAAAGAAGTGGTTTCAAAGAATGAAATTGCGACTTACATCAGCGATTTATTAGCGCAAATTCAAAAAGAATTGTTCGAAAAAGCTTTTGATTATAAAAATACACATACAACGGAAGTGAATAGTTTTGAAGAGTTTAAAGAAGTTCTTGAGACAAAAGGAGGTTTTGTATCAGCACATTGGGATGGGACTGCAGCCACTGAAGAGAAGATTAAAGATTTGACTAAAGCAACCATCAGATGTATTCCTTTGGATCGAGTGGAAGAGGCGGGAAGCTGTGTTTTTACTGGGAATACTTCAGTAGGTAGAGTGTTGTTTGCGAAGGCATATTAAAAATAAATAAATTTTTTCGCATCTACTATTGTGCGTTTCAAAAATAGTTGTATTTTTGCATCCGCATTAGAGAAGCAGGGCCCGTTCGTCTATCGGTTAGGACGCATGGTTTTCATCCATGTAAGAGCGGTTCGATTCCGCTACGGGCTACTATTTTTTTTGCATGTTGAAGTTCTCCTGAACTAAGAGGGAAAATGGCCCGTTCGTCTATCGGTTAGGACGCATGGTTTTCATCCATGTAAGAGCGGTTCGATTCCGCTACGGGCTACAATTCAATTATTATTTAGATTGATAAAACTTAGGGGATAATGGTCCGTTCGTCTAGGGGTTAGGACGCCAAGCTTTCGTCTTGGTAACGGGGGTTCGATTCCCTTACGGACTACAATAAAAAAACAGTAAAAGATAAAAAAGCAATAAAATGGCAAATCATAAATCAGCTCTAAAGAGAATTAGAAGTAACGAAAAGAGAAGAGTATTAAATAGATACCAACACAAAACTACTCGTAATGCTATTAAAGCATTAAGAATAGCAACTGATAAAGTTGATGCTACATCAAAATTGTCTAATGTTATTTCTATGATTGATAAATTAGCTAAAAAGAATATCATTCATGATAACAAAGCATCTAATTTGAAATCTAAATTAACAAAACTTGTTGCTAAATTGTAAATACTACAATTTTTAGATATAAAAAAAGCTCTCAAAATTGAGAGCTTTTTTTATATCTACTATTTTGGCATTATTCAAATTTAGTTTTTAAGTAGTCAAGCATTGATAAGCTGATGGGTTTTGACAGAAAGTCAATTACAATTGGATATTTTTTTGACTTTTCTAAATCTTCGGGATCAATTGTAGAAGAAAGTATTACAACCTTTATTGTATTGAATTCAGAGTATTCAGCGCTACTAAAGGATTCTAGAAATTCCCATCCTCCCATTACAGGCATATTTAAATCCAAAAAAATTAGTTGAGGGTATTTTATTTGCTGATTTTTATTATTTAGATCCTTAAGAGAATCGAAGAAATTAAGTGCTTCTTCACCATTTTGGGATGTGATTATTTCATTACAAAAGGAAGATTTGACAATTACTTTTTTGCATAGCATAAGCGTTATTAGATCGTCATCAACGCATAAAATTTGGTCTAGCATTATTGCTTGTTTTTAAAAATTAATGTAAATGTGGTGCCTTTATTGACTTCGCTCTCAATATCAATAGTTCCGCCCATAGTTTCAACTTGTGATTTTACTAAATACAATCCCAATCCTTTGCTGTCAGGATAATTATGAAAACGTTGATAAAGGCCAAAAATTTTATCTTTGTTTCGAATTAAATCAATGCCTATACCGTTGTCTTTGAAAATTAAAACGACAGTGTCGTCAATTTCATTAGTGGTAATTGAAATTTTAAGTTTTCTATTCTCTGATTTGTATTTTATGGCATTTGTTAAAAGATTCAATAATATGCTTTCAATATAGGCTTTGTTAATATTAAGGATGGAAACTTTTTCAAAATTGAGCTTAATAATGGGTTTGTATAATTCTATTTGAAAATTAAGCTGACTAATAACATTTTCAAATATTTCATTTATCAATACGGGTTCTTTCTTGATAGAAGGATTGTCTTTGATGATGATTACTTTCACAAGGTCATTGATGGTGTCATTTAGTAGATGAGTGGATTTATTGAAGCCACTTAAGATTTCTTTTAATTCTTGATCTTCAACTGGGATGTCTTCCAGTAAATTTAGCAAGCCTGTTAAGTTTGATAATGGTGCTCGAAGGTTGTGAGAGGTAATGTAAGAAAATTGCTTTAAATCTTTATTGTTTTGGGTTAGTTCTCTAATAAGTTGTTCTTTTTCTTTTTCTTGTTTTTTCTCCTCGGTTATATCTCTTTGTATGGAGATCCAATGGGAAAGTTCATTGTCTGAATTGTAAATTGGGATCATGGAGAGGCGTACCCAGTATTCATCTTTGTTTTTTTTATAACTGATGGTTTCAATGAAACATTCTTCTTTATTGTGTATGGCTGTTAATAACTTTTCAAGTTCATTAGCATCGGAGTTTGGGCTGTTAAAAAGATCCGGAGATTTTCCTATAATTTCATCAGATTCATATCCTGACATGATCGAAAACGCAGGATTGACATAGATAATATTGGGAATTTTTGCGTCAATTGAATCTGCTTCGGTGATGATTATTGAATCTTTTGATTGGGTAATTACTGTTTCTAATAATTTAAGTCTTTGTTCTTCTTCCTTTTGTTTGGTGATATCTTGTATGGCTCCTATCATTCTGGTAGCTTTACCACTTTCATCTTTCAATAAAAACCCTCTGTCTAAGACATATTTGTATGAGTTGTCAGAGCATCTAAAACGGTATTGATCTTGCCATTTTTCGGTTTTTTGTTCTATGAAAGAGTAGAGTCTAACGGACATTTTTATACTGTCTTCAGGATGGATTTTGTCAAACCACCAATTTGAATTGTCGTCGACTTGGTCTTCCGTGTACCCAAAAACGGTTTCAATTCCTTTGTTCCAAGACATGCTGTTTTCTTGTATTTTCCAATCCCAAATAGTATCGCTAGTTGCTTTAGCTACAATGTTATATTTTTCATTTGACTCCTTAATTTCGTTATTAGTATTTTTAAGTTTTTCAAATATAGCGGTTTTTCTTTCATCATTTTTAGAAAGAATAAGTTTAAAAATTAGTCCAGTGAGTAATACAAACAATATGTCCTTAATAAAGGTATAAAATGGGATATTTTCTTTTGAAATATAATGTAGGAGTAACTTATGACAAACAATTGCTACAAACATTGAGATGAGAATGTAGATGATAATAACTTGGTTGGTTTTACTTTTCATTACTCAAATGTAAATAATTATTGCCGAATTATTGAACAACCTTTGCAACTTATTTTTTTAACGACAGGTTTTTGTGTCTAATAGGTTAACAATAGGTAAACTATTGCGTAAATATTTTTTATATGAAAATAAAGTGTACCTTTGCACCCATTAAAAATCACAGATGGAAGCTATTAGAAACATTGCAATTATTGCCCACGTCGATCACGGTAAAACAACTTTGGTTGATAAAATTATGTATCACTGTCAGTTATTTCGTGACAACGAAAACACAGGTGACTTAATTCTTGATAACAACGACTTAGAGCGTGAAAGAGGTATTACTATTACTTCGAAAAATGTTTCTGTAGTATACAAAGGAACAAAAATCAATATTATCGATACTCCTGGTCACGCCGATTTTGGTGGTGAGGTAGAACGTGTATTGAATATGGCTGATGGGGTTTGCCTTTTGGTAGATGCTTTTGAAGGACCAATGCCACAAACGCGTTTTGTATTACAAAAAGCAATTGATTTAGGATTAAAACCTTGCGTTGTAATCAATAAAGTAGACAAAGAAAACTGTACTCCAGAAGAGGTACATGAAAAAGTTTTTGACTTAATGTTCGAATTAGGTGCTGAAGAATGGCAGTTGGATTTTCCAACGGTTTATGGTTCTGCTAAAAATAACTGGATGTCTGACCATTGGGAAAATGTAACTGATAATGTGGAAGCATTATTGGATATGGTTCTTGCTCATGTACCAGCTCCTAAAGTTTCTGAAGGAACTCCTCAAATGTTGATCACATCTTTAGATTTCTCCGCTTTTACAGGTCGTATCGCTATCGGTCGTTTGGAAAGAGGTGTTTTGAAAGAAGGTATGGCAATCTCTCTTGCAAAAAGAGACGGTACTATAACTAAATCTCGTATAAAAGAATTACATACTTTTGAAGGTCTTGGACGTAAAAAAGTAACGGAAGTAATTGCTGGAGATATCTGTGCTGTTATTGGTATTGAAGGATTTGAAATTGGAGATACGATCTGTGATATTGATAATCCAGAGGCGTTGAAAACAATTGATATCGACGAGCCTACTATGAGTATGTTGTTTACAATTAATGATTCTCCTTTCTTCGGAAAAGATGGTAAATTTGTAACTTCTCGTCATATTAGAGACCGTTTGACAAAAGAATTAGAGAAAAACTTAGCAATGAAATTAGGTGAAACTGATTCTGCTGATAAGTTTATGGTTTTTGGTCGTGGTGTACTTCACTTGTCTGTTCTTATTGAAACAATGAGAAGAGAAGGTTATGAATTGCAAATCGGTCAGCCACAAGTTATCATTAAAGAAATTGATGGTAAAAAATGTGAGCCTATTGAGGAATTAACAATCGACTTACCAGAAACACTTTCGGGAAGAGCGGTAGAGTTTGTTACTTTACGTAAAGGTGAAATGTTGAGTATGGATGCTAAAGGAGAACGTATGATTATAAAATTTAATATTCCATCACGTGGAATTATTGGATTGCGTAATCAATTGCTTACTGCTACTGCTGGTGAAGCTATTATGGCACATCGTTTTATAGGATATGAGCCTTACAAAGGAGAAATTTCTGGACGTAACAAAGGGTCATTAATTTCTATGGAAAAAGGAAAAGCAATTCCTTATTCTATCGATAAATTACAAGATCGTGGTAAATTCTTTGTTAATCCTAATGACGAAATTTACGAAGGTCAAGTAATTGGAGAAAACTCTCGTAGCGATGATATGTGTGTCAACGTAACTAAAGAGAAAAAACAATCTAACGTTCGTTCATCAGGAAATGATGATAAAGCTAGAATCATTCCTCCAATCATTTTCTCTCTTGAGGAAGCGTTAGAGTACATTCAAAAAGATGAATATGTAGAGGTTACACCAAAATCTATTCGTTTGAGAAAAATATATTTGACTGAAACAGATAGAAAAAGATT
The DNA here is from genome assembly GCF_056428965.1 of Flavobacterium sp. GNP008. NCBI lineage: Bacteria > Pseudomonadati > Bacteroidota > Flavobacteriia > Flavobacteriales > Flavobacteriaceae > Flavobacterium > Flavobacterium sp. GNP008. Next base: position 223,211 of record NZ_JBWJVL010000004.1, on the reverse strand, counting down.
TAAATTCTAATTTTATAGTTTATACTAAAAAGCCATTCGAAAGAATGGCTTTTTTTATGCAGTTTTATTATTTATTCTGGTCACCAGAATACTTTCGTTTTAAAGAATAAAAAATAATTATTCTAAATATTAATTTTTTAAACCTTTATCTTTTCAAACTAAAATGTCCTTTAGCTTCTCTTCCGTCATCTAATCGTATAGCATACCAATAATCATCAGATGGTAAAGGGTTTCCTGTAAAAGTACCGTCCCAACCTTGACTTGAAGCTGCGATTTGTTTTAGAAGTTTACCGTAACGGTCATAAATATAAATGATAGAATTTTCATTGAAATTTGCATTCACACCCTTTACATTCCAAGTGTCATTTTGCCCATCACCATTTGGAGTAAAGAATTTTGGTACGCCAATAACAGCAACTGACTGGCTAACGGTACCGCAACCATTTTTGTCCTTGATAAATACTTCATGAATTCCAGCAGTTACAGTATTAAATAAATTAGATTCCTGAAAAGGACCAAAAGGAGCATCGAGACTGTATTCATATTGTCCTTGTCCGCTTACATTTACCGTGATCGTATTTATATCTGATAAATCAATTACAGCGACACTCGTGATTTTCGCTAAATCAGAAGCCGTCACTTTTATTGTTCTGGTCCTACTACAACCCAAAAGTGAGCTAACTTGTACCGTATAATCCCCTTCTTGATTTACATCCAAAGTAGATTTAGTTTCATTAGATAAAACAGCAGTATCTTTAGACCAGATGAAAGTGTAATCCGAAACAATCGAACCTTCTTGAATTCCTGAATCAAGTTTAACAAAAAATGTAGGAAGGTTTGAACACACTAATTCATTTTCTTTAAGGTCTTCATTTGTGTCAATATTAGGTTTTGGGGTGACTATCAATGTGATCTTTGGACTTAAACCATAACAGGCATTATCGGCAGTACTTTCAACTCTAACCCAAATTCTTTGTTGATGTGGATATCCTTCATTCCTATAATTCGTGACGTTTGTGATGTCATTATTTTCAGCTAATGCATCTTTTTCATTTTTATAATATTTTATAGCGTAGGCCGTGTTTGGGGGAGGAAGAATGGTTAAAATATCATTGGTTACGCTGCTGAAATCGAATGTAGCAACGCCATCAGTATCATCATTTACTACTCCTAAATCATCACAATTACTAAAGGTTTTTTGGAATGAAGCTGGAATTTGAGTTGTAGAAACCAGTAAATTAATTTGGGTCACTTTAAAACAACCATTTGAATTTTGTACTCTAGTCCAAATAGGCATATTTCCAGACGTAGTATTTCTAAAAGCTAAGGGATTGGGTATTAATTGTCCAGAACTTGCCTTTTCAGCTCCATCAAGTGAAGTGTAGTAAGTGAATGTTTCGGATGTAGCATTAGAAGATATTTGCTCATTTTTAACCGTCAAATTGAATTCTGAGAATCCATCAATATCATCATCACATTGCACTATTGTTACTGTATTTACTACAGGTACTGCATAAATTACTAAAGTAGTTTCTGAGGAAATTAAACCACAAGAGTTTCCGTTTTTTTTCAGTTTTACTCTGTATTTATACCCATTCATAATATTTTTGACACTGCTAATTAATAAAGTATTTGAAGTAACGCCACTATATTCTGCAGTATTTGTTATTGTATTCCAAGTACTTCCATCAGTAGAAAGTTCCCATTGATATGTATTCCCACCATTATCAACTAATGTGATTGTGGCATTTTGTAATTCGCAAGTTGGGGCTACATTGGGTTGTAAGGTTATTGCGATAGGGGCAGCCGTGATATAATTTGGATTAGGTGTTGTGTAGCCAATACCACTTGTTACCAAACCATTTACGTCAACTATTGGAGGTGCACTACTTCCAAGAATTCCATCTTTATTAGTGTCTGAAAAACCAGCTTCAATGACATCGTTGCACAAATCTTTGTCACTATCCAAATCACGGTAATTCTTAATTCCATCAGCATCTAGGTCATTTCCGGTTTCTACAGAATCTAAAATTCCGTCATTGTCACTATCCAAATCTAAATAATCCAAAACACCATCATTGTCAGTATCAACAGGGGTCAAACCAGTTTCAAAAGTATTGTCTAGTCCGTTATTGTTTGTGTCGGTATTTGATTTAGAGACCCAATTGTTTACTTGTGCTTCAATGGTATCTTGAATTCCATCATTATCGCTATCGGTGTCTAAATCATCCGTAACTCCATCGTTATCAGAATCTTTTGGAATACAAATCGCAAAAAACTTTAAAGTTGATTTATTAGGATTATTGTCAGATAAATTTTTATGGGTAAAACTAATAGTGTTTACCAGATAAGTTAAAAATTTGAAAGTTCCAGTTCCAGGTGCTAATGCAGTAGTACTATTTAATCTAAATCGTATTTCAAATGAAGAATGTTGTGTTATTCCACTTTCATAAATACCATCATAATTAGTGTCAATCAACAACTGATTGTCAGGATTGAGGACCGTAATGGTTTTATTAATATCTGATTTTACAATATATTCGGCGTTGGTGTTTAATAAATCAGAGGTGTTTCCAGTAGTAACATATTCCATTCCTACGCTTAATGGTTTTGTAAAAGTTAGGGTGTAAGTTACAGCGTTTTCCTTTCCTGCGGGAATTTCCGTAATAAAACTACCATCGCTGTTGCCTGTATATTTCCCTCTAGCTACTCCTGTTCCAGCAGTTGTAACGATACCTGTAAATGAATTAAAATAATTACTAATTACTATATTTCCACCATTTTGATTGGAAAGATCAACATTTTGATTTCCATAGGATTCGGTACAATTAGTAACTCCATCATTGTCATTATCCAAATCGATGTTGTCATTAGCTATATCATTGTCTAAATTAGTAGGGCAATCGCTAACGGGTATTTTATCTGAGAATATTGGAACAGTATTTGGACAACTCAATATACTTCCTTTTACTTGATAAAAACCGGGAGCAGTAGGTGTGTGTGAATTTGTATCGGCACCAATAATAGGATTGTCATTGAAATACCACTGAAAGGTATCATAAGAGGATAATGTGCTTATTTTTAAAACTACATTTGGGATACACGCTGAGTTAGATACTGTAATCTTATCGGTAACAATTTCAGGTTTAGTATCAAAACCAGAATAATACCCTCCATAAGTAGCCGCACCATTGGTGCCAAAATAGGAAACATAAACTTGTTTGGTAGATTTTACAGCTATGTTTCCGGAGAGATTGGGTATGGTGTACCTTTCATAATTAGGATTTCCTACAATAGCAATTGGTATACTTGTAATAGTAGTATTATTAATAGTTACTGTAGCGCCAGTTTCCGTTACAATATTCAATCCCCCATTATAAATTATATTACCTATGGATTCAATGGAGGGAATATTATCCACGATTCTTGGAGTACTACAATTTAAAGGTGGTACAAAAAATAAATTTTGGTTTGCCGGCGAATTACTTCCCCCGATACTTTGATAAGTAAAAACATTTTCTGAAGTTTTAACATAGAGATTGCCATTCATAAATTTACTCCCGTCAATGGTAATATAATCACCTGCATTAGCTAAAGTAGCAAAAGGTGTTAAACCATCATTTAAATAAATAATGGTTTGAGCTTTATTCGCAATTAATAAAACTCTTTCAATCTCTTCATTACTACCTGAACCAAGTCCTTTTACAAAAATGTACTCTTTACCCGTTTTTTCTATTGGGACAATTTGATCAAATCCTACATCTCTTCCATTTGGACTTCCTTGAGCGTTTACACTTGTACTATTGCTTCCTCCAAAAGATCCTGAATTGACTACTACCGGTTTGTCTGATTCCACTAGCGCTCCAATCATTTTAGAACTATTAGAAACAGTGGTATTGTTATTTTCAAGTGCTAAAACATAGCTTTCATTTTTATCTAAAATAAAAGTTATTGGACCACTTATAACGGATCCGTTAGTCAGCAACGTTCCTATTGGAATATTCGAAATCGTGACTTTGGTGCCGTTCTCTGTAGATAATATGGATGCAAAGTTTAATACGTTAGTGTCAAAAACCGGATTTAACATGGCACCTAATCTGAATTCTTTTCCTAAAGCACTATTCCCTTTCGATACAAGACCACCAGCATGAACATAACTACCATTATTGACATTCAACCCTGCATTAACTCTAACGCTTACATAGATTAAGTCCTCCGCTTCAATAACATATCCTTTATTTGTTAGAATTCCTATAGTATTTTTAGGAGTGATTAACTGCGTGTTTTGCCCTTGTCCAATAGAATAAATATATGGAGTAGTATTCTTGACAACACCTGTTATTATGCTGCCTCCGTTTGCTATAATTTTGAAATTTACATCGGTGGTACTTGGTGTGGATATGTATAAATAATGATCTCCAGCTAAATTTGTAGCACAGGTTAACGGCGGAATATAATGTGTTTTGCTAAACTGCGAGAAACAACTTATAGAAAAAAGAATAAATAGTAGTAGTAAAGTTTTTTTCATTCGCTAAAAATAATAAAATTTATAGAACTTTTTTACAGTAAAATAACCTTTTATTATAATACAATACTCTTGGTAAGACTAAATCAATATTTCGCTGGTAAAACTGTATATTCTTTGTAAGTTACACGACACTTGTAACTTAATTATTTATTAAATTACCAAGGAACAAAAATAATCCCTTTATCATCTCTTAGTTCTCGTGCTAAAGAATTCTATAAATCTCTGTTCTTTAATAATCGGTATGAAAAGAAAATAAAAATAACAGTCCAGCATAAAACAATAATGATCGATGATAGTTCTACATCGTATTTTTTAGCGTTATCTATGCCAATTTGTGTTCCCAAGTTTTTGACCACGGATAATCTGCTAAACGGTTCAATAATTAAATTAGACATTGATTCTAATGGGAAAAATTGCATGATAGAAGCCGCAGTTTTGCTATCTGGAAATATTTTGAAAGTCAAAATTCCTTTGATAATTCCTTCAATAATATTCCAAACTAAAAGAAATCCCAGCGCAAATGCGGAACGCTTCACTAGTATTCCTAAAAATAAACAGAAAGAGAAAAAACCAACTAACTTAAGGAAATAAGCCAATAGATACTCTAAGTCTGAAAAGACAATGCTAAATTCAGTATAGGAAGAAAAACTAAACCCTAAGAGGAGTGACATTATAAAGATAAAAAGGGTTGATACCGTTGCAAATAAAATGACAGTTAGAAATTTAGATTGTATAAATTCTCTTTTACTCATTCCGTCAATTAAATTTTGTTTTAAAGTGCCATAACTATATTCGTTTGCCATCATGGAAACGATTACAATAGCCAAAAACAATTTTAATATTGCCGCAATATAAGTGTTGAAATGCCAAATAAACGGAAAGTTGAATATTCCCATCTCAGCGAGATGAAATTTAAAAATACCTAAGTCAAATTTTATCGAGGCTATTAAAGCAATGAAGGTTAGGAGTATAAAATAAGTAAAAGTCAAAACTCGACTAGCTTTGTTTTTCCATATTTTTTGAAGTTCTATCGCGAGAAGTCTTTTCATTTTTAGTTTATATTTATAATTTTAAGGATTGGCATGGACTAGATGTTGTTATTTGTTTTTCGTCAATTCTAAAAACTGTTCTTCCAAGCTGTTTTTTCGTTTAACCAAATGATTTAATAGTATGTTTTTCTCAAAAAGAAAACGATTCAATTCTTTTGCCTCTAAATCATTTTTCAAATACACTAAAACTTTTCCATCCTCATTTGCAACATTTTTAACTGCCGGATGCATTTTTACCACTGAAATTAACTGCTCAATATCATCAGCCTGCAATTCAAAGAATCCTTCATTTGCTGACATTCCATCAACTAATCCAGTATACAGAATTTCACCTTTTCTTAAAACTAAAACATGGGTGCACACTTTTTCTACTTCGTCTAATAAATGGGAGGCAAGCAGGATAGTCGTTCCTTGAGCTGAAATTTGTTTGATAATATCTCTAATTTGATGAATTCCCTGAGGATCTAAACCATTTGTAGGTTCGTCGAGAATTAAAATTTCAGGATCATTTAGCAAAGCAGATGCTATTGCTAGTCGCTGTTTCATTCCTAGAGAAAAAGTGCTGAATTTACTATTTTGTCGATCTGTTAATCCTACTAGCTCTAACTTTTCGTTGACTTTAGTGTACTTGATTTCTTTGATTTTACAAACTAATTCTAAGTTTTCCTTAGCAGTCATGTACGGATAGAAATTAGGTCTTTCGATAATTGCTCCCACTTTTTTTAAAGCTTCATGGGTTTCCATTGCGCCACCAAACCAGTTGTATTCTCCAGAAGTTTTATTGACAACATTCAATACAATTCCTAATGTGGTCGATTTTCCGCTTCCATTAGGACCTAGAATCCCATAAACATTTCCTTTATGGATATCAAATGAAACATTTTTTAGCGCCTGAAGTGCGCCATACCGTTTATTGAGATTTTTAATAGAAAGTATTATTTCCAATGAGTTCATCTTTTACATTTTTATATAAGACGATAAAGGAAGGCAATTGTTACTACTTAATTATAATTAGTTTAAATCACCAATTAATTTGCATAAAACATCTAATTTTTGGGTAGTTATTGGCTTCATAATATACTCTTTAACCACCTTGTACTTTGTGGCCATTTCAATATCTGCAGGGTCAATGGAAGAAGTCATAATAAAAATATGAATTTCTTTTTTTATAGGTAATGAAATAAATTCATCTAAAAACTGCCATCCATCCATGACCGGCATATTGAGATCCAGTAAAATTGCATCTGGTAGAATCGCATTATTTTCTGCATTTTGTTTTAATTTCGTAATGGCATCTTGGGCATTGTAAAACGATTCTATTTCTTCACAAAAATCATTCTTAGATATAAGAATACTCATTAGCTTTACGGTTAATTTGTCATCATCTATGATGTATGTTAATTTATTCTTCATTTAAATAAATTTTAAAATTAGTGCCTTCACCTACTTTACTTTCTACTTCAATTTTGCCATCCATGGCTTCCAATTGATTTTTGGTTATAAATAATCCAATTCCTTTGGCATCTTCGTTATTGTGAAACGTCTTGTACATTCCAAAAACTTTATGCCCATTTTTTTCTAAATTTAATCCCAAACCATTGTCTTTGAAGTTTATTACGAGGTAATTTTCAAGGATTTCATATCCTATTTCTAAGGTTGAATCACGGTCTGGTGATCTGTATTTAATAGCATTTGTAAATAAATTTAGTAATATGCTGTCTAAATATGCGGGGATAGCTGTAACAAATAAATCATTTGGTATAGTATCAGTTATCGTTATTTTACTTTCTTTTATGACTAAACTTAATGCCATTTTAGTTTTCTCTATTTCGTGTTTTAAACGAATTTTAATCTTTCCAATATTTGTATTTTGTTGAATACATATGATTTCATTCAGGTATTCGATTGATTCCGACAGTTTATCCGTTCCTTCTTTGAACAAATCAAAATAAGAAAGTTTATCCTCTATATTATCTGTATTTTCTATAACATCTACAATCATAGAGAGGTTGCTGGTATGTGACCGAATATTGTGGGAAACAATATGTGTAAAGTTAAATAATTTATTGTTTTGACTGCTGGTGATTTCTAACAGTCTTTTTAGTTCTAATTCTTTTTCAATTCTGGAGGTTACATTTCGGCCTACACCAATGAAATTGATGAATTTATTTTGGCTATCAAAAGCTGTCGTAATATTGAGTTCAAACCAGTATTTTTCTTTATTTTTAGTGTAATTTAGTATTGTGATTTTTATACTTTCTTTGTTTTTGATTGCGTTTCTGACTAATAAAGTAGCTTGAGTATCTGTTTCTGGGCCTTTAGATAAATAGCCTGGTTTTTGTCCTATTATTTCTTCTATACAAAAACCAGTTAGGTCAAGATACGCTTGATTTGCCCATACTGCATTTCCTCTTTCATCAGCGATTACAATAGTATCAGTGGTTTCAGATGCTGCAAGCGAAAGTAAATTTAATTTATTTTCAACATTTTTTCTTTCGCTAATATCTCTAATAAAACAAACCAAATAGGTGATGTTGTCAACTTTAAATTTTTTGCCAGATGCTATTTCTACTGGTATAGATGCTCCAGACTTAGTTTTTATATATGTTTCATCTACTGTGTATTGGTTTTTATATAAATTATATTTTAGAAATAAACCAGCTTCTTTTCTAAATTCTTTTGGAAATAATTTAGAATTATGTAAGCCAATTAATTCAACAATATCATATCCTGTGAGTTCTTCAGATCTAGGATTACAATCTGTAATAATTCCATTCGAAGTATCAATAATAAAAATGGCGTCATTGGCGCTAGAAAAAATAGATGAGAATTTTTCAACATTCAACTGAAGCTCATTAATTAAATTTTGCTCGTTTGTAATATCTTGAAAAGTACCTAATAAATTTACTGGTTTTCCATCAATCATTTCTACTTGACAAATGCATTCAATATACTTGATATTGTTTTTTGCCGTGGTAATTTGGAATTTATCATCAAATGAAATACCTTCATTAATGGCGCGATTAATATAATTTTTAATTCGATTTCTGTTTTCACCAGCAGTATAAAAATTAACACCATTTCCGTTAATGGGCTCAAAATCGTCAGGAACTTCAAGAATGTGTTTTGTAACGGCATCCCAAAATACCTCATTGGTCTCTAGGTTCATTTTCCAAATACCAATTTTGGCTGATTGCGCAGCCTTGAAGTAAAGTTCAAGTTTATCTATCATTGGTAGGTTTTTAAGTATTTAATAGTTTTGGAGACACTAAATATAAAGTATATATAGCTGAGCCCATTTTATTTAACAAAAAAAAGGCATTTAATTTTTTTTTAATCACAATTTAGTGGCATTCTATGGCTTTATCATTTAAATTTTAAGATTTGATTTAGTGCAGCAATAAAAAAATTTAATATAATTACTTACGATTTGTTTTTTTTTGTCATTTTAATAAAAAAAGTCGTTTAACCCATTTTTATTTCAAAAAAGCATGTCGGTTTTATTCAATTTGAATCAGTTTTAGACTTTATTGTATTAAATGTGGACTTCAGTCTTTAATTTTTTGGAACCAAAATTATAATTGTAGTTTTTTAAAAAATTGGTGTCTTTGTATTTGAAATTACTCAAGAATTTCGGGTGCATATTTAGTTGTAATTACTATTCAACAGGTTAATTTATTGTAATTTTGTATTAAATTTTTCCAAATGAGTGAGCCAATAATGCTTTTTAAAAAGCCATCGTATCCTATTAATGATTCTCTTCTGGAGTATTTAGAACGATTTGATCGGGTATCTAAAGTTTCTATTTTTTATGATGATTTATTGCGCTTTTCAGGATCTGTAACGGTCTATGATAAGAATGATCAAGACACATTGTGGATTAGAACCTATTACAATGAATATGAAAGGGAAGAGATTGATTTGAATCTGAAAAAAATTTATTCCTTGTTACATTCGGATGGTAATTTGGGAATAATTAAATTCTTGAATGTAGATTGTATTGATTACTGCACTTTTGGAAATTCAAAGCCTTTTCGAATAAAAGTAAGAAATATTCTCAATGATAATTACACGCATTTTTATATCAAAAAAGCCGATGCTTCACGCGTATATGGATTGGAGTTAGAACATATTCTTTCTCCGGACAAAATTAATTTTCTGGTATACAAAGACACCTTAATTGAGGAACATATAATGGGAATCCCAGGAGATGTATTTATAAAAACTTTGTTAGCCTCTTGTACTGAAACTGAAAAATCACAAATTGCAAAAGAATTTGTAAAATTTAACGAGCGCTGTATGATTCGACTTTTAGGAGATATGCGTTCGTATAATTATGTAATAGTCCCTACACATGATTTTGATCATGTTGTCTATAAAATTCGCGCAATTGATTTTGACCAACAGTGTTATGAAGGGAATTTTAAAGTGTATCGACCTCAGTTTTTTAAGGAGAATTATCCAATGGTTAAATTAGTCAAAGAGAAACTTCAAAATAGTTCTATCGAACAATATAAAGATGAAGAGAGATCTGTGCTTGCTAAAAGAATCCTTTCTGCTGAAAACAGGATCAAAAGATTGCTTGAAATTATGGGGGAGGACCTACTAGCGCCCGAGTCTCATCTGGAACAATTACAAATGGAACTGTATCGGTATACGAATGATTTGAATTTCAAAAAAGCAAAATCAATGGGAAATATTATGAGTGCTGCCTTTGAGTTTATCACTCGAAATTTCAAAAACAATAATTTATTTAAAAGAAAAATATAAGTAAGTTATTTGGTATCGATTGAATTAAGCTTTCTTTAGACCCGAATATGGTTAAATTATCTCTTTTGAATAATATGAGAAAATATAGATTTTTATTATTTGTTTTCCTAGTATGGGGTTGTCAGCAGGAATCAAATTCTTTGACAGTACTATATTCTCTGCCCAATAAGCTAAAAGAAGTATCCGGAATTATATACATTCCAAACACTAAATTGCTTTGGGCATTAGAAGATCATGGGAATGCAAATGCAATTTATAGCATCGATTCGAATGGCAAAATCAAGCAAACAATTACTATCGAAAATACGGATAACATCGATTGGGAAGATATCACTAAAGACAAAGAGGGAAACTTATATATTTGAGATTTTGGTAACAATGATAATGATAGAAAGGATTTGAGTATTTATAAAATAGATAAAAAGGCATTAAATTATGAAAGTACAAATCCAGTTTATAAAATATCGTTTACATATCCAGAGCAAAAAGATTTCCCACCTCAAAAGGCCAAAATGTTTTATGATGTAGAAGGTTTTTTTGAGTTTAAAATGTTTACTAAAAACCGTAGTGAAGGGTTTGACGGAACCGCTTTTTTATATAAAATCCCCAATAAACCGGGATATCATCAAGCGGTTTTAATGGGAGAATTTAAAACTTGTGGGGCGTATAATTATTGTGCTATTACAAGTGCAACAATGAGTCCTGATGAGACAAAAGTTACTATTTTAACTCATGATAAATTATTTTTATTAGAAAATTTCCAAGGAGATGATTTTCTAAATGGAACAAAAGCTATACTAGAATTAAATCACTTTTCTCAAAAAGAAGCCGTTTGCTTCAAAGATAATGAGCATTTGTTTATTGCCGAGGAAAGAACAAAAAGTATAGGAGGAAACCTTTATGAAGTCAGTATACAAAGGCTAAAATCCAAATCCTAACCCAAAAGCAATACGAGCTTCTTCTCCGGCACTTTTAAAATATGTCAGTCTTGCCGTTAATGCATTCAGTCCGTTAAGCCATAATCCACCACCAAAAGACTGGTGCCATTTCTCTGAATTTTCACCTTTTAACCAAACCCTTCCGTAGTCAAACCCAGCTAAAATTCCGAAAGACATGGGTATAATAGTTCTTTTTATTTTGCCTAAATTCCAGCGTACATCACTACTTTGATAAAAAGATTGATTTCCTAAAAAACGCTCGTTTCTAAAACCTCTTAAGTCATAGTCACCGCCCAAAGTGGCACCTTGGTAAAAATCAAAATTATTGTTCAATACTATTTTTCCTTTCAAGATAGAAGCTAAAACTATTTTTCCGTCAGCATCAATTTTATGATTGAAATTAAGTTTACTTTCTATTGCAGGAAAATTTCTCTTAGTATTTTGCAAATTCATTTTCCATGTACCAGCAATAGAAAATCCCATTCCCAAAGAGGGAAAGGAGGGGACATCATAATTTTCAAAACTGTATTTTAAGGTCGCCCCAGCAAATTGTTGATTTTGGAAAACAGTGGGATTTATATTTGTTGAAATGTCCACAAATCGATCCATAGTTTCTTCTACGGTGATTCTTTCAAAACTAGTTTGAAAATGGATTGTACTGCCGTATTTGCCCACTTTTTTTAGGGATGGCATAACTTTTAGCATCCGGATCCGAACGCGATTGAAATCCATTCCAAAAGTATCATCATTATTTACAGTCTCATTTCCATAACCAAAATAATTGATGGTAAAATTTGGACTCGTGAATCGACTTTCAAAATCTAAATCCCATTTGCCAAATAATTTAGGGAAATTAGCATTGTAAATGAGTTCATACCCTTTTGTGGCAAAAAAATAATTGGCTTTTAAACTGTGTTTTTGTGTGTAAGGATTTTGTTTGAAATCATTGACAACATAGCCAGTGACAATACCTAGTTTTATACCATCATCAGGATTAAAACCTATGTTAGGAAGTGCCGAAAAGGAATTGTATTTTGGTTTTTTATAATCGTATAAACTGGTTTCATAATCATCTGATAATAGAACTTTACTTTTAGAATCTATAGTATAAGTATTGTCTTTTGATTTAAAATCATGAATTTTTATTTTTCTTCCATTTTCAACTACATAAGAATCTTCGTTTTGTCCTCCAATTAATCGAATTTTAATTCCTGATTTTGAAGTTCCTTTTACTTCAAAAATATCATCGTCATCTAAACCATAAATCCATATTTTTTTTGTTTTTTTAGCGGTGAAATTTTTAATATATTGTAATTCATCCTCACTATTTTTTATACGATACACTTGGATTTCAAGTTTGTTTTTTTCTTTATTTTGAATTATGAATTTGTCTTTTTTATCCGTTCCAACGATCAGAACAGTGTGTTGAAGTACAGTGTAGTATTGTAATGCTGAACGATGCAATTCATTTCTTCTAAGTTTCAATTTGCGCTTAATGTCTTTAATAGTTTCATCCTGAACTTCTTTTGGCAAATTAGTGAAGGCACCATCGATATCAGTATCTGAAAGGTTTTCCTGGATGTATCTCGCTTGTTTGATCCACTCGTTTTCTCCGGCAGTTTTTATAAAAGCAAGATCTAAGGGGTACGGTTCACGGTTCATCAATTTGACATTTGACATTTTTTCCTTAAAAGGTTGCATGTGGCGCAATTGTGCTTTTTTCATCAAAACAAATAGTAAAGCACCGTCATACTTAGTAAATGCCTGATCTCGATCTCGCGGTATAGGTTTGTAAATAATTTTTTGGCCTACTTTGTATTCACCCCAGCACCATTGATCATCATGTCTGTCCCAATCTCCTATTAGCATATCAAACAATCGGGCTTTGATGTAAGCACCCTCGTCAACGGAATATTTTTCATCATTGTGAAGATTCTTCATTACATCTTCTGTACTGATAATAGCAATTGGATTACCAAAACTTTTTATGTCTCTCTGGCTGTCAGTTGGTCGTTCTTCAACAAGGTACAATTCATCGCCGAAATCAGCATTGAAATTTTTTAATGCTTTATGCTTTGGAATATAATACAATACAGGATTGGTATGTGCCACGCCAATTTTTGTGGCTAAATTACCCACTGCAAATGGGGTATAAGGATGAGAAGTTGTGTAAAAATCCGATAGTAAATCTTCGGCGTAGGTGTCATCAAATTCGTCTTGAATAAATTGGTTTTTGAAAGCCACTGCTTGCAGGAAACGCGTGGTGCTTTTTTTCATAGCGCGCATAAGATATTCTTTACCGTCTTTATCAATGAGTTGTAATGTATTCGCCTGAGACCCCCCAACGGAGGGCGTTGGCTGTAGTCCACCAAAAAGAGTATCAATAGTAGTTGTTGTAGCTTTTATAGGAAGGCTGTAATATTTTCGGTAATGGTTCCCGAAGAAAAACTTATAAAATTTCGATTTCTTGGTTTGTTTTGCTGTATAAATGCTTGACTTTGTTGTGTTAGAAAAGGTTGTTGGGAATTCTCGGGTATCGTAATTGTCTTTTTTATCCAGTACCAATTGTTCATGAATTAATTTTTCTTTGCCATTTTGCGTACCATAAAAAGAAACTCTCGCGGCGCCATTTTTATAAATATTTAATGTTGCATATCCATTTCGGCCATAAGAAAAATCATAAGGAAAAATTGCTTTTGCAGCCTCTGATTTAGAACCGGCACCACTAATTATTTGTTTGATATTTTCGTTTTCAATATATTGTAAATTATGGTCATGGCCTGAAACAACAATCACATTATCTTGGTTTTGTAATAATGTTTTGACTCTTTTAATAAAAAGGGTATATTGTTTGTTTTGAATGTCTTGTGGACTTATTCCGGATGTTTTTCGGACAAAATTAATAACCGAACCTAAAACCGGAAGCGGAATTTTTTGTTCTAATGGGAAAAGTTGTTTCTCTAATGAAAATTGACCTCCATGGGATCCATTGCTCATTAGAGGATGGTGTAATGCTAAAACGACTGTTTTATCTTGGTTTTTAATCAAAAGACTTTCCAGCTCTACAAAAAAAGCTTCTCGTGTTTTGATGGTACAATCATCGTTAATGGTGGGACTGTTATCCCAATCCTCCAGAAACCATTGACTATCAATAGTGATTAGAATCAGGTTTTTGTTTATTTCTACATCATCAATACCACAACTTTTTCTGGGAAGGAATGACTTCTTATCGTTTAGGTACTCAGTAACATATTTAGCTTGACGTTCTAATCCTTTAATTCCGTTATACCAGTCATGATTTCCAGGAATGTAAATAGTCTGCCCTATGAAATTTTTGGATATTTTAAGTTGGTTTGTCAATTTACTTTCGGCAATAATTCGTTCATTTGGCTTGTCAGCACTAGGTAATCCTTTTGGATAAATATTGTCACCAAGGAATAAAAGTGTACTGTTTTTAGTAGCTTTTCTCAATCGATTTTCCAAAACGCCAAGTGTTTGCTGTACCGTTTTTTCGTTGGTGTTTCCAGCATCTCCAATTAAGTAAAAAGTATGGGCAATTTTAGAACTGTCTGTTGTATTCTGGGTAATTGGTTTTTTGATGTTTTTTCCAAATTGTTCGTGATGTGTTGCACACGATTGAAAAATTAGTCCTGTAAGGAACAATATAAAACACGCTTTATTAAAAGTAATAAAACAATTATCCAAAAATAATTTCATAAGCAAAAAGTATAAAATAGGTCAATGAAACCATTAGGACAGTCTTAAGACTGAATTGACAGACAGTACAAAGATAAACTTTCTTGTTTATATAGTTATCATAATTTTAATTACACCCTGAGGACAAATAGAAGTTAAAATAATACTAATATTCCCCTGTTACTATTTGTTAAGCAATAAGTCCGCAAGCAGATAAAGAATTTATGAATATGATTTAGATAAATTGTTGGTAGCTTCCTAATTACTCAATACTTTCATTTTACAATGGCACGTTTATTATAATCTTCATAGCGATTAATAATAATTGTTTAGGGTAACAATTTACAGAGATTATAAAATGAAAGGTGAATGCAATAAAAAAATAATTGATCTCTTTTTAAAGGCAATGTCATTACACTATTTTATGTTTGATTTCATTTTTGAATAGTGTTTTAAAATTATATGAGATGAAGTTTTTTTTTGTGAAATCCAATCAACGTTTCATTAATTTCTTTTAGTTCTGGTGTAAGAAATGTTCGTTGACCTTTATCATCGTTTGTTAATTCTAATTCACAAACGGTGCATTTAAATTCTTTGAAATGGTTTGTTACGGTTCTGGTTATAATAAAGCGATGACCAAATAAGGAACACAAAATTTTTTTAGTTAGAAATTTTTCTTGGAAAGGAATTGATTTCATAAAATGGCTATTACTATTTGAATTTAAATCTAACAAATAATCGCTAAAGAGTAAAATAAAATCGACTAAATACATGTTTTTATAATTAAAATATAAAAAAGCTTACATATTAACTATTGATCGGTATTGTTCTTCCGGTTTAAATTTCAAATTTGTACTTGAAATAAAAAATCTCCAATCACTTGCGCAATTGGAGATTAAAGATATAAAGTGAAGGAACAGTATTGTGACTACACACTAACTCTTTTCTTCTTTGTTAAAATATACAAGATAGTAATACATTTGTTTTTCTTCATCCCATCCTTTTTCTACATATTTCTCAGCGCTTTCAGGATTGATAAAATCCATTTTTATTTGGATATGGGTGTCAAGATTAATTACGTTTTTAATGGATTTCCGGGCATCAGAAACGGCTGCATTCGCAATAGGAAAAGAAGTTACATCTTCGATGCTGTATTTCTCTCCCTTATCCATTTTATAGTTTTTGAATTCTGGAATAAGGTCTGGATTATCCAGCACTTCATTCAGGAAATTAGTTTCCTCGAACTGATCGTTTTTTGCAAAATAATTGACAGAACGGTTCATAAACATTACTTCTTCTTTCTTATCTTCAGCAGGAAAAACAACATCTTTAGCAAAGTTTTGACAAAATTTCAGGTATTTTTTAGTGATGAAGTTTTCATCTTCAAATGCATCGACTGATAAGAAATGTTCTAACCAATATCTTGCATCATAACGGTTGCTGTCTACGGTAAGGATTTTGTATCCTTCTTCTTTTTTGTAATTAAAAATAATACACCCTTTGTCTAACTTATTTAAACTAACCCCTTGCTGCAAGATCATTTCTAAATGGGTAGTTTTTTCTTCAAACTGCAAAAAGTCCGCCTGTATCTCACTTTTGAAAATTCCTATCGCATCCACCACATTATTATCAATACTTAAGTTGGTTAAATACGTAACATATACTTCACCGTTCTTGATATGAGGATGATTGGACTGCTCAAATAGGTGCGTTGTGATTTTTTTGGAAACCTCATGAATACTGCTGGGATTATCAAAAACTTCCGATGCATATTTGAACATATCATTGTAATCCAAATCAATTTCATGAGCAAACTGAAAATAATTTTCTTCTTTTTCTCTAAAGGGTTTGAAAAAAAATTCTTTCATTAAAGGCACAATTTCATCATTTAAATTAAACGGTTGCTCCGATAAAAAAATCGCTTCATTTCTACTTTTATTACCAACTCTATGAATTGATAAGTTCTCGATATGTGTATTGTATAAGTTGATCATTTTTCTTTTTTAGATAAAAGAACCAAGATGAAAGACAGCAAAAAAGGTCTTTCATCTTGGTTCTTGATGCTTATTTCTCTATTTTTTTAATTCCAATTTTCTTCAAATCCATAATCTTCAAAACTATCATCTCCTTCAAACATGTCTAAATCATCTTCATCTAATCCATCTTCAAATTCATTATTGTAGTCATCTGCATTATCTGATTCAAAGTTTTTTTCCATTGCTTCATCCGGCATTTCTCCATGAGAAAAAATAGTTTCCGGATATAAATTCCCTATTACTTGGTCTTCAACAGCAGCTAATTCCACCAGAAATGTCCACATGTTTATAAAATCATACACATAGATAATTTTGGTATTTTGCTTGTCTAATATATCAGATAGTTGGTAATCGCTCATGATTTTTTGATCACCAGGAACATCTCCGGTGTCAAAAAGAGAAATCTCGTCTTCTTGGTTCCATGTTTCATCACATGTATAAAACGATGCTACATCCATCCCATCAAAACCAAAGGAATTGAAAATTGCATTGTGTAAATCCTCTAAAGTATCGTCTTCAAGTATTGCAATATCTCTAAAAACATCATCTTCCGCGTCTAGAATTACTCTAAATTTATAAACCATAATCTTTATTTTTGTTGAAAGGTCAAAGGTAAAATTTAATTTTAGATTTTAGATTTCAGATTCTGGATTTGTTGATAAGATTTTTGCGTATGAATTCAGAAATAAAAGAAACAGTGATCAGCAATAGCGATCTATTCATTAAAAGAAATACTAAAAAATGGAGTTTTAAGGTATTGCATCGCGGGTATTAAGAATTAGTTCTTCGTAATATATGGGAAATTCTTTTCCGGAACTTGTGATACTGTTTATGGGTAGGGTATAGTCTGTTTGCCGTCATATTATTAACAATCATGGCAATGACAAGAAGTATAAGAGAACCGGTTAGTACAGGGTATAACACGTACCAATAGCCAAGCTCTTTGATTTTTGGGGAACCTATTATGGCAATCAAAGCTGTAGCTCCACCCGGAGGATGTAAGGTTTTAGTTATTTGCATTAAAACAATCGAAATTGATACGGCAAGTGGAGCAGACAACCACAGAACATCAGGGCCAAATTTAGCAATAGTTACTCCTATAAATGCCGAAACAAGGTGTCCGCCAATTAAATTTCGGGGTTGCGCCATAGGACTTTGAATTACTCCATAAACCAATACGCTGGAGGCACCAAAGGACCCAATTAAATACACAACATCTTCGCTTGCTACTGTCTGAGATTGCAAATATGCGATTGTTCCTATACCAATAAAAGATCCTAGAAAAGCCCAAAAATGTTCTTTGAAATCTATTAAAGTTTCTTTGTAGAGTATGTATTTGGTTTTGCGATAACTCCTTCTTATTTTTTGAACTTGCATAGATACTTATTTTACTAGACTTGGAGAATAGGAATAAACGGTGAAAGGATAAATCATTTTCGCCGTATATTTAGAAATCAAACAAACGATTAGAATGGGAAGAAGCAACGTATAATCATCAGTCAAACCACAAACTAGAAATATAGCAGTAAAAGGCGCATGGATACTGGCACTCAAAACGGCTGCCATTCCTATTATTATAAAGTTTATTGGGATAACACCAGCATTGAAATACTTATTTAAAAATAAAGCAACCAATAGGCCTAAAAAAGCACCAATAAAAAGACTTGGAGCAAAAACACCACCGTCTCCTCCTGAGGCTAAAGTAGCAGAGGTAACAATGGGTTTCAAAAGTAAAATTCCAATGAAAGTTAGCCCCATTGAAAGCGAGAGTACCATTTCATTAGGGTTAATAAAAATAGTTTTGATGGCATGGTATCCCTCCCCATAAAGCTGCGGAAATGTAAAAAGGGAAATGCTTAAAATCACTGATCCAAAGAGGATTTTGAAATAAGTAGCTTTTATCTTGGAAAATTGTTCTTTAAAAAACAGCACAGAACGGGTCAAATACACCGAATGTATTCCTGCGATAATACCCAAAAGGACAAAGTAAGGAATCGCATTTAAATGCCAGGTAATATTACGGACAGCAAATAAGGGTTTTTCATCCAATAAATAAATCAGACCAAATGCGATTGAAACGGCAATTAGATTTGTTAATAAAAAAGCCTTTGTTATTTTTTTGGAGATTACTTCGAGGGAAAATAGAATTCCAGCAATGGGACTGCTGAAGAGTGCGGTAATTCCGGCTGCAATTCCGGCACAGATTAACTCTGTTTTATATTGTCTAAAAACATTTTGTTTCCTTTGTGCAACAGAACCAATAGTAGCTGAAGCGACAACTGTAGACACCTCTATTCCGGTTGAGCCACCAAAGACTACAGTCAATAAACCGTTAACGAAATGAGAAGGGACTTTGTAGCTGGGTAAATTCTTTGAATTTGAATTGGTGCTTTCAAAAACTTCTTTGATGCCTTTATTTTCCTTTTTCTTAAATAAATACTCCCGAAGAAAGTAAATAACGGACAATCCAAAAACTGGAAACACAACAAAAAATATTGGATTTACAATCGTTTGATGAAAGAATATTTCTTCATAATATTCTGTTGTGTTTTTTAAAACAACTCCCAAAAAAGCAGAAAGAAAACCAATTAGAATAGATACAATAACTAGTTTTTGAAGTTTAATGAAGCGGTAGTTTTTTTTAATTTGTGCGATATTGTCCATTTGAAATTGTTTGTCATCTTTTATACGCTCTAAATAAAAGAGAAGTGGAAAAGTAATTTATTAAGGATTACAAATTTAAAGAAACAAAATCAGATTTGAATGGGAAAAGAGTGCGGACTATTTTCTTTTACGATTTATATGTTTTTTTTACTTTTTCACAAACAAAAACTCCTTATTTTTCATAAAACTCTATGGGCAGGTTATCGGGATCAGCAATAAAGAAGAATTTTTTTTGTGTGAATTCATCCATACGTATTTCTTCTGGGGTTATATGTTGACGGACTAAACATTCATGCGTTTTTTGAATGTCATTCACTTCAAAAGCTAAATGACGCATTCCTGCTGCTTCCGGAGTCGAAGGGCGTTGTGGCGGATCTGGGAATGAAAATAATTCTACACAATATTCTCCGTTAAGTGCTAGATCAAGTTTATATGATTGTCTTTCTTCTCGATAAATTTCCTGAATAATGGTGAGGCCCAAAATTGAGGTATAGAATTTTTTTGATTTTTGATAATCAATGCAGATAATAGCAATGTGGTGAATTTTGTTAATTTGTATCATGTTATTTTAAATAAATCATCTCCTGTAGATTTGAATTAGCATCTTTAGCTAAAGCCATAGAATGAAGTTTATGGATCAGTATTTTTGTTTTAACAATGTCATTAATACGGAAAAGATATAAAACTTCATTTTCATTATCGGCATTTTGCCAAAGTTGTTCCAAAAACATTTTGGTTTAGGTATGAAAGGCTTTATCCTTTTCTAGAATTTCCTGGATCATTGCTATGGGAACATTCTTAAGTTTAGCTAATAAATAGGGCATTTTTTCTGGATTGATGAGGTTAAAATAAAGAAAGCTGAATCCACGAGGTAGTCTTTCGTATTTATTTTTTTGCGTCGGAGCAAAGCCCTACAATTTCATGAAAAGTATCATGCAAGTCCACAATTGATTTTAAAATTGTCGCATCAGTTCCATTCGATGTAACTAATTGATGCAAGGCTTTGCTTTGTAACTGTAATTTTTTTGTTGAGGCTACTATGGCGGTGGTGTTAAAATCTTGTGGAATATTAGACTTTAACAGGACGGTTGCTTTGTTCATCAGTTCTTCGGAACGTGTTTTTATTGGGGCCAAATTTCCTTCTTCAGCAGGATGAAAAGTTTGTGACATGACTTCGTGAAATTCTTTGATAGCGGGCCATTTTTCAAAAGTGGACTGTGCCGAAACTGAATTTGCAACAACAATAAGAGTCAATACTAAAAATGCTTTAAGATGTTTCATTATGATTTGTTTATGTTTAAATTAGTAGTTCAAAGCTAAGTAAATTTTGAGTAGTTATAATTTGTTTAGAATATTCATTAAACATTCAATTTCCGAATCACTTTTGCCGGATTTCCCACTGCCAAACAGTTGTCTGGTATGTCTTTCGTTACAACCGAGCCAGCGCCAATAACACAACCATTTCCTATGGTGATACCTGGACAAATAACAGAATTTCCGCCAATCCAACAATCATCTCCTATGGTTATTGGTAATGCATTTTCCAATGTTTTTCTGAGTTCAGCATTCAGTGGATGGGTGGCGGTATACAGTTGCACTCCCGGTGCAAAAAATACATTAGAACCAATATTGACTTTGGCACAGTCCAAAACAACACAGTTTACATTGAAATAGACATTTTCTCCACAACTGATATTATATCCGTAGTCACAAAAAAAGGGAGGCTCGATATAAAGGTTTGCTCCTGCATTAGGAATTAGTTCTTTTAGTATTTCTCTTGCTTTTTTGGTTACACGGTATTCAGTAACATTTAATCGATGGAGTAAATTTTTAGATTTTCGTCTGTCTTTCACTAGAACAGGATCGCCAGCCAAATAATATTCACCAGCAATCATTTTTTCTTTTTCAGTTATCATAGTTTGATTTTTTATATGCAGATACAGCCAAGTTACTTTTTTATTTTGGCAGAAAGTTTGTCTTTCACTAAACAATATTTTGCTTTATTATAAGGTTGTCATTTTATAGTTATTTGATTACTATTGTTGGACAAAATCCATTTGTATGCAGTATTTGGTACAGGTTTAAAACCTTTTCAATTGCTTATTTCTTCAAATTTTTCGTCCAAAATTTTAATCACGGTTAAAGTAATGGATTGGTTCAATCCAATAATAAAAAATCTTTTTTCTCCAACACAAAACACAAAACACAAAACACAAATCATTTTTCCGTTTTATGTTTTCGGTTACAACTTCATTTGATTTACAAATAGCTTCTAATTTTTCAATATTATGAAATTAGATTTTAGTTTTGGCAATTTTATCATGAATTTTTAGAGTTTCCTGTAAAGCTGCACTTCCGTACCAAAGCGTTAGTTCTGCTTCAAGCAGATTCGATTGCACCGCGGGATCAGTGGCTACAAATTGTTTTGCTTCGTCAATACTACTGGCATTAAAAATATAAATACCCCTGTAATTTCTATCATTTTTCATAAAAGGACCCGCAACAACCAGCTTTCCTTCCAGTGCTAATTTATTGATATTAGCCATGTGTCCTTCAAATAGTTTTTGAGTTTCTTCTTTACTTGCAGTGGTGTTACTTCCTGTTTTTAATAAACAAAAAACATATTTTTTCATTCCGTATTCATCTGCATTCAAAATTTTGGCTAGTTTTCCATCATAGTTTGATGGGATTTTCTGAGAAAATAATACGGTACTACTGCAAACCAGTATGAGTAAAAAGATTGATTTTTTCATTTTATTAAAATTAGGTTGAAAACAAATTTAAGTTTTTCATTTATAAAAAGGAATAGAAATTAAAAATTGGCAGCGAATCACTTTTTATTAAAAAAAACGACTCATCTGATAATTTCAACAGTTCAGCAATAACTTTTTTTAGTTCTTATTTTTGTAGCAGATATTTGCTTTATCAAAATCAAACATCATGAAACCAAAATTCATATACAAATCAAATTATTTGAATACTTGTCTTAAATCAATTTTCATATTGGGTATTTTACTATTTAGCACCACTATTTTTTCACAAAGTACAGTTTCTGGGAAAGTGGTAGACGAGAAAGGAATGCCGGTTACGGGGGCAAATGTCTTTATTGAAGGGACTTACGATGGTGCTTCCAGTACTGAAGCAGGTAATTTTAGTTTTACAACTACAACAACTGGGAATCAAACTTTGATAGTGAGCTTTCTTATTTATGAAACTTCAAAAATAAGTATCGATGTGACCAATTTTCAAAATAAAACAATTAAGTTAAGAGCGAGTGTAACATCACTGGATGCGGTTGTGATTACTGCAGGAACATTTGAAGCGGGTGATAAAGCCAGAGTTTCAGTATTAAAACCTTTAGATATTGTAACTACAGCGGGTTCGGCTGGAAATATTATTGCTGCTTTGCAAACTTTGCCAGGAACACAAACAGTTGGTGAGGACGGACGATTGTTTGTACGTGGTGGCGAGGCCAATGAAACACAAACTTTTGTTGATGGAATTCGAGTGGCGCAACCCTATGGAGCGGCTGCGAATAATTTGCCTACACGAGGACGGTTTTCTCCGTTTTTATTCAGCGGAATATCATTTTCTACAGGCGGCTATTCAGCGGAATATGGAGAAGCACTATCTAGTGTTTTGTTGTTGAATACTCAGGACAACCCTGATCAGGATAAAACAGAAATCGCATTGATGACCGTAGGTTTAGGTATTGGTAATACCCAAAAATGGAAGAAAAGTTCTTTAAGTGTTAATGCCAATTACATTAATTTAGCGCCTTACCAAGCTTTGATTCCACAAAATGTGGATTGGAACAGTCCGTTTCAATCTTTGTCTGGAGAAACGGTGTATCGCTATAATTTCAATAATGGAATTTTAAAAGTATATGCTGCTTTTGATAGTTCTAAGTTTGATATCAATCAGGAAAACATCAATTCGCCACAAAAAATTAGAGTGGATTTAAACAACAATAATTTTTATTTAAATTCTTCTTACAAAGGTACTTTTGGTGATAATTGGCAAATTACGTCTGGGTTGAGTTATGGCTATAGCAACAACATAATAAATCTGGATTCGGATAAAGTGGCAAATGATGAAAATGCCGCCCATTTGAAATTAAAATTAAGGAAAAGTTTTTCAGACCGCTTGAAACTCTCTTTTGGAGCTGATTATTTTGTAACCCAATTCAATGAAGATTTTCAGGAAAATTCAGGTTCTGTTTTTACCAATGGTTATAATGCTAACATAGGTGCTATTTACACAGAAGCTGATGTTTTTTTCTCTAAAAAATGGGCTGCAAAAATAGGATTGAGAGTCTCTAATACTGATTTGCTGAATGAAACAGCTGTTTCTCCTCGAATTTCATTAGCATATAAAATGGCTAAAAATAGTCAGTTCTCCTTTGCGTATGGTGATTTTACGCAAACTCCCAGTGCGGAATATATAAAATACTCGAACAGTCATCAGTTTGAAAGCGAAAGGGCTTCACATTATATTTTGAATTTTCAATACAATAAAAACGGGAAAACGTTTCGTGCGGAAACGTATTATAAAAACTACAGTAATTTAATTACATTCGATACGGAAAGAGCGTTGTATAATTCGGTTTACGACAATGCCGGTTATGGTTACGCCAAAGGATTGGATTTGTTTTGGAGAGACGGAAAATCCATTAAAAATTTAGAATATTGGGTTTCCTATTCGTACATCGATACTGAAAGAGTGTATAAAAATTTTAGTTCTCAGGTAACCCCCAGTTTTGTTGCGGATCACAGCTTGTCTATTGTAACAAAATACTGGATAAATGATTGGAAATCACAAATTGGTTTTACAAATTCATACAGTTCAGGGCGACCTTACAACAATCCCAACGAAAAAAAATTTATGAATGGAAAAACGAAGTCCTACAATAGTTTGAGTTTCAATTGGGCGTACTTATTATCACAACAAAAAATTGTATACTTCTCTGTTTCCAATATTTTGGGTACTCAAAATGTATTTGGCTATGAGTATGCCAACAATCCGGATAATAGAGGGTTTTACAAAAGGAAGGAAATCATTCCTACGGCCGATCGTTTCTTCTTTGTAGGATTCTTTTGGACCATAAGCAACGATAAAAAAGACAATCAGTTGAGGAATCTTTAAAGAGAGTCATAAAGTCAAAGGTATAAAGTCCTTGTTTACAAAAAACTTTCAACTTTATAACAATTCATACCTAAAATTCTACAGTTCAGTGTTTTTATATTTTAAATTAATAAAAAGCACGATACTTTTGAAGTGTAAATTATAAATCGTTTCAATCATCAAATTCACAACCATTTAAAACCAAGAAATCATGACCAAAATTAGTATCACAATCGCATTTTTTATCTGTAGTTTATTATCCGCTCAAGGAAAATTCGAGCAAGGAATGGGAAAAGCGTTTCAGCTTTGGGGAGAAGGAAAAAACACCGAAGCCTCTGATATGTTTGAAAGAATTGCCACTGCTGAAAAAACAAGCTGGTTGCCTAATTATTATGTGGCACTGGTGAATACAACTACAGCTTTTAGAACTAAAGATAAAGATCAAATGAATTTGTTATTGACAAAAGCACAAAAATCGTTGGATAAAGAAATGGATAAAAATCCAAACAATGCCGAGCTGTTAGTAATGCAAGCTATGATTCATACTGCCTGGATTGCATTTGACCCTATGACTAACGGACAAAAATTATCCGGAACGGTTATGGAGTTGTATGGAAAAGCACAAGCAATGGCCCCAGAGAATCCTAGAGTTGTTTTTGGTAAAGCGGAGTTTGAAATTGGTGGCGCTAAATTTTGGGGGACTGATACCAAACCAATGTGTGCTCAAATTGAAAAAGCTATTGGACTTTTTGCTACTTTTAAACCGGAAACACCTTTTTCGCCAAAATGGGGTTTAGACAGAGCCTTATTGGCAAAGAAAAATTGTAAATAAACCGATAGGAATTGTCCTTTTTAGAAAATAAAATATTTAAATGTAACGATTGAAAACAATAAAATAATGTACCTAAAACCACATTTACTGAAAGCTTTATTTATTGGAGTTGTAATTTTTTTAGTGTCCTTTCTAATTGAATTTATCACTGTGGGTACGGAAGTTTTTAGTCCCAATTTATATAAATATTTTTTATATTGCATGCTTTACAGTGTTGCATTGTATATTGTTAATGCTGGGTTGTTTCAATTTTTAGATCAAAGATTTAAAAACAATATTTATTCATCAACCCGAATAGTTATTGGGTTTGCCAGTTCTTTTTTTATATCTCTATTTGTTATTTTTTTGTTGCGATTTTTTTTGAAAGTAGTTGTAGAGAAAAATGCAGTAGCCGTTTTTTTAGCAAAAGAAACTCCTTCGAATTATGTAGAATCATCAATTATTACTTTTATCGTTCTGTTGGGGTTTCATGCATTGCATTTTTATAAAGCCTACAATGAAAATAAAGTCAAAGAACAGAAAATTATTGCGGGAACTGCCAATGCTAAGTTCGAAAGTCTTAAGAATCAAATAGACCCCCATTTTCTATTCAATAGTTTGAATGTTTTAAGTTCTTTGATCGAAGAAAATCCAGACAATGCACAACGATTTACAACGTCCTTGTCTAAAATTTACAGATATGTATTGGAGCAAAAAGATAAAGAATTAGTTTCTGTTGAAGAAGAATTGGCATTCGCCAAAACCTACATGAACCTACTGAAAATGCGTTTTGAGAATAGCTTGTTTTATGAAATGCCATCAACGTACATAAATCCGGATGCCAAAGTAGTTCCACTTTCGCTTCAACTTTTATTGGAGAATACAGTAAAACATAATGTAGTTAGCGAACAAAGACCATTACACATTAGAATATATGTAGAGGGAGATTATTTAGCTGTTCAAAACGATTATCAAAAGAAAGAAGTGTTGCAGGATCGTCAGGGCGTGGGACTACAAAATATTATTAATCGTTATGGGATTATTACAAAACGAAAAGTATTAATAGTTCAAAACCAGCAAGTATTTACTGTCAAAATACCTATTTTAACTAAACAAATTACCGTTATGGAAACTACTGCAAATTATAACGAAAACAATGCGTATTACAGAGCCAAAAAAAGAGTGGAAGAATTAAAAGGATTTTATGGAAACCTGATTTCTTACTGTTGTGTGATTCCGCTTTTAGTGTATATTAATTTAACTTTTTCACCTCAATTTCAATGGTTTTGGTTTTCAGCTGCCGGATGGGGATTTGGAGTGATTATGCATGCTTTCAAAGTTTTTGGATACAGTTCCAATTGGGAGGAAAGAAAAATTCAAGAAATTCTGCGAAAAGAAGAGCATAAACAAAACTGGAATTAGTATTATTTAAGGATATGAACATTTAAAAATAAAGTAAAATTATGGAAAATACATATCAAAATGAAGAACGTTATTTCAAGGCCAAAAAACAAGTGGAGGAAATAAAAGGATTTTATGGCAATCTAACGTCTTATGTACTGGTAAATATTGTTTTATTTGTGATAAACATTGTTACCTCGCCAGAGCATTTATGGTTTTTCTGGCCGTTGTTAAGCTGGGGAATTGGAGTTGTTTTTCACGGAATGAAAACCTTTAATTATACCCCTTTTTTTGGCAAGGACTGGGAAGAACAAAAAATTAGAGAATTTATGGATAAAGAAAATAAACGTAACGAAACTTGGCATTAAGACTGTTTTTTTAAATTCAAATGCGAATGGATTAATTTTAATAAGAAATATTGATAAAATGAAAAGGAACTATAAAACGGAGTTTGAAGGATATCAACCTGAAGATAAATACGCAGCAGCTGAGCGGGAAGTGAAGCGGTTAAAAGGATTTTACATCCATTTAATGGTGTACGTAATCATAAATATAATGATTGTATTCCTCAATATTAGAGATTTAAATAAAGGAGAAAGCTATTTCAAAATAGAAAATTTCTTTACTGCTTTCTTTTGGGGAATAGGATTAGCGGCTCATGGATTATCCATTTTTGGGAGAAATATGTTTTTTGGAAAAAATTGGGAAGAAAAAAAAATCCAAGAGTTAATGAAAAAAGAAAAAAGTGAGAAATGGGAGTAAAACAAGTATTTAGTTATAGTTTTAGTTAACGCAACAACTGGATAAACGATTCAATAGTATATGACGACAATAATAATAGAAGATGAAAAGCCAGCCGCTCGTTTGCTGCAACGTAAACTCGAAAAGCTAAATCTGACAGTAGGAGTGATGCTTCATTCCGTAGAGGAAGCCATTGCTTGGTTCTCTAATAATGAACATCCAGATTTGATTTTTCTGGACATTCAATTATCGGACGGATTGTCGTTTGAGATATTTGAAAAAGTGACTATTAAGAGTGCCGTGATTTTTACAACTGCTTACGACGAATACGCGCTTCGTGCTTTCAAATTGAATAGTATTGATTATCTTTTGAAACCTATTGATGAGGATGACCTTCAAATTGCCGTTGCCAAATTCAAAACGCTGCTGCCAAAACAAGAATTAATGCCTCAAGGCTTTGGAATCGATTTGGAGCAAATTAAAAAAATGCTGACCAATCCATTTGAAAGAAATTATAAAAAACGGTTTACAGTTAAAATAGGACAGTATTTGAAAGTAATTTCGATTGATGAAATCGAATGTTTTTTTAGTGAAAATAAAGGAACCTACCTGCATACATTTGACAATAGAAATTATTTAATCGAATGTACTTTGGAGCTTTTGGAGCAGGAATTAGATCCTGCGGATTTCTTTCGAACCAGCCGAAAATTTATAATTCCAATGAAAGCAATCAAAGAAATAGTCTTGTATAGTAACTCCAGATTAAAGGTTATTTTGCCTTCTTTTAAAGAAGAGGAAGTGATTGTAAGCAGGGAAAAAGTCACCGAATTTAAAACTTGGATTGGGTGATTTTTAGATCTAAAAAAACTGTTTCAAATACAAGGTAAATACATCCTTAACAAAGATTTTTTTTAGCTCTTGTAATTGAAACAGCTCATTGCATTTAGGAAGTAAAATTAATCAAATAGTGATTTAATTTCCTTTTGGGTTTTACCTAATTTTTGTTGTAATCTACCCCACATTTCATCTTCTTTTCCTTCTTCATACAACAAATCGTCATCGGTCAAATCGGCATACTTTTGTTTCAGTTTTCCTTTTAACTCATTCCAGTTTCCTTCAATCTCTTTTGAATTTGGCATAACATTTTAAGTTTAAATTACTATTTGTTCTTATACAAATTTGGAAATTTTAGACCAGTATTTTGTTATATTATTTCAGAAAATAATTGCATAATTCCAATGATTTACTGTTTTAATCAAAAAAATAAGAATTATTTTTAATTAAAGTAATATGATAGGTTTCTATTTGTAAAGTATTGGTAATAAATTATTTATAAATTAAGTATAGATTATATCTATGGCCAATTTACACCTTAAATAGTACTTTTCGAATGCTTATTATCACGAAAATAAGTGCGGTATAAACGATAAAGAACGGAATAATAGATTCAATTAAATTCAGGGGAAGCATTACAGCGATAATGAGTAATTGAAAGCCTAAACCGTAAATTGAAAGCAAGGTCATAAACCAGTTGGGAAACGTTTTAACTTTATAGGCATCCTTGTCGAGATAGTGAATTATTTTGTCAAAGGTCCCATATACAATGGTGTAAATTAGAAACAAAATATCGACAGATTTTTGGGTCTCCCCTGGCAAAGCTCTTGGCGATTTGTGCTCAAAAATTTTGCTTGTTTTATCTCCGCCAATTGATTTAGTTCTTAAAATTACATAGTAATAATTGTATAAAGTACCTTGCAATTGGATGCCAATAAACGCCAAAATTGTAAGCCAAATTGTAGTTTTTGAAACATAACAAATTGCCATTAGAAAGAGAAAATTTAGTATGATATCGAACACGCTATCTAGGTATCTTCCGGTGTAGGAAGGGGTCTTTTTTAATCGTGCCAATTCACCATCTGCAGCATCAATTCCCGATTTAAGAATAATGAAAAATCCAGCTAAAAAATAAGATCCTTCTAGAATGTAATAAATAGCGATTAGACCAGAAAGCCCAAAAAGGAGGGTGACATGTATGGGTGTGAAGCGGGTGTTTTTTAATTGATTGGCGAGAAATTTCCCAAAGATTCTACCGTAATCGGATAGATCTAAAAATTTATCTTGAGCTGCAAGTTTAGACATTTAAGGTTATAAACAAAGGAATGCGACAATATAGTCTGGTATTATTTTATAGATATTATAATTTTATTTCGATAATCGGTGTAAAGTAAACGTCATTGCAGTGAGTAAAAAGAAGGCCACTATTTGATGTGCCAGCCCCAACCATAGCGGAACACCATAAAGCAAAGTGAAGACGCCTAAAGTAAATTGTAGAAAAACAAGAATTACTAAACTGTTGATTCCTTTTCTTTGTAGTGAGGAAAGCACCTGTTTTTTACTTTTGATATACAAAGCAACTATAAGTCCTACGACTACGTAAGCCATGGTTCTATGTACAAATTGCACACCGCTTTTTCCTTCAATAAGATTTAGAAATAGTGAATTTTTTTCTATAAAAACACTTTCGTGAATAAATTGTCCATCACTCATCAACGGCCAATGATTGTGAAGTAATCCGGCATTTAAACCGGCAACAAACCCACCGTATATAATTTGAATAATCAAAAACAGTAATGCAACACGCGCAAGATTTCGCAGTTGAACTATAACAATTGATTTATTTGGATAGAGTAGATCCAAAGCTACCCAAAGGGTATATGCAAATGTTATGAAAGCAAATGTTAAGTGCAATGCCAATCTGAAATGGCTTACATCAGGGTTGTTAATTAAACCACTTCGTACCATAAACCAGCCCAAAAAACCTTGGAAACCTCCCATCAACAAAAGAACTACACATTTCTTAATGGTCTCATTTGAAAGTCTTTTTTTAATCAAAAAATAAAGGAAAGGCACAATAAACGCTAATCCTATTATTCTTCCTATAAAACGATGAAACCATTCCCAGAAATAAATAAATTTATAATCGCTTAGGGTAAAGTCATTATGGATATTTATTTTTTGATACTCTGGAAATTTTTTATATTCTTCAAATGCCTTCGACCATTTTTCGGCTGTCAATGGAGGGAAAGTATCTGTAACTAAATGCCAGTCTGTCATTGATAAACCAGAATTGGTCAATCTCGTAATTCCTCCCACTACCACCATCATAAACAATAATATGCACCCTGATAATAACCAAATGATAACGTAATTATTTTCCTTTTTCATTATTTGAGATTAATTTTTGCAAAGATATTTGAAATGAAATGAATTGTTAATTCAACAAGCGTTAATCTTTAATCCTAATTTTTTAGCTCTTTTTAACATAAATTCATAAGCCGGTTGGTACTCATTCTGTATTTCTCCCTCAAGTATCGCTTCCTTGATGGCCTCTTTTAGCATACCAATTTCCTTGGATGGCTTCAAATTAAATAGTTGCATGATTTCCTCTCCTGAAATTGGGGGTTGAAAATTACGAACATGATCGCGTTCTTCTACTTCTACAATTTTTTTACGGACGATTTCAAAATTATGATGGTATTTTTTGAATTTATTAGGGTTTTTGGTAGTAATGTCGGCTTCACATAATGTCATTAGATTTTCGACATCTTCACCGGCGTCAAAAACTAAACGGCGTACTGCGGAGTCCGTAACGGTGTCTTGTGATAGAACAATGGGGCGGGAACTCATCATGACCATCTTTTGTACAAACTTCATTTTCTGGTTCAATGGCATGTGCAAACGCTCAAATATTTTTTTTGCCATTTTACCGCCCAGAAATTCATGTCCATGAAATGTCCATCCTTGTTTTTTGTTAAAACGTTTCGTTGGTGCTTTTCCAATGTCATGTAATAACGCAGACCAGCGTAGCCAAACATCATCTGTATTGGGACAAATGTTATCGAGAACTTCCAAGGTGTGATAAAAATTATTTTTGTGCGTGTGCCCTTCTATTTCTTCCACTTGATTCAAAGCGGTCAGTTCCGGAAGGATAATATCCAAAAGGCCCGTTTTGAACAATAGCAAAAATCCAATGGAGGGCTTATCTGTAGAAAGGATTTTATTCAATTCGTCAACAATGCGTTCCCCGGATATAATTTTAATTCGTGACGCATTTTTTGTAATAGAGTTCAAAGAGTGCTCCTCAATTTCAAAACCCAATTGGTTTGCAAAACGAATGCCTCTTAACATTCGTAAAGGATCATCAGAAAAAGTAATATCCGGATCCAAAGGGGTTTTGATTGTTTTGTTTTTTAAATCTTCCAGACCGTTAAAAGGATCTGATAATTCGCCAAAGTTTTTTGCGTTTAATGATAAAGCCAAAGCGTTTATAGTAAAATCACGACGGTTTTGATCATCCTCTAGCGTTCCGTTCTCTACGACAGGATTGCGACTATCAAGATTATAGGATTCTTTTCGAGCACCTACAAATTCAATTTCAGTATCTTCAAAACGCAACATCGCTGTTCCATACGTTTTGAAAACTTGAACTTTTGGTTTTTTAGGAAGTAATTGAGAGACTTTCAAAGCCAGTTCGATTCCGCTGCCAACGGCAACAATATCAATGTCTTTTTTAAAATCTCTATTCAAAATCAAATCTCTAACAAAACCACCAATTACATAACTATCAATGTTAAGTTCTTGGGAAGCTTGCGAAATGACTTCGAAAATTTTATTGTTTAAGGCTTCTTTATAGGAAGTTTTGATGCTCATTTTAAAAATGTTTAAAGTTTATAGTTGCTAAACTAAAAACTGAATCCTGCTAACTATTTGCGAATCACTTTTACCTGGGAATCGTTCGTCAATTTTATAATTGTAGATGGTTTTCCGGCAATTTTTTCGCGATGCAAATTTACAACATAGTCTACGCCTTTTATAATTTCAGGACTGATTTCTTTGAAACTTTTTGGAGTAGGTTGACCGGAGATATTTGCTGAGGTTGAAACCAACGGTTTTTTCATCTTTTCCAACAATTTAAAGCAAAATGGTTCTTTCACGATACGAATTCCAAGAGAGTTATCTGGAGAAACTAAATTTAGAGCCACATTTCTGGGTTTATCAAGGATTATTGTTGTCGGATTTTCAGATAAATCCATAATCTGCCAGGCTACTTCTGGGATATCCTTGAAGACATTGTACATCATTTTTTCGCCATTCATCAAAACAAGCATGCTTTGGGTTTCGGCTCGTTGTTTGAGTTTGTATATTTTAGCGACCGCCTCAGGATTTGTAGCGTCACAGCCAATTCCCCAGACTGTGTCAGTAGGGTAAAGAATTATGCCGCCTTCTTTTATGACGTCGTAAGCATTGTGTATTTCTTGGTTGATGTCCATTTTGTTGTTTTAATATGGCAAAGATATTTATATGAATCTAAAAAAATCAGGATACAATTAAAAATGTTTTTTTAGAATTTATGTCGTCAGATTGCTGGTTGATTTGAATCGAGAACTAATTTTCTAAATCTTTTTCTTTAGGATTATATAATATTACACAGGCTGCAATTCTCATTTTAATTTTAAATTAAAGGATTTTGAATTTGCAAAACTATACGTTTTTTATGAATTATTACCAGAAAAGCGATTTAGCTTAATTTGAAAAATTGTTTTAGTATGATTATAATTGGATAAGGGCTTGTTTTTCTATAAGCTTCACTTTGATCAAAGGCCTAGGCTAAAATTGTGGTTAGGTAAATAAAGTTAAAAGTTTATCTATATTATGTTTAATTAAGATTCTATTTTTGTAAAAAATAAATAGCTCAAAATAATTTATATAATGATAAAACCTAAACGCATAGCAATAATAACCACCCATTCATTTGGCTATATTGACTTTTTAGTTGCTAAACTTAAGGCGGCCCATACTGTTGATTTGACTTACGTTAATATTGATGCGATTCCTTTTTCTTATAAAAATTTTTTTTCGAGACTTCTTAATTTTTTCATGAAACTGATGAGCCTTCCTAGTTTAAAAGAAGGTAATAAGACAAATTACATAAGACAAGTAATTCAAAACGGGGATTTATTTGATCAAATTTTAGTTATTAGACCTGATAAATTGCAACGAAAGACTTTGTTCGTATTAAGGGACAATGCAATTCAAATGACCTGTTTTTTATTTGATGGTATTGAAAATTTTAAAGATCAAAAAAAGACATTGTCATTTTTTGATACGGTTTACAGTTATGATAAAAAAGATGTTGAGAAGTATAATTTTCAATTTTTGACAAATTATATTTATGATGATAATATTCAAAATAATGGTATTGTCAATAAAGTTTTTAATATTTCTTCATTTGATAGAAGATTCCCTTTTTTAGAAAAGATAGCCAATTATTTAGCTGAAAACTCTATTACTTTCAAGTTTGTAGTTAAAAAAGATAAAAGATTTAACCATAAAAACATAGAAATTATTACTGAATACTTACCCATTAGTGAGGTTAAAAAATTAATTGCAAACAGTTTAGTTTTGGTAGACATTCAGAAGGAAAATCAATACGGGTTGAGCTTTCGTATTTTTGAAGCCTTAGGTTACGAGAAAAAAATAATTACTAATAATGAGGATGTTATTACGTATGATTTTTATAATAAGAATAATATTTTTGTAATTTCTGAGGAAAATTATGAAATACCACTTGATTTTTTTGAAACGGATTATACTAAAATTCAGGATGAAATTATTAATAAATATAAATTATCAAGCTGGATTTTAGAGGTTTTTAAATTAAATTTAGAATAAAATGAGCCTTTTGAAATTCTTAAGTGCTTCTTAAGCGATTCTTAATCTTTCAAAATAATGTTTGGACTACATTTACCGTTAAAATAATGTTAAATGAGAGTAATACATTTTACAACTTCAAAAGTTTGGCGAGGCCATGAACAAATGATAATAGATATTTATGAATCATTTAGAGATAATAAATTTGTTCAAAATCAATTGATTCTGTGTACAGGGGATTCTGAGATTTTTAGGATTGCCACGGAAAGGAAATTGCATGTACAGACAATCAATTTTAAATCAGAATATGACCTTAAATTAGCTAAGAAATTTAAAAAAAATGTAGTCGATTATGGTGCCGATTTGATAATCATGCATAATAGTAAAGCGCATACTATTAGTGTGTTATCATCTATTTTTTTTGGATTAAAAGTTCCTTTAATTTTATGCAGAACGTTAATTAAAGATATTGGAACTAATTTTTTTAGAAAATACAAGTACAATTATAAAGGGATAAAAAAAATCATATGTGTATCCGATTCAGTAGTTGAGATACTTAAACCTTCTATAAAAAATCATGACTCCATGACAGTCATTGGAAGTGTGGTTGATACAGATCGGTTTATTAACAATAAAAAAAATGGATTTCTGCACAGAGAATTCAATATACCATTAGATTATAAAATAATTGGAAATATCTCTGCATTTTGCAAAGTTAAAGACCATTATACTTGGGTAAATACAGTAGAAGAATTGCACCGTAGGGGTCTTAAAGCAAAATATATTTTAATAGGTGAAGGGTCTTTAGAACTAGAGATTAAAGACTATGTTAAATCTAAAGGATTAGAGAATGAAATTATTTTTGCGGGTTTTAGAAATGATATTAATAAATGCCTTCCTGAATTTGATTTGTTTTTATTTACCTCAAATTCTGAAGCGACAGGAGGGGTTATTCTCGAAAGTTATGCCTGTAAAGTTCCAGTTGTAGCTTCAAAAGCTGGTGGAATCCCAACCGTTTTAATTCATAATGAGACCGGTTTATTAGCAGAAACGGGCAATCCGATTGATTTTGCCAATAAAGTTGAGATTCTAATAAACGACAATACTATGCAGGATAAATTTATCAAAAATGGCTTTGATTTTTTGATGGCTACTTCCACACGCTTAATAATAGGCACTAAATTTTTAGATGTTTTGAATGAAGCAATTTTTATTAATTTAATTTAGTCAAATTTTTTATATTATGATTTCCATATTATGTCTGTTTTTATTTATTTTTTTAATTTTTATAAATTCTCAATTTAAATTGTTTTATTCTCCTTCAAAAAAAGTTAGAATTTTAGAATACCATTCTATCTCTACAAATGGTTTTGAGGACCAGATTACCATTAGTAAAGAGAAAATAATAGAACAATTTGAGTATTTAAAAAATAATAATTACACGACACTTTGGATGTCAGATCTTGATGACCTACAAAATAAAAAACAGAATTTAGCTCCAAAAACCGTTATCCTTACATTTGACGATGGTTTTTTAGATAATTATACAGTTTTATTTCCTTTATTAAAACACTACAATTTTAAAGCAGTTTGCTTTATGGTTTTGGGTAGAATAGGGCAAGATGTAGACTGGAACGGTCAGTATGTCAATGAGAATATGAAGTTGATGAATAAACAACAATTATTAGAAATTGGGACTCACATTGAGTTGGGGTATCATACATTTAAACATGATAATTACGCTGATTTGACTTTGGATGAAATTGAAAAAGATCTTGAGCAGTGTAAAGAAATAATAACAAGGGAAAATTTAAATGTTTTTCCTGCTTTGGCATATACTTACGGTGGATATTATAGGAAAAAAGGAGTCAATCAAAAACTGTTTTTTGATGTATTAAAAAACGCAGGCATTAAATATGCCCTAAGAATAGGAAACAGAATCAATATTTTTCCTTTAATAAACAGGTATGAAGTTCAACGTATCGATATTAGAGGTAGAGATTCGATGAAAGATTTTAAAAAGAAAATTATTTTTGGACGCACAAAATTATTTTAGATAGTAGAAATTTCATGAAATCCAGATTCTCACAATTCGTAGCATTAAATCAATTACTTAAATATTAGTTGTATAGAGGGTTATGTCGGTTTTAATAGCATAGCGAACCTTGATGTATTTTGGGCTAATTCCCACTTAAAATAGCTTGATATTCTTTTAAAGTTTTTTGAGCCATTACTGAAGCGGTATAACTTGAAATTAATTTTTCGTAGGAAAGGGTTACAAATTTTCTCTCAAGCTCTTTATTGTTAAACAAATAAATTATTTTTTCTGATAGCATCTCAAAATCTTCTTTTGGAGTTAAAAGACCGTTAATGCCTTCTTGAATAATTTCAGGAATTCCTCCTACATTAGTACTTATTACAGGTTTTTTATGATAAAAACTTTCAAATATTACTTCGGGTATGCCTTCGCTTTGTGAGGTCATTAATAATGCATCAAATTGTGGGATGAAGTTAGAAGCACTTGGTACATATCCTAAAAAATGGATGTAGTTTTCCAATTTTAATTCTTTAATTTTTGTTAATAAATCTTCCGTGCGCTCCGTAAAAGAGCCAATTTGCACAAATATTATATCTGTTCTTTTTTTTACATTCACAATTATATTAACTGTTTCTATAAGTGTCTCAAGATTTTTAGCCCTAATGTGATTTCCTATTGTTCCTACTATTTTTTTAGAGGCATCAATAGCAAATTTCTCGCGTAATAAAAAATCTGTCGCAGTGCTTTTATTGGTAACAGACGTGCCTTGGTAAACTGTAATTACCTTATCTCGATCTTTAATTGACTGTAAAGTAATTCTTCTGGTCTCGTCTGAAACACATAAATATTTTTTTATTTTAGAATAGTTGTATTTATAAAGTGTAAGTTTTTTATTTTTTATTGGGAATGACGTTTTCTTACTAAAAAGAAAAGGAGGTAAATTAGCAAATTTATCCGCAATAATAGTCAACGCAATTGCAGACGGATCATGAATGTGAATAATATCAACTTTTTTAGTTTTACATAAATTAATGATTTTCAATGAAAAGCGGAGATCTATATTATAAGCTAAAGGTGCAGTTTGAAATTCGATTTGGGTTTTATTTAAACGTTCGTGAAAAAGAGTGTTTTCAACACATAAGACAATATTTTTTATTTCAGGATTGGATTGTTTCAATTCATAACATAAGGTTTCAATATGGTTTTCACCACCGCCCCAACTTTTTACTGCAGATATATGTAGAATGGTCATGTATTGATTTTATTGTTTAAATTTGTTTACTAATTTTTGGTTTTTATTAGAAAGTTCGTTCGTAATTCTAACATTTATTTAATTCAATCTTCCTTTACTTTCTCATTTATGCAACAATACAGCATGATTTAGGCATAATTTTAGGTAAAATTACATTAAATATTTTAAGTCTTGAATTCAATACTTACTTTTGTCATTCTATTGTCCCTTTTATGAAATATATTTTTGCCCCTTCTTTTAAATCTATTGAGAACCAAATCAGCAGCTGTATCAATAATTTTGATACGGATGGAATATTATTTGGTGATGGTCAAAGAAATAAGATAAAACTCTTCGATTTAGAAAGTAAAACCATTAATATCAAATCGTTTAAAATCCCTAATCTTATTAATCAAGTCGCCTATAAATATTTCAGAAAATCTAAAGCCAGACGTTCTTTCGAGTATGCAAATACATTAATAACAAACGGTATAGGAACGCCTCAACCCATTGCTTATGCTGAAAATTTTAAAGTTTTAGGACTGGAAAATAGTTTTTACATTAGTGAACACCTTCCGGCCGAATTGACTTTTAGAGAACTAGTACAAAATCCGGACTACCCAGACCATGAGAATATCTTGCGTCAGTTTACTCAATTTACATTTGATTTACATCAAAAAGGAATTGAGTTTTTAGATCATTCTCCAGGAAATACATTGATACAAAAGCGATTGGAAGGTAAATATAATTTCTATTTGGTAGATTTAAACCGAATGAATTTTCATCATGTAATGGATTTTGATTGTCGTATGAAAAATTTTCATCGGCTTACGCCAAAAATTGAAATGTTAGCTATAATGAGTGATGAGTATGCAAAATTGTACGATAAGAAATACGATGAGATATTCAATAAAATGTGCTTTTATACCAATGATTTTCAGTCAAAATTTCATAAAAAAATTGCTCGTAAAAAGAAATTATTATTTTGGAGGTAACTGTAGTTTTCTTTTCCAAAGTTGTCCTAATTCTTGATAGCGAATGTGAATCGAATAAGCATTTAAATAACAAATAATCACCCCCTTTTCTCCGTCTAAAAAGCCTAACCGAACAATAAAATTAAATAAAAAATTATAAATTGGATGTAAAAGATGTAGTAAAAAAGAAGAATTTTGTTTCTTAATGAACATCTCTTGAGCTTTAAGTTTTCCGTAACGAATTGTTTTTGA
Source organism: Flavobacterium sp. GNP008 (assembly GCF_056428965.1). Taxonomy (NCBI): domain Bacteria; kingdom Pseudomonadati; phylum Bacteroidota; class Flavobacteriia; order Flavobacteriales; family Flavobacteriaceae; genus Flavobacterium; species Flavobacterium sp. GNP008. The sequence continues at coordinate 184,247 of NZ_JBWJVL010000004.1, read as the reverse complement.
ATGATATGCTTGGTAATTCATATACGAATAATGAATGAGTCTATTTTTTAAAACACTTATGTTTCCATTTACTATTAATTTTTCATGTACGAGTTTATCGGTAGTGTATTCCGCATGTTTTTTATGAAAAAGGCGGTATATTTTATCATTTTGATTTCCGCTGAAATGCAAAACTTTATTTTTAAACATAAAAGTTCTTCGAAATAGAAAAGCGGCGTAGTTCGCATTATTATGTACAGTATCTACAATTTCCTTTTTTAATTCAGGAGTCAATCTTTCATCGGCATCGAGAAACAAAATCCAGTCATTTTTTGCTTGAGCAATTGCAAAATTTCTTTGTAAAGAATAATTTTCAAACTTATTTTGAATGAATTTTACGTTATCGAATGCTTTACAAATACCCTCAGTTCCATCTGTGCTGAATGAATCTACAACAATAATTTCGTCAGCAAAATCCAAATCAGCCAAAAGCGCTTTCATTTGACTCTCCTCGTTTAATGTAATTATTAAAACTGAAATGTTAGTATTGTGATTGAATTCCATTAATTTTTGAATGTTTTACAAAAATAGAGCATTATTCTAAATGTGTTTCCAAGAAAGTATGCAAAGAAGGAAAAATTAATTCGGGAGTGAACTCCTTATAAAATAAAACAGTATCTTTTTTTACTGTTTTAGCCGTTTTACCTTCAAATAAATCAGGTCTAAACTCTTGTAAATGCTGCGAAACATGATTAATTCCATCTTCAAATGTGGCCCAACCTTTTTTGTCAATCCAAGGGGAAAAAACAATAAAAGAGGGTTTTTCTAATGCTTTTGCCATATTTATTGCCCCGCCATCGTTGCCAATTATCATATCACAATGATTCATTATAGCAATAAATTCTCGGATATTTTTCCCTAAAACGGAAAAATAAATTTTTTGTCTCGTACTTTCTTTACATCTATTGTAGATTTTTTTTGCATCTTCAATTTGCTTTGGAAAATAATTAAAAAGAATATTCACATCATCCTTATCTGCAATGAAATCGACTAATTGAGACATGTATTCCAGTGGATAGGTTTTATCAGAACTGCTCCCAATGAGACTGACCATAACTGTTTTTTTAGACGGGTCTATTACATGAGAGTCAAAAAGAGAAGCCGCAAAATCATTCTCTTCTTTTGTAACATAAATCTTGGGAAATGTTTCTAATTCAATATCCAGATGTAAAGGATTTAGCAATGCTAATCGTTGTTCGATTATTAATCCTAAATTCGTAATGGGCGTTTTTTTTCTAATGACAGTATCCGTATAAAGAAAGTCTCTCCCTTTTTTCCAGTACGATATTTTTTGTTTGGCACCAGAAAATAATACCACTAACCAACTTTCTAATTTTGAATAAGCGTCAATGACAACATCATATTTTTCTGCACGAATAGATTTTAATAATTTGAAATATTCCCATTTGCTTTTTTGATGTTTTTCTTTAAAAAGGATAAGATTATCGAAACTGGTATTTCCTTGTAAAACAGCAATTGTTGATTCGTATACCATATAATCAATTTGTGCTTTTGGATACGCTTTGCGTAAATTATCGCATAAAATGGAGCTTACTAAAACATCACCAATCATTTTTTGTTGAATTACAAGTATTTTCATTTGAAGAAAATTAGAGAATTAAGCTTTTGTTTTCAAGTAATTCATCGCGCGAGGACTAATCCACGTTTGTTTTTGAAGCGCATTAAAATAGTAAACGGATAAGCTTATAAGCATCAATCTGTTCACCTTTAATTTTGGAATAAAAAACAAAAATAGGCTTACAATAGATAGTAGTGTTTTCTCCAGAAGAACTCCTATAATCAATAGACTTTGCAAATATATTTGAATTCCAAAGGAGAATTGATTGCTGATGTACACGTGTTTAGAAATAATAACTTCTGTTTTTGTAAGTGCTTTTGTTTTGACATTTATTCGAGAGGCACCGCCGTGCTGATGGAAAATTGTAGCTTTTCTGGTTACGGCAACTTTTCCTCCAAGATCAGTAACTTTTTTGCAAAGGTCAACATCTTCAAAATACAACCAGTAATCTTCGTTCCAACCTTTAATTTTTTTAAACCAATTTCTACTAATAAAAACAACAGCTCCAGTCACCCAATCCGGGTAAAATAAATCGCTAGTATTGTTGAAACGTTTTTCTAGTTTTGCTTTATTAAGTTTTCTGAATATGGCTCTTGAGATTCCAAAAAACCTTCCTAGAGCGGGAAATAAATTATTCTGTTTGTAAAAAACATTGTTTTCATTTATTTGAAGACAGGACAGAATTCCAATTTCAGGATGTGAAACCTCGGTTTGCAAAAGCGTTTCTAAAGCTTCAAGTGTAAGTTTTGTGTCTGGATTTAAAAAAAGGAAATGGTTTCCCGAAGCAATGGTTGCACCAAAGTTGCAACCATTTGAGAAACCATTATTACCAGTATTTTCTATAAATGTAAACTTGGAATATTTTTGTTTAAAAACAGGAAATTGTCCGTCATTAGAAAAATTATCAACAATGATTACTTCGAATGTGAATGCTCTTGAAATAATTGCCTCAATAGATTCTAAGCATTCGTCCAAGGCTTTCCAACCTCGGTAATTGACGATAATTATTGAAATATCCAATAGGTTTTTTATAAAATTTTTAAACGAAAACGGATTATACCGCTACGTCATATTCACGTAACGCGTTGTTCAATGATGTTTTCAAATCAGTTGAAGGTTTACGAGTTCCAATAATCAAAGCACAAGGTACTTGAAATTCACCAGCAGCGAATTTTTTAGTATAACTTCCAGGAATTACAACGGAACGAGCAGGGACATATCCTTTCATTTCAACTGGAGTTTCACCGGTTACATCAATTATTTTTGTAGAGGCAGTCAAACATACATTGGCACCAAGAACAGCTTCTTTACCAACATGAACGCCCTCAACAACAATACATCGAGAACCAATAAAGGCACCATCTTCAATGATTACCGGAGCCGCTTGCAAAGGTTCAAGAACACCACCAATTCCTACACCACCACTTAAATGTACGTTTTTACCAATTTGCGCACAACTTCCTACGGTTGCCCAAGTGTCCACCATAGTGCCTTCGTCAACATAAGCACCAATGTTTACATAACTTGGCATCAAGATAACACCACTTGAAATGTAAGCACCGTAACGTGCTACTGCATTAGGAACTACACGAATTCCTTTTTCGGCAAAGTCTTTTTTTAACAACATTTTGTCATGGTATTCAAAAATACCAGAATGTAACGTTTCCATTTTTTGAATTGGAAAATACATCACTACTGCTTTCTTAACCCATTCGTTTACTTGCCATCCTTCACCAACTGGCTCGGCAACACGTAATTTTCCGGTATCTAATAATTCGATAACTTCTCTGATAGCATCAGTTGTGTTTTTTTCCTGTAACAATGCACGGTTTTCCCAAGCTTGTTCTATAATAGTTTGTAATGGATTCATTTTTAATTTATTTTTGGCAAAGATAGGATTTTTAACCAAAAGCAAAAAGGCAAATTCAGTCGAAAATGTTACAGATTTAACTTGTTTTATGTTATGTGTTTTTAAATTAGAGAACTAACGAAAAAGCAGTAGGCAATCGAAAATAATTTTACTGATGTAAGAGTACAATACTGTAAATACCGATTGTAGGATGCTTATGACATGGATTCAAAATTTGGTTTCAATTGTCAAAAATAAATCGGTGGTGCGTATTATATCCATTGAAAATAGTAAGCAGCACATGAATCTTTTATTAACTATAACAATCATTTAAGTAGAATTTTGAATTTTGAATTGGGAGTATGGAAAACAAGGTCGTCGAAACAACACTGTAATTCAAAAAACAATAAAAATATTTCTGAGTTGATTTATAAAGGATTAAAAAGTTTTTGGTAACAAAACAATACGAAAGTGATATTTCCAATGCTACTAAAGTATTGAAAAAATAAAATAGTTATATTTGAAAAAAATAAATAAATGCCAAGAATTCTCTCCATCGATTATGGGCAAAAACGAACTGGAATTGCCGTCACTGATGAAATGCAAATTATTGCTTCGGGATTGACAACCATTCCATCGGCAACAGCAATAACTTTTCTGAAGGAGTACTTCGCCAGAGAAAAAGTAGAAGCCGTGCTCATTGGCGAGCCTAAACAGATGAATGGCGAGCCTTCAGAGAGCGCCTCTATTATAAAAGGGTTTGTAACACATTTTACCAATCATTTTCCAGAGATGAAAGTCATTCGGGTTGATGAGCGGTTTACTTCCAAAATGGCATTCCAAACCATGATTGATAGCGGTATGAGCAAGAAAAAACGTCAAAACAAGGCTTTGATTGACGAGATATCGGCTACTATAATGCTTCAGGATTATTTGACTCGAAAGCGATTTTAAAATCACTATTGAATCAGTGTTTTGCCAATAAAACGTTTTGATAAATGTAACTTTTCAGACAAAATTTATGCTTTTTTTTGCAATTATATAATTTATCTTTGCACTTTAAAATATAGTTATGCCTGACACAACCATACGTACAAATAGTGAAGTAGTTCTTATAGGAGCTGGAATTATGAGCGCCACTCTGGGCTTACTCTTAAAAGAATTACAACCCGATATAAAGATTGAAATTTATGAGCGATTAGATATTGCCGCAGCCGAAAGTTCTGATGCATGGAATAATGCTGGTACAGGACATTCTGCCTTTTGTGAGCTCAATTATACTCCCGAAAGTGAAGATGGAAGTATTAGTGCCAAAAAAGCAATTAGCATTGCGGAATCTTTTGAAGTTTCGCGTCAATTTTGGGCTTATTTAGTCCAAGAGAATAAAGTTCCTTCTCCTGAAAAATTTATAAAAAGTATTCCACACATGAGTTTTGTTTGGGGGGATAAAAATGTAGAATATCTTAAAAAAAGATATGAGTCCTTACGGTCTAATCCTCTCTTTAAAGATATGATATTTAGTACTGATTTTTCTGAGTTGATGCAGTCAATGCCTTTGGTTATGGAAGGCAGGAAGGATTCTGACAAAGTGGCTGCTACCACAATGGCAATTGGTACCGATGTAAATTTTGGGGAATTAACCAGAAGTATTTTTGGTTATTTAACAACGCTAGAAGGGGTTACCATTCACTTTAATCATGAAGTACAAAAATTAAAACAAAGGGAAGATAAATCTTGGAGAATAAAAATCACTGATTTGGGTACAGGCCTAACTACAAAAGCCTACACTAAATTTGTTTTTATTGGAGCTGGTGGTGGTTCTTTACCATTATTAGAAAAAGCAAATGTTCCCGAAGGAAAAGGCTATGGCGGTTTTCCGGTAAGCGGGCAGTGGCTTAAATGTATCAATCCTGAAGTGATCGCAAAACATCAAGCAAAAGTATACGGGAAAGCTAGTGTTGGCGCACCACCAATGTCAGTACCCCATATTGATTCCCGCATGATAAATGGTGAAAAAGCATTACTTTTTGGCCCTTTTGCTGGATTTTCAACTCGGTTTTTAAAAAATGGTTCGTATTCGGATTTGCCGTTGTCTATAAAACCAGACAATATTATTCCTATGATTGCTGCGGGAATTAAGAATATTCCGTTGACCAAATATCTAATAGAGCAAGTGCGTCAATCACCAAAAGACAGAATTAATGCGTTGAGAGAATATGTGCCTAGTGCACGATCAAAAGACTGGGTTTTGGAGCGGGCAGGACAACGCGTACAAGTGATCAAGAAAGACGAGAAAGAAGGCGGGATTCTGGAGTTTGGTACTGAAGTGATTACCACTGATGATGGTACTTTGTCTGTTTTGCTTGGTGCTTCACCAGGCGCATCTACAGCTGTTTCTATCATGGTTGAATTGATCGAAAGGTGTTTTAAAGAACAATTTGAAACACCAGAATGGCAAAATAAATTTAAAACGATGATTCCTTCTTTTGGTCAAGAATTAAACAACAATCCAGACTTGTTAGCAGCAATTAGAAAAGAAACGGCTGCCGTTTTGAAACTGAATAATTAGAAATTTATAAATAAAAGGCGCTACATTTTAGATTGTATTTATTTTTGCGCCTTTCCTTTAATATTTTTTAAAATTTTAGTTGTTTTTACAATGTTTTCGGATAAATTAGTGAGCCAGATTAACTGCTCAATCACTAACTGCGCTTCTTGCATTTTCATTTGAAACGCTTCTTCATCGATTGGAATTCCTTCTTTTAATTCTTTTTCTCGAATGTTTTTTAAATCTGTAAAACGAATCGCTAAATCTTCTTTGGGAAGATTTTCTTCTAGTTCTAAATTATTTTCTTTCAATAGCGCAATAGCATTATCTAAGTTTTTAATTGCTGCGTTCACCACTACATTAAATGACTCAGAAGCAGTGGTAGTTTTATGCGATTGTATATAAGTTCCTAACGAAGCCAGCGAGGACAATAAAGAATGATTTAAGACTGTTAGTTTATATACCTGTGGGACTTGTTTTTGTTTTGATTTAGGCTCTTGAACCATTCTTTGAAAAGAGGCCATTAAGTTCCCAATTTCAATAAAAGCATTTTTTCTTGCTAGACGGTATGAAGTTGGAATACTTCCTTTTTTATTATAAAAAACAGAAATTTCTTTTAGATAATCTTGATTAGCTTTAATCGATTTTTCTAAATAGATAGGAATATTTAAAAATTCCCACGAAGGCCATAAAAAGTGATTTGCCATAAATGTTAAAACAGCCCCGACTAAGGTATCCAGTATGCGATATTGTACTAAATCTCCAATATTAGGCGTTATGATTCCATAAATAAAAACGACATACATGGTTACAAAAGTAGCACTTACTTTGTAGTTGATTTGTGTGAAGAAAAAACCCAAAAGCATACAAAGAATAGAAAAAATACTAATAATGATGTTGTCTTTTACATAGTAAAGAATTCCAAAAGCAATAAATCCACCTATAAAAGTCCCTATTATCCGATCAAAAGAACGCTCTTTTGTCAAGCCATAACCAGGCCTCATAATTACAATTATGGTCAGTAAAATCCAGTAAACGTTGTGGAACGGCAGTAAGTTTCCAATAATCAGTCCAATCATCAAAGTTATCGTTAATCGCAAGGAATGTCTGAAAATAGTAGAGGATAAACTGAGGTTTTCTGTCACAGTACTTAACGGATAATACTGTGGGGTCAGGAATTTTTCTAAATCGGTATCAATGCCTTTATAGTCTTGGGAATTAAAAGTTAATGTAAAAGCACGTTCGACAATTGTTATTTTTTCGACTTGCTTTTCAGCATACTGCAGCATGGTTGTTAACATAAAAACACCTTCAGTTGCAGTGATTTTACCTAAATCATTTTCATAATCTGTAATGGCTAACTGTAAAGCTTTTAGATCACTGAATAAAGTATGTTTAGAAATGTACTTCGTTTGTTTTTTTACACTTTTGGACAATTGTTTTAAACTAGCTGCCAAATTGTACGCTAAACGTTGGTAGGTAAGTAAAACCTTTGGATGATTATCGAATTTATGATGCAATTTATCATGATCAAATGCGGTAGATAAAGCCAGCTCCAGAATTTCTACCAATGAAATAAACACCAAAAGCATTTTACGGTTTTGATTAGAAGAACCAGACGTAATATGACTGCTGATTAATACTTCTCGGATGTTTTGATGAATGGTATTCAGTTCCACCTGAAGGTGTAACTGTTTTTCAGTAATGGCTTTTTTATCGGCATTGAGAGTCCACAAATCACCTCGTAGTTTTAAATATTTTGCCGTAAGCTTAATGCATTCTGCAATTTGTAATTCGATGTAACGATGCGGTCTGATGTAATGAAAAATAAGTGAAATCAAGAGGTAAAATAAGCCTCCAGCAAGAATTAAACTGGAATGCTGCACCATTACCCAGCCGGTATTGATACTTGAAAATGCCAGCGAAAGTGCAATGAGACTGGAGAAAGAAACCATCGTGGCGCGTTGTCCGTACACAGAAATCATAGATAATATAAAAATTAATACAGCTAAAAACGGATAGAAAATCCAAGAGTAAGGATAGACAATATTTACAATTAAATTGATGCCTGCTACTAAAAAGGCAGTAACTAGAACACCATTGACCTTATGTTTTAGACTGCTCGGAATATCACTGGGATAGGTAAAAAAAGCACCCAGAGCCATTGCAAAACCCATTTCGAATTTATCAAAAAACGAAAACAATACAACGGGAACTACTGCTGCTAGGGTAACTTTTATAGCATTAGTAAAATTGGTAGTATCAGTAAATTTTCGGATTTTGTAAATCATATTATAGTATAGGGACAAAGGTAAGATTTGTATGAATTATTCAAAGAATAAATAGAGGTCTTTTGTTTTAAATTGTAAATATTAGCTAATATTTAACGGCAGATTATTCATTGTCTATTTTTTTACTATTTTTGCAAACTGAATGAAAAGGAAATCTATTTCAATTTCAGTAGACAATACTTAATACAAGACGAATGATTTTACCAATTATAGGATACGGCGATCCCGTTTTAAGAAAAACAGGTGAAGTTCTTTCACCGGAACATCCAAATTTGAAAGAAACGATTGCTAATATGTACGAGACCATGTATAATGCCTATGGTGTTGGACTTGCTGCGCCACAAGTAGGATTAGCCCTTCGTTTATTTGTAATCGACACCACTCCTTTTAGCGATGATGAAGATCTAGAAGACGCGGAACAAAAGGAATTAAAAGGATTCAAAAAAACTTTTATCAATGCCAAAATGATAAAAGAAGAAGGTGAAGAGTGGAGTTTTAACGAAGGGTGCTTAAGTATTCCTGATGTTAGAGAGGATGTTTACAGAAACCCAACCATAACAATAGAATATTGTGAAGAAGATTTTGTGATGAAAACCGAAGTATTTGATGGATTAATAGCTAGAGTAATTCAACACGAGTACGATCATATTGAAGGAATTTTGTTTACAGATAAAATATCTTCATTAAAAAAACGATTGATTCAAAAGAAACTAAAAAACATCTTAGAAGGTAAAACATTCCAAGATTACAGAATGAAATTTTTTGCCAAAAAGGGAAGATAAAACAAATTTACAGCTTTGCTTGGTATGATTTTTGGATTTAAAAGAAAAAATAAATAAGTCAAATTCTTAATAATAATTACACAAAACATGAATTTAGAAAAAATATTAGCCATTTCAGGGAAACCAGGTTTATATGTATTGAAAGTACAAACTAGAACTGGCTTTGTAGCAGAATCATTGGCAGACGGAAAAAAAATCACAGTGAACTTGAAAAGCAATGTGAGTTTATTGTCTGAAATTTCAATTTACACCTATGAAGGCGAAAAACCATTAGCTGAAATCATGCAAATGATCGCTGATAAAGAAAACAAAGGTGCAGCAATATCTCATAAACAAGAGAATGCTACATTGATGGCTTATTTTAAAGAGATTTTACCAGATTATGATGAAGAAAGAGTGTATCCTTCTGATATCAAAAAAGTTTTAAACTGGTACAATATGCTTCAAGCAAAAGGATTAATTACTGATGAAGCTCCAGCTGATGCAGTGACAGAAGAGGTTGCCGTCGTTGCAGAAGAAACTCCTGCAGCAGAAGTGAAAGTTCCTGCAAAAAAAGCAAAAGCTCAAAAAGAGTAATTCTATTTTAAAATAATATTTAATCCTGTTCAGCTATTTTCTGAACAGGATTTTTTTATTTTTACCAAAAACCATTTCTGATGAATTCAAGACAACACCAACTGCAAGCTTTCGAAAGAGTATTAGACATTATGGATGATTTGCGTGAAAAATGCCCTTGGGACAAAAAGCAAACCATGCAAACCTTGCGGCATCTCACTATTGAAGAAACCTACGAATTAGGGGATGCTATTTTAGACAATGATTTAAACGAAGTCAAAAAAGAATTAGGGGATTTGTTATTGCATATTGTTTTTTATGCCAAAATAGGAAGCGAGACTAATGATTTTGATATAGCCGATGTATGCAATGAAATTTGTGAAAAGTTAATTCACCGTCATCCGCATATTTACGGTGATGTGGTGGTAAAAGACGAGGAAGAAGTAAAACAAAACTGGGAAAAACTAAAACTTAAGGAAGGCAAAAAGTCGGTTTTGGAAGGGGTTCCCAAAAGTTTACCGGCACTAGTAAAAGCTAGCCGAATTCAGGATAAAGTAAAAGCAGTGGGATTTGACTGGGAAGAATCGCATCAGGTTTGGGATAAAGTTCAAGAAGAATTAGAGGAATTGCACGTTGAGGTTGAAGCAGGCGATCAGGATAAGATTGAGGCCGAATTTGGAGATGTTTTATTTTCGATGATCAATTATGCCCGATTTCTAAATGTAAATCCGGAAGATGCATTGGAACGAACTAATAAAAAATTCATCAAACGTTTCCAATATTTAGAAAGTAAAGCAGGAGAATTAGGAAAACCCTTAATGGATATGACTTTAGCTGAAATGGATGTGTTTTGGGAAGAAGCGAAAAAACTATAGAGTTTAGTTTTTCAGAGTTCAGTATTAAATAATTAAAATTACACAATGGCAGAAGATAAAACCGAGTTAAAACGTTCTTTAGGATTAATAGATGCCACGAGTTTAGTTGCGGGTTCCATGATTGGATCTGGGATTTTTATTGTAACATCAGCTATGGCCAGAGATATTGGTTCGGCGGCTTGGTTATTGGTTATTTGGTTGGTAACAGGAGTGATCACAGTTGCAGCTGCATTGAGTTATGGGGAATTGGCAGGTATGATGCCCAATGCGGGCGGACAATTTGTATATATACAACGCGCTTATGGACGATTGGTTTCTTTTCTGTATGGTTGGACTGTTTTTACAGTAATTCAAACTGGGGTTATTGCTGCCATTGCAGTTACGTTCGCTAATTATGCCGCTATCTTCTTTCCTGTTTTGGATCGTACCCTTTTTACTATGGGTACTGGTTTTGTTTTTTCGTACCAAAAAGTGTTGGCTATTTTTAGTATAATACTGCTAACGTACATTAATACGAAAGGTGTAGAAAGCGGAAAAACAGTTCAGTTGCTCTTTACTTCGGCTAAATTAATTGCACTTTTTGCGCTGATAATTTTAGGATTATACGTTGGTTTTCAAACGGATGTTTTGGCTAATAATTTTGAAAATATGTGGGACGCGAGTAAAACAGTTGTAAATCCTGACGGAACGATTACAGTGACAAAATTAGTAGGAATGGCTATTTTGGGCGCTGCTGGAGCAACGATAATAAACTCTTTGTTTTCTAGTGACGCTTGGAATAATGTTACTTTTATAGCAGGTGAAATTAAAGAGCCTAAAAAGAATATTCCCCGAAGCTTGTTTCTTGGAACTTTAATTGTTACCGTCATCTATGTTTTAGCGAATGTTGCTTATTTGGCTTTGTTACCCATGCAAGGAACCCCAAACACTGCTGATATTGCCGGTAACGGAATCATGTTTGCCAGTAATGATAGAGTAGGAGCGGCCGCAGCCAGCATGATTATGGGAAATGTAGGCGTTTTTGTGATGGCTGGACTAATTATGGTTTCTACTTTTGGGTGCAACAGCGGTTTGATTCTTTCGGGCGGGAGATTGTTTTTTGCAATGGCAAAGGACGGACTGTTCTTTAAACAAGCAACCGAGCTGAATAAAAATCAAGTACCAGCCAAAGCCTTATGGGTGCAGTGTATTTGGGCTTGTGTACTTTGTATTTCAGGAAAATTTGGAGATTTACTGACGTATGCTACTTTTGCGTCATTATTGTTTTATATTCTGACCATTTTTGGAGTTTTTATCCTTAGAAAAAAAGAACCCAATGCTGAGAGGCCCTATAAAGCTTTTGGATATCCTGTAGTTCCTGCTATATATATTATGGTGACCTCTGCCATTTGTCTCACTTTGCTAATTTATGACACGTTCAATACTGGGTTGGGATTGTGTATAGTAGCAATGGGAATTCCGGTATATTATTTTGTAATGAATAAGAAAGGATAAAGCAAGTTGAATTAATCCGCTAGTTTTTTAAGGCTGTTGATGTCTTTTAAAACGATTTTTTTGCCCATCAATTCAATCAATCCTAATTTATTGAAATCCGATAATAAACGAATGCAACTTTCAGTAGCAGTACCAATCATGCTGGCTAATTCATCTCTGGAGAGTTGTATTTTTAAAGAGTTGTCTTTGTTTTTTCCAAAAGTATCGTGCAAATAAAGAAGCGTTTCGGCGAGTCTTTCTTTGACCGTTTTTTGGGCTAAAGTAACCATGTGATCATCGGCTTCTTTTAAATCACCACAAATAGTTTTCATTACATTCATTGAAAACTGGTTGTTCTTGTCAAAATATCCCATGACTTCTGACTTGGGAATAAAACAAACTTGCATGTCTTCCAGCGCTATTGCACTTAAGTTTACAGGTTCATCACTAATCATAGAACGTTGGCCTAATAATTCTCCTTTTGTAACTAGTTTTACTATTTGGTCTTTACCATTAGCACTGAGTTTTGTCAATTTGCAAATGCCATCTTTGATGCAATAGATACCATTGACATTCTCTCCTTCTTCAAATATAACATCCCCTTTCTTAATGATATGCGATGTTTTGCAGCTCGAAAGTTTTAGTAACTCCTCTTTAGTAAGGGCTTTTAAAGAGCTAAATTCTCTGACGATACATTGTTCGCATTTGCTCATATTGTTAGTCATTTATTAATAGTGCAAAACTAACCCTTTAATATGATAAATGTCATGTTTTAATTAACAATCGTTTAGGTACTTTGTTGAAGGTAAAATGAGTAAAGTTATGGACACACAAAACTGTTTCCATTGTGGTTTAGATAGTATAAAAGAAGAAGCAATTTTATTTGATGCTAAAATTTTTTGTTGCAACGGGTGTAAAACCGTATACGAAATTTTTAGTCTTAATGATTTGACTTGTTATTATGATTTTGAAAAATCACCTGGAGCAACCCCACAAGATAGTAATGGAAAATATGATTTTTTAGATAATGAAAGTATCGTTTCAAAACTTTTGGAATTTCAAGAAAATGCAACCGCTATTGTTTCACTTAACATTCCACATATTCATTGTAGCTCGTGTATTTGGATTCTGGAAAATTTACAGCGTCTTCAAAAAGGAATAAACACTTCTCAGGTAAATTTTCCAGAAAAAAGAGTTCGAATCACTTTTAATCCAGAAGTGGTTTCTCTCAAAGAAATTGTTTATTTGTTGAGTTCCATTGGTTATGATCCCTACATCAGTTTAGAAAACTATGAAGCAGGTACTACTAAGATAGATAGAAGTTTAACCTATAAATTGGGCGTTGCCTTCTTTTGTTTTGGAAATATCATGTTGCTTTCGTTTCCGGAATACTTTGAAGTAAAGGAATATTGGTTAGACCATTACCGTGGCTTTTTCCGTTGGTTGATTTTTGCTTTAGTCTTACCCAGTTTCTTTTACTCGGCCAGCGGTTATTATCTTTCAGCTTATAAAAGTATCAAAACTAAAATGCTGAATATCGATATTCCTATTGCGTTAGGAATTGTGGTGATGTTTGTACGCAGTACGTTTGATATTGTTATGGAGTATGGATCTGGTTTTTTTGACAGCTTATCTGGGTTGATTTTCTTTATGCTTTTGGGTAAAATGTTCCAAATCAAAACGTATGGTTTTTTGAGCTTTGAAAGGGATTATAAATCGTATTTCCCAATAGCGATTACCAAAATAAATACGGATTTATCCGAAGAGAGTGTGGCTATTTACGAAGTTGAAAAAGGAGACAGACTTCTCATTAGAAACCAAGAGCTCATTCCCGTGGATGGGATTTTAATTTCTGAAAAAGCAGCAATCGATTACAGTTTTGTCACCGGAGAAGCGATTCCAATAGCGAAACAATCCGGAGATAAAGTATTTGCCGGCGGCAAACAAATAGGTAAAGTAATCGAAATAGAAGTCTTGCATTCGGTTTCTCAAAGCTATTTGACACAATTATGGAGTAATGATGTGTTCCAGAAAAATGTGGAGCAAAAACACAAAACCATTACAGACAGAATTTCTCGTTATTTCACTCCAATACTTTTATTAATTGCTTTTGCGGGATTTGGATATTGGATTTCTAAAGACGTTAACATTGCTTTCAATGTGTTTACCGCTGTTCTTATTGTTGCCTGTCCATGCGCTTTGGCATTGACGGCGCCTTTCACTTTTGGAAATGTATTACGAATTGTAGGCAAGCAGAAATTCTATCTCAAAAACGCATTGGTTATTGAGCAATTGGCCAAAGTAGATACAATTGTTTTTGACAAAACAGGAACGATTACCACCAATAAAAAATCGAATATAACTTACGAGGGTAATGAGATTACGAATGAAAATTTGCAATTAATTAAAAACACACTTCGTGGATCAAACCACCCATTAAGTAGAATGTTGTATGATTTTTTACCTGAAATGAAAAGAGTAAAGACGAGTTGTTTTGAAGAGATTACAGGGAAAGGTATTGAAGCAAAGATTGAAGAAAATATAATTAAGATTGGCTCACAAGAATTTTGTGTACCTCCATTTTGTATTTTGTCTCCCTCTCCTTTGGCGAGGGTTGGGGAGAGGACTTCGGTTCACATACAGATAAATGATGTTTATTATGGAAAATATATTTTCAATAATCAATACAGGGAAGGACTTGAGACGCTTTTCAAGAACTTAAGCAGGACCTATAAAATCAAGGTTTTATCGGGTGACAATGAAGGCGAACGTACCATTCTTGAGCAACTTTTGCCGAAAGGCACAGAATTAATTTTCAATCAAAAACCGGAACAGAAATTAGAATTTATTAGAAACTTGCAAGACAAAGGTAAAAACGTGATGATGGTAGGCGATGGGTTAAATGATGCCGGAGCTTTGGCACAAAGCAATGTTGGGATTTCCATTTCTGAAAATGTGAATGTTTTTTCACCGGCTTGTGATGCTATTTTAGATGCCAATGAGTTTCAAAAATTGAACTATTTTTTGAAATTATCCAAAAATGCCATAACGACTATCAAAATAAGTTTTGGATTGTCCTTATTGTACAATGTGGTGGGATTATCATTTGCTATTACTGGAAATTTATTGCCTTTGGTTGCGGCAATTATTATGCCTTTGAGTACAGTAACCATAGTAAGCTTTGTAACCTTAATGAGTAACTATTATGCAAATAAGAAATAGAATCGTTCCCGTTTTCCAATTGTGCTTTTACCAAAAATTAGGAGCTACCGATAAGTATGATAAATGTCATGTTTTACCCGGAAACGTCAAAGTAACTTTGTTAACACAAATTAAGGTATGAGTGTCATTTATCTATTAATCACCATCAGTATACTAGTAGCCATTGGTTTCTTTATTGCTTTTATAAGAGCAGTAAAAACAGGTCAATATGATGATGATTATACACCATCAGTAAGAATGCTTTTTGACGATGAACTCGTTCAGTCAAAAGTAGAAAAACCAAAAGGCAAGAGTCAGGAGACTTCTGATATTCAACACAAACTTTAAATTTTTCAATCATTTAATTTTATAATTTATGAAAATGCAGCAGTTTTATTATGATAACACAATTGTAAAAAAATTCATTTATGCAACCATTGTTTTTGGAGTTGTAGGAATGATAGTGGGGCTCACCTTGGCCTTTATGTTTCTTTTTCCAAATATAACGGATGGTATTTCGTGGTTGAGTTACGGTCGATTGAGACCTTTGCACACGAATGCAGTTATTTTTGCCTTTGTGGGAAATGCCATGTTTGCGGGTATTTATTACTCGTTACAGCGATTGTTAAAAGCCAGAATGTATAGTGATTTTTTGAGTAATCTTAATTTCTGGGGCTGGCAATTAATCATTGTGGCTGCAGCTATATCCTTGCCATTGGGGTATAGTTCTTCAAAAGAATATGCTGAATTAGAATGGCCAATAGATATTGCAATTGCTTTAATTTGGGTTGTTTTTGGGATCAATATGATTGGAACCATTTTAAAACGTAGAGAGCGCCATTTGTATGTTGCCATTTGGTTTTACTTGGCAACATTCGTTACCGTGGCAGTTTTACATATTTTTAATAGTTTATCATTACCAGTTTCTGGAATGAAAAGTTATTCGGTATATGCAGGAGTTCAAGATGCCTTAGTGCAATGGTGGTATGGTCACAATGCGGTTGCTTTTTTCTTAACCACGCCTTTCTTAGGACTGATGTATTATTTTATTCCCAAAGCGGCAAATCGTCCGGTATATTCTTATAGACTGTCCATTGTGCACTTTTGGTCGTTGATTTTTATTTACATCTGGGCTGGACCGCACCATTTATTATATTCTGCATTGCCTAACTGGGCACAAAATTTAGGGGTTGCTTTTTCTATTATGTTAATTGCACCATCTTGGGGTGGAATGATAAACGGATTATTAACCTTGAGAGGAGTTTGGGACAAAGTAAGAGTCGATCCAGTTTTAAAATTCTTCGTGGTAGCAATCACTGGTTACGGAATGGCAACTTTTGAAGGTCCAATGCTATCGCTTAAAAATGTAAATGCTATTGCACATTATACGGACTGGATTATTGCTCACGTGCACGTAGGCGCATTGGCTTGGAATGGATTTATGGCTTTCGGTATGATTTATTGGTTGGTACCCAGAATGACCAAAAGTAATTTGTACTCACTTAAGTTAGCTAATTTTCACTTTTGGATTGGTACTTTAGGAATCATTTTATATACAATTCCCATGTATGTTGCTGGTTTTTTACAAGCATCGATGTGGAAACAATTTAACCCAGACGGAACTTTAACCTACGGTAACTTCCTGGAAACAGTAACTCAAATTATGCCAATGTATTGGATGAGAGCCATTGGTGGAACCCTTTATTTAATTGGAATGTTTACTTTGGTGTATAATATTATTCAAACGGTAAGAGCTGGTTCTAAAATTGAAGATGAATTAGCGGAAGCTCCTGAATTATTGAAAATTAGTGCGGGAAGAGTTAAAGGGGAGAAATTTCACCCTTGGTTAGAAAGAAAACCCATTCAATTAACCATTTTAGCAACTGTCGCGATTTTAATCGGGGGTGTTATCCAAATTGTACCTACGATTTTGGTGAAATCTAATATTCCAACTATTGCAAGTGTCAAACCGTATTCTCCACTGGAATTAGAAGGACGTGATTTATACATTCGGGAAGGTTGTGTAGGGTGTCACTCGCAGTCTGTTCGTCCTTTCCGTAGTGAAGTGGAACGGTATGGACCGCAATCTAAAGCTGGAGAATTTGTTTACGATCATCCATTTCTTTGGGGATCCAAACGTACTGGTCCGGATTTATTAAGAGTGGGAGCAAAATATAATGATAATTGGCATTTTAACCACTTTTGGAATCCGCAAAGTATATCTGCAGGCTCCATTATGCCAGGTTACAAATGGCTGTTTGACAATAAACCGATGGATATTTCTTTGACTCAAAAGAAAATGCAGGTTATGGTGACGCTTGGTGTCCCTTACACAGCAACTGAGATAAAAAGTGGTTTAGATGATTTAAGAAAACAAGCTGTTGCAATTGAAGAAAGCTTAAAAAATGATCCTGACTTTGTGAAAAGTTATAATGAAAGCAAGAAAAAAGCCGAAGCTAGAGGAGAGGAATTTGTTCCAATGAACGAAAGAGAAATTGTAGCTATGATTGCTTACATGCAAAGACTTGGAACCGATATTAAAGTAAAAGATGTCGCTAAAAAATAAAAGTTATGTTCGAACAAATAAAGCACAATATGGAAACGATAGAAGGTGTGGCACTATATCCCATCGTATCATTATTAATTTTTTTCGTCTTTTTCGTGGGCCTCGGGCTTTGGGTGTTCTCTTATAAGAAAGAAACGATAAGCGAATTGAGCCAAATTCCATTGAGAGACAATTAAACAATGTAATTTTTTAAAATTTAAAAATGAAAAAATTAATTCCAGTATACGTTAGAGTCCCCGTTATTTTCTTTGCTGTATTGATGGCAATGGAATATTTTATCGACTCAGGAGATCGTCCTGCTTTTATAAAATTTCCAATGGTTTCTGTATTCTTATTCGTGTTTCTTTTTCTTTTGATAGTAATTGAAATGACGATGGGCGCTGTTGATACTATTATGTATCATTTATTGACCGAAGAACAAAAAAACAAATTAAATGAGGCAAACGATTTGAGTTTCAAGGATAGCGAATGGTACCAAAAGCTGATGGAAAAATTGACTAAAACCGAGCCATTAGATAATGAAGGTCAGTTATTATTAGATCATGATTATGACGGCATCAAAGAATTAGATAACAATTTGCCACCGTGGTGGGTGTATTTATTCTATGCTTGTATCATTTTTGGGGTTGTGTATATGGTACGATATGAAGTTTTAGGAGCTGATAATCAAGAGGTGGAGCTTAGAAAAGAAGTGGCTCAAGCCAAAATTGATATTGCTGAATATATGAAAACGGCTCCAGACATGATGGATGAAAAAACGGTAACCTTGTTGATAGATCCTACTGATTTAGCAGCGGGAAAAGAAATTTTTACTATTAACTGTGCAGCTTGTCACAGAGCGGACGGTGGAGGACAAATTGGGCCAAATTTAACAGACGAACAATGGATTTTAGGTGGCGGAATAAAAAATGTATTTCATACTTTGGTAAATGGAGGGCGTGACGGAAAAGGAATGATTTCTTGGAAAGGAACATTAAAACCAAAAGAAATGCAAAAAGTGGCCAGCTACATTCTATCCTTGAAGGGAACTAATCCACCTGATGCAAAAGCTCCGGAAGGGGAAGTTTGGGTGGAAGAAAAGGGTACTGTTGCTGTTAAATAACAATTAGAAACACACGTTTTTATTTAGCTTAAGAACTTTAATAATTATTTTGAACTTGTTTTTTAAATAAAAAAAATGTCAAAATTATCAGACGAAACTTTTAGAGATACCATCGGCACGATTGATGAGGAAGGAAACAGAAAATTTATTTTTCCCAAAAAGCCTTCCGGAAAATTTTATGATTACAGGAAATGGGTTAGTTATTTTTTACTGATTGTACTTGTTGCGAATCCTTTTATAAAGATAAATGGCAATCAGTTCATGATGTTCAATATATTGGAGCGGCGATTTAATATTTTCGGATTTCCATTTTGGCCGCAGGATATTTATCTGTTCGTTCTTTTTATGGTTATTGGTGTCGTTTTCGTCATCCTTTTTACGGTGATTTATGGACGAATATTTTGTGGATGGATTTGTCCACAGACTATCTTTTTAGAAATGGTTTTCCGCAGAATAGAATATTGGATTGAAGGCGATCGTGGTGCTCAGATTCGTTTGGAAAAACAAGAATGGAATGCAGAGAAAATAAGAAAAAAAGCCTTCAAATGGACTCTGTTTTTAATCATTTCTTTTTTTATTGCCAATGTTTTTCTGGCATATCTTATCAGTAGTGATAAGTTGTTTTTAATGATTAAAGAAGGACCTGAAAATCATTTGAGTACTTTGGTTTCCTTATTGATTTTCACAGGAGTTTTCTATTTTATTTTTGCATGGTTTAGAGAGCAGGTTTGTATTATTGCCTGTCCTTACGGAAGATTGCAAGGCGTTTTATTAGATGATAAATCGATTAATGTAGCGTACGATTTTGTTCGTGGCGAAAAAGAATTAGGAAGAGCTAAATTTAATAAGCAAGAGGATAGAGAAGCTACCGGAAAAGGCGATTGTATCGATTGTAAGCAATGCGTAAATGTTTGTCCAACTGGAATTGACATCCGTAACGGAACGCAAATGGAATGTATCAATTGTACCGCTTGTATCGATGAATGTGACACCATTATGGACGGTGTAGGATTGCCTAAAGGATTGATTCGGTACGCCTCTGATGATGAAATCGAGAAAAAAGTAACGTTCAAGTTTACACCCAGAATGAAAGGATATTCAGCCGTATTATTCATTCTGACAGGAATTTTGATTGGATTATTATTCTTACGTTCGGATGTTGAAGCCAGTGTTTTTAGGCTACCAGGTCAGTTATTTGAACACAAAGGCGAAAATATCAGTAATATTTATACTTTTAAAATTATTAATAAAACCAATACCGATTTTAATGATATTCATTTCAAATTGGTGGGTGTAAAAGGAACTTTAAAAGTAGTTGGGAAGCAAGATTTAAAAGTTTCAAAACAAGGTATGAATGGCGGAACGCTATTTGTTGAAATTAACCAAAAGTTATTGGACAGTGATAAAACAAAACTGAAAATTGAGGTTTATAATGGGGATAAAAAAATTGAAACGGCTACCACTAACTTTTTGAGTCCGCGTAGTTTTGATTAGTAATATTCAATTCAAGGTTCAAAACATTTAAATAAAATATCATGAAAATTAGCTGGGGAACAGGAATCGTAATCGCTTTTGGTTTGTTTATAACCTTCATTTTGTATTTTGTTTTTACGGTACAATCCGATTCAAAATATGACAATGAGCTAGTTGTTGAAGAATATTACAAACATGATGCTCATTTTGGAGATGAAATGGTTCGAATCCAAAATGCAGCAAATTTGGTGCATAAACCAACAATAAATAGTGTATCAAATGGACTTGAAATAGTATTTCCAAAAACATTCGTTCCAATAAATATTAAAGGTAAAGTGTCCCTTTACAGACCGTCTAACAAAAAATTAGATTTTGAAATTCCCATTTCACTATCTGATGCTACTACTTTACTCATACCTAAAAAAAGTTTGGCAGGCGGTCGATGGGACATTAATATGGAATGGCAATACGAAGGGAAATCGTATTTGTCTAAGGAAACAATTTATATCAATTAATCTTAAAGTCAAAAGTCAGAAAGTCCAGCAATCGGCTTAAAGACTTTCGACATTATAATATTATACTAAAAAAATGCTGTACACTGCCTTTATTTTCGGTTTAATAAGTAGTTTTCACTGCATTGGAATGTGTGGTCCTATTGCTATGATGTTGCCCGTAGACAGAATGAATCAGACCAAAAAAGCAGCTCAAATCATTACCTACCATTTAGGAAGATTAACGGCTTATGCTACAATAGGTTTTGTTTTTGGATTGCTTGGAAAAGGTTTTTTTATGGCCGGTTTACAACAGAATTTATCCATATTCATCGGTGTAGCCATGATAGTTGTGGTGGTAATTCCAGATAAACTTTTTGCTAAATACAATTTCTCAAAACCAGTTTTTAAATTAATTTCAAAAATCAAAACGGCGTTAGGAAGTCAGTTTAGAAACAAGAGTTACAAATCTCTGTTCACGATTGGTTTGCTGAATGGTTTTTTACCGTGCGGAATGGTTTATGTTGCCTTGTTTGGTGCCATTGCTATGCAAAGTGAAAGTCTGGGAGTTTTGTATATGATTTTATTCGGATTAGGAACCGTTCCTTTGATGAGTAGCGTCGCATATATCAATTCATTCTTAACGGTACCTTCACGAAACCGAATCCAGAAAGCGATTCCTTATGTAGCGGTATGCATTGGTTGCTTATTTATTTTAAGGGGATTGGGATTAGGGATTCCTTATATTTCCCCGTCAAATATGAGTTTGTATATTCAATCCGACCCTAATTGTCACTAATTTTATAAAAGTTTTGTATAAAAAAAGCACGCCATTCAGCGTGCTTTTTTTATTTTGTAAGATTGTGAAGCATTAGATTGTCATCGAAAATAATTCGGTTTCTGGAGCTTTTCTTTTTAAACGTAAATCGAAGGCCATACAAATATTACGAACATACGGTTTCCCTTTTTCTGTAACGGTAATGCTATTGTCTGTAATGATTACTAAACCATCATTTTCCATTTCTTTCAATTGAAGTAAAATAGTGGGAATTTCATTGAAATACATTTCCTTGTTTGTCCAGGAAGTTTCAAATTGGCACATTAAATTCAGAATGTGTTTTCTGATGATGAGGTCTTCATTAGTCAATAAATGTCCTCTGAAAATGGGTAATTTATTCCATTCTAGTATTTGATAATAATCTTCTAAATCTTTTACGTTCTGTGCAAAACTGAACCAATTGTCACTGATGGAAGAAACTCCCAATCCAACCATTACTTGTGTCTTTGAAGAGCTGTAGCCCATAAAATTACGGTGCAATGTGCCGTTTTGAAAAGCCTCATGTAAACGGTCTGTTTTCAACGCAAAATGATCCATTCCTATTTCATAATAACCATTTTTATGTAATAATTTTTTACCAATTTCATACAATAGCCTCTTCTTGTCGTCTTTTGGAATGTCATTATCATGAAAACCCCGTTGTCCATTTCCTTTAATCCATGGAACGTGCGCGTAACTATAAAAGGCCAATCGATCGGGCTGTAATGATTTTGTTTTCTCAATTGTATCGATAACATCTTCTAGGTCCTGAAATGGCAAACCAAAAATAATATCATGACCTATAGATGTGTACCCAATTTCTCTGGCCCAGAATGTAACTTTAGCCACATTATGAAAAGGCTGCAAACGGTGAATTGCTTTTTGTACTTTCTCTGAATAGTCCTGAACACCAAAGCTCACTCTTCTAAAACCTAAATCGTACAGCTTTTGCAAATGTTCGTACGATGTATTATTGGGGTGACCTTCAAAACTAAACTCATGATTTTTGGCTTTATTGGCATGAGAAAAAATACCATTTATTAAATCTTCTAAATTTTTTGTAGAGAAAAATGTGGGCGTTCCACCACCCAAATGAATTTCTTTGATGGTTGGTTTTTCTCCAAGAATTTTACAATATAAAGTCCATTCTTTCAAAACGGCCTTAATATACGGATTTTCAACCGCATGATTTTTTGTAATACGCTTATTACAGCCACAAAAAGTGCATAAGCTTTCACAAAAAGGCAAATGAATGTATAAACTGATTCCCTCAATGTTATTACTTGCTTTAAATGATTTTTTTAGCGTTTCAGCCCAAATTTCATCTGAAAAATCAGTTTCATCCCAATAGGGAACCGTTGGATAACTGGTATATCTGGGGCCTGGAACATTGTATTTTTGAATTAAATAATTTTTCATAGCGGAGTCATTTAACATTAAGCAAAAGTAAAACGACTGCTCAAATATTAAAATGATAATTATCATACAGAAAAAATATTTCACAAAAAAAGAGGCGTCAAAAGCCTCTTTTACAGAACAAATCAGTTTCTTAAGTGGTGATGCAATCCTGAATCATTTTTGTCCATTTTTTGGCTAGTTGATGATCCTCATATAAGCAAACTTGACCTATTTGATCATTCTCAATTTTATAAAACGGTATGAATGCTGCAGTTTTGCTTACTTTGTATTGAAATTCAAAATCAATTTTTATAATAATATCACTATTATTTTCTGTAGTTAGAACTAGTTTGCAGGATTGTATCCTTTTTAAGTCTACAAACGAAACAACTTCTTGCTTTGCGTTTAAATCTATCAAAAGAAATCCTTTATTTATTTCATCTAATGCCAATACTTTTTTATTAAGTGTTTCGGTTAATTTAAAATTAAAAGAATCGTTTTGACTGAATTTAGCTTTTATGGCTTTAATCTTTGTTTTATTAATCGAGCTATTCCTAATAGAATAGAAAAGAGGAATAGCAATTATTAATATTAGTATAATGCCAATTATTGTTACGGATGTATCCATTTTTTTGTTTTTAAGTTATTGATAAAGCATGGTAAGTTGAACTGAAAACCAAATGGAATCAATTCAATGGGAAGAAAAGTCTATCTTCTAAATAAGAAACCAGGGTTTATATCACCAAAAAGAATGAAAAGGAAAGAGTAGGAGCGAAACCATTTCGCATCTATTGATGTCTTGTTTTGCGAAACGAATTAAAAAGGTAGTGATTTTAAATTCAGGAGTTGGAATCAAAAAATTTTCCAGATATTTTGTAATGGTGTAATCTGGAGTTTTATGACAGGCAGTGCCTGTGTTACTAACTTGAGGTTGAATAAAATCGGAAGAATGGAAGCTGTCAACAGAAACTGAAGAACTGGAGTTTTCTAATGGTATTATTGTAGGCATTGATTCTTCCTTTGCTGCAAAGGGAAATAATAAAACTAGTATCAGTCCAATAAAAACTCCTATTTTTTGAATCCAATTCATTTTACAAATTTAAAATTTAGAAGTGGTTTTAGATTTTTTGTTCTAATAAATGTAAGTTAAAATTTATGTGAGCGAATTCATTTTATAAAAAAAGCCTCAAACTAATATTGTTTGAGGCTTATGATTTTTGATTTTGAAATAATTTTGAAATTTAGTCTATTTTCAAATTTCTTAATTGTTTTAGTTTATCTTTCCAAACATCAAGACTTTCCTTATGAATGGCTATGTTTTTACGAACCTCTAATACTATAGAATTTTCTTTTTTAGCATTTCTTGTATTGGTAAAAAACTGAATGTTATTTTCCAGTTGAAAAATTTCATTCTGTACTTCATCAATTTTACGCATCAAGAAAATTTTCTCATTATCAAGCTTGCGAGTGTCATTGCTTTCAGACAAGTGATCCATCCTATTAGCAAAACGCATCATATCAGTATCTTTTTTGCTTAAACTCAATTTTTCAAAAAGGGCATCCAGAATTTTATTGAATTTCCCTTCAATATGCCTTCTTGGGAACGGTACTTTTCCAAAGTTTTTCCAGGTTTCAATATGTAACTTGATAGCGTCCAAATCTGTTTTGTGATCTCCGGTCAATTGAAATTCTCTCAATGTTTCCAAGTAGGCTTTTTTATTATCAAAAGCATCAACTTCCTCCCCATTTTCCTCATTTTTTTGCTCTTTTAATTTGTCAAAATAATGATTGCAGGCATCTTTAAACTCTTTCCAAATTTTATCTGAATATTTTCTTGGCACATGCCCTATCTGTTTCCACTCATCCTGAATTTGTTTCATGATTGGAGTAGTGGCAGCAAAATCAAGACTTTCTTGTAATTCTTTGGCTTTGGCAACAAGAGCCGTTTTTTTATTCAAGTTGTCATTTTGATCTTTCTTAATATCTTTATAAAATGAATTTTTGAAAGAATTAAAATTTCTTACCGCAGTTTTAAAACTAGCCCAAGTTTCTTCATTTACATCCGAAGGTACTTTTCCAGCCGAGAAGAAAGCGGTACGCAACGCTTCCACTTTTTCTATTTGGGTGAGCCATTGAGTATGAGCATTCACTTTTTCAGTAGCCAAAACTTCAATTTTAGCAATAATTTCTTTTTTCTTTTCTAAATTTTCTACTTCAGTTCCCCTTTGATTTTCAAACAGGACTTCACGTTTATCATGCAGTTTTTTTGTCAAATCACTGAATTTGTTCCAGATTGCATCACGGTGTTCTCTCGAAACTGGACCAATGTCTTCTTTCCAGATTCTATGTAAATCTTGTAATTCTCTAAACGCTTTGTTGATATCCGCTTCATTCACTAATTCTTCAACTCGTGCTACAATTTTTTGCTTTTGCTCTAAGTTGTGTTTAAAATCTAAATCCCTGGCTTCTCTGTCCAAGTGCAAATAATCATAGAAATTTTCAACATGAAAATGAAAGTTATTCCAAACATGATTGTATTTATCTTTTGGAATTGGTCCAGCCGTTTTCCATCGTTCTCTTAAATCATTGAAATGTTTTAAAGTGTCTTTGATGTTAGCCTGAGGATCTATTAATTCCTTTAGTTCTTCAACAATTGCTAAGCGGTTTTCTAAATTGGTTTTCAGATTCGTTTGCAGACTTTTGAAATGGGTATTTTTGGTGTCTCTAAATTGAGAGTAGTATTTATCAAATTGGGACTTCAGTGGAGAATAATATTGAAATTCTTCATTTGAATCTTTATTTTCGGCTAGGAATTCTTCTTTTTTCTCCTCGAGAAGATGATTGTATTTTGCTAAAAAGGCTTTTTTAATTTCTTCAATATGCTCCTTAAAGGACATTGCTTTTTCATTAGAAACTAAACTTTTAAGCTCGTCTAGAAGTGCTTCAAGAGATAAGGTATCATAATCCTGCATAGGAATTTCATGACGTTCTTTTAATGATTCATCTTCACTTTCCTCAGCGTTAGTTTCTGCTATAGCATCTGTTGCTGATTGATTATCGGTTTCAATATAGGAAACTGTTTTTGCAGCTTCCTCCTCAGATGGAATAACCACATTATCTTCTGCTGGTAAATCGCTGGGTTCAGCAATTGAAGCAGTTGCTAAAACTATAGGTTCTGATGGACTAGATTCAACAGAATTTTGTTCTGAATTTCCATCTGCATTAAGCAGGTTATCGTTCTTTTCTTCTAACATTTTTTCAATGTGTAAGGTTTCTAATTGTAATGAAGACGAAAGATAGTAAAGCAGTATGAAATTTCAAAACAAATCCTTTATTTATAGTCGTTTTAGGTTATGAAATATTTTTTTTTGAAGCAATTTACAACTGTGTAATGTATTGTTTTTGGCTCTGGAAAAAGAGATGAAAAAAGAAATAGCCTACATTACAGCTAAGATTTTGACTGTGAAATTGAAATTTGTTTAGTCGAGTTCGATTTTTCATTCAAACAAAAAACCACTTTCAAAGTGGTTTTTTACATATTCAAAAACGTCTAATAAGTCAGCTTTGTATTTAGATTATTTATTCCAAATTTTCCACGCTTTCTCTGCTTGAAAAATAAGCATATCCAGTCCGTTTTTTATTTGAGCTCCCTGTGCTGAGGCTCTTTTAAGAAATTGTGTTTCAGCAGGATTATAAATCAAATCATAAGCAATATGTTTATCCGTGAAAAACTCATACGGAATCAATGGTAACGCATCTAAATTAGGACTCGTTCCCACTGGAGTACAATTGATTATGATTTGGTAATTATCGAATGTCGTTGCGTTAATTCGCTCATAATTGATAGCATTTTCGTTAGCTTCTCTAGAGACAAATGTGTACGGGATATTCAGTTCTTCCAAAGCATACGCTACTCCTTTGGAAGCGCCTCCAGTACCTAAGATTAAGGCTTTTTTATGGTGCGGTTCTAATAAAGGCACTAGTGATTTTTTAAAGCCATAATAGTCCGTATTGTAGCCTTTTAACTGTCCTTTCTTTGTGATTTTAATGGTGTTTACAGCACCTATTATTTTTGCCTTTTTAGATAATTTATCCAGAAATGGCAATACGGTTTCCTTGTAAGGTATCGTAACACTCAGTCCTTTTAAATCCGAAGTATTTTTAATTATTTCAGAAAAAGCATTTATTTCTTGAATGTCAAAATTCTCATAGGTACAACCAGTAAAATTTTCGTTATTAAATTTATCTGTAAAATACCCTTTGGAAAAGGAATAACTAATATTACGACCCAGTAATCCGAAGCGTTTTCTAACAATTTCTGCCATTATTGTTTTTTATGTTTTGCAATATAATTTTGCACCATTTTTTTTGCCCAAACCACTGGAAATAAGTCCTCTAAAAGGATATAATTATCAAAATTCAATCGTAAAGCATTGCTGAGATGAAATTTTGCTTTTGTAGTATCAGTTAGCATAAAATATAATCCTGCCAAACGGTATTCAACTTCATTTTCTTCCGGAAAATATTCAGAAGCTTGTAATAAAGTTTGAATAGCACTTTCGAATTCTCCTAAAAACTGTAAAATATCTACCCAAAATAACCAAGTGTCAAGTTCCGTATCGCCAAATTCTACTGCTTTTCGGTATCCAAATTCAGCTTCTTCAAAGAAGCTCATCTGTTTATTTATAGTAGCAAAGCGTTTCCAATACAAACGATTTTGGTTGTCAATAGCTAATGCTTTGTTGACATAAAATAATGCTTTTTGATAATTTTTTTGACGTACATAAAAGTCAGTTATGGCAATCCAACCTTTGTCTAAAAGAGGATCTTCATGAACTGTTTGATTGAAATATTTTAACGCTAGAGCTTTGTTGCCTAATCTTTCATAGCATTTTCCCATTCGAAGCAAAGCATACGAAGTAGCATCATCTAATTCGATGGTTCTGCTGTAGCTTTCAATAGCTTCATCGTATTTTTTTAAACGCTCGTACGCTTTGGCTTTTTCCATGAAAGCACCCAGGAATTCATCATCTATTAAAGTAGCATAATCAAAAGCTCGAATGGCATTTTCATATTCTTTTACACCGTAATGCAAACGGCCTAGTTGGTGCCAAGCTATTTCGCTGTACGGATTTTGATCAATGTATTTATTCAAATAGGCAATCGCATCTTGGTTTTGATCTAGAAATTCAAAACAATACACAACGTTATATAGGGCTGATTGATCTTCTAAATCTTCTTCTAAGCACTTGATAAAGCTTTCTTTTGCCATTTCAAGATTGTCCATAAAAAGATACTCCATACCTATCAAATTATAGACATCGGCATAATCATCGGTGTATTGTAATGCTATTTTTAACATTTCCACAGCCTTTTCGTGCTGGTCTCTTTTAGAACAAATATTGGCTTTTTGAATGTAAATTTCTTCATTTGTTGGCTCGATGGCGTACAACTCATTCAATAGCTTTTCAGCTAATTCGAGTTTGTCATCATAAACAAGCATTTCCACTTGTACTAGTTTAAGACCAGTAGATTTTGGATGTTGTTCTAATGCCAGCTTGAGTGCTTTTTTTGCTAAAGCAGCTTTCCCCATATCGAGATAATGAAGAATGATTTCTTCAAATTCTTCGGAGTCAAAAAAGAGTACTTTGTTGGTTTTCAACATGGACTCAAATTTGGACAGGGATAAGTTATAGTCTTCTTCTTCGTTGCTTAATTGCATACTGTGTGTTTTTAATTTAGCCTAAATAAATTTAGGTAATCGTACTTGTAATGGGAGGAAAAGTTATAATTGTTGTGAACAATTTAATTAACAAAAAAGTTTTGATGTAATATTGATGCGATAGCTGTTAATTACTTCACTATCCTTTTAATTTAATTGGGATTTAGTGAACATCGTTTGAAGTGGAAATCCTTCTCCTTTAACTTGGTTTACAACCCATATTAGGAAATAGTTTGCCGTTATTTTAAGTGTTTTGAATACTAATGTGTTAGGTAACTCGTCATATTAATTTGTAATCAAAAATTGTTAATCATTATTTCATTCAGTACTTCAAGTATGATGTTGCACCCTTCCCGAATTTCTTCTTCAGAAATAGTTAGCGGAGGTGTTATTCTAATGGCACATCCTTCAAACAACAACCAGAATAAAATGAGTCCTTTGTCTTGACATTTGAGGATCACTTTGTTTGTTATATCAGCACTTTTAGTCATTGCTGCCAGCATCAATCCTTTTCCTCTTATCTCTAATATCAAAGGATGTACCAAAAGTGATCTGAATAGGTTTTCTTTCTCTACTGCTTCGGCCATGAGATTGGTTTCAGTAATTTCCTGCAATGTTGCCAAACAAGCTGACGAAATGACAGGATGGCCTCCAAAAGTAGTGATGTGACCCAGCTTAGGATTATCGCTCAATAGATCCATCATGGCTGATGAAGCTGTAAATGCACCCACCGGCATACCGCCACCCATTCCTTTTCCCATCACTACAATATCAGGAACGACATCGTAATTTTGGAATCCGAAAAGTTTTCCTGTTCTCCCAAAACCTGGCTGGATTTCGTCTAGAATCATTATAGCTCCCACTTCAGTGCAACGTTGACGTACTTTTTTAAGGAAATTATTGTGTGGTTGTATAAATCCTGCACCTCCCTGAATGGTTTCCAGGATAATTCCTGCCGTTTTCGTTGTTATTTTTTGCAAATCATCTTCGTTATTGAACGTGATAAAATCGACATCAGGAATCAAGGGACGAAAGATTTGTTTGCGTTCTTCAAATCCCATTACGCTCATGGATCCCATAGTATTTCCGTGATAGGCATTGTGACACGAGATCAATTGGCTTCTTCCGGTAGTTCTTCTGGCGAGTTTTAAGGCACCCTCAATGGCTTCCGTCCCTGAATTGACTAAATAAGTTTTGTCTAAAGGAGCGGGCAAAAGCGAGGCCAATAACTTGCAGTATTCCACGGAAGGACTTTGTGAATATTCACCATAAACCATCACATGAGAGTATTTATCTAACTGATCTTTGATGGCCTTATTGACTCTTGGGTGTTGGTGTCCTAAAGTACAAGCAGACACTCCGGCTACAAAATCCAAATATTTTTTATTATTGGAATCGTAAATATAAGAACCTACAGCATGCGATACTTCCATGCCCAAAGGGTACGGAGAAGTCTGTGCTTGGTATTTTAGGAAATCGTTATTCACGGTTATTTGTTTAATTGTTTAATTTGTAAAGTGCTATCTGAAACCTTTTGTCTTAGCAACTGTTATAGATTGCGGACTATTACTTTTTACCTTTCTTTTTATCGTAATTGAGCGTTTCCTTTCGAATTTTCATGGGAACATCCTCTTTGGCTTCTGCCGCTTGAGTTGCTTTGGCTATTTTATTATTGTCTTCATTTTCTTCTGGAGGAAAAATATCTTCCTTGGATTTTATGCGTTCATCGCCTCGCCAAACTAATCCTCTTAGTTTACGAGCATTTTCTGGCAAGTCCTTTTCCGGATAAATATCACCATCCACTTGCTGAAAAAAGGTAATAGTTTCGATCTCATTTTTTTCTAAAATAAGATTTATTTTACTGCTTACATTTTTATTGATGCCAATGAGTTCTTGTGCTTCGTTCCGCATGTAATAGATGACTTCTGCATTTTTTATAATATCTACCTCATGTAGTTTTCCTTCTTCAAATTTTCCGTATAAATTTTGTCCCTTGACCTGATTAAAACCCGTTCCTATTGTGTCTTTGGATACTATAAATGTATTATTGAGCACTTTGAGGGAATCTAGTTTTTGTGTCGTATTGTTCCCTATTAGATGCATTACATCACCTGTTATTTGATTTTCAGCATTCCAAAGTATCGGATTTCCAATCATTTTGGTTAAAGCTGTTTTGGAACTCGAATGAATCGAGTCACATTTACCGCTCATGTCTGTTTTAAAAAATCGGACATTATTGAATGCTCTGATGATTCTGTTACCCTCTTTTCCAGTAACCATTAATTTTTTTCCGTGGATGTAAACCGAATCATTTTCGACAAAATTCACCGCAACGGCCCTTTTAGTAACATACATAGAATCCAGTTTTTTGTATACTTCAGCATAATGTCCTTTTACGATTCCGCGATTGATGGAATCGGTGATTTTTACATTTCTTGTTGCCGATGCAAATTCCCTGTTTCGGTCATAATACAAACTGTCCCCTTTAATCAACCGATCATCATATCGGATGTACGATTTATTTAGGAAATGGGCTAGATTTTTTTTGGTGTCATAAAACCCTTTTTCAGTATAAATATAATTCGCTTTACTGGTTATAGTGGAAGGTCCGAAAAGATACGAATGTCCTGAATTACTAAAATAATCCAAATGATTGGATTTAATTACATACGTTGGATTTGTGATAGTAACGGCAGTCAGGAATTGGAATTTTTTTTGTTTTACATAATATCTCCCTGAATTACTTTGTAGGGTATTGTCTTTATTAGTTATCGTCCCTGAAGTATCATAAAATACTTCTTGACTGTTGCGATCAAAATTTATTATTTCAGTAACTAAAGTGGCATCTGGAGAACTCATAACGGCATCTCCAGAAGCGTATGCTTTTTTAACATTCCCATTATATTCGGCATATTTACTATTCAAAAATAAAGTATCACCCTGTACCATTTGCACATTTCCAAAAGCCTTGATGTAGTTTTCTTTTTGGAAATAATACGCCTTATTACAGGTCATGACCACTCCGTCATGATTCACACGTACGTTTCCAATAAGCAATAATGCATCCGGTATTTCTATTTGATTTACGTCTGCAAAATCAGAATTTTCTACAATAATTTTTTTTGGAGCTTGCGCCAAAACTAAATTAGTAATTAGCGATAGGAAACAACAACAACAAAGGAAAAATAGCGATTTCTTCAATGGATTTATTTTTTGTCAAATTTATGAAAAAGGATACAATCCTAATCCATATTAGGATTTATTTATAATTACTATAAAAGCCAAGGAAAGCTATTTGTTTTGTCTTTTTTAAGTTATTAACAAATAGATTGACTCTTTCGTTGTAGTTGTGATTTAGAAACTGTATTTTTTTTAATTTTAAACGATATCGGCTTCATTTATCTAAATTATATTAAATTTAAAAATTGATAGTTAAATTGAATTATTAGTTTAAAAAAAAGGATTGAAAATCAGCAAAAATAATTTTATATGATAAAAAAAATAACTATTGTTGCAGGGATAAGTGTGGTGTTTTTAGCAACAGCTTGTAAAACGAAAGATTTAAAAATGAATGCAGTTAAGAACAAAGAATTGTCTAATAAAAAAGAAGTAGTGTATCAGGTTTTCACTAGACTATTCGGGAATAAAAATACTACAAATAAGCCTTGGGGAACCCTTGAAGAAAACGGAGTAGGGAAGTTTAACGATTTTACGGGTAGGGCATTACAGGAAATAAAAGATTTAGGAGTTACGTATGTTTGGTATACTGGTGTTCCCCATCATGCTTTGATTCGGGATTATTCAGCTATTGGGATTTCTAATGATGACCCCGAAGTAGTAAAAGGACGAGCAGGTTCTCCTTATGCCGTAAAAGATTATTATAACGTAAATCCAGATTTAGCCGTAATTCCTGCGAATAGATTGCAGGAATTTGAAGCTTTAATAGCCCGCACGCACAAAGCGGGATTAAAGGTGTTAATTGATATTGTTCCCAATCACATTGCCCGTAAGTATGAAGGAAAGAATAATCCGGCGGGTGTTAAAGATTTTGGAGCTGATGATGATGTGAGCGTTGAATATAAAAGAGATAATAATTTCTATTATATTCCCAATACGCACTTTGAAATTCCTGATACTGATAAACCGTTAAATGGGGAAAAGAATCCTTTAATTGATGGTAAGTTTGAGGAAGTTCCAGCAAAATGGACAGGTAACGGTTCTCGTATGGCAAAACCGGATCGTAATGACTGGTACGAAACCATCAAAGTGAATTACGGAATTCGTCCGGATGGTTCCAAAGATTTTCCAGAACTTCCTGCAGGTTTTGATACCAAATCGCATCAGGAACATTTTGATTTTTGGAAAGGAAAAAATGTACCGAATTCTTGGGATAAATTTAAAGATATCGCATTGTATTGGACAGAAAAAGGGGTCGATGGTTTTCGATTTGACATGGCCGAAATGGTGCCGTATGAATTTTGGAGTTACATGAATTCAGCCATTAAAGTAAATAATCCGGACGCTTTTTTATTAGCCGAAGTCTATAATCCTAAAGAATATAGAAATTATATTTATTTAGGTAAAATGGATTATTTGTATGATAAAGTGGAAACCTATGATAAATTAAAAGATATCATTCAAGGAAGAGCATTGCCGGATGGATTATCAGACATACAAAACGGAATGGCAGATATTGAACATCACATGTTGCATTTTCTGGACAATCATGATGAGCAACGTTTGGCAAGTGCTGAATTTGCAGGAAGCCCGCAAAAAGGAAAACCTTTGATGGTCGTTTCGACTACAATAAGCACTTCGCCTACAATGGTTTATTTTGGGCAGGAAGTAGGAGAGGCAGGAAATGAAAACGCAGGATTTGGAACCTATTCAAGAACGTCAATCTTTGATTATATCGGAGTACCCAATCATCAGCGTTGGATGAACGGTGGTAAATTTGATGGAGGTCAATTGACTAAAGATGAAACAGAGTTGCGTGATTTTTATAAAAAATTACTGAATTTCTCTTTGAATAGTTCCGCTTTAATGGGAAAATACCAAGAAATTCAAACGGTGAACCGCCAAACAACTCAAGGTTACGATTCTGGTATTTATGCATTCTCACGTTGGTCTGATACTCAAAAACTAATCGTTGTCACTAATTTTTCTTGGTTGACCACCAGTAGTTTCGATTTAAAGATCCCGGCTGATATTATTCAAAAATGGAATTTGAAAGATGGGAATTACACATTAAGAGATCAATTATACCATAAAAGCACAGTTCAATTACAGGTTGTTAATGGTGAAGGAAAAGCACAAATTAGAATCGCACCCTCGGAATCGTTTATTTATCAATTGTAAGAAAGAGTTTTTTGTAGTTATAAAAAAACAAAAAAAATGCTGATATAAATTTATATCAGCATTTTTTTATGATAAAAAACGAAAGCTATTTTTTTGGAAGAGCTTCGTAATTTTCTTCTATTTTTTTCCAATTGATGACATTAAAAAATGCATCAATATAATTTTTTCGTCGGTATTGGTAATCCATATAATAAGCATGTTCCCAAATATCTATGGCTAATATTGGTGTTCCTGGAAGTATCGCATTTTTCATCAAAGGATTATCCTGATTCGCGGTGCTTGTCACTTGTAATTTCCCGGAGCGATCCACTATAAGCCAAGCCCAACCTGAACCAAATTGTTTCGTAGCTTCGGCTTTAAATACCGTGGTAAAATTTTCAAATGAACCAAAATCTTTAGATATTGCCTCGGCTAAAATATTTTTTGGTTCGCCTCCAGCTTTTGGAGCCATAGATTTCCAATACAATGAATGGTTATAGAAACCTCCAGCATTGTTCCGAAGTGCAGTATCATTTGGATCTAATTTTGCTAATACTTCCTCTATAGTTAAATTTTCTAAAGGAGTTCCTAGTATTGCTTTGTTCAAATTATTAGTATAGGTCAAATAATGCTTAGAATAGTGCATTTCTAAAGTAGTAGCTGATATATTTGGTGCCAAGGCATTGTAAGTGTACGGCAACTTTTCCAGCTGGAACGATCCTTCATTTGCTTTTACATCATCTGGGGAACCAATGGATGTTTTTTCCTCTGTAACAGTAGGCAAAGGAACTTCTACAACCTCAATTAATTTTTTATTATTGCAAGATTGTAGTGCTAAGCACAGCAATAAAATAGCAATAATTTTTTTTTTTATTTTCATAATTAGATTATTTTTCCAACAGAGAATTAATTATTTCGATGTAGTGTTGCTTAGCTTCATCTGGAGTAATATGACTAATTTGCATCCAGGCATTCGTTTTAAAAGCATCTCTTAAATGATAGGAAGAGTTTTGTTTTAGATCTAAAGTTCCCAAAATGGCTTGTTTGTAGAATGCATAAAGGCGCAATTGAACATCTTGCGGTAAAGATGCTTGCGTCATTTCAGATGCTTTTTCTACGGCTTCCAAAAATTGGGTATTTAAATCTTTTGCATTCATTATGCTTTTGTGGCAATAATTGTTTTCCCTCCAATTGCTTTTTGATTCAATACTACATTAACAGGTGTTCCTAAAGGTAAAAATATATCTACTCTGGAACCAAATTTTATAAATCCAGCATCAGTACCCTGAATTACCTGCATTCCTTCTTCGGCATAATTAACGATTCTTCGTGCCAAAGCTCCAGCTATTTGTCTGTAAAGAATTTCTCCGAATGTTTTATTTTCGATTACAATAGTAGTCCTTTCGTTTTCCTCACTTGCTTTTGGATGCCAAGCCACCAAAAATTTACCCGGATGGTATTTACTGAATTTTACAATTCCGCTCAGTCCATAACGCGTCACGTGAACGTTAATGGGAGACATAAAAATGGATATTTGCAAGCGCTTGTCTTTAAAATATTCACCTTCATACATCTCTTCAATAACCACAACTTTACCGTCTACAGGTGCAAGAATATGATTTTCATTAATGATAACATCTCTTTTTGGATTTCTGAAAAATTGCAAGATGATAATCAAAAGCAATAAAGCTGCTATTTGTATAGCCATTTTGAGCCAGTTTGTGTCAATAAAATTGTCAGACAATAATAGGACAACAGCTGTGAAAATAGTACCTAATAAAATAGATTGGGTTCCTTCTTTATGAAACATAGTTTAAAATTTGATAAAATAAAAATATAATTGGTGCTACAAATATAACACTATCTAAACGATCTAAGATGCCTCCATGTCCAGGCATTATGCTTCCGCTATCTTTTACGCCAGCAATACGTTTGAATTTGGATTCTATTAAATCTCCAATAGTACCAGCAATTCCTACTATAATGGCAATAGAGGTCCAAATTAGAATGGATCTGTCGCTAAATTCAGGATTTGCTTTGATGTAATATTTTGATATTAAATAACCAGCTAAAACTGCAAAAAGTATTCCTCCTAAGAATCCTTCAACAGTTTTTTTTGGTGATATTTTTTCGAATAATTTGGTACGACCTATAGATTTACCGACAATATAAGCAAAAGTGTCGTTAGTCCAAATTAAGATAAATAATCCAATTATAATTTTAGGATTATAGTCATTTATTCCAAAAGAAATTTTTGTAATAAACACAAAAGGCAAAATAATATAGCCTAATAAATACAAATATTTTGAGGAGGTGCTTATTTTTTGAATATTATCATAAAATAAGAAAAGAATACATTTTATGGATACTACTAATGCTATTACTAGTAATACGACGTCCAATTGCTGTATGTTAATTGCTATTGATACATCGCTATTGAAAATTTGATTCAAAAGATCGGTAGTCATTTCATTGTAGTGGCTTACCAATGTAATTATAGTAAACAAGACAATACCAAAAATAATTGGAAAAATTTTATGTATTTGAACTAAATTACAAAATTCATAAACTGCAATACTAAGAAATAGACCAAAAAGGATAAAAAAGCTTTCAGTAGAATATAAAATAGAAGTGAGTAACAATATAATATAAATAGCTCCTGATATACCTCGTTTTAGAGTTTCATTCATTTTTAAAGATCTTCTAAAAGCAATAAATAAAGATTTTTAGCTGAACTTCCATATTGTGTAAAGTCTTCTTCTTTGGCTTTCTCGAAATATTTTATGGTAGTAATATTTGTCGGATAATCTCTTTCGTATTTCTTTTTAATCGCACTCAGTCCATCACTTTTTGTACCAAGAATTTGGCTTGTTTTAGCTAAAACAATAATGTTTATAGGTAATTCGTTTGGTTTGTGCTGTTTAATTTGTTTTGATGAAAATAATATAGACCCTTCATCAGCAATCAAATTTTCGCAACTAGCAAGTAGAAACTTAGGATTTGTAGGTTTTTCATACGTAAGTTTATTATCTTCTAACATTGTAAAGAGAGTAGAATCATAACACAAAACCTGACTTTCAAACCAGTCATTTTCTTCTAAAATATTTTCAAATTGTTCTTTTACTTCATCTGTGTTTTCACAGTATAAAAATTTGCCTCCATTTTTTTTGAAATTAAAGATAAACTGTTCGTCAATAGAGGTCGTATTTTTAGCATGGGATTTACTAAACTCACTTTCTTGATCTTCATCAGATGTCGGATTGCTAGAACCAAAAATTTTTCTAAAAAGACTCATATTTATGTAAACTGCTAAATTGTATTATTTGAAAACGTTCAAAGATAAAAAAATCTTAATTCAAAAGTACTTTTTGAATTAAGATTTTAAAAATAATTAAATATTTAATATGTTTACTAGGACACGACTTCTTCTAAATTTTTGTCAAAAGTTCTTTTCCCAAAAATGGCTTCTAAATCATCTTTAAAAATGACTTCTTTTTCAATTAAAATATTTGCCAGTTGATTCAGTTTGTCTTTATTCTCCTCCAAAATTTGGATAGCTCTTTGGTACTGACTTTCAATTAGTAATGAGATTTCCTCATCAATAACTCGAGCTGTTTCTTCGGAATATGGTTTAGATAAATTGTATTCACTTTGTCCGGTAGAATCATAATATGTTACATTACCAATTTTTTCATTCAATCCATAAATGGTAACCATTGCTCGTGCTTGTTTGGTTACTTTTTCTAAATCGCTTAATGCACCAGTCGAAATTCTATTAAAAGTTACTTTTTCAGCCGCTCTTCCGCCCATAGTTGCACACATTTCGTCTAGCATTTGGTCTGGACGAACAATTAAACGTTCTTCCGGTAAATACCAAGCCGCTCCTAAACTTTGTCCTCTTGGAACAATAGTTACCTTGATTAATGGCGCAGCATGTTCTAACATCCAACTTACAGTTGCATGACCCGCTTCATGTATAGCAATAGCTTTCTTTTCATCTGGGGTAACGATTTTATTTTTCTTTTCAAGACCACCAACAATCCTGTCAACAGCGTCTAAAAAATCTTGTTTATCTACAGCCGTTTTGTTATTTCTAGCAGCAATCAAAGCCGCTTCATTACAAACATTTGCTATATCAGCCCCAGAAAAACCAGGGGTTTGTTTGGCTAAAAAATCAGTATCCAAACCTTCTATTTTTTTCAAAGGGGCTAAGTGTACTTTGAAAATTTCAGCACGTTCACGGATGTCTGGTAAGTCTACAAAAATTTGTCTGTCAAAACGACCTGCACGCATCAAAGCCTTGTCTAGTACATCAGCTCTGTTTGTTGCTGCTAAAACTATTACGTTTGAATTAGTACCAAAACCGTCCATCTCTGTCAGTAATTGATTTAAAGTATTTTCTCGTTCATCATTTCCACCAGACATATTACTTTTTCCTCTAGCTCTACCCACAGCATCAATCTCATCAATGAATATGATTGCCGGAGATTTTTCTTTGGCTTGTTTGAATAAATCACGAACACGTGACGCTCCAACACCCACAAACATTTCTACAAAATCAGAACCTGATAAAGAAAAGAAAGGTACTTGGGCTTCACCAGCTACGGCTTTTGCTAATAATGTTTTACCAGTTCCCGGAGGTCCAACAAGTAAGGCTCCTTTTGGAATTTTACCACCCAGATTGGTGTATTTTTCAGGGTTTTTAAGGAATTCAACAATTTCTTGTATTTCCTCTTTTGCTCCTTCTAAACCTGCTACATCTTTAAAAGTAGTTTTTATATCTGTTTTTTCATCAAATAGTTTTGCTTTTGATTTTCCAATATTGAAAATCTGACCACCTCCACCAGCGCCTCCACCTGACATTTTTCTCATTATAAAGATCCAAACAGCAATAATGATGATGATTGGTAATAAACTAATTAAAATATCAGACCAATTGTTCTTTGGTAAGAAATTGAAATCTTTCAGCTTACCTTCTGAAACCGCTTTTTCTAATTTGTTTTGAAATATTTGATCATTACCAATATCAAAAGTGTAATGTGGTCCTTTATTGGGTCTGTCAAAAACATCTTTAGAGACCTTTTTGTGCGCAGCGTCTTTAAGAGCGGCAGCGTTAAGAAAAACTTCAGCTTCAGTTTTATTGTAAACAATAACTTTTTCAATTTGACCTTTTTCTAGAAAAGTATTAAATTTAGAAGATGTTAATTGTCCCGGTTCATTTAAACTTGAACCACCTGTTATAAAACTTATAAATAAGAAAATTAATAATATTGCAGCATAAATTAACCAAGGGCTTACTTTAAACTTATTCGGATTTGGATTATTTTCTTTAGCCATTACTAGGATTATATGTCTTTAGTATTTGTTTTCTATGGTTGTTATTTTTGCATCGCCCCATAAACTTTCGATGTTATAATATTCTCTAATGTGTTTTTGAAACACGTGAACAACAATATTCACATAATCCATCAATACCCATTCCGCATTATCAGTTCCTTCAACATGCCAAGGCTTGTCTTTCAATTCTTTAGAAACTGTTTTTTGGATAGAGTTTACTATGGCGTTAACTTGTGTATTTGAATTACCGTTGCAAATAATGAAATAGTCGCAAACTGCCGTGTCTATTTCTCTTAAATCAAGAATATCGATATCATTCCCTTTTACTTCTTCAATTCCCTTAATGATATTCGCTAATAAAGCGTCATTATCTATAGTCTTTTTCGCCATGAATTATTTTTATATAAGTTTGTAAAGTTACCATTTTTTGTGATTATTTTTGAACCTTAACATAATATTAAATTCTGTTTCACAAAAAAACGTATATGAGAGTAATCAAACTCGATGCCATAGATTCTACAAACGAATTCCTAAAAGGGCTATCGAACAAACAAGAGATTGAAAACTTCACGGTTGCAACTGCAGAGGTTCAAACAAACGGGAAAGGTCAAATGGGTGCGGTTTGGGCTTCAGAGGCTAGTAAAAACTTAATAATGAGTATTTTGGTTAGGGATTTTTTACCGGATATTAATCAGATTTTCAATTTAAACATAGCCGTTTCTCTTGCTGTATTAGAAGCTTTAGAATCAATTAAGATTCCTGGTCTTAGTATCAAATGGCCTAACGACATAATGTCATATAATAAAAAAATAGGAGGTATTTTGATAGAAAATAGTATTAAAAGTGACGGAACTATCACTTCAATTGTCGGTTTGGGACTGAATGTGAATCAAACTAATTTTGAAAATTTACCCAAAGCATCTTCTTTAGCCGTCATTTGTGACACTGAATTTGATAAAGAAACACTCCTTTTTTTAATTGGTAACGCTATCGAGAAAAATATAAAGTTATGGAAACGGGATCAAATAGTTTTAAAGACTGCATACACGAATAATTTATTTAAAAAAGGAGTGCCAATGGCTTTTTCAACCCCAGATAATACTAAGTATATGGGTATTATTCAAGGTGTTTCTACTTTTGGAAAACTCCAAGTTCTTCTTGAAGATGATTGTGTTTTAGAATTTGACATCAAAGAAATTCAGATGTTGTATTGATACAGGAAAAGCACTTCTAACTTAAAAACAACATCAAATAAAAAACCCTTCTAGTAAGGACTAAAAGGGTTTAAAAAAATATAAATTAATTATAATTTATTCATATTCAACGCCAATGTTTCAATAAATTTTCCAATTGGCCCTTTTATCATCATTGCCATCATT
Source organism: Flavobacterium sp. GNP008 (assembly GCF_056428965.1). Lineage (NCBI taxonomy): Bacteria > Pseudomonadati > Bacteroidota > Flavobacteriia > Flavobacteriales > Flavobacteriaceae > Flavobacterium > Flavobacterium sp. GNP008. The sequence continues at coordinate 143,433 of NZ_JBWJVL010000004.1, read as the reverse complement.
GGATTAAAATCACCTTCAAAATCAAGTTTTACAGTACTCGAATTTTCTGAAATTATATCGATGTATGCTATTAAAGTAAACGGAAGCTTGTCGCTCGCAGCACCCAATACAATTTTGCTTGGTACTACTTTTTCCTTCATTTTTAGTTTTATTTCAGGCATTCCTTTTAATCCAAAAATAAAAGCATCATCACCTATCACTTCAAACTTGGCAATGTTTTCAGGCATTAATTTTTCGAAATTTTTTACATCGCTTAATAAATCGAATAATTCTTGTGCTGATTTTTGAACTGTAACTTTAGGACTTTCTAAGTTCATTTTATTTGTTTTTATTTAATTGTTAAACTTCAATAGTCCATGTAGAAGGACTAACATTCCATTCTCTTAAAGTCTGCTCTTCCTCCTCAGTGATGTATCGTTTAGCAACGGCTAAATTCAATAAATTTTGATAATTACTCAATGTAAATAAATCTACATTTACATTTTTAAAATTTTCTTCCGCCACAGTAAAGCCATACGTAAAGATAGCGGCCATGCCTTTTACATTTGCTCCGGCTTCGCGCAAAGCTTCAACAGCTAACAAACTACTGTTTCCGGTACTGATCAAATCTTCTACAACGACTACATTTTGTCCTTTTTGTAAAAAACCTTCGACTTGGTTTTGTCTTCCGTGTTTCTTGGGTTCTGGACGTACATACACAAAAGGCAATCCCATACTTTCCGCTACCAGCATACCAATTCCTATTGCTCCGGTAGCAACACCGGCAATAACATCTGGTTTACCAAATTGTTTCTCAATATTTTTAGAAAATTCATCCCGGACATAATTTCTTACGGCTGGAAATGAGAGGATTAATCGGTTGTCACAATAAATAGGTGATTTCCATCCTGAAGCCCATGTAAAAGGATTTCTTGGATTCAATTTAATTGCATTTATTTGCAATAGAAATTCGGCTGTTTTTTCGGCTGTATCTTTATTAAAAATCATAGTACAAATGTATAAAGTTTTTGTTAACGACAAACCACTTTTTTTGACAAATCACATCTCTAAAGAGACGGATTTTCAGCTTTTTTTATTAGAAAGTATTGACATAGAGCAGCTTATAGTAAAAATCTTTCAAAATAAAATTAATAAAGCCTATTTATATCATCCAGACGAAAGCTTGATTATGAAGACTTTAAAGGCTAAAATCCCAGTATCTAAAGCTGGAGGCGGATTGGTCTACAATAAAAAAGGCGAAGTGCTTTTCATTTTTAGAAACGGAAAATGGGATTTACCCAAAGGCGGAATCGAAAAAGGAGAGGAAATTCAGGATACTGCCATGCGCGAAGTAGAGGAAGAAACGGGTGTAAACGGCTTGTCAATCTCGCACAAACTTCAAAAAACGTACCATGTTTTTAGACGTAATGGGAAATACAAACTTAAAATCACCCATTGGTTTGAAATGCAGTCTGATTTTGAAGGCACACCACAAGGGCAACTAGAAGAAGGTATTGAGAAAGTCGCATGGATGAATCCGGAACAAATTACAGAAGCACTAAAAAACTCTTACGAAAACATAAAATTATTATTTGAAGAAGAAAAACTCCTAAAATAGGAGTTTTTTTTATTTTAGAATGCGATAGACTGGATATTGCAAATGTGCTTTTTCATAAAAGATAGAATGTTTGTAAATCCAGTCTAGTTGTGTTTCAGGATTATTAATGAAATTCACATCACTTTGTTTTTTTAAATCAAATTCGGCTTTTAATTTTGGATTTTCTTCCAAAATTTGTGTGGCGGAATCTTCAAAAACATAATCTGAATACCCTTCTTTTTGTTGTAACATTGTGTCGAAAAAATTCCAGTTAAAAAAGGAATCTATTGCTTCGGGTTCTAGTGTTTCCAGTAAATATTTGATTCCCTTTTGCTGTGTGGGAATAACGTAATCTCCTTTGGCGAAAGCTACTTTTTCCATTTTAGTAGTCACCGTTGTGTTTCGATGTAAATAATGTCCTTCATAGGCTGAATTTACAGTTTTAAAATCCGCAATTCTATAGCTTTCTACTTCAATTATAGTATCCTTTTTTAGTTGCGTATACGTGATTGTATTGCTCTTTAATAATTCAATTACCGGCCAAAATCCTTTGGGAATGATATATGCTTCTGGAATAATTATTTCTTTTACTGATTTGAATTCTTTGCTGTACGGAATGTCTTTTTTGAATGGTTTTGTACGGTCATAAAACAAGCGATTTCCGGATGTCACGTCACTTTTTTTATAACTGGCTTCATAGCCTAAAAAAGAAAAAGGAATTGTTTTGGTGCTATCAATTTCCCATTTTATAGGGTACGATTTCTTGGGTTTATATTGCTCTTCGTTTTTCAATCGCAAGAGTTTGATTTTTTTAAAATTAGTGTCGGTGAAATCTATTGCAGAGCGCATGTATTCATAGGTTACTTTCACACGATCGGCATATTTTTTTAGCATGTGTGTTTCCACGACAAAACCAATGGTATTAAATAATGAAGTGTAGCCTGTTGCAAATCGTGGGCTTTCAAAAAATTGTCCAAATCCTTTGTCAGGTGTATCCTGAAAGGCATTAACATAAGGTGTGGTTTCGATATTTTTTGTTTGTAAATCCTTAACTAAAGTCGGCATCATTTCAGTATTTAAAAAATCTCCTAAAATCGTTCCTAATTTGTTGTGCTGAGTCATAATGTAGGTCAATTTGTATTGATAATCTGCGCCATTGCTAACATGATTGTCAATAAAAACATCGGCATTTATTTTATGAAATATTTCCACAAAACTTTTTGTGTTTCGGGTATCTGATTTGATAAAATCCCGATTCAAATCGTAGTTTCTCGCATTGCCACGAAAACCATAAATTTCTGGACCATTCTGATTGGCTCTTGAAGTAGAGTTTCTGTTTAAAGCGCCTCCTATATTATATACTGGAATACACACAATGACGGTGTTTTTAGGCGCTTTTATTTTACCCAAAGCCAAGTCTCGGAACAATTGCATACTGGCATCAATTCCGTCTGGTTCCCCGGCGTGAATGCCGTTATTGAGTAGAATGACCGCTTTGGTTTTTTTGATGATTTCAAAATCAAATTGCTTTTCAGGATTGTAAACAATCATGTGTAGCGGTTCACCGCTATCTGTTAAGCCCATTTTTTGCATTTCAATTGTAGAGAAATCACTGTCCAGGAGTTTGTAATATGCTATCGTTTCTGGATAGCTAGCAGATTGATTTCCATTTCCTTTTTCAAAAAAAGTATCGTATTTATTCGTTTTTTGTGCAAAAGTGTAAATGGAGAATAGTAAAAAAAGGAATGTGAAAAGTCTCATATTTCGGTTTTTAAATGGAATTTCAAATGTAGCTTTTTTTAGACAGTTGCAGAAATGAATGTAAAAAAAGGAAATTCCCGATTGAAAAAGAATGAAAATTTATAATTCAAAATTCATAACTCAGAATTAAAAATTACCTTTGCACCAAATTGAGAAAATGAATAATAAACACCATTCCAACAATATACTTTTGAATTTAGGCATCGAAAGCCTGAACGAAATGCAGGAAGTAGCACAAGATACGATACTTAACGACAATAATGTTTTACTGCTTTCGCCAACAGGTTCCGGGAAAACTTTGGCTTTTTTGTTGCCTATTTTAGAAATGTTACAGCCTGAAATCCAATCGGTTCAATGTTTAATTTTGGTTCCATCTCGCGAATTAGGATTGCAGATTGAGCAAGTTTGGAAAAAAATGGGAACTGATTATAAAGTAAATGTATGCTACGGCGGACATTCCATTGATACCGAAATTAAGAATTTAAGCAATCCACCAGCAGTTTTAATAGGAACTCCGGGAAGAATAGCGGATCATATCGACAGAGGAACTTTCCGAGTGGATAAAATCCAAACGTTGATTCTGGATGAATTTGACAAATCTTTGCAATTGGGTTTCCATGAGCAAATGTCATTTATCATTGGGAAATTAACCAAACTGAACAAACGTGTTTTGGTTTCAGCCACTTCCGATATTGAGATTCCAAGATATACAAGAGTAGTAAACCCAACGATTTTGGATTTCATTCCAGAAAACGTAGCAGAAACGAATCTCTCCATGAAAATGGTTGTTTCAAAAGAAAAAGACAAAATCGGAAGTTTGTTCAACTTGATTTGTTCGTTGAAATCACAATCGGCAATTGTCTTTTGTAACCATCGTGATGCTGCGGAACGTATCAGCGATACGTTGAACGAAAAAGGAATTTATGCCACGTATTATCATGGTGGAATGGATCAGGACGAGAGAGAACGCGCGCTAATCCAGTTTAGAAACGGAAGTGTGAGTTATTTAATCACAACTGATTTGGCAGCCCGTGGACTTGATATCCCCGAAATGAATCACGTAATTCATTATCATTTACCATCCAAAGAAGATGAATTTACGCATAGAAACGGACGTACAGCACGTATGCTGGCTTCTGGAACGGCGTATATTATTGCTCATGATAGTGAGAAGAAAATGGATTATATCGATTATGGAATGGAAGCTTTGAAAATCGAAAACATGACTTCATTACCAAAACCACCTGAATTTCAAACGATTTACATCAGTGGCGGGAAGAAAAATAAACTGAATAAAATTGATATCGTAGGTTTCTTTTCCCAAAAAGGGAAATTAGAAAAAGGCGATCTAGGATTAATCGAAGTAAAAGATTTTATCTCATTTGCTGCCGTGAAATTCAACAAAGTGAAAGATTTACTTCATGCCATTAAAGATGAAAAAATGAAAGGAAAGAAATTTAAAATCGAAGTGGCGCGAAAAGTAATTAAGAAAGAGGAAGAGTAGTTTTTTAGTGTTCAGTTTAAAAAAGTGCTCAATGTTCAGCTTTTAGTGAGTAGTAAAAAAATAGTTTAACAATAAAAAATCGTTACTAGTAAATTTGATTTACTGTTAACGATTTTTTGCTTTAAAGAAGTCTCTGATTACACTTTTTTCTGACCACTTAATTTTTTATCAACTCAGGCACTGATCACTAAAAACTGACCACTGATCACTATATTTTTTTCACGTATTGAGTAATAATAACGATAGTCTGACCGTCAACTTTGCCTTCAATGTATTCTGCATTTTCATGATCCAATCTGATATTACGTACTGCGGTTCCTTGTTTGGCAACCATACTAGATCCTTTTACTTTCAAATCTTTTATTAAAACCACAGAATCTCCTATTTCAAGAATCACTCCGTTACTATCACGGTGAATTACTTTGTTTTCCTCTTCTTCGCCTTCCCCTGTTGCTTGTGCCCAAGCCAAAGTATCTTCGTCTAAATAGATTTGATCTAGTAATTCCTGAGGCCAACCTGAACTACGCAAACGGCTTAACATTCTCCACGCGACCACTTGTACGGCAGTATGTTCACTCCACATGCTGTCATTCAAACATCTCCAATGATTTAAATCTACGTTATCTGGATTTTCGATTTGGTCGATACAGGTACTGCAAGCCATGATACTTTCATCAAGTCCACCTTTTTTGGTTGGTAATACTTCATAGACTTTTAGGTTTTCGGTTGCACCACAAAGTTCACATTTCGATCCGCTACGTTTGCTTAATTCTCTTTCTATACTCATGTTTGATGGCTTTTATTTTAGGCAAAAGTACGGCTTAACAGCACTTTCCACAAATTTATATTGTTGCTGTTTATTTGTCAAGTCGAGCGCAGTCGAGACTAAATGATACGTCTCGATTGCGCTCGACTTGACAAAATCTCTTAAAATTATTTTACTCTAACGGCATCGGGAACCAGCATTTCATATTGTCCACCATTGCGGATTACATCCCGCACAATGCTTGAGCTGATATACGAAGTTTTTGCTGCGGTCAATAAAAACACGGTTTCTATTTTTGACAGACGACGATTCGTGTGCGCAATTGCTTTTTCAAATTCGAAATCAGCAGGATTGCGTAAACCACGAAGGATAAAATTTGCTTTTAATTTTTTACAAAGTTCAGTGGTCAAACCTTCATACGTAATCACCGAAACTTTAGGTTCGTTTTTGAAGGTTTCTTCAATGAAACGCTTTCTGTCTTCCAGCGAAAACATGTATTTTTTTTCGGCATTAATACCAATGGCAATTACGATTTCATCAAACAACGAAATACTTCTTTTGATGATGTCTTCATGTCCTAATGTAATTGGGTCAAAAGAACCCGGAAATATGGCTTTTCTCATTTATAAGATATAATTAAATTGAACTTATGTTTTGTTCCATTAGGTTTTTCGAAGTGTTTGTATTGCTTCGACCCATTCCGTTTTTTCACAAACTCTACACTCGGCATTTCCGGGTTTATGGCTTTCAGTATTTCCGCAAAAAGTGCAGGAATAAATACCTTCTGTTGGAATCGTTTTATTTTTTTGTTTGAATAAAAAAGGCAGAATTGGCAGTCCTGGTTGGACATCAAGGTCTTCATAATAAAAAACACTGATTTCGCCACTAGTTTCCATAAAGGCATTTTTTACCTGTCCTAAATGTTCTACCGATTTCAATCGGAGTTCTGAAAAAAATTCATCTTGTGCCAAACTTTCTTTTTTAAAAGTAGCAATTGAAAATTTTCCTTCACTGATGATGCATTCCGTTTTTCCTTCTATAAACTCTTCAAAGCGTTTACTTTTTCCGGTTAGCCAAGTTACTAATCGGTATAAAAGAATTATGACCAGAAATACGGTTATGGGCGGAATTATTCCAACTTCTTCATAAAACATGGGGTCTCCGGCTGCTGATCCCAAAGCAATAATGATGACTGTTTCAAAAACAGATAATTGCTTGACGCCTCGTTTCCCAGCTATTTTTAATGTCAATAGTAGAACTGTAAACATTATAGTGGATCGGAAAATGACTTCTAAAAGAAAGGATTTAGGTAAATCATTGTATAATAATCGGTTCCATTCAAAGATTTCTATCATAATGGAGCGTTAGTTATTTAAAGCCAATTCTATTGCATTTGTAAACAAATCTTCCAATGAAATGCCGGCGGCTTTGGCTTGTTGCGGAATCAAACTTTCCGTTGTTAATCCCGGAATGGTGTTCATTTCCAGCATGTGTGGTTCATCATTTACGAGAATAAATTCGCTTCGGGAGAAGCCTTTCATTTTAAGAACTTCATAAGCGCGTTTGGCTATTTCGCTGACTTTTTGAGTCATCTCATCTGAGATTCTTGCCGGAGTGATTTCTTGTGATTTGCCCAAATATTTAGCTTCATAATCGAAGAAATCATTATCTGAAACAATTTCGGTGATGGGTAAAACAGTTATTTTTCCTTTGTAATTGATGACTCCTACAGAAACTTCAGTCCCGTCCAGAAAACTTTCAATGATGATTTCGTTGTCTTCTTTGTAGGCAACTTCTATGGCGATAGGCAATTCAGCGGTGGTTTTTACTTTTGAAATTCCAAAACTGGAACCTGCTTTATTGGGTTTTACAAAACAAGGCAGACCAACTTTAGCAACAATTTCATCCGTATTGATAGCATCGCCTTTGTTCAAGTAATAAGAAGTGGCGGTTTTTATACCGTATGGTTTTAAAACCGATAATAAATCGCGTTTGTTGAACGTTAAAGCCGCTTGGTAATAATCGCAGGAAGTTTGCGGAATGTGCAATAATTCGAAATACGCCTGCATCAATCCGTCTTCGCCGGGAGTTCCGTGAATAGCATTAAAAACGCAATCGAAAGAGATTTTGTTCCCTTCAACTGTTACTGAAAAATCATTTTTATCGATAGGGAATTCAATGTCATTTGCATCAACGTAGACCCATTTCTCCTTGAATATATGGATCCGGAAACCGTTGTATTTCGTTTTGTCCAGATATTGGTATACGACATTTCCGCTGATAAGTGAGATTTTATATTCGCTTGAATATCCCCCCATGATGATGGCAATGTTTTTCATTTTGTATCGTTTTGTTCTTAGTTGTTCGAATAAATAATAAGGTGTTTTTAGCACTAGATTCTAGCCCCGATAGTAGTGAAAATCCTTTTTATCAGCCTTTTTGGCGGATAAAAAGAGTGCAACGAATAGCGGGAAATAGCTCCAAAAAGCATTAAACAAAATTATCATTTTTTTTGAAACGAAATAGCTTTATCTTTGCCACATATAAAAATAAATTTATGAGTTTACGAAAGTATCTTACCGGTCGTGTGTTTTTAATACAAGTATTAATTGCGATTGCCATTATTGCCGTTTTGGGTTATTTGTTTATGCATTGGTTGACTTTTACAACAGATCATGGTAATGAAATTGCTGTTCCAAATTTGAGTAAATTAACGGAAGAGCAAGTAGAAGAAAAGCTGGATGAGTTGGATTTAGATTACGTGCTTTTGGATAGCGTGGATTATAGAAGCGATTTCCCGCAATTTAGTGTGGTAGAGCAAGATCCCACTCCAGGTACGAAGGTAAAAGTAGGAAGAAAAATATACATAAAAATAAATACTTCGGGATTTTCATCGGTACGAATTCCGGATTTAGTGAACAAAACATATCGTGAAGCCGTACCTACATTGAAAGCATTAGGGCTTGAGGAAGGAGCTGTTACGTATGTTCCAAATCTTGGAAAAGATATGGTGCTGGAAATGCGTTACAAAGGAAGAAACCTAAAAGTAGGGGACAGGGTCTTGAAGTCATCTAAAATTGATTTGGTTTTAGGAGACGGAAAAATGAGTTACGAAGAAGAGGAAAATGCTGCAGATACGCTTGCAGCTCCAATAGAAGAAGAAATACCAGTTGATGAGCAATAATATAGATACAATAGATTTAGAAGACGAGTTATTTGAACATTTTAGATTTGAAGTTCCTAAAGGTCAAGCGTCGTTGCGAATAGATAAATACCTAATGGGTTTAATTCAAAACGCGACCCGAAATAAAATACAAACCGCCGCTACCGAAGGTAATATTTTTGTAAATGATACCACGGTAAAGTCTAATTATAAGGTAAAAGCCAATGATGTAGTTCGTGTGATGCTTACACATCCTCCTTATGAAAACCATATTATTCCGGAGAATATTCCGCTTGATGTTGTGTACGAAGATGATACGTTACTGTTAATAAACAAATTGCCAGGAATGGTTGTACATCCCGGTCATGGGAATTATACCGGAACTTTAGTGCATGCGTTGGCATATCATTTTGATAATCTGCCAATGAACAGCAGCGAACGTCCCGGATTGGTTCATCGAATTGATAAGGATACCTCGGGTTTATTGGTGATTGCCAAAACGGAAGCAGCCATGACCCATCTTGCCAAACAATTTGAAGCCAAAACTTCGGAAAGAGAATATGTTGCTTTAGTCTGGGGAAATGTAGCAGAAGAGCAAGGAACGATTGAAGGAAACTTAGCCCGACACCTAAAAGATCGCATGCAAATGGCGGTTTTTGCTGATCCGGAAATAGGAAAACCTGCCGTTACGCATTATAAAGTGTTGGAACGTTTTGGATATGTGACATTAATTTCGTGCCAACTGGAAACCGGGCGGACACACCAGATTCGTGCACATTTAAAACACATAGGTCATCCTCTGTTCAATGATGAACGTTATGGTGGTCATTTGATTTTGAAAGGAACAACGTTTACGAAATACAAACAATTTATAGACAATTGTTTCAAAGCATTACCAAGACAGGCTTTACACGCTAAAACATTAGGTTTTGTGCATCCTACAACCGGAGAGTTAATGCGTTTTGATACAGAACTACCACAGGATTTACAGGATTGTATCGAGAAATGGAGAGGCTATTCGAAATCGCATGGAACAGACGAAGTAGAAGAATAAAATATGAAAAGCCCCGGATTGGGGCTTTTTTTGTGAGATTATTTTCCCTGTTTACTATTTTGATTACGGTAATGATTTTGTACTATCGGATTGTTGGTATGTTTATTGTATATAGTAGCACATCTGGGATTTATTGTTTGCTTTCACTTCAAACCATGTATTTAGTTGGATTTTTTAAATTTAGGTTGGATGGCATTTTATTTAATTTTGGACTACAACTATCCCCGTTACATAAACATAAAGTGTGCTAATTTAATTTTTTTAACATGACCTCTAAAAAGAAATATAGTCTACGATTTATACGAAAAATGGGTTTATTAGCACTTATTTTTTGGAGTATTGCTTACAGTTCATCGGACAAAAGTAAGTTTTTACTTCATAAAAATGAAACTGTTATTAAAAATGCACTGATATATCCAATTGAAACTAATATTTCCTTAGGTGAAAAAATTGTGAATTTTGGGATGGGTTTATTAGGAACCCCTTATGTTGCAGCCGGATGCAGTAAGAATGGTTTTGATTGTTCCGGATTTGTTTACTTTGTTTTCAATCATTTTAAAATTCAGGTTCCCCGAAGCTCTTCAGAATTTAAGAATTTTGGTAAAGAAATACCTATTGCTACTGTCAAAAAAGGGGATCTTCTGTTGTTTTTGAGTCCGACCAGAAATGTTATTGGACATATTGGTATCGTATCAAATCCAAAAGGGATGGACAGTGATTTTATCCACTCGTCTTCAGGACGTGAAATGAAAGTGATTATTACTAATCTAAAAAAGCCGGGTTATACCCGTAGATTTGTAAAAGCAATACGTGTTTTGTAGTTTTTTAGATAAAAATAGTACTTAGTATTTGGGTTTATTATTTAATTACTTATAGGAGTAGAATCAAAGTTACACAAATTTACCTTTATTCTATTTTTAATAAAAAGTGACTGTATTTTTTTAATTTGGATTTATTGTTTGTATTATCAAATTTAACTCAAAAATTTATTGATCGTATCTACGATTTACTCCAATTTATTAGAGTACTTATTTTGGTATGATTAAATCTATATTTTCAAGATTAACTTTGATAGATTAAGTCTTAAAACATCATATTTACTTTTAAGTATGGTACTATTTTTTACAAAAAAATTATCTTTTAAAACTAATTTCATCCAGTCCAATCGTGTATTCCACACGTTGATTGTCGTTGATATCCCAAATTTCCATTTTTATTTTCGGGATTTTCTTTTTCCAATCTATTGTCAACAAGCCAAAATGGTTTTCCATTATCGGACCCTCAATTCTGTTTGTATTAGGCGTTGCAAAATGCCAGGTAGAGGAAAGTCCGCTAGAGGTAAAGTCGTAAATTGGGTACAGTCCGGGTTCTGTAAGTTTAGATATTTCTCCATAATGCACGTCTCCGGTTAAAAATAAAACACCGTTAGCTTTTGTTTTCTTAATAAGGTTTAAGAATCGTTTTTGTTCCAGCGGAAAGTTAGCCCAGCCTTCATAGCCGTTGTATTCAATTCCAAATTGCGATCCTGAACCAATCAATCGCAGATCAGCGGGTTTTTGTAATTCGGTTTCAAGCCATTTCCATTGCGTTGCACCTAAATATGTGGAGTCAGGGTTTTGTAAAGGTGCATAATCCAAAGAATAGAAATATCTTTTATCGTCTGCAACTTCGCCGTTGTATTTCTTGTAATTATCTCTAAAAGTGCGGTTGTCTAACAAGATAATCTGTACTTTTTTGCCTTTGGTTTCATACATATAGGATGTATATATTCCCTTGTGTTTTCGTCTTTCGGAATCTGCAGGCTCTTCAAAAAAATTCAAGAATAGTTCTTTTGATTCTTCTTTTTTGGAATAATGCCTGCCTATATCATTTTGTCCAAAATCGTGATCGTCCCAAGTAGCAATGATAGGGACATTATTTTTTAAATTTCGAAAACTAGGTTTAGCAGCCAATCGATCGTATTTGGCTTGCAGTGTATTCATATTGTCTGTGTCACCGTAAATGTTATCGCCCAGGAATACAAATAAATCCGGTTTGTGTTTGACCACTACATCAAAAATAGGTAAGGGGTTACTTTGGTTCGAACACGATCCAAACGCAATTTTTGAAATGTTTTGTTGCGAGTAACTAGTATATGTTAGCAGTACAATAGTCACTAAATAAAGGGGTTTTTTAAGGATATTATATTGTATCATTTTATTTTTTTAATGGTTTAAACTTCTTCTGTAAATGTCTTCCGGTTACCGAATGGATCTATTGCTTCCATTCAAAACGTATTGGTACTCCGGGAAGTTTTGTTTAAAGTAGGTCTGTTAAACAGATATTTTTCAGCAAGTAATTTTTTGTGATATGCTGTAAGATTATTGAAGCCGTCCATATGAATTCTTGCGCCGGGAGAACAATCTCCATGATGCTCGGTTAAGTGATTAACAATGCCGTCTAGTGAAATTTGTAAATAAAACGGGAAGATGTCCGATTTGTTCTCCCAATCTATGGTGAAACCAAGCCAGTCAATATAAAATACTTTGGCTTTCTTATAATCAAAAATTCTAAAAATTGGTCTTGCAATAGCCATAATTAGTTATAAATAAATTCGGATTGCTCAAATATAATGAAAAAAGTACTGCAACTAGAAGCAATGTAATGGCTAAGACTAAAATGAAAAAAAGAGACATGCAGGTTGTTAATTAAAAGTTAAATCAATGGTATATAATCAATTTACAAACCGTAAAAATTATTTTTGATATTGACTAACTATTAAAAACCTATTAATGAAGAAATTTTTCATTTTGACCACAATTGCAGCTTCTTTGCTTTTGCCCACTACTCAGTTTGCACAATCCAAAAGAAAAAAAGATAAAAATGCCATTGTAGTTCCATCTCTGGAAAAAAAGCCGGAACCCACGATAAAGGAGTACAGTAAAGTAATCACTAAAGACGCAATTTCTGATGATGGTTTGTTTACGGTTCATAAAGTAGATAAAAAATATTTTTTTGAAATTCCTAATAAATTATTAGACAAGGACATGCTTTTAGTAAGTAGGTTGTCTAAATTACCGTCTAACTTGGGTGGGGGATATGTAAATGCAGGTTCGGAAACCAATGAACAATTAATTGTCTGGCAACGTTTTCAGGATAAAATTCTTATTAAATTAAAATCGTATAATGCGGTTGCCAATGACAGTTTGCCCATCAGTATTTCGGTTAAATCCAATAATTATGAACCTACATTATTTGCTTTTGATATTGTAGCACTCAGTAAAGACTCTGCAAATACGGTGATTGACGTAACTAAATTTTATGGTACGGATGTAAAATCAATCAGTGGCTTGTCAGGTGAAATGAGAGAAACTTATAAAGTTAAAGGACTGGATGAATCCCGAAGTTTTATCAATACGATGAAAAGTTTCCCTATGAATATTGAAGTAATTCAAGATTTCACGTACAATGCATCTAAACCACCCATTCAGGAAGATGCCGAAACAATTAGTATCCAGATGAATCAGTCGATGATTTTATTGCCTGAAAAATTGATGCAACCCAGATTAGCTGATCCCCGAGTGGGATGGTTTACGATGAGTCAAATTGATTATGGAAGCAATGAATTAAAGTCAGACAGTAAAACCTATATTCGCCGTTGGAAATTGGAACCTAAAGATCCTGTCGCTTACGCTAAAGGAGAACTGGTAGAACCGATTAAGCCCATTGTCTATTATTTAGATCCTGCTACGCCTGAAAAACTGCGCAAATACATCAAACAAGGAATTGAAGAATGGCAAAAACCTTTTGAAACAGCGGGTTTTAAAAATGCTATTATTGCCAAAGACGCTCCCACTAAAGAACAAGATCCTGATTTTAGCCCGGAAGACATCCGGTATTCGGTAATTCGATATGTAGCGAGTACCACGCGAAATGCGGTAGGCCCAAGTGTTTCTGATCCCAGAACGGGAGAAATTATTGAGAGTGACGTGATTTGGTACCACAACCATTTGCGTTCTTATAGAAACCGCTATTTATTAGAAACCGGAGCAGCGAATCCTTCGGCGAGAACGTTGAATACCAGCGACGAGGAAATGGGTGAAATGATGCGTATGGTTATCGCTCATGAAGTAGGGCATGCACTTGGTTTTCCTCATAACATGGGTGCCAGCTGTGCCTATGAAACTGAAAATTACAGAGACGGTGGTTTTACGCAAAAAAACGGAATCGCCGCCAGTTTAATGGATTACGCCCGTTTTAATTACATTGCCCAACCTGGAGATAAAAATATCCGTTTCATTCGCCAAATGGGTCCTTATGATCATTATGCTACTAATTGGGGGTACAGAGTCATTCCTAATGGCACTTCTCCTGAAGCTGAAGTGCCTACTTTAGACAAATGGATTTTGGAAAAAGCAGGAAATCCTATTTATAAATTTGGGAAGCAAAGCAGCAGTTTTGACCCATCTACACAAACAGAAGATATTGGAGATAATTCGATGAAAGCAAGTTCTTACGGACTTAAAAATTTGCAATATGTAGCGGCACATTTATCAGAATGGACAAGTGATGTAACCAATAATTATGAAGATTTAGAGGAGTTGAATAAAGAGATGTTGGATGTATGGAGCAGGTATGTAGGGCATGTAGTTACTAATGTTGGTGGCGTTTATGAAACTATTAAAAAGCCAAACCAAACAGGAAGTATTTATGATGTTGTACCAAAAGCAAAACAACAAGAAGCCATGCAATGGTTACAGGCGAATGCTTTTGCCTCTCCAACGTGGTTGGTGAATGTGAGTACGTTGAAAAATATCGATTATTCCGGTTACACGGAACGTTTCTTAAATTTGCAAGCCAGACATTTAAATAGTGTGTTGAGTTTTGAACGTATTGGTCGACTAATGGATGCTGAAATAATAGGAAATGCTAATTATAAAGCATTGGATTTATTGGCTGATATGCGCAAAGGGATTTGGAAAGAAGCAAATTTACCATCAAACGTGACTATTTATAGAAGAAATTTGCAGCGAGCCTATATTGAGAGAATGGGATATTTAATGAAAGAAGAAATTAAAACAAGTCGTTCTTCTGAATACTACAATGTGGCGCAATCGGATGTGAGAGGATTGGTTAGAGGAGAATTAAATGCCTTAAAAACGACTTTATCCGTTGCTAAAAACAGAGGAATAAATGCAGAGACTAAGTATCATTATGAAGATACTATCAAAAGAATTGAGTTGATATTAAACCCTAAATAATTGTAATTCAAAAGATTATTTTACCAAAAAATCCGCTTTCGAGCGGATTTTTTATTGTTATCATAAGTTTTTTTTATAATATGAAGAATTTAATTCATTGGGAAATTAGCTTCAAAAATTTTAAATCGGGAATCTAAATCCTTTAGGAGTTGCTTTTTGACAGAAGCTTCTTTTATAAAACTGTAATTAATACTGTTGTATACATAGTGCTTGATATCGCTATAGGTAACGTCTTTGTATCTTTTGGACAACAAAACATATTGCTCGGTCATATTGGTGCGTAAAATTCCTGCATCATCTGTGCTGATAACAATGGGAACCCCAAATTCTTTATATAAGGTCAATGGATGACGGCTTTCTTTGACTTTCAAAATAAATTCGTTGCTCACTAAATTAATTTCGATAGGTATGTTTTTCTTTGCCATATAACGCATTAAATCATACGAATCTTTCTCGTAAGCCATATCTACTCCATGTCCAATACGCTGAGCTCCAGCGGTATAAACGGCAGCGTTTATGTGCCATGTTAATTCTTCCGGTGGAACTAAACCAAGAGTCAATTCTCCTGCATGCAAGGTGTATTTTACATTTGGATAACGAGAATGGCAGTATTTAAACATGACCATGTGCAACCAATAATCTTTCATCGCCGTTTCGCCATCTTCGGGAGAAACAATATTGACACCTGCCATCAGCGGACTTTCATCTGCTGAAATGAACGCGATTACCAGATTTTTAAATAGATCTACTGGTTCCATAAATCGCAATACAAAGTTTTGATACCGCATCGTGAATTGCTTGTCATCTATTTTTAGTTCATTGTGAAGCTTAGATACAAAATTAGTGTTGAACTCCTTGGCGTAGGATTCAGCATTTTTTTTCAGTAATACATTGTAAACGGAATCCAATGATTTTAAAATTGCTTTTTCGTCTTTTACCAAAGCTAATTTTCGCAATTGGGTATTGAAATTCGTTAAATCATCTGTATTTATTGTAGTTGGTATTGTAGACAATTGCGTTTCGATATAGCTTACATTTTCTGAAATAGCCCTGTTTTTTAATTCCAGTAAACCTTGTCTAAAATTCCCTTTGATGGCCGGTTCAAACTTCATAAACGATTCGAAAAACAACTTGTCCGAAGGGTAATCTACATGATTATAGTCTTTAACAGACCATTTTTGCATGATTTTTTGTTTGTAAGTGTCTAGTGTTCCGTTTCTTTTTAATGTCGAAAATTGTTCCCAGTTTCCGGTTGCTTGTTTTTCTTTTAAAACATCCATCGTTTCAATATTAAGATAAAAATCTTCAACAATAGCATGTTTTAGTAAGGGTTCGGCATAAATAGAACCTGAAAAATGATGGTGTAAATCGCCTCCTTTTGGCATTTGCGAAAAGAAAGCAGTTAGCGCAGCTTCATTCTCCCTGATTTTTTCAAAGTATTCATTAGGGGTTTGTGCGTAAGTACCATAAAGTGTTAGCACTAAAAGAGATGTATAAATTAATTTCATGTTTCAAATTTTTATCGAAAGAATGTGTTTAACAAATTTTTTCAATGGGTGAATGAGGATTTTAGTCAATGTTTGTTTATAAAATCAGTGTCTTATAATTTGCACTACGAATTTAGGGTATAAATTAATGAATTTTCACTAAAATTTTGAGCAAAGATAATTTCCTCAAATGTAAACAATTTGGATTTCTACTTTAAGTGTTAAATAATAAGAGGTATTTTAATTGTTAATTTAGAAAAGAGTTTTAATTTTTTTTTGTATTAATTTGTTGAATTTAAAATAATTATGATAGCTCAAAGTATTTTTTTTCTATAAATTACCTATTGTGAATACTAAATTTAATTGTTTTATTAGAGAGATGAAATCCATAAACAAGTACAATTGCATTTGTTCTTTAATTTATTGTGATCTAGTGTAAAATTGATAAATGCAAAGCACTGTTTTATTGTAATGCATTTAGTAGGATTGAAATCATTCACTACAATTTCATTGATTCAGCAGCTAATCTTCCAGTTTTTAAAGCGGCATTTATAGAACCATTCAACAAATGATCCCCACAAATAAATAATGAATCCGAGATTTTTGTATCAGAAGCAGCAATTTCATTCCGCACACTTTCTTGAGTTGGTAAAGCATATTCAATGCGATACGCCTTCAACATTTTCCATGAATTTACTTTTTCACCGTACCATTGTTTCAGTTCTTGTTTCATGTTTTCAGCCAAAATTGCGTCATCAATAGTTGGAATTCCATTATACGAAACGGAGATTAATATTTTTCCTTTTGGAGCATAAGCTTTGGAAACATTTGATATTACAGTCAAATTATTGACCCATTTTTTTTTGGTTGAAGCATTTAAAATGACAACTGCTTTTTTAGTAGGCGCCTCTTTTGCTTCAAAATAAACATTCGTTACCTGATGCGAAGTCATTTTTTGCATCGGAAAGTATTTTTGAGTCAAGGCATTTGCAGTTGTAGCCAATAGGATTTGGTTGGCTTCAAAAACGGTTCCATCTGCTGTAGTTATTTTATTTCGATCAACCGCAGCCACTTTGGTATGGCATTGTATACTGCCTTCTGGAAGCAGCGCGACTAATTGTTTAGGAATTTCTTCCATTCCTAAAGCGGGAACCGCCACGTCACCATCTGAAAACATTTTCATCACAAAGTCAAACATTCTCCGGGAAGTATGCAAATCATTTTCCAAAAATATTCCGGAAAGAAAAGGGGCATAAAAGCGTTCGATCATTTTTGGACTAAAACCATAATCCGAAAGTTGTTTACGAGTTGTTTGCTCTGGTTGTTCAAATATTTCTTCGATCGTTAATTTTTGTAATTTATTTTTTAACCAAAGGGTATTCAGTTTGTCTTTTAGGGTGCCAACGGGAGCAAAAAGAGTAGCTAATGCGGCCGAAGGTCTTCGGAATGGGTCTGCAATTTCAAAACTACCACCATCATATAGAACTGTGGCTCCGGGTAACATGCTTTTGAGTTTTAAATCATTGTAATTAAGTAACGCTTGTGTCTCCGGATAGGCAGTCAAAAGAACCTGAAATCCTCTATCTAAAAGAAAACCTTCGTAGGAATCGGTTTTAATTCTTCCGCCTGGACGATCACTGGCTTCTAGGATTAGTACTTTTCGTCCTTGGCGATGCAAATAAACTGCGGCTGATAATCCAGCAAGTCCTGCTCCAACAATAATTACATCCTGTTTCATAGTTTCTTATAATTTTTTTATAAAAATAAACCAAATAGGTTTTAAATATATTGGAATTTTGGCTATTTATACGCACTCAAAGATACTGTAAATTGATATTTGTAATTGATTATTTTAAAGGAAGGATTTTGATTCCTCTTCTGAATAATTCAAATCGGCATGAAAAGTTTCCTTTAATTTCCAAAGTGCCAAAATTGAGATTAACGATAATATGGACCCTACAATCATGGCAGCCAGAAGAATGTCCCCCTCAAAAAGGGTATCTCTGAAAAACCCATAAATGATAATAATTAACGGTAATGAACCCCGAACAAAATTAGGGACGGTGGTTGTCACTGTAGCGCGAATATTAGTGCCAAATTGTTCAGCCGCAATAGTTACAAATAAAACCCAATACCCTACGGAGAATCCCATAATAAAGCAGAGCGTATAGAAAGTGGATGCTGTTACCCCAAAAGCATTTAAGTATACAAAAACCATAATGAGATTAAAAATCAAGAATAAGTACATGATTTTTTTCCGGCTTTTAAACCACTGACTGAGCAATCCGCTGGCAATATCGCCAAAAACTAATCCACCATAACACCAAGCAATTGCTTTTCCTGCTGCGATAGTTTCAAAGCCTTGGACATCTAATGCTTTGGCAAATTCTGGGGAAAAAGTAATCAATACCCCAACGAGGAACCATAACGGTATTCCGATAAGAATGCATTGAATGTATTTTAAAAACCGTTGTTTGTTGGTAAATAAAGAGATAAAATCTCCTTTTTTTTCTTTGCTTTGTTGAACTCGTTTGAACATTCCTGATTCAGAAATACTAATTCGTAAAAAAAGTAAAAAAAGTCCTAAAACGCCACCTGCATAATAGCACAGACGCCAATCCTGAAAAATCTGGTACACTAAATACGCCACAACGGCGCCCGAAACCCCTACCGAAGCAACAATCATTGTTCCATAGCCTCGTTTTTCTTTGGGTAAAGATTCCGTAACTAATGTAATTCCAGCGCCTAACTCTCCTGCCAGACCAATTCCGGCTATCAATCTCCAAAACGCGTATCCATCAACGGTGGTTACCATTCCGTTAGCAATATTAGCCACTGAATAAATTAAAATAGAACCAAACAAAACAGAAATCCGACCTTTTTTATCGCCTAATATTCCCCAAAGGATACCACCAAAAAGCATCCCGAACATTTGCATACTAATCAAATATTCTCCTTGATTCCTGATGGCTTCACCAGTAATTCCTAAATCTTTAAGACTATCCGTACGGACAATACCAAAAAGCAATAAATCATAAATATCTACAAAATAACCTAGTGCAGCTACTATAACGGCGGCATTTAAAATTCGGGTTGGTTTTTGAGTCTCGGTGGGAACAGTATGGGCCATTTATTATTGTATAAGGAGTTTCATCATTAAGTCGGTTTGTTCGTCAGTTCCTAATGTAAAAACGTGTTTGTCAAATACCACAAATCCATTTTTAGTATAAAAATGAAGCGCTCTATAATTCTCTTCCCAGACGCCAAGCCAAATATAATCCACGTTAGTATGTTGAGCTATTTTTTTTACTTCATCAATCAACAGTTGACCAATATTTTTTCCTTGAAAAGATTGCAAAACATAAATCCGGTGTACTTCTAGTGCATTGTCATTAAAACGCTCTGTTTGTGCATTACCAAAATTAATTTTTAAATAACCAACGACTTCTGTATTCGAATACGCTAAATAAAACTGGGAATTTGGATTGTTCAATTCAACTCTTAATTGCTCTAGATTAAAGCTATCGGCAACATAATTGGTAATGTTTTCTGGAGTATTTACAGCTGCAAAAGTTTCTTTGAAAGTTTGAATGCTAATATTTTGTAGTACTTCGAGATCAGTATCAGTTGCTTTTTGAATTTCGATTGGGTTCATTCTCTTAAAATCAATTGGATTATTTGAACTCAAAAATACACAAATAAATTGGATGCTAATCTCGATCTTCTATTACACTATTAAACAAATCAATACAAATATTCTAGGTTTCTTATTTTCAATTAGTATTTTTGAACTAATTAATGGAAATAAATCCAAAGAGAATAGTGTATGAAAATTGTAATATCGCCAGCCAAGTCCTTAAATTTTGAGAAAGAGTTACCTACAAAGTTGCATACGGAACCTTTATTTTTAAAAGAATCAAGACTAGTTCACAAAGTTTTAAAAGAAAAAAAACCTAGTGATTTATCTGATTTAATGAGTATTTCGGATAAACTAGCTGATTTGAATTGGAAACGAAATCAAGAATGGAAAACACCTTTTACCCCGGCAAATGCTCGGCCTGCAGTGTATACTTTTGATGGGGATGTTTACGCTGGATTAGACGCTTATACCATTCCATCAAAAAAAATAGACGCTTTACAAGATAGTTTACGAATACTGTCTGGTTTGTATGGATTGTTAAAACCATTGGACTTAATTCAAGCGTACCGTTTGGAAATGGGAACTAAATTACCCGTGGGAGAAAGCAAAAACTTATATGATTTTTGGAAACCAACCATTACAAAAGCTTTAAATAAAGAGTTAAAAGAGGGAGAGTTATTTGTGAATTTAGCCAGTACTGAATATTTTGGTGCTATTGATGCTAAAGCGTTAAAAGTTCCTGTAATTACACCTGAATTCAAAGATTACAAAAACGGAAAACTAAAAATAATCAGTTTTTTTGCCAAAAAGGCGAGGGGAATGATGGTGCGCTATATTATTGATTCTGATCCTCAAACGATAGCAGATTTAAAAGGTTTCAATTACGATGGCTATCAATTTGATGCTAATTTATCAGAAGGCAATCATTTGGTATTTACCAGATAGTGCAGAGAAACTATTAATCTCATCTTTATTAATGCATTGCATCGGCAGGATTGATTTTGTTTTTTCCTTTTTTGATTAAAAAAATAATGGGAATACAGCACAGAAAAAGAATGCCGAGATACAGAAAAATATCCATATACGATAAAACAGTGCTTTGTTTCATTACAGAATAATCTATGACTTGATATGCTTTTTTGAGAGACTCATTAGCACTAAATCCTTTTGACATAAAACCCCTTTGCAGCAGTACAACCCTTTCTTGCACTTCAAATTTACTGGCGTCTAAATGGGATATTAAATTCACTCGATGCTCTTGTGTAAATCTTGTAATGAAAGTAGTGATGATAGCAATACCAAAGGAACCTCCCAATTGCCGCATCATTCCTGTAAAGGCTGCGCCTTCGCCAATATCCTTACCTTTTAAGGTAGAGAGTGACAGTGTTGTTATGGGAACAAAAAGAAGTCCTAATCCTATTCCTCTTAAAATTAATCCCCAGTATAGATGTTCAACACCTGTATTGGGAGTCATGCTATTGTGCATCAGTAGAGTAAAAAAAAAGAAAATTAAAAAACCAAGACCTACCATATAACTTTGTGGTACGCCTCGTTGAATTAATTTACCAATTATTGGCATCATAATCGCAGTGGTAATCGAACCAGGAATAAGCAGTAAACCAGCATCGGTAGCAGTCCAACCTAAGATTGTTTGTGTATATATGGGAATGATTAAAGTAGAACCATACAGACCAAAACCCAAAATAAAACACATTAAGACTCCAATTCTAAGATTACCATCTTTTAAAACACTTAAATTGACAATAGGATGTTTATACGTTAGTTCTCTCCAAATAAACAATACTAAACCAAAAATGGATACAGTGCTTAATAATAAGATTATTTTATTGTTGAACCAATCGTCTTGCTGACCGTGCTCTAAAACATACTGCAAAGAACCTATAAATAATGTCAATAGAAAAATCCCCAACCAATCGACCTGTTTGGCTTTTAGCTTTTCTCCATATTTTGGGCTTCTTACAAAAGTAAATGCCAAAATAGTGGCTATAATACCCAGCGGAATATTTATATAAAAAATATAAGGCCATGAAAAATTATCTACGATATACCCTCCTAATGGTGGCCCTAATGTGGGGCCCACAATTACACCCATTCCATAAATTGCTTGCGCCATACCTCGCTTTGCAATGGGGTAACTTTCTGTTATAATGGTTTGTGCGGTCACTAATAAAGCGCCTCCTCCTAAACCTTGAATGAATCTAAATGTAATAAGTTCCCATATATTATTGGCATTGCCGCATAAAAAGGAAGCTACGGTAAAAATAATGATGGAGGTCACAAAATAATTTCGTCTTCCAAATTGTTGTGAAAGCCAGCTGGTCATTGGAATTACAATCACATTTGCAATGGCATAAGCAGTAATCACCCAAGCAACATCGTTTAATGTGGCACCCAGGCTTCCCCTCATGTTTGTTAGTGCTACATTGACAATTGTAGTATCTACGATTTCCAGCAATGCACATAGTACTGCTGTGATCGTAATAAGAACTCGTCGATAGCCATATTCTACTAAATCGTCATCTCCTGTTTGTACCATTTATGCTAAAGTGTATACTAATGATTTTTTTAAAAGTGTTCCCTTCTTTTGATTTTTTTAATCTAAAAATCAAGTTAATCTAAGTGTACATCAACATCAACATTCATTCCTGGGCGTAATAATTTTATTTTTTCTGGATCGTTTGTAGTGTTCAAACTTATTTTAACGGGCAATCGCTGAATTGTTTTTACAAAGTTTCCTGTGGCATTATCCGGAGGAAGCAAGGAAAATCGAGATCCTGTTGCGGGTGAGAACGAAGTAACGGAACCTTGAAAATTATATCCGGGATAGGCATCCACTTTTACCGTTACTTTTTGACCAATAACCATTTTATTAAGCTGTGTTTCTTTGAAATTAGCAATTACCCATGCTTCTTTGTTATTGATGATATAAAATAAAGATTGTCCTGGCTGAACTAATTGTCCTGGCTGAATATCAATTTTAGAAACTTGACCATCAATAGCAGCAGTGATAGCAGTGTAGGTTAAATTTAATTTTGCGGCATCAAGTAATGCTTTGGCTCTTTTAATATTGGCAGCAGCCACTTCTGTTTGTTTATCAGATACTTTAGATTTAGCCACAATAACTGATTTTTGAAACGCACTGGCTCTTTCTTGTTGTTGTAGAACACGCAATTGACTTTCGGCTTCTAGTTTTGTGGCTAAAGCCTGTTCATATTGTTGTTTTGTAATCGAGTGGCTTTTGTATAAATTGTCATATCGGTTGTAATCATTTGTAATGCGCCCCAATCTTATTTTTGCAGATTCGATATTTCCTCCAGCAGATAAAACATTGGCATCCGAAACAGAAATACTAGCTAATGCACTACCAATATCCGCTTTAGTAACTTCAAAATTTCCTTCAGCACCAACCATGGCAGCATTCGCCTCTTCTATTTTTAATTGGTAATCTCTTTTATCAATAGTAAACAGCGTGTCGCCTTTTTTTACAAAATCATTGTCTTTGATATATACTTTATCCACATATCCAGAAACTCTTGGGATAATTGGATTCATATTTTTCTCAATTTGTGCATCATCTGTTTCCTCGTGTGATTGTGAATGCAAGTATTTAAAAGTTCCATAAGTTCCTCCTAAAACGATCAAAGCTACTAGGATAATAATAAATTTTTTGTTTGTTTTTTTCTTTTCCATGGTAGTGTGATTATTTTTGAGCAAGATTGAATGATTGTGATAATTGACCCGTTACGGAGAGTAACTCATAGTATTTTTGAATGGTATTGGCTTGGGCCAAAGCTTTATTAATTTTGGAACTGAGTTGTTCCACATCTGCTTCTAGCAAATCATTAGTATCCGAAAGTCCATTGTCATATTTATCTTTTATGATTCTGTAATTTTCGGAAGACTGCTCTACTGCTTGACTGTAAACCAGATCTTGTTTCAATGACAAACTATATTCTTCAATTGCTTTTTGAACTTGGATTTTAATATAATCTGTCAGTATCGCCTCAGAGTTTTGTACTTCAAGGAATTTGTTTTCAGCCAGTTTTACAAGTGTTCCATTTTTGAGAATAGCGCTTAAATCATAAGAAAGACCAATACCTATATTCATCGCATTCTGAACAGTTATCACGTTACTTAAGTTTAATGCAGTATAGCCACCTACTATTGCAATGGCAGGGTAGTAAGAGCCTTTAGCTATTTTGATAGTTGCTTCAGTTGCTTTTCCCTGAAAGCGAATGGCTTCTAAATCCTTACGGTTTTCTAATGCTAATACATCATTTTTTGGTACATTAGTCATTTGAAAATCAGCGAAATCACTTTCACGGATCTCGAGATTTGTATCAGGTTTCAATTTTAAAAGGGTAACCAAATAAAAGTTGATGATTTTTAAATTATTATTCGTTTCGTCTAACGATAATTGGATTTTTGAGGCTTGTAATTGTGATTTTAATAAATCATTTCTGGGAATAATTCCATTTTTTTCAAGTTCAATAAAATCTTTTACTCGTTGTTGCGCACTCTTTTGATTTTCTGTTAGCAGTTCAATCGTTTTTTGAGCTTTGTACATACTGGCATAATAGTCAATCACCCGTAAAGCTATATCCTCTTTTGTTTGAGAAGCGGTAGCCATTTCGGCCTGATATAAATTCTCATAAACCTTTATACTGTTTTGAATTTTAAAACCAGAGAAAACGGGGACACTAGCATTCAACTGTCCGATCATTAATTGATTAACAATAGGAAGCGGTTCTTGAGCACCTGAATTGTTTTGATTGAGTTTGAAATTAACCGAAGCATTTGCCAATCGTTGGTATTGCCCTGAAAGTTTCAAATCCGGATATTGATTGTTTTTAGTGGATTGGAGCTCATACTTTTTAGTTTTCACTTTGGTATTGGCCAGAGTGACTTCATTGCTTTTGGTCCAAGCCAAATTAATGGCTTCGTTCAATGTAAAACTTGTTTTTTCTTGTGCTACTGAAGAGGAAATTCCAATAAAGAAAATCCCAAAGAGCATGAATTGACTAACTTTCATAAATCAGAAGTGCTTTTATAGTTTGTTGAATGTGCTTTGTCAAATTAGTTTTGATGTAATTGTTGTATAAATCCTCAGTTTTTAAATTCAATAAATTTTCGAAAAAGGGTTTATTCATGTGAAAATGAAAGAAAGTACCGAGAATTGTGGGTGTAATAAGCGGAATGATAACATCTTTTCTAAAAATACCTTTTTTCTGACCTTCCACAATGATAGATTCAAGAGATTTTAGATTTCCTTTTTTTAGTTCCGAAAAAGCCTGAAGATTTTGTTCTCTCTTTTTGGTGGTAAACTCGAAGTGAAGAATTCTGTAGATTCCACGATTACTATTAATTCTATTAATGTATAGCTCAATAAGTTTATTGATTTTATCAATAGGATCCAGATCTTCCTGTATTAAATTTTCTAATTGATTTTTAAGATCCGAAGTTCTGTAAACAATAAGCGATTCGAGTAATCGCTCTTTAGAGCCAAAGTAGTACGAAACCATGGCAATATTTATTTTGGCCACTTTTGCTATATTTCGGATGGAAGTACCATCAAATCCCTTTTCTGCAAAAAGGGCTTCGGCAACTTCCAGAATTTGAATTTGTTTGTCGTTAAAATTACTTTTCAATGGAATCGAATTTATTCAATAAACAAAACTAAACAAGCGTTTAATTTAAACAACTGTTTAGTTTTTCTTTAACATAGTTTTAACACTATGAAATAAACCGCTGTACCTTGCTTTTCAAAAAGTCTAAAAATAGGTTTATTAACAAGGCCGACATTTAACTTAAATTGTGAATATCTATTTTATAAATTGTGATTAATTTTTCCTTTAAAATCTATCTTTGACATCCTAAAAAAAAGAAATGACCACAACTTGGTATGAATGCAAAGTAAAATATAGAAAAACGGATGAAACTGGAGCACAAAAGATTACGACAGAACCCTACTTGGTAGATGCGTTATCTTACACAGAGGCAGAAAGCAGAATCAATGAAGAGATGTCGGCGTATATCAGTGAAGAATTTAAAATCACGAATATAAAAGTGGCGAATTATGCCGAAATTCATCCTTTCGAAAATGCAGATCGTTGGTTTCGATCTAAAGTTTCATTATTGGCATATGACGAAGAAAGCGGTAAAGAACGCAAGACTAATATGTATTTACTAGTGCAAGCTAACGATGTCAAAGAGGCTTATGATAACACGATTAGTGTAATGAAAGGCACGATGGGCGACTATACTATACCAGCCATTTCTGAATCTCCTATAATGGATGTTTTTCCTTATTTCAGTGGGGAAGAAGGAGAGCTGGAACAATTAGAACGATTCAATGCACTTAAAGGTTCTAAACCGGAAGTTGCTTTAGCAGTAGCGGATCACATGGAGTTTGAAACAGCCCCTGAAGAAGAAGCTGTAGTTTAAAATCAGTTGTTTAAAAAAAAACTACCGCAAATTCGCAAAGTATTGATACAGTTGCTAACTGTTTTTATTTACGAATTTGCGGTTTTTAATTTCAACCCTAAGTTTTTCATAATTTCAATTCGTCCTGTTTTGTTAAGACTTTTTCGTATGCTTTTCTTGGGCTTCCTCTAAAATATACTTCGCCACAATACGTATAACCCGAATTTTCAAAAATTTTCATCATGGCGATGTTGTCAAAATTGGTGTCTGCTTTTATGCTGTAAATGTTGTTGCTTACCGCAAATTCTTCTATGTATTTTAGAATCTTTTTAGCCAAACCTTTACCTAAATACTGTTCCGAAATGGCTACGCGGTGCAGCACAACAAAATCACCATTCGTTAACCACTTTCCTTCAATTTTGTCATAGGCAGGTTCGTCATTGATTAATACCGCACTATAGCCGATGATGGTTTCTCCGTCAACCAAAACAAATCCTTCTCCTTTTTCAATATCTTTTTGTACAACGTCTGGATTTGGATAGCCGTCTTGCCATTGAGTACTGCCGTCTTCTTTTCTTCTTAATATAGCGTGTTGTAAAATTTCCCATATTGGCGCTATGTCAGATAGTTTTGCTTTTTTAAAGAGATAATTCATCTTTGTGTTTTATTAAAGTAAATTGACTACTTAATTAGGGTACTAAATTAAGTCTTATTGATCCTAAAATAGTTGAAAATATCCACTTTTGTGCATTTCGCGATTAAAAATGTAAATTTGAAATATAGATTTTCAAAGAACAAATTGACATATAGTATGATGGTTAACCGTTAATATAGTTTGGACTAAAAAGGGAAGCTATGCAGCTTTGCATGGAAATATTAAATTTTAATTAAGAGCTATTATAATGCAAATACTAGAATATTATGTAGTTCAGACATGTAAAGGGAGTAATTTCAAAAAATCATGTTTACAGGTATATTTCATTATGTATCTTCCAAAAAAGTGATTACTGTGGTTGAATTAATGAAAGACCGTTCTTCAAGAAAACTACAAATTGAATTCACATGTCTAAAAAAATATTGGAGACGTTATTTTTGGGATAGAGGTTCTTGTTATTAGTGCATGAGTAATATCAAAAATGAAATAGTAAATCTATATGAGTAACAACACGGAAACGATATAAAAATAAAATGGACCACAAGGAACTAAATATTTACTTTAAGCATACAAACCTATAAACTTTCAGTCTATAGTGGTTTATTCTTTTTAGCTACTTTCGGTACTTTACTTTTAGCAAATAATTCTCTGAATTTATTGTAATCCAAAGTAATGACGAAAGCAATTCCGGTTTCAACTACCTCACCTTGAAGCGCTACTTGATATTTATTTATGCGGTATACTCTCATTTTATACCTTCCATCTTTAGAGAGTTGGTAATCCAGAGATACATCTCCGGCAATATTATTCGCATTTTGATTAATTTGTTGTGGCCCTTCGATTCCAAAACTACTTCCTACAGTTACCTTTAGTCTGTCGTTCAACAGTTTTTTAGAAATACCAACATTTAAATCGGTTTTGTTTTGGCGCTGACCCGTGGTATAATCATCTGTAGTATTCAAATCAAAATTGAGTTCCACACCACTAATTAAATCTCCAGCTAGATTATTGAGTTGTTGGGACAGAATTTTACTCGCACTTTCTCTAGCTAATGACGAAACATTAGTACCTCCAGTTTCGCTGGCAAATGGATTTTCTCCAATAAAACGGTTGAGTAGGAGTAGTGCAAAAACCTGTTTGTTCATCTCGTCTGGTTGTTGACGTAGTTGCACTAATTTTGCTTGTGTTGTATTAATAATTTCGGTAGATACACTATTGTTTCCTTCTGGTAAAACGATATCAAACGAAATGGAAGGTTTCATTAATTCTCCGGTCATTTTCAAACGGGTTTCAAACGGAATCTTTTGTTTGTATGTGTTTCTGACTTGGGCAGTAACCGCCCCTAATTGGTCGTTTATCAAATCAATTGGTGCTGCTTCTGTTTTATAAATGGCGGTAATACTAATATCAGCTGTTGTAGGTTCTCCAGTCCATAAAATATAACTTCCTGGTTTGATATCAAATTTTCTTTTGATTGCATTAAAGTTCATCTCGTAACTTCCCTCGGATAATTCATAGCGTCCAGTCAATGTAGTTTTTCCAGAAGGATCAATTCCACCGTTTAGTTGTGCTTCTCCTTTTAATTTAAGGAAATCTCCATTGGCTTTGTCAATATTCAGAGACAGTTCAGCTTCCTTATCTATTTCAATATTTACTGAGGCATTAATTCCTTTTATTTCCATTTCACTTTTTATTTCCTCCATTGAAACAGTTCCTAATAATTGTGGATTGTCTTGATCAATGAACTCTACAATTCCTGCTCTATCCGCTATTGAGGGATCTGATTGTGGTAAAACAATAGTAAACTTTGTGTCTTTGTTAATCTTGATATTTCCCTCTACAATCGGATTGTCTATTGTTCCTCTTACTTTTAAGTGGTTGTCCAAATACAATTCTCCGTAGTATAAATCATTGTCTTTGGCTTCGGAATTAACTGCTTGAAAGTTATCGGCATCAATGGATAAATCAAACCCAAAATTGCTAAAATTAGCGCTATCAATCTTTCCGTTAATGGCTAAATCATTTTCTTTTTCATCTTTTATAATAAAATTGTTAAAAAGAATTGCGTTAGGTGTAAAAACAATTTTATCGTTTAAAGACTTAAATTTTGCATTGAGCTGCTTTACTTTGAAACCAATTTCATTGAACTTTAATTCTCCAATTACCTCGGGCTGGGTTGTATTTCCTGTTATTTTAAAATTCCCTGTCAAGAATCCCGTGCTTTCAGTAATGTTATTCAAAGTGAAACCCTGAATACTTTTTAAGTTCAATTTGTCAATGTCGAGATTCATGTCAAAACTGCTGCTTGTCGTCTTGTAATTCCCTTCTAAATTGACTTGATTTCCCTGACCTGTAATGGCAATTTCGGCATCATATTGGTTAGCAATCACATTATTTACTTTGATACTGATGTTTCCGATTGTATCTTTTTTGAAAGTAAAATTTTCAATGTTTAAGTCTGAAGTAAAAAGAGGAGTAGTACTTATATTTTTAACCAATGCATTTCCATTGATTTTACCGCTCATTTGTAAATCATCTTTCTCAACGATACTGGTAATGGTTTTTATGTCAAAATCTTTGAAATCAATTGCTATAGGAGCATTAGCTTGTTGCGATTGTGATTGTATAAGGATTTTACTTCCATCTTTACTCAATTCGAAAGTATCAGCATAAATTCCTGTTTTGCCAAAGCGAATTAAGTTGTCTTGTGTTATTTTCCAAGATTCATAGTTCAGCAATAAATTATTTGGGTCAAGATTGATTTCGTTATTCCCGTTCAAAGCTTTTAATGTTCCTGCAATTAAGTATCTTTCTTTGTCTTTTGAATCTTTTAATTGCACCGTATAATCCACAATATTGTTTTGCACTTTACCTGAAATACTGGTGTGTGGCAATTGAATTTGTTTGTTTTGAATATCATCCACAATAAAGCTGTAAACAAGTGAATTGTCTTTGGTATCTACTTTAAGGACAGCATTTGTAATAGTGTTTTCTCCATAAATTAACTTTGGAATTGTACCATTCAAAACAATAGAATCGTTAACAGAATTATACCTTCCTTGTATGTTAATAGGTTCTAAACTTTTCAATTCAGGAATCAGTTTTAATAGAATTGGACTGTCTTTTACGCCAATTTTAAAAACAAATTCTTGTTTTCCCACAGCTGTTTTTCTGGGACTTGGTTTACTGTCATAATACTTTGCAATAGAATTTGAGAAAGCAGTTGCTATTTTTGATAACTTGTATTTTCCATTGGCATCTACATCCAAAAACGGTGATTTCAATAGGAATGTATTCTTTTCAGCGCTGGAAGTTGCCACTGCGGTAATAGAATCAATTACAAATTCTTCTTTTGCATTTACTATGGTAATGTTGCGTGCAAATACAGTTCCGTTGAGGTAATCGAGATTTGCCGATTGAATATCAGCATCTACAACGCCTCTTATTTTCAATGGGCCAGCGTGCAGATTTAGTTTTTCTAAATCAGCGATATCTACATTCAGTTTTAGTTTTCCGGTAGGGTATTTGTCCTTGAAACTGCCGCTGCTCACCAAATCAAAAGTTAGATTAGGATCTTTTGCAAAAGCAGTTGCATTGAAATTTCCGTTGCGAATAGTTCCTCTTACGGCTACATTTTTGTAGGTATATTTATTATAATACGCTTTTAGAACAGTTCCATTTAAAGATGCAGTTGCGGTTTTTGGATCGAATCCAGTTCCCTTTATATTGGCTTTTAAAGTTACTTTTCCAATAGAATCATTTTTGATAAATTTTCCTAAATCAAAATTAGTAAGTTCCGTTTGAGCATCGTATTTCTCGTTATTTTTTCTACTTTGATCGAAGGTAGCTTTGATTTTTGCATTTCCAAAACTACTGGTTATGTTCATATTGGTATTAAAATTAGCGATGGTTCCTTTAAAAATTCCTTTGGCGCTGAATTTTGAAGGTAACTGAATCGAATTTGGAATTGTTCCTTTGGGTAAGAAGCCAACAAAATCTTTTGCACCTGATTGTAAATCTTTAATATTCAAATCAAAATAGGCTTTGTTTACATCTGGTAAACCTATGATACTTCCGGCAGCGGCTACTTTTGTAGTTCCAATACCGCTAATCTCAATAGATGGGAATTCAATATTATTCAATTTCCCTGTTACGACCCCATTAATCGACAGGATTGCATTGGGATTGCTCATGAAAGGATTTGTCTTGTTTAAAGTAGGAGCAAAAAGTAAAATGTCTTTAATCCCTAGTTTGCTTTTCTTTAAATAAGCTATAAGGCCTAATTCACCCGGGTTTTCATCTAAAGATTCAATGGATGGATACCCAATACGGATTTCGTCTCTCAATTCCGTCTGGGGTGTTTTTAAGTATAATTTTTTAAGAAAAGCATTCTTTTTTCCATAGAAAAATTCAGCATTAAAGGACTGAATATTCAATCCGCTTTGTTCTTTTACGGTCAAGGAATTGGCATTTCCGGATATATTTTCGGAATTGTAATTCAGGAAATCAACTTGTAAGTTTAAATTAGTAAGATTCAAATGGTTGTAATCGATCCCTTTTGGTATTGTTGCAACGTTATTATTATCATACCGAAAATTAACTCGTTTGAACGTTGTGTTTTTTATTTTGACTTCCCAGTTGTTGGAGTTTACTACAGTAGTTTCTTTTTTTATTTTGGCTTTATTCAATTTACCAAAAGTCAAAGCACCTTCCACACCCGTTAGATCAATACTTTCTATAATGGCGAATTGATTATTAAGATCAATTTTGTCAATTTTGGCAAGAAGTTTTTTCAAATAAAAAGTTGTCCTTACTTTTGTTTCTTCACTTTCGTAATCAAAATCAATTTTTGCCAGATCAATTTCTCCCAATTTTAATTTGAAAATGGATTCTGGTTCGTTTTTTATTGCGGCGGCTTTAGTTGCTTTGGAAATTTGAACGATACCTTGTTTTAATTGGAACTTTAAGCCATTAATTTTTGCTTTTGGAATTTCAAAGTTCATGTGTTCTAAATCGAAGGTTTTAATGTTTGTTTCAAAATGATTTAGATTGGCATAAATATTATTTTTTGTAACGAAATCATTGTATTTGAATTGAATTCGATCCAACTTAATTTCTTCCACAGAAAACTGCATCGGAGGCGAATCCGTTTTCTGTTTCTCTGGTGATGCAAATGCTTTAATGATGTATTCAAAATTAAAAATAGCTTTTGAATCTCTATTTAAATGAGCAGAAATCCCTTCTAAATGAACGGATTTGATTTCGACTTTATTGTTCATTAACTGGAACAGACTAATATCTACAGCTAATTTTTCTCCAGCAAAAAGGGTGTCTTTTTTCTGATCTTCAAAATAAACTCCTTGAAGAATTATTTTTTTTGGAAATTCAATTGCGAGGCTATCAATGGTGATTTTAGTTTTTATTTTTCCTTCCAGATAGAGTACGGCTTTTTCTTTAGCATAATTTTGAACCGATGGAATTTGAATAATGACCACCAGTATTAAGAACAATAGAATTAAGGATCCTATTATCCAAAGGAAAATCTTTAAACTCTTCTTTAAATATTTTTTCAAATGATATTTTTTTTTGGTTAAAAATAACCAATTTAAATCAGAATTACAATTTCAATCTTAAACAAAATTAACTGCAAAGTTCTAAAATTGAAAGTAAAATAGGTTATAAAATTCAAAAATAAAGTTGTAAAATTTCTGGAATACAATCAGAGTTGATAGCTTATCGTTTAAGTTTTATAAATTGGAATTTCATTGAAATTTTGAGCGTTTTTTTCGTCTAATAAAATATCTTTTACAGCCATTAATATGGCTTTATTCGAGGTGAATAATTCCCTATTAAAATTAATGATAGTAGTGATGTCAATATTTTCTATGGGAGTAAGTTGTGCTTGAGAATAAAAAGAGTTGAGTCCTTTTGTGTAGTTTTTTTGGATTACATTAAAAAGTACTTCAAGCTCTGTAAAAAGGGAGTTTTGTTCTTTATTCAGAAGCATATTTAATTGCAAATAGAGATTCTCAGTTTCTTTTTTATGATACAGAAAAAACTGGTATTTGATTTCTTTGGATGAGCGGCTGAGGTTTGTAATATCAGCGCTAATGTCTTTTACACTTTTTACTGCGTGCATGGAACTTCGCACTGCCGAAATCAATTGGTTGAGTTCTGAATTTTGTTCACTGTTTAATTTTGTTCTTAATTTTAAATAGAAGGCCTGTAATTCTCCTTGTAATTGTTTCAGAAATTCATATTTTTCCTCACTAGTTTTCGAAGTATAATTCTTTTGCTCATTGATTTCCAGATAATCAATCTGTTTTTGGAAAACGGGAGTATCGATTTTGAATAATTCCAGGTTAAAAAGCATTGAATTGTGAATAAAATAAATTGTTTCTCTTCGAAATAAATCGAGAGCGGTTTCGGTTTCTTCAACAGAGGCGTGGCTAATGTAAGCGGCTGTAGTAACATCAGAATTTTTAAAAAAACGTTCCAAAAATTTAGTAAATAAATTTAGAACCGGAAGAAATAGTACAATTGCTAATAAGTTAATCAGACTTGAAAAGGCAACCAAACCGATAAGTGGATCTTTGATTTTTATGACATCTGTAATTAGGAATAAAATGGGTTTTAGTACTACAAAAGCAATTGCAGTAATGAATATGTTGAACAATAAATTGCCCAATGCCACCCGCTTCTTAGAAGCATTTCCGCCAATTGCACTTAATAAAATTTTTATGATAGTTCCGGTTTCACCGCCTAACACGATTGCAGCTGCCATAGGAAAAGCTATTGCTTCTGCGTTTAATGCGCTTAATGTTAATGCCATAGTTACGGAACTAGACTGAACAATTAGCGTAATCAGAAAGCCAATAATGAGAAAAATGATTAGTGGCATCTCAGTATATCGTGAAAAATCAAAATGCTGCACCTGAGCTTCCATAGCGGTTTTCATAAATGAAAGTCCGATGAACATTAAACCAAATCCCAAAAGAAAATAGG
The DNA here is from genome assembly GCF_056428965.1 of Flavobacterium sp. GNP008. NCBI lineage: Bacteria > Pseudomonadati > Bacteroidota > Flavobacteriia > Flavobacteriales > Flavobacteriaceae > Flavobacterium > Flavobacterium sp. GNP008. The sequence continues at coordinate 109,138 of NZ_JBWJVL010000004.1, read as the reverse complement.
AAAGATACTTGAACTTCTTGCGGTTTCCCAATAGAATAAGAAGAAAGCCACCCAGACAAACTGCTGGATAAGCAATTATTTCAATATTAGTTTTAAAACCCAATGTTGCAACTAACCAACTAGCAATTGTTGTTCCCAAATTGGCGCCAAGTATAATGGCCATTGCATTTTTCATGGTAAAAACTCCTGCTCCTACAAATGCCAAAACCATCAACGAAACCATAGAGCTGCTTTGGAGTATTCCAGTAACGATTGTTCCACCTACAACTGCACCAATATCGGTTTTTGTAATGCGTTGTAGAAATAATTTGAAACTTCGCCCAGAGAGGTTTTTTAGGGATTCCTCCACTAAATACATGGCGAAAAGGAATAAACCTACGCCTGCAGCAAGTTTTAGTATTGTATAGATGGTTTCCATAGCTAAAATTAGTACTAAAGATACTTATAATTAATAGTAAAATCTTGGCAAAGTGTTAACTTCTATTTTTTTGGAAGTTATTAATGGGTTGTTTTTTTAAATACGAAACTATGACTTTTAGAACTGCAGTTTGAGCGGATTGTTTTTTAAAGGGGGGATTTATGAGATTAATAATCAGAATAATCAGTTGGGTATAAAAATGTAATGTCTATATGAGAAATATTGTTTTTATATTTTTCCATAGCTATTAGTCCTTTCCATTCTGGAGAATTTACAAAGGTTTCCCAATGTGCATCTCTACTTTCCTGATTTGCAAAAGTGGTCATATACATCAAATTTGGCATCTTAGCCCCTGAAATAACTTCACCGTAAAAAACGGCATTAAAAGCAAGACGATCAAAAAGTTTTATTTCACCGCCTGCATTGAACATATCCACTTTATTTTTATAAATCGCTTCGGTTGCTGATTCATAGCTTCTTAATTCATATACTCTATTGGTTCTGGAATTATTCAGCGCTGGTTTTGTCAATAAAGGGTGATCTGAAAAAGCCTTTAATAAAACAGATTCTATTCGCAAATAATTCGATTGCTTATAAGTAGCCTTTAAATATGGGGCTCCTGTAGACAAATACATTTTGTCTTCTGCCAATTTTTCGTCAAGTGTAAGAAATTCTTTCATAGATGAAAATGGGATTAATACGATAGTTTTTTTTATTGTATCCTTGGTACTGGATTTTGGTTTAAATACTCCAATATTTTTGATCCCCAGTTTTTTTAACCCCGGTAAATATGCTTCTTTCAAATAAAAATCAGTGGCTTGTTCTTGTTTTTCAGTATTGAAAATATACGTTTTTATTTGGTAAAATTCTCTGGTTTTTGCTGGATATTGTACTTCGAAAACAGCATTAGGAATTGATTTAAAACTGATTACGGTAAAAAGGATTAGTAGCGCGAAAAATATTTTTGTTAATTTCATTCGTAGTTTTTTTGTTGAGCGTAACATGCCAGTAGATGTATAAAAGTATAAAAAAGGATTTATTTTTTAAGTTTAGAATTTAGAATTTTTAAAAAATTTCAAAATACTGTATTGTAGAACATCACGACTGTTTTTAATCCTTCACTTTTCGTACTGCATTTCGTTTTTTTTTAATTTGAATGTTTCTCCTTTCGCAGGTATTACATCTGCAATTTTGGCGTCTTGGAATAAACAAGAATGGTTTAAATTCGGGTTGTTACTGATTTTGTAATAATCACTTCTTTTGCGGTTTAATGTTTGGCGCGTATTCATTTCAATCAGTTTGATTAGGGAAAATCAAATCGCTTAATGAATTTTTTATCGAAGAACAAGACATCATGTAAAAAATTGTGCTCCTGTAAATAGCCTTATCAAAAGAAATAATGTCAAGTTTTGATTTAGATAATTTATTAACATACCAAATCTGGGCTACTTCCTGCTTTTATAACTGCAATTTAAAACTATTGTAAATGCCTTTTGTAATTAATTGAACGAACCTCTATATTCTAAAGGCGATTGATTCGTTTTATTTTTAAACAGTTTGCTAAAAGACTGTGGGTATTCAAAGCCAAGTTGGTATGCAATTTCACTTACTGATAAAGAAGTTGTAGTTAAAACTTCCTTAGCTTTTTCAATTATCTTATCGTGAATGTGTTGTTGTGTACTTTGTCCCGTGAGAGAACGTAACATATCACTTAAATAATTGGGGGATACAGTTAGTTGTTCTGAAATATATTGAACAGTTGGAAGACCGAGTTCTTCTACTTTGGTACTGTTAAAATAATTACGGAGCAGTTCTTCAAGGGTACTCAATAAATCATTGCTTGCATTTTTGCGGGTAATAAACTGACGGTTATAAAACCGGTTAGAATATTGAAGTAATAATTCAATATGCGATAGTATGACATCCTGACTGAAGCGGTCAATCGAAGAAAGATACTCTTGTTGAATATTATTCATAATACCTGCAATCATCACTTCTTCTTTATCGGAAAGATGCAATGCTTCATTTACGGCATAAGTAAAATAGCCGTAATCTTTTATGTTTTTTGCCAATGAATAATTGTTGATGAAGTCAGGATGAATAACAAGCCACATTCCTGAAAGAGCAATATCATCATCAAGTACGGTTGATATTACCTGGCCTGGAGAAAAAAAAGTCATTATGCCTTCATCAAAATCATAATAGTTTTGACCATATTTTACTTTTCCTTTAAAATCTTTTTTAGTACAAATTGAATAAAAATTGTAGACCACGCTTTTGATACTTTCATCAAAATGACATTTTATTTCATTCAGATTAATAACGCTTACTAATGGATGTTCTGGTTTTGGCAGTTCCAATAAACGATGCAATTCTGAAATCGAATTGATAATATATGGAATGTTGTTTTGTTTTTTCATAAAATAAATTATTACTACAGTAGGATAATCTATTTGTAAAGATAGCCTTTCCTACTGATTAGTATTGTTTATTGATCAATAGCAGCCATATTTGCTTCATCATAACGCGCTCCAGTAATGGTTCCTAAAGGAATGATATTCTCCAGACGATTTAAATCCTGAACGCTTAATTTAATTTCTGCGGCACTACAATTTTCTTCGATATACTTCACACGTTTTGTTCCGGGAATTGGTAAAATACCTTTTGAAACAATCCAAGCAATAGCTAATTGTGAGGGTGTTATTTTTTTTTCAGTAGCCAATATTTTTATTTCATTTACCAAGGCAATATTTTTGTAAAATTGTTCACCTTGAAAACGAGGTAAACTTTTTCTAAAGTCAGTGTCAGGAAAATCATCAGGGCTTTTGATATCTCCAGAAATAAATCCTCGCCCTAGTGGGGAGTAGGCCACAAATCCGATTCCAAGATCTTGAAGTGTTTTTAAAATTCCCGTCTCTTCTACGCCACGCTCAAACAAAGAATATTCTGTTTGCACCGCAGTCAAAGGATGAATAGTATGTGCTTTTTGTATGGTCTCCGATGAAACTTCCGAAAGTCCGATGTGGCCAATTTTTCCTTCTTTTACCAATTCAGCCATTGCCGCAACAGTTTCTTCAATAGGCGTGTTTGGGTCTAAACGATGCAAGTAATACAAGTCAATATAATCAGTTCCCAAGTTTTTAAGCGAACGCTCCACGGCTTTTTTTACATAATCCTTTGTGCCGTTGAATTGCCAAGTCAATTGCTCGTTATCATCGATTTCATACCCAAATTTTGTGGCAATGGTATATTGATTTCTGTTTCCTTTAATGGCTTTGGCGACAAGCCTTTCGTTTAGCAAAGGGCCATATAAATCGGCAGTATCCAAGAAGTTGTATCCTAGTTCTAATGAACGGTGAATAGTAGCGATAGATTCGGCTTCATTTGCTTTTCCATATATATCCATTCCTGCAATTTGGGTCATTCCCATACAACCTAATCCTACTTTTGGAACAAAAAGTCCTTGACTTCCTAATTCGATTTTTTTATTGTCGTTCATCTTTTTTATTTAATGGTGAATTATAAAATAACAATGCAAATATCAGTACATGATGCTGTAGTAAAGTAACTGAATCTCTTATTCTTGTATCCAAAACGAGGAAATGGAGCTTCTATAATTAAATTCCTATTGCAGGCTCACAAAATTGTCGCTTTTAGGAAAAATGCTCAACGCTTCAATGGCAATTTCGGGAGTAGGAGAGGCTAGTTTTCGAAGTTTGGTGTCCATCCAAGCACCATCAACCGTTATTGTTGCGCAAAGCTTTTTATCTTCATTTAAAAACTCATGAACTATAGACCAACGGGAAGCATCAGCATTTATTTTTGAGGTTTTGGTATGCATGAAAATTTTGTCAGAAAGTTTTATTTCTTTTCTAAAAACACATTCTTCCCTAAAAAGAATTGGTCCAAAACTTTGTGCTTGCATCACTCTCATTGTTAAACCTAAACTTTCCAGAATCTCGATACGATGTTGTGCACCAAAGTCATAATAAGCACTGTGTCGTAAATGAAAATTTGGGTCAAGATCAGACCAACGAAAGGATAATTCTTTGATAAATGAAGTCATTGTTGTTGTTGTTGTTAAATTATTTTGAGAATGCTTTTACGATTATATTTTAATAAAAGTAAATAGGTTATTGAAAGTCGAAAATACAAATAAAAACGGAAACAAATTACGGTATACATTGCTTTTCTAAAGCTTTTTATTATAAAGAAGTAAAAATAAAAAAAAACATTTGTTGATTATTCTGTTTTAAAAAATATTATGGCGTGTCTTTTGCATAAGAAATTAAGATTGTCCAATTCAGGATAATAGAAATCTACAGGTGTATGAAAAAAGTAATTTTGATGTTACTACTTACAAGTGGTATTTATGCTCAAGAACAAGTGTATAATGTGCAACGATATTGCATCGATGAGAAACCTTTCAAACAAGGGGAATGCAACATTGCAGGAAATGAATATTCCTTTGTATTTATAGATACGAATAAGCGAGATGTAGTATTTTTTCTCACGGATACAAAAATGAAATATAAGATTGTAGACTCCAGTATTTTTTCCAAAGATAGAAATTATAGGTCTTATACATTAGAAAATGGAGAGGGACAAGTAGAGATGAGAGTACACCAACAACATACAAAAATCGAATTTCTGTATCCAAATAATCACATTTATTTGACGGTAGGAAAGTCTACTAAAGGAACAAATTAAAAAAGGAAATCACGGACAAAAGTTTTATTATGATCCGCACTGTCATGCTCCTAACGAAACATAACAGGTGCGGTTTTTTTAATAGATCTATTGATTTATGACTTTAAAATTTCTTCCAACACTTTTTTTCCGTTTTCATTGTTTGGATCCATTTCTACTGATTTTTTATAGTTGATAATCGCCAGCTTTTTATCTCCGTTTTTCAAATAGGCTTCTCCTAAACTATCGTAGGCATTTCCTGATTTTGGAAACGCTTCAACATTTAGTTTAAAAACGGCTATCGCCTCTTTGTTTTTTCCAGATTGTAACAATTGATAACCCAGACCGTTCATTTCGTTTTCGGTGGCAGCATAGGTATCTGATTTTTTGTTTTCATTAAAATACTCGAGTCCAGATGCGATTCCTTTGTCCTGAATAACAGCTGCTAAAGCATTGGCTAATGATTTTTTAGGCAAACTGTACGGCTTATTGTATAGAATGTTTCTAATTGCTATATTCATCTCATTTAAGTTTGTACCGCCGGTATTATTTAGTAATACCACTAGATTTTTGTCAGACGGAATACGGGATAGCAAGGTATTGAATCCATTTATCCCACCGCCATGCTCAGTAATCAGAATGCTCTCCTTTTTTTCTCCATTGAAAGCCTCATTAATAAACCATCCGTAACCATATTGTCCCGGTCCTGCAGGGATATAGGAATTAAATAACAGCTCTTTATTTTTTGTCGAAAGTAACTGTTCTGTGTACAGTGCTTGATCCCATAAATACAAATCATCGACGGTTGCATACAAAGAACCAGCAGCGTAAGGAATAGATAAATCAAGATAGCTGGCATTGCTGTAGTTTTTACCGTTTTTCTCATAACCGGAAGCTCTGTTTTTCAGAATGGTTTCGTGGTGATCGAATCCTGTATTATTCATTTTGAGTGGTGTAAGAATATTGTCTTGCAAAAACTGCTCATAGGTTTTACCGGAAACTTTCTCAATGATGTAACCCAATAAAAAATAACCGGAATTGCTGTATGCAAATTTTTCGCCCGGTGTAAATTCGAGCGGTAGGTCAGCGAATTTTTTTACAAATGCTTCTGGGCTGTACGAATTGAAACTTAATTCTTTTACGAAATTAGGAAAGGAAGTGTAATTCGGAATTCCAGAGGTGTGCGTCAGTAAATGATGAATACTGATTTTATCGCCCAATGCTTTAGGATAATCAGGAAGATAGGTTGAGATAGGAACATCCAACTTTAATTTTCCCTGCTCAACTAATTGAAGTATTAGCATGGCGGTAAATTGTTTGGTAACGGAACCCAATCGGTGTTTGGTATCCGGTTGGTTTGGAATATTCCATTCCATGTTTGCCATTCCAAATCCCTTTTTATAAATGACTTTACCTGCGTCAGCAACAAGGATAGAGCCGTTAAATTGCCCGTATTCTGAATATAGATTCATCAACTTATCGATTTGTTCTGCTTTGGTTTGTCCAAAGGAAACCGGTATTGTAATGAGCTGGATAAATAGACCAATTAGGATTGTTTGTACTGCAAAATGTTTGGAACGTTGTTTCATGATGATTGTTGGTTTTAGTGATTGATGTTGTATGAATGAATTAAAGAATAGTTTTGTTCTTTGTGCCTTATTGTTATGGGCACGGATTGCAAATCCGCGCTATCGGGACATCCAAATCAAACTTTCTAAACAGTGAATATTCCTCTAAAAATTCTTTATTCATTTTATGTCGTTTACTTGTGTTGAACTTATTTGCAGTTTGGTTGTGCTATAATGACCGCTAACGTCCTGCTACTACAACGGGTTTGGGATTAAATTAAGCCCTATTTTCGGATTTGCCAAATCTTCCAAATATAAAACCAACTTCCCATTAAGCCAATTGCCCAAATTGCTCGTAGCGTGTGTTAGCTGACGCCCTTAATTACCGTCGATTAAATAATCTTCAATTTCAGTTTCTTCAATTCTAATTTTTGAAGGGTCGGTAACTAGAACTGTTTTATGAGTAATTTCGATTTCGACTTTTAATTTTAAAACTAATTTGCCTTCATTCTTATAATCTTTCGAAATTATTTTCCAGTCAATCTCTATTTCTGCATCTTCGAGTAACGGTTTAATTGCCAAATCATCAAAACCCATCGCATCTTCGCTTACTAATATTTTTTTAAGAGGAATTATTTTTCCTGTTTTATTCTCTTTATTTATAAAAGTATCATAAGAATGTTTTACCATTGGCATTAAATAGTGACCTCCTTTTGTAACGGTATCTAAATCTTGGAAATCTCCATTGAATTTGAGTAATATTTTAAATTCTTCGATAGGATCATTACCAATATTGTGTATTCTAAAGAAAAAATTAAAATAGCTATTATTTATTTTGTAATGATAAGGTGAGGGATTACTGAATTTAAAAGCATCGAATAAACTACTGTTAGCTAATAAACTATCACTTATAGTCGCGGGGATATTTTTTTGTCTATAATTAGTAATTGTCTTTCTAAATTTTACATTTCCTTCTAATTCATTTTTATCATTTTGAAATGTTACATAAGCATTTTTGCTTGTCTTGTAATTTTGACTTTTAATGTAGTAGTCATAAGTTAGTTTATTTTCATCTATTAAATCAACAATTGTCTCCCAACAAAAAAGATGAATTTCAAACAATCCAGCCTTTTTATTATCTAAGTTTTTTTGTCTTATGTAAGCTTGAATTTTGCTGTCATTTAATGCAGTTGTTGCAAAATATAGTTTTTTTAATTTTGGACTAAATGTTTTTGCTTTTTCAATCTCATTGTCAATTTCTTTTTCAGTAAATTGAGGATGATTGTCGTTATATTCGCTTTTGCCTTTACATTGAATTCCGAAATATTCTTCTTCTAAGTTAGGTATTCCAAAAATATCAACTCCAGATTGCTCTTGGCCTAGTCGACCGTTTTTTTGTATTTCAGCACAATTCCATATTTCACCCCATAATTTTTTACAGAGTGTTTCAAAATCTTGCCAATTCGCTGGTCTTCTTAGTGTTTTTGTTGATTCCAAGGAGTTTTGTTTTTACGTGATGTTTCTAGGGTGCCAGCTAACTAGTGTATACTAGCTACAAACTAGCGCATATACACCCGAAATCGGTATGCTTTACGCCATAAATAGCTTTTCGATTGTTCTGCTAATGTAGTTTATTTATTACGAATTATTGGTATTGAAATTCTAAAGTAATCGAATAGAAACAAATAAATGTAGGAATCAGATTTCATAGCCCCGATAGCAGCGGCATCCTTTATGTTCTTTCTTTGTGGACATAAAGATATAGCGAATTGCTTCACCAGTTCGGCTTCCAGCCTAGTGTGCGGGAAATGGCTCCAAATTCCGCCAGAATCATAAACCCTCTTAAATGTCAACTTGTCAGATTTTTTTACGCCAATTTTAACATAAACTGACAATTTAATAGTTGGTTTTGTATTGGCACAAAGATTGACTTATCGACTTCGAGTCATTAAAACAAGTATACAATAAAATTAAATATATTAAAAATGGGTAAAATAATCGGAATTGATTTAGGTACGACCAACTCTTGTGTTTCTGTAATGGAAGGTAATGAAGCAGTTGTTATTCCTAATGCAGAAGGAAAAAGAACAACACCATCTATCATCGCTTTTGTTGAAGGTGGAGAGATTAAAGTAGGAGATCCTGCTAAAAGACAAGCGGTAACTAATCCAACTAAGACTATTGCTTCTATCAAACGTTTTATGGGTCATTCTTTTTCAGAGGTTTCTGCTGAAGCAAAAAGAGTTTCTTATTCAGTAGTAAAAGGGGACAACAATACACCACGTGTGGATATTGACGGTCGTTTATACACTGCTCAAGAATTGTCAGCGATGACACTTCAAAAAATGAAAAAAACAGCTGAAGACTATTTAGGTCAAACTGTTACTGAAGCAGTTATTACTGTTCCAGCTTACTTTAATGATGCACAACGTCAAGCTACAAAAGAAGCGGGTGAAATTGCAGGTCTTAAAGTAATGCGTATTATCAACGAACCTACTGCTGCTGCATTGGCATACGGTTTAGATAAAAAAGGTAAAGATCAAAAAATTGCTGTTTACGATTTAGGTGGAGGTACATTTGATATTTCTGTTCTTGAATTAGGAGACGGAGTTTTTGAAGTGTTGTCTACAAACGGTGATACTCACTTAGGTGGAGATGATTTTGACCACGAAATTATTGACTGGTTAGCTGACGAATTTAAAACTGAAGAAGGTATTGACTTGCGTCTTGATCCAATGTCATTGCAACGTTTGAAAGAAGCTGCTGAGAAAGCAAAAATTGAATTGTCTTCTTCTGCTGAAACTGAAATCAACTTGCCATACGTTACTGCTACGGCTTCAGGACCAAAACACTTAGTTAAAAAATTAACTAGAGCTCAATTTGAAAAATTAACTGATTCTTTAGTAAAACGTTCTATGGCACCAGTGGCTAAAGCGTTGAAAGATGCAGGTTTAACTGTTTCTGATATTGACGAAGTTATTCTTGTAGGAGGTTCAACTCGTATGCCAAGAATTGCTGAAGAAGTGGAAAAATTCTTTGGTAAAAAAGCATCTAAAGGAGTTAATCCTGATGAGGTTGTTGCTATTGGAGCAGCGATTCAAGGTGGAGTTCTTTCTGGAGATGTAAAAGATGTATTGTTACTTGACGTTACACCTTTATCTTTAGGTATCGAAACTATGGGTGGTGTTTTGACTAAATTAATTGAGTCTAACACAACTATTCCAACTAAAAAATCTCAAGTTTTCTCTACAGCTGCCGATTCTCAACCAACAGTTGAAATCCACGTTTTGCAAGGAGACAGAGCTATGGCAGTTGACAACAAAACTATTGGTCGTTTCCATTTAGATGGTATACCACCAGCTCCAAGAGGGGTTCCACAAATTGAAGTAACGTTTGATATTGATGCGAATGGTATCATCAAAGTTTCGGCAACTGACAAAGGAACTGGAAAATCTCACGATATTCGTATCGAAGCTTCTTCTGGATTGACTTCTGAAGAAATCGAAAGAATGAAAAAAGATGCAGAAGCTAATGCTGATTCTGACAAACTTTTAAGAGAAAGAGCAGAAAAATTGAACGAAGCTGATGGAATGATCTTCCAAACTGAAACTCAATTGAAAGAATTAGGATCTAAATTATCAGATGACAACAAAGTTGCTGTTGAATATGCATTGACTGAATTGAGAATGGCACACCAATCTCAAGACATTCCTGCAATTCAAACGGCTCTTGACAACATCAACGCTGCTTGGAAAAAAGCAACTGAAGCGATGTATGCTCAAGGAGAACAAGGTCAAGGTGAAGCACAGCCACAAGGTGATGCTGCTCAAGGAGACAATGTTGAAGACGTTGAATTCGAAGAAGTAAAATAATAATTTCCTGTAGAGAGGCACTGCAGTGCGTCTTTACTGTTGATTTAAAACCGTTCACCTTTGGTGAACGGTTTTTTTTATAGATTTTTTTTATTGTTTTTTAATATGGAACATTCGGGTAATAACCACTGCATGAGGAAATGTTATGGCAGCCAAAAAGGAGAAAAATAAGGCATTGAAAAGTTGTTCTTCTTTAAATAGGAAATACAGAACCGTAATTCCCATTATTGAAATGAACCAATAAATTGCAGCAGCGCGACAATAGGTTAGAAAATGCCTGAAGGAATAATTACCATGTAAAAATTTTATTTGGTCGATTATAGAAGGTATACTATGCCAGAAGACAAAATACAAAGCAAAGCCCCAAATCAAGCTGGAGGATTTGAAAATGATAGAAAACAGGATAAGATGAAAAATCTCTGTGAGAAGCTTTTTCCTAATTTGTTTTGATTTCCAATAAATGTAACCGCTTAAAGTAAGCACTACACCGCCACTACTGCTTACCAATCCGGTAATGTAAATAGGTGCAATGCTAATGTTGGAAATGTTCCATATAACCTGAATCACCTCGTTTCGGTGAAAGTTAAATAACAGCAACAAAATAAATAATCCATAAGAAAACTGGAATGCGATTAAAATCCATTGCGAGAAGTCCTCTTGTAAATCTTGCCATTGCTGTTCTCCAAAATGATAGGAACTGACAACTATAAATAATAATAACGCAAACCAAGGTAAGATGTAAAATAAAAATGCTCCGGATAGTACTACCACTAAATAATAACGGGGTATTGTAAGGTGTGCACTCGGTCTTTTTTTCGAATTTATATTTTCAATTAGTAGCAAATCATTCGCTCCATGTAAAATTCCAAAGGTAAAAATTAAAAAGAATCCGGTAAATAATTGTAAATCAGTCGAAAAATAAGAATCCATCCATAATCCAAAAAAGCTTGCTACGATTGAGATATTTGAATATTTCATAAAAATTTTAATTATTGTTTAAAAATAAGAAAAATATAATAAACAAAAAGCATTTTAATTGTCTAACTTTTATTATATTTGATTAAACAAAAATCAATTAAAATAATACATTTATGACAAACTTTATGTTTATTTCAGGATTAGTCGGAAAATTGTCTCCAACCGATTATGTAGGATTTACTTTCTTTGTGGGTTGTATGGCAATGATGGCAGCTGCAGCTTTTTTCTTTTTGTCTTTAAACCAATTTGATAGAAAATGGCGAACATCAGTGCTAGTTTCAGGATTAATCACGTTTATTGCTGCTGTACATTATTTCTATATGAGGGATTATTGGGCAACGTTTGGTGAATCGCCTACATTTTTTCGATATGTAGACTGGGTTCTTACAGTACCATTAATGTGTTTAGAATTTTATTTAATACTAAAAGTAGCTGGAGCAAAACAATCTCTTTTATGGAAAATGATAATTTATTCTATAATAATGCTAGTTACAGGTTATCTTGGTGAAGTCGTATTCACGGACAGTGCAGCCCTCTGGGGATTCATTTCAGGAGTTGCTTATTTTGCTATTGTTTATGAAATCTGGTTGGGTGAGGCTTCAAAATTAGCCGTAGCTGCTGGTGGCGAAATTCAAAAAGCACATAAAATTTTGTGTTGGTTTGTTCTTGTCGGTTGGTCTATCTACCCTTTGGGTTACATGATGGGAACTACAGGTTGGTACAATGGATTGATTCCAGCTGGAAATATTGATGTTGTTTATAATATTGCCGATGCAATCAATAAAATTGGATTTGGTTTAGTAATTTATAATTTAGCAGTAAAGTCACAAAAAGATTAGTTCCTTTTTTCATGTTTAATTGTAAAACCGAATTAGTAATAATTCGGTTTTTTTTTGTGGCAATGGATTAAATAAAATACCCGACCTTTTTAGAAAGTCGGGTGTTTTATTTGTAGACAGTTTGAAATGCGTAGCTATTCTATACTACTATTTTAGGTTGCAACCACACTGGGTATCACAAAAAAAAGGGAAAATGTTGTTAAACATTTTCCCTTTTTAATTAATTATTTAGGATCTAAGGCCTCCCCAATTCTAGAGATCAAATCGAGTACATGGTATTTACTCATTCGGTCTGACATTCTTGAAGAAGACATCTTTAAATCATTTTTTAGACTAGTAAGTTGTCCACGTGCAATAGAAGGTAAATCGGTTTGTGCTAAATTCACTCTTCTTGTATTGAAACCATAGGTTACGCCCACTGGAACTGATCGAACTTCTGCTGAACCAGGCTTTAACATGCCAATCATCTTGTCAACATACAATTTCTGAATGTTTCTGCGATACATATCAATAGAACTGTTGCTCTTTAATTCAGAGAAAATTCCTTTGTTCAAATCATTTATTAATTCATCAACGGAGTAATTGTCTTTGCTTGCAGTAGACGTCTCTAAAAGACGAACCATTCTGTCACCCGCTAACAAGCTTGTTAATGTTGCATCTTGCATCCCTTTGATTGCTTCAACGCCACTTTCTGGGTTGATTTTTGAAAGGATGTTTTGATCCAATAACCATTTAGGAGTAGTAAATAATTGAGTGTTCAAGAACGATACGGCCTCTTTTTGAATGCTTTTTGGAACTACTTGAAATTGATTTCCAGTCATGTCATACGTTTTAGGACTATCGTATATTCCACCAACATTTTTAGTCACATGGCCCATATATCGTCTGAACTGTCCTGTAAGTGCTCCATAAAGTTCGTCAAGTTCCGCATAACTTTCGCCATCTTCTTTAGACCATTCCAATAGATTAGGTAAAATTCTTTTTAAGTTTTTAATACCGTATTCTGAAGCTTTCATGGCATTATCCCCAATATCTTCAGTTTGATATCTTGGATCATAAGGGCTGGATTCAGAACCAAACCATAAACGATTATTCTTGTACGCTTCCTTAGTCATTTCATTCAAGAAGGCTTTTTCTTGCGCTTCGTTTTTGGTGTCTTCAAAATAAGAATACCCCCATTTTATAGCCCATTTATCATAATCTCCAATTCTAGGAAATAAGGCTGTAACACCATCTTCTGGTTGCGCTACATAATTGAAACGTGCATAATCCATGATAGATGACGTATGTCCATTTTTCTCTTGGTACTCTTTATCTCTTAGTTTTTCAACGGGTGTTGCTGAACTGGCTCCCATATTATGACGTAACCCTAAAGTATGCCCTACTTCATGAGAAGAAACGAAACGGATCAGCTCTCCCATTAATTTATCATCAAACTTTTTTGATCTGGCTGCAGGATCTACTGCTGCAGTTTGAATCATGTACCAGTTTCTTAAAAGACTCATGATGTTATGGTACCATCCAATGTGACTTTCCAGAATTTCTCCACTTCTAGGATCATGAACATTTGGTCCATACGCATTTTGAATTTCAGCAGCAAAATATCTTAGAACAGAGAAACGAGCGTCTTCCAGACTCATAGTAGGATCGTTTTCTGGCCAATATTCTCCCCGAATTGCATTTTTCCAACCTGCATTTTCAAAGGCAATTTGCCAATCATCAATACCTTGTTTGATGAATTTTTTCCATTTTTCTGGAGTAGCCGGATCGATATAATAGACGATCGGTTTCAAAGGTTCAATTAATTCTCCCTTTTTTTGTTTTTGAGCATCTTCGGGCGATTTAGGTTCTAAGCGCCATCTTACTGCAAATACTTTGGTATCTGATTTTTGAGATTCTTCCTCAAAAACACCATATTGGTTTGCAAAATACCCCACACGAGCATCAAATTCTCTTTTGCGCATTGGATTTTTTGGTAATAAAATCATAGAAGTATTCATTTCTACGGTAATCACACCAGCATCTAAAGCAGAAGGTAAATCTACTCCAATTTTTGGAGTAGGTGTAGTATTGATTTTTGGAGGGGTTGTTGTAAAAGTCTTTACACTTCTAATTTCAGTATTAATGGGAAAACTACTTACTTTTGAGATAAATGATTTATCTTTTTGAAATGTTTGAATGTTTAATAATTGTTTTTTAATTGGATCTAAAGAGAATGTTTGAACATCAGCATCGAAAGTTGTAGATAAATCAATTACATAACCGGTAATCTTACCTGAAGCATCCTTTTTATAGGCCAAAACGTCATAATTCCCAACAATAGGATCTGAGGTTGAATTTTTTACCGCTTGAGCCATTGGTTTGTCTTCGTCAGGGGACATAATCACATACGTGATCGATCGGAGCAGAATATTATTGTTTAGCCCTTTTTCCCAACGCACAACTTGTCTGTTGATTTCTTCTCCACCAAAAATCCCTCCACCGGCAGGAGTCTTAGAATATCGGGTAATGGTCATCATCTCGCTTCCTAAAATTGAATCGGGAATTTCAAAAAGATATTTGTTGTCCACTTTATGAACATCAATCAATCCTCTTTGAGTAACGGCACTTGAATCAATTACTTTTAAGTAAGGTTTAGGTTCTTTCTTAGCGTCAGCAGATTTGCTGTCTACTTTTGCAGCTGCGTTTTTATCTGCTTTTCTTTTTTTTCTACTTTGAGCGAAGGACTCTTGAGCTGAAAAAATTAACAGAAATACAATAATTAAGGTTAGTTTTTTTTTAAACATTTAGTTAAACATATAATAGTTAATAATTAGTTTTACTCAATAAATAAAAGATTCTTCTATTTATTGACCATTAAGTTTCAAATCTATTGATATATTTTTAAAAATATAGAATTAAGTACAGCATTTTTAAACAATTAACAATAATTAACAATCGTTTATTTATTCCTATTATTAATTTAGACTATAATTTTTTGCGTTAAGAATGGATATTGTTTTTATGTACCGGTATTTATTTGCAAAAAAGGCAAAATTTAATTTAATTTTTTTTACTGCTAACAAAAGGAAAAAGGAGCGGTATCTTTGATTTTTTTTGTAATATTACTTGATAAATAGGGTAGAATGAGAAAAATTAAATATAAAAAAGGGCGAAAACTACAGCCTTATAATTTAGAATATACTGGGATTCATAAAACCAAAGATTCTGAAATGCAATTGTTTGTCTATAACGATGCAAATCTTATGGAGTATGAAGATTTTAAAGTTTCAGATTTAGACAAATATATTGACGAACAAAAAACAAATTGGATTAATATACACGGTCTAAATAATGTAGAGTGGCTCAAGTCAATAGGTGATTATTTTAAAATAGATAACTTCATGTTAGCTGATATTTTAAATACTACAAGAAGAACTAAGCTGGAAGAATCTCATGATTTTTTGTTTTTTAATATAAAATCGTTGTTACCTGCAGAACATTCCGATAATATAAGTGTTGAACAAATAAGTTTTTTGATAAAAGACGGTATTTTAATTTCTTTTCAGGAAAAGCGAAGTGATTTTTTTAAGCACATCAGGGAGCGCATTAGAACGCATTCCGGAATTGTCCGAGTAAAGAAAGCGGACTATTTATTATACATTCTTTTGGATGCTATCATGGAAAATTTTTATATCACATTAGAAAACGAAGAAGATAAAATTGAAGAGCTTATAAATCTGACTAAGGAAAGTGTAGATCCTATAATTTTAGAAAAAATAGAGAAGCATAGGGATAATTTAAATTTTCTCAAGCGCTCTTTGATTCCATTGCGAGATTCTTTGTATGATATAAAAAGTATCAAAGATGATAATGTTTTTAATGTTATGGAAGCGGAGAGTTTTAGTTTTTTTGCTCGATTGCATCAAAAGAGTTTAGAACTTTTAGAACAAATAGAATCTGATATGGGATCTTTAGAAAGTGCCTCAAATTTTTTTTTCTCTGCACAAACACACAAGATGAATGAGATCATGAAAACGCTAACTATAGTTTCTGCTATATTTATTCCGCTCACTTTCATTGTAGGTGTCTATGGTATGAATTTTGAAAATTTACCGGAACTAAAATATCAGTATGGGTATCATACCGTAATGGGATTTATGTTTCTAATAGTCATTGGTATGATTATTTATTTTAAAAAACGCCGTTGGTTTTAAGGCTTTAAAAAAAAACATACAATAATTTTTGAATTAAATTAAAAATAAAAAATGAACAAAGCCATATATATAGCGACAAGCGAACAGAATAGCGGCAAGTCAATCATAACGTTAGGGTTAATGAGCATGCTTATTGGCAAAACGGCCAAAGTAGGGTATTTTAGACCTATTATAGAAGATACTGAAGAGGGAGGATTTGATAATCATATTGAGACCGTGATTGGTCATTTTGGTTTAGATATTGAATTTGAAGATGCCTTTGCCATTACTAAAAGTAAACTAATAAAGAAAAAGAACAAAGGGAAAATTGGGGAGGTTCTGGACTTGATTATTGAAAAATATAAGAAACTGGAAGAACGTTTTGATTTTGTTTTAGTTGAAGGCACTGGTTTTAGTGGGGAGGGTACTGTTATCGAATTAGATATGAATGTTTTAATTGCTAAAAATTTAGGAATTCCAACAATTATTGTAGGTTCAGGAGTAGGGAAAACATTAGAAGAACTAATTGACAGTTTATATCTAGCCTATGATTCGTTCAAGGTTAAGGATGTAGAAGTTTTGGCAGTAATAGCCAATAAAGTACAACTTGAGAATATTGATTTAGTGACAAACGGGTTGAAGAAAAGTCTGCCAACAGGGCTTTTAGTAAACTCTATTCCATTGATTCCTAATTTGAATAATCCCACCGTTCAGGAAATTGTGAATGAGTTGGATGCTAAAGTGTTGTTTGGGGCAGCACATTTAAACAATCAAACGGGCAACTTTAGTGTGGGAGCGATGCAATTGTGCAATTATTTATTGCATTTAAAAGAAAATAGTCTGGTGATAACTCCTGGCGATAGAGCGGATATTATACTTGGAGCATTACAAGCCAATGAATCGATAAATTATCCTGCCATTTCTGGGATTGTTTTGACTGGGAATATCCTTCCTGAAATAAGTATTTTGAAATTAATAGAAGGTCTTGCGCCAGTGGTACCTATTATTGCTGTGGAAGAAGGCACGTATTACATTACCAACAAGATTGGTTCTATTAAATCCAAAATTTATGCAAACAACAAACAAAAAATTGAAATCTCTATCAATACTTTTGCAAAATACGTAGACTTAGACAACTTGGCAGAAAAACTAATCACTTTTGAAGCGGATGGAATGACACCAAAAATGTTTCAGTATAACTTAGTAAAAAGGGCTAGAAAACATAGAAAACATATTGTTTTGCCTGAAGGGAATGATGACAGAATAATAATCGCAGCTTCCAGATTATTGGAGATGGATGTTGTGGATATTTCAATTATTGGAAATAAAAAACAGATCGAGAGTAAAGTTTTGGAACTGGGTTTATCTTTTGATTTTTCTAAGGTACAAATCATCAATCCCATAGAATCCAAGGAATATAATGACTATGTGAATACCTATTATGAGTTGCGAAAAGCGAAAAACGTAACGTTAGGGATGGCCAAAGATTTAATGGAAGATGTCTCGTATTTTGGTACGATGATGGTATACAAAGGGCATGCAGACGGAATGGTTTCCGGAGCAGCACATACTACGCAACAAACGATATTACCTGCTTTACAGTTTATTAAAACCAAACCAAATTCCTCAGTAGTTTCCTCTATATTTTTTATGTGTCTTGAAGATCGCGTTTCTGTATTTGGGGACTGTGCCATCAATCCAAACCCTACCGCAGAGCAACTGGCAGAAATAGCAATTTCATCCGCCGATTCCAGTTTGGCTTTTGGTATTGAACCTAAGATTGCCATGCTTTCGTATTCATCAGGATCCTCAGGTAAAGGAAATGAAGTGGACAAAGTAAGAACAGCAACAGAAATTGTGAGAAAGAAACGTCCCGACTTAAAAATTGAAGGGCCCATTCAATACGATGCTGCTGTAGATATGAGTGTAGGACAAAGCAAAATGCCAAACTCAGAAGTGGCAGGTCAAGCAAGCGTTTTGATTTTTCCGGATTTAAATACAGGCAACAATACCTACAAGGCAGTACAAAGAGAAACTGGCGCACTGGCCATTGGCCCCATGTTACAGGGTTTGAACAAACCCGTAAATGATTTAAGCCGCGGTTGCACCGTTGATGATATTATAAATACAGTCGTTATTACGGCAATTCAAGCACAAGGATTATAAAATGAAAATAGTAATTATAAACTCAGGAAGTTCCTCTATAAAATACCAATTGATCGACATGCCCACCAATGAAGTTATTTGTTCGGGGATGATTGATAGAATAGGCTTGGAAACTTCTAATCTTAGTTATGTTACCTCAACAACAAAACTAGAAGAAACAGTGCCAATTTCTAATCATAAAATTGGCCTAGAGAAAATTGCAAAACTTTTACTGGATGATACTGTGGGAGTTATTAAAAGTACGAAAGAAATAGAAGCCGTAGGGCATCGAGTGGTGCATGGAGGAAGTGATTTTTCTAATACGGTTATTATAACAGCAGCCGTAAAAGAAAAAATCAGACAGCTTTTTGATTTAGCGCCCTTGCACAATCCCGCTAATTTAGAAGGAATTACTGTGGCATCAACAATTTTTAGTACTGCAGTACAAGTAGCTGTTTTTGATACGGCATTCCATCAAACAATTCCTGTTGTAGCGCACAAATACGCGTTGCCCAATTATCTTTTGACAGAAAATAAAATACGCGTTTATGGTTTTCATGGAACAAGTCATAAGTATGTTTCGGAAAATGCGATTCATTATTT
Source organism: Flavobacterium sp. GNP008 (assembly GCF_056428965.1). Lineage (NCBI taxonomy): Bacteria > Pseudomonadati > Bacteroidota > Flavobacteriia > Flavobacteriales > Flavobacteriaceae > Flavobacterium > Flavobacterium sp. GNP008. The sequence goes on along the minus strand of NZ_JBWJVL010000004.1, from coordinate 89,851 downwards.
GAAACAAAATTCGGAGAATAAAGGGTCTAAAATTATCACGATACATTTAGGAAACGGTTGCAGTATGACCGCAATAAAAGACGGAAAAAGTATCGATCATACGTTGGGTTTTGGCCCAATGAATGGCTTGATTATGGGAACCCGAAGTGGGGATGTAGATCAATCGGTTATTTTTTATCTGGTAAATTCATTGGGTTATTCGCTCGAGGCAGTCAACACGATGTTACAAAAACAAAGCGGAATGTTAGGACTTACTGGCTATAGTGATTTGAGGGATATCGAAGCGAATGCAGAGAACGGAAATGCCGATTGTCAATTGGCTTTAGCCATGAATGCGTATCGTATAAAGAAATATATTGGCGCTTATACTGCGGTTTTAAACGGGCTAGATGCTATTGTTTTTACCGCGGGAGTTGGAGAAAACTCCTCTTACATTCGAAAATTAGTATGTGCAGATATGACTTATTTTGGTATAGCGTTAGATGTAGCTAAAAATGAAATTCGCTCCAAGGAAATTCGAGAAATTAATACGTCTGACTCTAAGACTAAAATATTAGTTATCCCTACCAATGAAGAAATAGAAATAGCCAATCAGGTATTTGAATTGCTTTCTAGATAAAATAACTAGCGATAAAAGCTTCTGTAATCAGAGGCTTTTTTTATACCTTTTATTTGATAAATCTATTTATATTTGGACATAAAACTGCCGTATTTTGAATGTAAGAATTACAATAATAATCCTTTTCTATTTTATTTCACCCCAACTTTATTGTCAGGAGTTACTCCCTTTTGTTGAGAATTACAACAAATCGGATTATCAAGGCGATAATCAAATTTGGAATGTAGCCCAAGGAAATGATAACGCCATGTATTTTGCTAATAATTACTATTTATTGCGATATGATGGGGTAAAGTGGGAAAAATACAGTTTGCCTAACAAAACAATCATTCGCTCGGTAATGGTTGATGCTGATCGCATTTATACAGGCTCTTATAAGGAATTTGGCTATTGGTACCGAAAAAATGCCAAAATGTTTTATGTTTCCATTTCTGATACAACTAAGGTATTTGAGGAGAGTGATAATGAAGAGATTTGGAAGATATTTAAATTTAAAGGAAACGTATATTTTCAATCTTTTAATGGCATTTTTCTATACGATGGAAAAGTAATTAAGAAAAGTAAGTTCGATTTTCTAGCCTCCTATTGTTTCGTAGTGGATGATCAATTGTTAGCAGCTTCGGTTGAAAAAGGCATTTATAAAATGAATAATTTCAAGTTTGAAAAAATAGAAAGATGGTCGATATTAGAAAATAATGTGATTCATGCAATTGAAAAATTTAAAAATAAAACCTATTTTTTCACCAAAAAAAATGGTGTTTATATTGAGGAAAATGGTGTTTTAAAACCTTGGAAAAATCCTTTAAACGAGATTTTGAAAGCAGCTAATATCAATGTGGCTGCCTTTATTAAAAACAGTAAATTAGTTATTGGGACAGCCAATAAAGGGGTTTATTTGTTTGATTTTGAAACCAATTCTTACAAAAATATTAACCGAAATAATGTCTTGATGAACAACTCAATTTTGAGTATTAGTCTTGACAAAGAGAATGATTTGTGGCTTGGCTTAGATAATGGAATTGCTCATGTTGAGGTTAATTCGCCAATATCAATTTTTTATGATAATTCCGGTATTTTAGGTTCGGTATATTCGGTAGCAAGTACTCCAAAGGGGTATTTGATGGCTTCTAATCATGGTGTTTTTAAATATGAAGAAAAGCAACTCTCATTAATTCCAAATACACAAGGGCAAGCTTGGAACATCAGTAAAATAAACAATAAATTTCTTATAGGTCACAATGAAGGTACTTTCATTTATGAGCAAGGAATATTCTCAAAATTAAGTACCATAAATGGAGGCTGGAATTTAGTAAAAAGTAGTATCAATAATTCGTATTTGCAAGCTACTTATAGTGGTGTAGTCCTTTATAATGATGAGAATGATTTAGATCGAAAAATATCAATAAAAGGACTACTAAAGCCCATAAAGTATGTGGCTCAGAATCGAAAAAATGAAATATGGGCTGCAGATAATTATAGGGGTTTATATTTGATAAAATACAATGATGCTTATGAAACCACAAGTGTTGAAAACATTACCCAACGCAGTAAAATTAGTAATGATTTTGGAATTAAAATATTTGAGTTTAGAAGTCAAATCTTTTTTTTAATCAATAAATCGTGGTATACTTATAGCTCAATAACGAATCAACTGGAAGGCAATCAATTGTTTAATGCAAACTTTAAAAATATATCAAATATTGTTTCTATTGATGAAAACCATTTTTTAATACTTCAGAATGGTCTTTTGTTTCACATTTATGCCAATGGAAATAAATTTGTTTGGAATGTTCTTCAGGAAAAATATTATTTAGGAAAGATTATCAATGACAATTTAAAAATTTTTAAAAACAAAGAAAGTTATTTATTAAATCTGGATGATGGGTTTATTTCTCTTCAGTTAAAACAAGCAAGAAAACAAAATACAAGCATAACAATAGAAGCTTTTAGTGGTGATAGTTTGATTCAAAATAAATCAAGAATTAATTACAACTCGGAGTTAAAAATACATGCAATATCTGGAAAATTTGGAGCTTCAAAACCAAATTTATTCTATAAAACGAATACTGTATCCGATTTTATGCCCATTAAAGGGGGATTGATTGAATTGAATAACCTGAGTAGTGGTTTGCATAGCGTAACTATTTATGGCAGCAATGGATTAAATTACAACAGGATTTCTAATTTCGAATTTATTGTAGCAAAGCCTTGGTATTTTTCTTTTTGGATGATTACGTTGTATTTGATTGTACTAGGGGGCATATTGTATCTTTATTATAAGTGGAATAAAATGCGATATATTCAAAAATTGGAGCTTAGAGATGAAGAGTTAAAGCATCAAAATAAAATTCTGGAAATGGAATTAAAAGCCGAAAACAGATTAAATATTCAAGAATATGAAAAGCATATTCTTGAACTTGAATTGCAAACAAAGTCATTTGAGGTCACAGGCAAGTCACTTTCCATAGCAAAGCAAAGTGAAATGATTCACAATATTCAAGGAATTTTAGACTCAGAAACAGATTTTAATAAGCTCAAAAGCGACATTAAGAAAACTATTAAAATTAATGCATTGAATAAGCATGAGTGGGAGACTTTTGAAAATAACCTAAATCAAATTCACAACGAATTCATTGTCAAACTAACTAAGAAATATCCCAACCTTACTTCTAAGGATATTAAACTTTGTATTTACTTAAAAATGAATCTCTCTTCTAAAGAAATTGCTCCAATGATGAATATTTCATTTAGAGGGGTAGAATTGCAACGGTATCGATTAAGAAAAAAATTAAATCTTATTCAGGATGAAAACCTTTCTAAGTTTTTAATAAGCATATAAATACCTTTTTTTTTATAGATACTATATTTAATGTATTGTATTTTTCTTAAAGTCACAATACATCATTACTACATCACATACACCTTTAATAATGTCTTCTTTTCATTGTTAACGGCTTAAAATCATTGGTTTTTTTTGTTTCTTTTATTTTTTGATGTATTTATGTAGTACTCCCGTTTTGTTAACTATAACGTTGTAATTAGCTACTTTAGCTTTAATAACATTTTAACAATTTAATACTATATGAGAAATTTTATTTTGGGCTTTTTAGCGCTCATTCTACTTCCGGCTTACATGTCTGGTCAAGTAATTAAAGGAAAGGTATCAGATAAAAATGGCATCGGAATTCCGGGTGGTATTATAGTTGCAGTTGATTCAAAAACGAATGCAACTACTGACTTTGACGGAAATTTTGAAATCAGAGCTGTAGAAGGTGAAGTTTTACAAATTTCTATGTTAGGTTTTGAACCAACTTCTATAACAGCTACATCAAGCTTGATGCGTATTGTTCTTCAAGAGGATCAGGATACACAATTAGATGAAGTCGTTGTAATTGGGTATGGAACTCGAAAAATTATTGATAATACTTCTTCTATTACTTCGTTGAAAGCGGAAGAAATCTCTAAAACGAAAGTACTCAATGCTTCACAAGCCATCCAAGGAAAAGCCGCTGGGGTTCAGGTAATTTCTTCGGATTTACCCGGAAGTTCACCTACTGTGGTTATTAGGGGGTTAGGTACAGCAATTGGTGGCCGAACTCCTTTATTTGTTGTAGATGGTATGCCAACGGAGAACATTAATAACATTAATACTAATGATATTACTTCTTATGAAATCTTGAAAGATGCTTCTTCTCTTGCTATTTATGGAACCAGAGCAGCTAACGGAGTTATTATTATTACCACTAAAAAAGGAAAAGGGGACAAAGTTTCCGTAGAATTTGAAACTTTTGCGGGTTTTAGACAACCTTTGAAAAAAGTAAAAATGGCAGGAAGTAATAAGTTTTCACATTATTCGAATGCTGCACTGCAATCTACTACTTTTTCGCAAGATCAACCAGTAAATACGGATTGGTTTGATGCCATTACCCGAACAGGATCGTATTCTCAAAATAACGTTTCGGTTTCCGGATCAACAGAAAATATTAAATTCTTTTTTAGCATTGGAAACTATGAAGAGAAAGGAGTTCTTAAAGGTTTAGATTACAGTCGTACTACCTTTAGAAATAATAATGAGTATAAGATTTCTGATAAGCTAACTTTAAATCAAAATTTTAGTTTTGGCTCGACTAATTCAGCTCCTAAACCTTTGGGCGCTTTTACCACTGCTTATAAACAATCTCCTATAGTACCTGTTTTTTTTCCAGATGGTCAATACGGTGTTCCACTGGTAGGTGCAAATGGTTTTGCAGGTACAACAGGTGCTTTATTTAATAATGTGGGGAATCCAGTAGCGCAATTAGACTTTTTTGATGAACAGCAAAGGAGTTTGACTTTGCAAGGAGGGTTGAAGTTAGATTATGATATTTTTGATTCCTTAACATTTACTTCCCAATTTAATGGGGAATATTATTCTTGGAAAAATTACAACTATTCAGATTCCCAAGGAATATGGATGGCGCGAAATCCTAATACAAGCCCAGCGGATTATGAAGCTGCTAATGAAGGGGTTCCTTTGAATTTATTGACAAAAGGCAGATCACAATATTTCAATTGGAATTTAACGAATTACTTTACTTATAATAAAGTTTTTGGGGAGATTCATGATGTTGAACTTACCGGTGGAATTGAAACTTCCATTAGAGGGTCTAGAGAAACATTGACTGTTACCAGAAAAAATGTAAACGCAGATGCTAATTATTGGGCTTTAAACGGCGTTGATTACTCCGGTAATATCATGAATTATAGTGATGTAGTTTCTAATGAAACTAAATTGGCTTCCTATTTTGGTCGTTTTCAATATAAATTAATGGATCGCTACTTATTTACAGGAACACTTAGACGAGATGGTTCTTCTAATTTTGGGAAAGACTACCGTTGGGGAACATTTCCTGCATTTGGTTTGGGTTGGATTATCTCCAAAGAAGGTTTTATGGCGGATGTCAAAGGAGTTGATTTATTGAAATTAAGAGGAGGTTGGGGTAAACTGGGAAACCAAAACGTACCGCTTAACAATCAAGCCTATGCTTCAGGATTGAGTTATTATTTAGGAGGTTCTATTTTGAATGAAGGAACGACTATTAATTCTCAGATTGATCCCAGTTTATCTTGGGAAATTACAGAAGAAACCTCTGCAGGTGTCGATTTTGAATTCCTAAATAGTAGACTTAAAGGTTCATTTGACGTATATGACAAAACAACAACGAATGTTATTTTGAATACTAAACCCTATCTAACTTCTGGAATAAGTAATTCCTCTCCGGCACATGTGGGTGAAGTATCAAACAAAGGATATGAAATTGCATTGCGTTGGGATGATCAATTGACAGATAATTTGAGTTATTGGGTTGGAGGTAACTTTTCAAATAACCAAAATAAACTTTCAGGTCTAAAAGATGCAACTTTGGCACCACTTATTGGTGGAGGTTTAGGAAACGGACAGGATACTAAGATATTAGATAATACCTCCGTTGGTCAGCCGTTAGGTAGTTTCTTTATCTACGAATATGCCGGTTTTGATCCTGCAAATGGAGCCATGTTGTACTACAATGCAGCAGGTGAAAAAGTAGCACAAGGTGTTTTGGCCAATGCCGATAAAAAATATGTAGGTTCTATTTTGCCTACTTCCACGTATGGGGTTACATTAGGAGTGAATTATAAAAACTTTGATTTCTCAGTTGACGGATACGGAACTGCAGGAGCTAAAGTGTACAATGGTAAAAAAGCACAACGTTTTGGAAATGAAAACATTGAAGAATATTTGGCCACTGACTTTTGGACCATAAACAATACAACTGCTTCAAATCCAGCACCTTTTAATCAAGTTCCTGTCGCTTCAACTTATTATTTAGAATCAGGTGACTTCTTTAGAATCAACAACATTACTTTAGGGTATAAAATTCCTTTAAAAGAAGGATTTATAAATTCTTGCAGAATATATGTCAATGCGATCAATCCATTAATCACTCAGAAATTCTCTGGTTTTTCTCCGGAATTGAATGGAAATGGCGACCCTTATGGAAGTCAAGGAATCGAATTAGACGCTTATCCTACCTTGAGGTCATTTGTTATTGGTGCTAATTTAAATTTTTAAGAGTATGAAAAAAATATATATCTCCGTTTTTGTTTTATCCGCGTTCTTTTTTTCAGGATGTTCAAATGAATATTTAGAGGTAGATCAAACTGAATCTATTTCTACCAATGATATCGAATTGTTCAACAATGATGCCGGTGCAGCGACCTTTGTTACTGCTATTTATAATAAGTTTTTAGATTGGAACATGTCTTCCTTTTCTTGGAATGGTGTCTCTAGTATTGCCTCTGATGATGCTGACAAAGGATCTTCCGCTGGAGATTCAGGTTCTGACAAAGATTTAATGGATGCTTTGACCTATAATCCATCAAGTCCTTCCACTAGCGAAATTTTTATAGCTAATTACGAAGGAATCAATAGATGCAACCAGGCATTAAGTATCATTCCGCAATTAGATCAGGCTAATCCTGCTTTGCGTACTAGGCTAATTGGTGAGGCGAAGTTTTTACGTGCTTTCATGTATTTTACTTTGGTTAAAACCTACGGTGGCGTTCCCATTGTTGATCGTTTGCCAAATCCTTCTTCAGAAGAAGATCGAATTATGCAGTTAACACGTAAATCAAGTGCGGAAGTATATGCGCTTATCGAAAGTGATTTGAATGCTGCTATTGCAGCATTGCCTAATAAAGCAGCTTATACCGCTTCCGAAAAAGGACGAGTTTCACAAGGAGCTGCTTATGCCTTGTTAGCCAAAGTGAATTTATACCAAAAAAACTGGCAGAAAGTGATCGATAATTGCAATTTAGTTACTGGGTATTCTCTCGTTTCGGATTATGCGTCTATGTTTAGACTGGCAGGAGAAAATGACGCTGAATCTATTTTTGAAATTCAGGGTGTGGGTTCTGTTCCTGCTCAAGGAATTAAACAATATTCGCAAACTCAGGGGGCTCGTGGTTCTGGAGGATGGGGCTGGGGTTTCAACACACCTTCTCAAAGTTTATTAGATGCTTATGAAGCCAATGATGTTAGAAAAAATGCAACAATTATGTTTAGAGGGGCAACTTTATACGATGGCCGAGTAGTACCTGCAGATGCAGATAATCCAAGATACAATTACAAAGCCTATTCTTCTGCTTTTTCTGGTCAGGATAATTCAGATACGAATATCAAGTATTTGCGTTATGCCGAAGTAATCCTAATGAAAGCAGAAGCATTGAACGAATTAAACCAAACTCCCGAAGCAATTACTTTGTTAAACCAAATTAGAAGAAGAGCTGGATTAGCCAATACAACATTTACTTCACAAGCGGATATAAAAATTGCAATTTGGAAAGAAAGAAGAGTCGAAATGGCTTTTGAACACGACAGATTTTTTGATTTAGTTCGAACAGGATCGGCACGAGCGGTAGCTGCTTTTGCTATTCATGGCAAAACATTTGTAGCGGGAAAACATGAAGTGTTTCCATTACCACAACTATTTATTAGAGAAGCTGCTGGATTGTCATCTCAAAATCCTGGTTATTAATTCTTAAAACAGTAAAAATGAAAAAAAATAAATATATTTTCTTGTTTGCTTCTGTTCTGGCTTCACAATTTTTTGTGAGCTGCAACGAGGATAGTATCGATACCGTAAACAGCCCAATTCCTTATGAAGCAATTGGAGGTTTTGAAAGTTCAGATGCTATAGCAGCGGGCAATTTGATCACTAAATTGAGTTTTGAAAACAATCTTACGGACAGTAAAAACAATCTTACGGGATCTATGGGTACCAATGTAGGGTATGCAACCGGAATAAAAGGAAATGCCTATTCTGGATCAAGTTCTCAAGAGCGATATGCTGTCGCAAATGCTACACAAGCAATTACCTCTTTAAATAATTTTACAGTCTCTTTTTGGATGAATACAGCAAATACTGTTGATCCAGCGACTCCAGGAGTGGGTAAAGGTGCTCAAGGTATTTTTTCAATAGTGAGACCATTAGAGTTTTGGGGAGGATTAAATTTATATTTAGAAAACCCGGACAATAATTATCCAAATAGATTGCGATTAAAATTAGGTATAGAAAATGGAAGAGCTGGTGTAGCATGGAAAGGACAAGGTGCAATTATGAATTTAGATAATAGTTTGAACCAATGGATTCATGTTGTATTTACTTATAATGCAGCGACCAGTATTGTATCAGCTTATGTAAATGGAGCATTATGTGCAAATTTAGGTGGTTTTCCTTATGCTCCGGCTAATGGGACTGTTGGTGTTGCCCCTTTATTTGCGGATAATCCAGGTGATATAAACAATATTAATAATGCTCCAAAATATGGCAATTTTCAAATGACGGGTACAAATGGTAAAGTTGTTATAGGAACACATCAATTTGAAACCACCCCGTCTTTAAACATTGGTTCTCAAGAAGGCTGGGCAACTAGTTTTGCAGGACTATTAGATGAGTTTAGAATTTATAACGTAGCTCTTTCTATAAACGAAATATCGGCACTTAATAAATTAGAAAAAGACAACAGATAAAAGATTGTAAACCCCTAGTTTTAAAAAACTAGGGGTTTATTTTAAAATTATTAATCCTATTATTTTTATTAAAATGAAGATTTCCCTGAGTATCCTATTTTGTATTAGTTTTTTTATTTCCTGCTCTTCCTCAACTCCGGAGAGTACAGGAGGCACTGGTACTCCGTTGCCAACAACTCCCGTAACTCCAACAGTCCCTTTGACGGATATTGAGGCTATGGATCAGGTTCAAAAAGATGCCATCAAATATTTTTGGGAGTATGCGGAACCCAATTCTAGACTCGCCAGAGAACGCTATTATACCAATGATCCTAGTTTTGAAGCTAATATTGTCACTACGGGAGGTTCCGGCTTTGGATTAATGTCAATAATTGTAGGTGTTGAACGCGGTTTTGTAAATCGATCAGAAGCGGTTTCACGACTTACAACTGCCATGAATTTTCTCGAAAAAGCCGAACGTTTTCACGGCGCTTGGCCACATTGGATGGATGGCTCAACCGGAAAAGTAATCCCCTTCGGAACAAAAGACAATGGAGGTGATTTAGTTGAAACTGCTTTTCTTTGCCAAGGATTATTAAGCGTTAGAGAATATTTTAAAAACGGTTCTGACTCAGAAAAAGCATTAGCTTTAAAAGCGGATGCGCTCTGGAAAGGAGTAGAATGGGATTGGTATACCAAAGGAGAAAACGCCCTTTACTGGCATTGGTCACCCCAATACGGTTGGGACATGAACTTTAAGTTAGAAGGCTATAATGAATGTTTGATTACCTATATTTTGGGAGCTGCTTCGCCTACACATCCTATTTCGGCACAGGCTTATCATCAGGCGTGGGCTAGAAATGGTGCCATTAAAAATGGAGGCTCACAATACGGAATTCCGGTGGTGTTAAATTACAATGGAGCTTCAGGAAATGTAGGGCCTTTGTTCTGGGCGCAATATTCCTATTTAGGTTTAGATCCTACTACCTTGAAAGATCAATATGCCGATTATTGGGCATTGACCCAAAATCATTCTAAAATCATCAACCAATATTGCATTGCTAATCCAAAACAATGGAAAGGATATTCGGATAAATGTTGGGGTTTAACGGCGAGTTATTCCCGTAACAGCGATGGTTCTACAGGATATTCAGCACACCAACCCAATAATGATTTAGGGGTAATTACACCTACGGCAGCACTTTCTTCTTTTCCTTTTACACCCGTAGAATCCATGAAGTTTCTTCATTATTTATACGATGAAAAAAGAGCAGAGTATGTTGGAATAGCAGGGCCTTATGATGCTTTTTCTCCGCATTATAATTGGGTAACGCCACGATATTTAGCCATTGATCAAGGTACAATTGCTCCCATGATTGAAAATCACCGTACCGGTTTATTATGGAAATTATTCATGAATGCTCCGGAAATAAAACCGGGTTTGGCAAAATTGGGCTTTCATTCTACAAAATATAATTTGTAAGGTGTGATGAAGTATTTAATTATTGCAGCCGCCTTTTTAGTATCCTGGAATTCCTTTTCTCAAACTGAGATTGTAGGGAAAATAAAAACTGAAATCGTACAAAAACGGGAATTAGCATACGCGTTACACGTTCCAAAAAATACTAAAGAAAAAAAGCCACTGATTGTTTTTCTGCACGGTTCAGGTGAAAAAGGAACGGATATCGAAAAAGTAAAAGCACACGGACCATTCCAGTATTTGAAAAGTAACGAACTCGATGCGTATGTTTTGGCACCACAATGTCCGGAAAACGAATATTGGAACGAAGAAGTAGTGTACCGTTTGATTTTAAAGATCCAGAAAGAACACCATATTGATCCCAGCAGAATTTATCTCACAGGTCTTAGTATGGGAGCTTGGGGTGCATGGAATCTAGCTTTTGCACATCCTGAGACTTTTGCTGCTTTCGTGCCTATTGCAGGATATGTAGATAGAATTCCAATGATCGAAAATTGTAAAATCAAAGCTATTCCTATTCGGATTTTTCACGGATTATTAGATGATGTTGTCAATGTGGATTATTCTATTGCAATGTATAAAAAATTAAAAACCTGCAACACCAATGTGGAACTAACCATTTTTGATGATGCAAACCACGACAGTTGGTCGCGTGTATATGACAACCAAAAAATTTATGATTGGATGTTCCAACAAAATAAAAAACAGATAAAATGAAAATTAAATTGATCATACTCTTTATTAGCTTTTCTTTTTTTGGCTACAGCCAAAAAAAGACACCTAAAAAAGCAGTTAAAATTAAGCCTAAAACTGAATTTGTAGCCGAGTTGCTTTCTAAAATGACTTTGGAAGAAAAAATTGGGCAATTAAATTTGCCTACTTCGGGAGATATAACTACTGGAGCTGCTAACAGTTCTAATGTGGCGAAGAATATCGAAGAAGGTAAAGTGGGCGGTTTGTTCAACATCAAATCTGTTCAAAAAATATATGAAGTTCAAAAGATTGCTGTCGAAAAAAGCCGATTAAAAATTCCGTTGCTTTTTGGAATGGACGTGATTCATGGTTATGAAACAACCTTTCCGATTCCTTTGGGAATGTCTGCTACTTGGGACATGAAATTAATAGAACGAAGTGCTCAAATTGCGGCACAAGAAGCCAGTGCTGATGGAATTAACTGGACTTTTTCCCCTATGGTTGATATTTCCCGTGATCCACGTTGGGGCAGGGTTTCGGAGGGTTCTGGTGAAGATCCTTTTTTGGGAAGCCAAATTGCAAAAGCTATGGTCAATGGGTATCAACAAAATGATTTGTCAAGGAATAATACCATTTTGGCCTGTGTCAAACATTTTGCTTTGTACGGTGCGCCCGAAGCAGGACGTGATTACAATACAGTTGACATGAGTCGAATCAGAATGTATAATGATTATTTCCCACCGTATAAAGCCGCTGTTGATGCTGGAGTAGGTTCAGTTATGGCTTCTTTTAATGAAGTAGACGGAATTCCTGCAACTGGAAATAAATGGTTGATGACGGATGTGTTGAGAAAACAATGGGGTTTTGACGGTTTTGTGGTAACTGATTTTACAGGAATTCCTGAAATGATCGAACACGGAATGGGAGACTTGCAAACCGTATCGGCTTTGGCATTAAATGCCGGAATTGAAATGGATATGGTGGGCGAGGGATTCTTAACGACTTTGAAGAAATCAGTAGACGAAAAGAAAGTGAGTATCGAACAAATTGATAATGCCGTCCGTCTTATTTTGAATGCTAAATATGATCTAGGATTGTTTCACGATCCGTATCGCTATACAGATTCTACAAGAGCTAAAAAAGAAATTTTTACCGCAAGCAACAGAGCTGAAGCTAGGAATATTGCCGCACAGTCCCTAGTTTTATTAAAAAACAACAATCAGTTGCTTCCCCTTAAAAAATCAGGTACTGTTGCCGTTATAGGACCTTTGGCGGATGCCAAAGAAAATATGGCAGGAACTTGGAGTGTAGCAACAAATCAGGATAAATCTATTTCGCTTTTGGCAGGAATAAAAGAAGTAGCGGGCAAAGGGACAACAGTGCTTTACGCCAAAGGAAGCAATCTGGATTATGATGCGACTTTCGAAGAAAAAGCAACTATGTTTGGCAAAACATTGCACCGCGATAATAGAACTACCGAAGAATTATTGGCAGAAGCCTTGAAAATAGCGAATCAATCCGATATAATTGTTGCTGCCCTTGGCGAATCTGCAGAAATGAGTGGAGAAAGCAGCAGCCGCACTAATTTAGAGATTCCACAAGCTCAAAAAGACTTACTACAAGCCTTATTAAAAACAGGAAAACCGGTTGTTCTGGTTTTATTCACAGGTCGTCCATTAGTTTTGGTTCAGGAAAATGAGACTGTTCCCGCGATATTGAATACTTGGTTTGCAGGAAGTGAAGCAGGAAGTGCCATTGCTGACGTTTTGTTTGGAAATGAAAATCCTTCGGGAAAATTGACTGCTACTTTCCCCAGAAGTGTAGGGCAGGTGCCTATTTATTACAACCAAAAAAATACAGGAAGACCATTAGGTAATACAGAAGGGAAGTTCGAGAAATTCAGATCGAATTATATTGACGAAAGAAATGAGCCATTGTTTCCGTTTGGCTTTGGATTGAGTTACACCACTTTTGAGTATTCGAACTTAAAAATTTCATCAGATAAAATGAATTTTAACGAAAAGTTGACGGTTAGTGTTGACGTTAAAAACACAGGGAATTATGATGGTAAAGAAGTCGTTCAATTGTATATACGAGATGTAGTTGGATCAGTAACCAGACCGCTAAAAGAATTGAAAGGATTTCAAAAAGTAGCCATAAAAAAAGGAGATAAAAGAACAGTAACATTCGAAATTTCTGTTGAAGAATTAAAATTTTATAATTCTGATTTACAATTTATTGCTGAACCGGGTGATTTTCAAGTTTTTATAGGTACAAATTCCAGTACCACCTTTAAAGTTAGTTTTGAGTTGATTAAATAGATTTGGTTTGTTTGTTTATGATCGGCCCTTCAGTATGTTTGCTGAAGGGTTTTTTTTTAACAAAAAAATGGTATTTGTTAAAAGCGATACAAATATAAAAGGCAATTTTATTTACTTTTATCAATTCAAAAAAATCATTCAAAATGAAATATTTATTTTTTCTTTTTCTACTCTTTAGTTTAAATTCTGTGTATTGTCAGATGGTACAATCGCCTTCGGGTAAGATAGTCGTAAATTTCAAATTAGGGGATAACGGACAACCCATCTATACAGTTAATTACAAAAATAAAGCAGTTGTTTTAGAAAGTGCTTTAGGAATTAAACTAAAGGAAAAACCGGCTCTCGACGCCGATTTTGAAATTCTGACTTCAAAAACGGCTAGTTTTAATGAATCTTGGCAACCCGTTTTAGGGGAACAAGCCAGCATTGTAAATCATTATAATGAACTTGTTGTTTCTTTGATCAATAAAGAATCTAAAGTCAAAATGAATATCATTTTTAGAGTTTTTGACGAAGGAGTAGCTTTCAGATACGATTTTCCAAGACAAGCAGCGTTGAATTATTTCATCATTTCTGATGAGGTTACTCAATTTAATTTGACTGCAGATAATAAAGTTTTCTGGATTCCAGGAGATTTTGACAGTAATGAATATGAATACAATGAAACAAAATTTTCTGAAATAGACAATACTAAAATTAATAGGAACAACGGAATTGGAGTAAAATCTATTCCTGAAAAATATATGATTCAAACCCCATTGATGATGAAATCTCCAACAGGATTGTACCTTAATATTTTTGAAGCTGCAGTAGTCAATTATCCGGTTATGCATGTAAAGGCCGATGTAACAAATTACAAATTAAAAGCAGAATTAGTTCCCAATGCGATTGGCGATAAAGCCTATTTGCAAACACCTTGTGTCTCTCCATGGCGAACAATCATGGTTAGTGATGACGCTAGAGTTATTGTGGGTTCTAAAATGATTTTAAACTTAAATGAGCCTTCAAAAATAGAAGACACTTCTTGGATTAAACCCATGAAGTATGTTGGGATTTGGTGGGAAATGCATGTTGGCAAATCAACTTGGGATTATGCAGGATCTCAAAACGCCACGAATTTTGCTGATGCACCAAAAGCATCTGGAAAGCATGGCGCCACAACAGAAAACACCAAAAGATACATTGATTTTGCCGCCAAAAATGGCTTTGACGGCGTGTTAGTCGAAGGCTGGAATGTAGGTTGGGAGGATTGGAATGGAAACTGGAAAGAGGAAGTTTTTGATTTTACAACGCCTTACCCGGATTTTGATATTGCTGCGATTTCGGCTTACGCCAAAGCAAAAAAGGTACAAATGATCATGCATCATGAAACATCGGGTTCGGTTGCGAATTACGAACGTCATTTGGACCGAGCATTAGATTTGATGAAAAAACACGACTATCCCGCTGCAAAAACAGGATATGTAGGTAAAATTATACCAAGAGGAGAGTTTCATGACGGACAAACGATGGTCAACCACTTTAATTTTGTAGCCAGACGATTTGCCGAAAACAAGTTAATGCTGAATTCACACGAATCCTCAAGACCAACCGGGTACAGTAGAACTTATCCAAATTATGTGGCTGCTGAGGCTGCTCGTGGAAATGAATTTAATGCTTGGAGTGTTGGAAACCCACCCATGCACGAAACGATATTACCATTTACCAGATTATTGGGAGGTCCAATGGATTATACACCTGGAATATTTGAAATCAAAATGAGTTATTATGATAAAAATAAAACCGAGCAAGTGCATACTACATTAGCCAAGCAATTAGCCTTATATGTAACCATCTATTCTCCAATACAAATGGCAGCTGATTTATTAGAAAATTATGAAAAATATCCAGATGCCTTTCAGTTTATCAAAGATGTTGCAGTTGATTGGGATGATTCTAAAATTCTTCAAGCAGAACCAGGTGATTATATTACAATTGCTAGGAAAGCTAAGGGGACGGAATCTTGGTTTCTAGGTGCGATCACAGATGAAAATGCCAGAAAATCAGAACTAAAATTAGACTTTCTTACCAAAGGAAAAAAATATAAAGCTATTATTTATGAAGATGCGAAAGATGCCGATTGGCAAATAAATCCTATTGCGTATAGAATAAAGACGATGGTAGTCACCAGTAAATCAAATATCAACTTGAACCTGGCTCCAGGTGGAGGAACGGCAATCAGTTTCGAACTAATTAAATAAAAGTTCCGAGCAGATTGTTTAATTCGTGCGGGATTTTTTTGAATTTTGTATGTACTAATCGATACCAATTACGAAATTGCAATTTAAACTAAAACTAAAACTAAAACTAAAATTATAAAGTATTATTTCAAATTATTACCTTGATAAATTATGAAAAAATCAATATTATGTATTACACTGTTTCTTAATGGAATTGTTCTTTTTGCACAAACTAACGAAGAAAAAACCATAAAGGAAATCTATAAATCTTCCTTAACGAATGCTAAATGTTATTCTTGGTTAGACCATTTGTCCAACAAAATTGGCGCGCGATTATCAGGCTCAGCCAATGCTGAAAAAGCGGTGCAATACACCAAGGCAGAATTAGAAACCTTGGGATTCGACAGGGTTTATCTTCAGGAAGTAATGGTGCCAAAATGGGTTCGAGGAATAAAAGAAACGGCTTACATTAAAGACGATAAAACCAAAATCAATGTGCCTATTTGTGCTTTGGGAGGTTCTGTGGCTACTTTAAAAAACGGACTTACTGCAGAAGTGATTGAAGTACAAAGTATTGCTGAGCTGAATGTTCTGGGAAATAAAATAAAAGGGAAAATTGTTTTTTTCAACAGACCCATGGAACAGGAGAATATTGAGACCTTTAAATCGTACGGAGGTTGTGTTGATCAACGTTATGCCGGTGCAAAAGAAGCTTCAAAATTTGGAGCTGTGGGAACGATTGTACGCTCTATGAATTTACGCTTGGATGATTTCCCACACACAGGTGCCCAAAGTTATGGTGACATTCCAAAATCACAATACATTCCCACTGCTGCTATAAGTACTAATGGTGCGGAATTATTGAGTAAAACTTTAAAAAAGAATCCAAAATTAAAATTTTATTTCAAACAATCCTGTCAGCAGATGGAAGATGTTCTGTCTTACAATGTAGTGGGAGAAATAACGGGAACTGAGCATCCAGAGAATATCATGGTAGTAGGCGGTCATCTGGATTCTTGGGATTTAGCCGATGGTTCCCATGACGATGGAGCAGGAGTTGTACAAAGTATGGAAGTTATGAATATCTTTAAAAACATAGGGTATAAGCCTAAAAATACGCTTCGGGTGGTCCTTTTTATGAATGAAGAAAATGGAGGTAGAGGCGGAGACAAGTATGAAGAATTGGCACAGGCCAACAAAGAAAATCATATTTTTGCTCTGGAAAGTGACTCGGGCGGATTTAGCCCCAGAGGGTTTTCTTTTGAAACGGATGCTGCAAATTTCAATAAAATTGAAGGTTGGAAAAGCTTATTTGAACCGTATTTAATTCATAGTTTTACTAAAGGGCACAGTGGCTCGGATATTGATCCATTAACTTCTAAAACAATTGTAAAAGCTGGATTGAAACCAGATTCGCAACGGTATTTTGATTATCACCATGCAGCAAACGACACTTTTGATGCAATCAATAAAAGAGAATTAGAACTGGGAGCGGCAACAATGGCATCTCTACTCTATTTAATGGATCAGAATGGGATTGTAACTGCAGTTAAGACTCAATAACGTATCTGTTTTTAGTTATTTTTAATTTAAAAACAAAAAACTACAAGTGATGTGCTTGTAGTTTTTTTATGTTTGGACAATGTGGATTTTTTATCTTAACTATTAATCATTCCTTTTAATTTGGGGTCTTTATTTCTTAGATCCAATCCACCTTCGTACACAGACTTGAGGTTTAACAGAAAAAAGGACCAGCCGGAATCACATCCTAGTCGAATGTTCTGTTTTGAGCTTTCATCAGTGGGGATGTTTTTCTGAGTCAATTCAACTATGATATAATCGTCTTGTATGGAAAGTTGAATGTCAACTAAGCAATCTCCAGCAAATGAAAATTGAATAAAATCGATACCATTTGTGTCGATTATTTTTCCTTTCTCCATCCCTTCATACAAGAACCAATTCCATTCATAAATAAAATCTTTCTCGATTGGGGTATCTTTGGCAACCAAGTTTTTGTTTGCATCGAAATAGGTAGCATTGCTTAAAAACCATTTTTCTATTTCCGTGGCTTTTGCCCAAGCATCATACATTTCGGTTAGACTTGAACGTACTGCAATTCGTCTTGTAAATGTGGTCCAATCAAAGTTTTTCATATCGTTAAATTTAAGTTACTGATACTTCTACTATAATTTGTTTTGAAAATAATTAAAGGTATTCATTTAATATTTGAAGCTTATTGTGAACGTAGCCCCTTTATTTATGGAACTTTCAACCCCAATTTTACCGCCTAAAGAGGTGATTTGATTATAGACTAAATACAATCCTATACCATTGCTGTCACTATTAGTATTGAATTTTTCATACAGACCAAAAATTTTATCTTTTACTTTTTCCATATCAAAACCAAGGCCATTATCAGAAAAAATTAATTGGCGGACACCATTTACTTTTTTAGATTGAATGGTAATGATTGGGCAATGTTCTGGCTTTGTATATTTAATCGAATTGGTTAATAAATTTAAAAAAATACTTTTTATATAGGCTTTATTGAAAGTAATATGAGCAAAATTTGAAAAGTCAATATTAATAATTGCTTTTGAATCCATAACTAAAGAATTTATTGACAAAAGTACTTCGTCTAGTGATTCCTTAAGATTTATTTCTTCAATTTGAGTATTTATGTTCTCGTTTACCACTAATTGATCAATTGAATCGTTTAACGTTTGTTTTAAATTTTGACTGATTAGTTTAAGAATATTAATTAGTTCAAATGTTTCCGGATCTTCTATTTTTGAAACATCAATAAGACTAAAAACCGAAAGCATATTATTGATGGGAGACTTTAAATCATGAGATGTTTTGTGTGACAAGAGGGTAAGTTCTTTGTTAATTTGTGTAAGATTGGCAAGGAGCAAATTGCGTTCTTCTTCCATCCTTTTTTTATGCGTAATGTTTTTGGCAATCGCATATACTAATCTTTCAGATTCAATAGGCATTGAGGTCCAAGACAGCCAAATAATTTCGCCACTTTTAGTTAAATACCGGTTCTCAAAATTTAAAAGAGGCTTGTTTTTGTATACTTGTTCTCTGGTTTCGATAGTGATTTTAAGATCTGATGCATATACAAAACTACTAATAGGTCTGGCGTATAATTCCTCCTCAGTAAAACCTAATAAATTTGATACTGCGGGATTTATTCTTTTAAAATAGCCATCAAATCCTGCAATACAAATAAAATCAGCTGAGATGTTAAAAAAATTATCGAAGTGATAAATCCCATCTGAATCAGGATTTCTTTGTTGTATTACCATAAAGTTTAAAAGTTATTTATTATTCTAAAATTAAATACAAACAAATTTTGCAATTGTCTGATTTTAAATGAAAGATACAATCAAATTTAACTAATAATTATTAAAGATTAAAACAATGGAATAAACAAATTTTTCGAGCAAATTAATTAGTTTGCTGTTACTTTAATAAAAAACAGATTAAACAGAACGAGGCTATCATTTTACTGACAGCCTCATTTTTATTATTTACTTGCTATTTATATTTTAAATATTCCTCCAACAGCAATGATTCTTTGAAAAAAGAAAAAATCTTGTGAGGCACTATCTTCAATACTTTCTGTGGTTCTAATGTCTTGCATATTGATATAACCTCCTTTGAGTTCCCCTTGTATGTAAAAGTGCTTGAAAAAAGTAACATTTAATCCCGCCTTTAAAGAAGTTCCATAACCGGAAACATGAAAATCATCATGACGTTCCTTTCCCAACAGCGTTGTATTGGTTTTTGGGTACAAGAGACCAAAACCAATTCCTTCGGTTAAATTAATTTGAATTTTGTCCGTGTTACTAATTTTGAATATAGCCGAAATATCATCATGTCTCGAAAATTCAGTATTGACATAATTTAAACCATCCGTGTGTTCGTACTTTAGAAATTTTTCGGTCAAAAGCACCTGATTGTTGGGTAATGACTCATCATACGATCCGGGATTAGGATAATATCCATTAATAGTAACTGCCTTATTTTGTGTCATTACATATTTCATGTGATCCACACCAATGGCTACACTATAATGATCACTTATAAAATACCCCATTCTAAAATTAGTTTGTGGTATGGTCATTTTTGTTGGATTGATGTAGTCAATATGCCAACCTTTAGGTTTGTCGTGCGCTTCTAGATTCTCTAAAGTAAAGTTGTACTCTTTACCTCGGAAAGTCACGTCAGATTTAGAATAATTCTCTCGATTTCCACCCCAGGAAACAAAAAATTTCCCTTTGTTATGAGTGGTGTATTGATCTTGTACGATTGTTTTTTCCTGTGCAATTGTAGTATTTGTAAATAGTATAATTAGGAATGCTGAAAATAAAAAAAAATGCTTCAATGAATTTGGGTCCTAAATTTAAAATGTATTTATTGTTTTTCTGATGGCAACTAACTTGGTCATTAGTGATTCAAAGTAATCTAAATGCAACATATTTGCGCCATCACTTTTTGCATTAGCAGGATCAAAATGGGTTTCAATAAAAATTCCATCCACACCTACAGCAATACCTGCTTTGGCAATAGTTTCAATCATATCCGGTCTTCCTCCTGTTACTCCAGCGGTTTGATTGGGCTGTTGTAATGAATGTGTTACATCAAGAACAGTAGTGGCATATTGTTGCATCGTAGGGATTCCTCTAAAATCAACAATCATATCTTGATACCCAAACATGGTCCCTCTATCGGTAACCATTACGTTTTCATTGTGACAATCCAATACTTTTTGAACAGCATGTTTCATACTTTCAGGACTCATAAATTGTCCTTTTTTTAAGTTGACTACTTTTCCGGTATTTGCTGCAGCCATAACTAAATCTGTTTGGCGTACTAAAAAAGCAGGAATTTGTAAAACGTCTACATATTGTGCAGCCATATCTGCATCTTCATTTGTATGAATGTCCGTTACGGTTGGTACTTTAAATGTTTCCGAAATTTTTCTAAGAATTTTAAGTGCCTTTTCATCTCCAATTCCTGAAAAACTATCAATTCTAGAGCGATTGGCCTTCTTAAACGAACCTTTGAAAACGAAAGGAATTTGTAAATTATCAGTAATGCCAACTAATTTTTCAGCTATTCGCATTGCCATTTCTTCGCCTTCAATGGCACAAGGGCCAGCAAGTAGAAAGAAATTGCCACTGTCAGCATGTTTGATTTGTGGAATATGTTGTAAGTTCATAATATGATTTTTAAAGGTGCAAAGGTAGTTATGATTTACGATTTACGATTTACGATTTGCAAATAATTTGTGAGGCTACCTTATTATTGGAAGCTTTTCCTGCTGTACGTTGCAATCTCCCTAAAAGCGTGAGGATTTTCACCGCCATCAGGGCTAGGGATTTTGGATTATTAGTTTATTTTAGAACGCGAAGGTTATTTTTTTTTCAATGAAAGTCCCATTGGAACCTTTAGTATCCCTTTTTCATAGATATTTAAGTAAAGGACAACCGGTTTTTTTTGGCCAATCCATTTTAATTCATAAACATCCAAAAAACCGGCACCTAATTCGCTTCTTTTTGTTGGAAACGGGCAACAGTTTTCTAATTTCGTATATGTAATTGCTTCCCCTTTAGGGCCAGCCAAAGCGTTTAAAAACCGAGCTTGATTGATCGTTTCATTTTTAGTATTATTGAAAAAAATATTGATGGGATAATCTTTGTTATAGCCATATTTTTTGTCTGTACTGTATTCCGTAATCACAAAGGTATTGTCCTGTGAAAGGATAAGATTAGGCGCAGTATCATCAGTGTTTTTTAATGTAGATTGTGTACTTGAACAAGAAGATATTCCAATCAGTAAAGCAAAAAAAAGGATCGATTTTTTCATAATTTGGGTAAATTTTAAACTCAAAAATTGTAATTGCAATTACAATACCAAGTAATTATAAAATACAAATATAAACAGAACTTCATACCTTATCGCGAGTTCCTACCATAAATGTAGAGCCTCATTTTATCAAATGTAACATTTCTCACATAGATCCTACTAAATGCTTCTTATCTTTGAAAAAAAAATAACAATATGGATATTATTTTTCAAACATGGTCTTGGTATGTTTCTGGATTTTTGATTGGTATGATTATGCTTGCTCTTCTTTATTTTGGAAAATCATTCGGAATGTCTTCTAATTTGCGTTCGCTTTGTTCTATGGCGGGTTTGGGCAAACGACTTAGCTTTTTTGATTTTGATTGGAAGGCACAACGCTGGAATTTGATAGTAGTTTTAGGAGCCATGCTAGGTGGTTTTGTTGCTGTACATTTTATGGGAGATGCCTCAAATGTAAATATTAGCCCAAAAACAATTGCACAATTAGCACAATTAGGGATCGATGCTCCAAACGGAAAATTAATGCCGGATGCTCTTTTTGGATTATCTGTTTTAGATTCTCCAAAAAGTATTTTAATATTACTTATTGGAGGTGTTTTGGTTGGTTTTGGCTCGCGCTACGCTGGAGGATGTACTTCAGGACATGCTATTTCTGGTTTGAGTAATTTACAAATCCCTTCTTTAAAAGCCGTTATAGGATTTTTTATCGGTGGGTTGATAATGGCTCATTTCTTATTACCATTGATTTTAAGCTAGCCAACAGTTAGCCCCTATCATTTAAATTTAAATATAAAGTATGAAAAATATAATAAAATATTTATTAGTTGGTTTTGTTTTTGGAATCGTTTTAACTAAATCAGAAGCCGTTTCTTGGTATCGTATTTATGAAATGTTCCAATTTCAATCGTTTCACATGTACGGAATTATTTCTGTAGCTATTTTGACAGGAGTAATTGGGATTCAAATCATAAAACGAAATAATATAAAAGACATAAAAGGAGAATCAATAGCACTTCCGGATAAAGATAAGGGATCTGCACGGTACTGGATTGGCGGATTGTTTTTTGGGTTGGGTTGGGCATTAATTGGATCCTGTCCAGGTCCTATATTCATCTTGCTTGGAGCTGGTTTCTGGACCATTTCAATAGTGCTTTTTGGGGCTTTATTAGGTACTTATGCATACGGATTATTAAAAAATAAATTACCTCATTAATCGGAATATATTTGTTTTTTTTTGTAGCATTCTCTTATGGGAATGCTACTTTTTTTTATTTAATTTTAAAATTCCAATGACAATTAAATATTGCGCAAGTAGATAAGTAGCCATAATCAAGAAAGAACTGTATTGTAGCGGTATATAAAACCTATCAAATGCCATAATACTATCTGAAGCTACAAAAAGTGTTGCACCACTTAAAATATATTTGTTAGCTGGTTTTTGCCAATTTAAAAAGCCTTTGAGCGCAAATAATAACATAATGGAAATTGTAAGTGCGTAGACAAAGACAGGAATTTTCAAGGTGCCAAGAGTTGGCAATAAAAGCACCATCATTACGATCAAATAAAAGACAATTGTGGTAACTCCTATCCAGAAAATAATTTTACTTTTCTTTAAATAAATCTTTAATTGTTTGCTAAATAATACAATGTAAAAAATATGCGAAAAAAGAAACGCAATTAATCCTAGAATAAAATACACTTCTCCTTTGTCAGCAAACATCAAAATTAGATCTCCAATCCAAGACAGCATTAAGGCTATTAGAAGGATTTTCTTAGTAGTGAATGGTTCCTGTATATAAACAGCAAGAATAAGAAACGGTACTAAAAAGGGTTTTAAAAACCACGCAATATCCTCTTTACCAAAAAAAATTATTAAAAGGTAGAGAAGGCTAAATGCAATAAAACGATTTAATACCGAGTTTTTTTTCATATCATTTTTTTAAGATTTTCTTTGAAAAACGAGATCTCTTTCAAAATTTCTGATTACAAAGTATAGGGTTACCAACAACGATAAACATAGATAACCAGCAACAATGTAACTTGCAAAGGGAAAAAGTTGATTCATACCAAACCAATCTCCAAAACTGAAAATGAACCCAATGCCAAATAAAAACCGAATACTCTCCCATAATAGAGAAATTTTTCGGGTATCCATTAATTCCGTGTAGCTGTAAACGGTCAGAAAGAGGAATGCGCCGTAAATAAATACATTTGGTAAACCGATTACTGCAATCGAATTATACAGATAACTAATAAGTAATAATGTAATAATTGCTTGGAATAAGGACCAGTACATCAATTTTTTAGAATGATGAACTCCATATTTTTCAAAATCATACACATTCGTAATTTTGGTTATCGGATATTTATCTTCAAAATTTTCTGGACGCCAGCCTGTAGGTTTAAACCAAATGGTAAACTTGTCTTTCCAGTTTTCGGCGCGCCAAGCATCTGTAATCAGCAACCATAAATGTTGAAAATTAATCCGAATCGGGTTCCATGTTCTCGCCGGTCTTGTAATTCCAAAAACAGGTGGGACAGTTTCTAATTCTGCTTGAAAAGTACCAAATATCTTATCCCAAAAAATAAATATTTGTGAATGGTTTTTGTCTAAATATTCAGGATTTATGGCGTGATGTACCCTATGATGTGATGGAGAAACAAGTATGTTTTCTAGAAAACCAATTTTTTTGATGTGCTTGGTATGATACCAGAATTGCAAAAATAAATGAATGGGCAAGGTAATCGCAATCACCTTGGATGGAACTCCTAAAAGAGCAGCAGGGAGTAATAGAAAAGTAAATAGATTAACAAAACTGGATATTGGTTGGCGTAAAGCACAAGCTAAGTTAAATTCCTCACTGCTGTGATGAATGGCATGTTTCCATAAAAAATTAATTTGGTGGGATAAACGATGGCTCCAATATCCATAAAAATCAATAGCTGTAAATCCAATAAGATAAGTTATAAAGTGTGCTTGAAGATCAAATAAAGCGATGTTAGAGACAATCCAGTTGTAAGAAACCAGTGTTATACTAAGCCCCAAAACATCTTTAAGAGAATTCATCATTCCAGAGCTTACACTTGATACAGAGTCCATATTTGGAGAAGTATCTTCGCCTTTGTAATGCCCGTATATTTTTTCAATGATAATTAAAATTAAAAAAATAGGCATTACAAAAACTAAAATTTTACCATATTCTTCCATAAAAACACATTTTATTATTCAAATATATAATAAAAGAGAATGTTTTTAAATTATTTACAGTACTTAATTCATTTAGGAGTTGGTTTTTTGAGCTAAATTATCTCAGCATTTAAACCCGCTTCTAATAATTGGGAGCATTGTAGTTTTAATTTGCTATAAGGCCCAGTTTTTACGGTGCACTTTCCATTATAATGGACTATTAGCGAACATTGTTCCGCTTGTTCTGCAGTGTGGTTACATACGCGAATTAAAGTGTCTATTACATGGTCAAACGTATTTACATCATCGTTGTAAACTATGATCTCATTGTCTAAACTGGTAACCTCTTTGACACTTACCTTTTCTCTTACTTTTTCTTTAGTACTCATTTTGTAGGGTTTTTGTACTTTCGTAATTAATAAAAAGATTTAAATGCTAAATTACATATTTTAAAGATACCCAATTGTTTCTTTCAAATTTTTTAACATACGTTAATCCTTTCTCCGTGCAAGAAGCATCGATAACTGGAATATCTTCCTGATAGAAACCGCTTAAAAGTAATGTTCCTTTTGGCATCAGGCAATCTACATAATGTTGCATGTCGTTTAGTAAAATATTCCTGTTGATATTGGCTATGATTAAATCGTATTTTTTACCTTTTAATAGAGCAGCATCTCCTTCATAAACTGTAATGTGTTTACAATTATTGCGTTCTGCATTTTCTATTGAGTTTAAATAGCACCAGTTGTCAATATCAATTGCGTCAATTGGGAAAGCGCCTTTCATCTCTGCAAGTATAGCTAAAATAGCGGTTCCGCAACCCATATCTAGTGTTTTCATTCCAGTAACATCCATTTCCAGTAAATGTTGAATCATCATGTGTGTTGTTTCATGATGACCTGTTCCAAAACTCATTTTTGGTTCAATTACAATATCAAATTCGGCATTTGTCTTTGGATGGAATGGAGCGCGTACATGACAGTTTCCATCAACATCGATAGCTTCAAAATTCTTTTCCCATTCTTCATTCCAGTTCACTTGTTCGATTTCTTCAAAGGTGTAATCGATTTTAAACTCTTCCGATTGCAAAATGTGAATATCTTCTAAAATAGTTTCGTCCCATAAATCCTTTTGTACAAAAGCTGAAATTCCAGTTTCAGTTTCTGTAAAACTCTCAAATGCTTTTTCGCCTAATTCAGCGATTAAAATTTCCGATCCTAATTCTTTTGGTTCAATATTAAAATGATATCCTATGTAAATGTTTGACATGCTTCTTTTTTTGCAAAGGTAGCAATAGCTATTTAAACAGCATTTGTAAATCAATTTTTATTTTACATTTGCACAAAATATACACTGCTACCTGATGAAAAAAAGCCTCTTATTTTTTATTTTACTTTTTAGTATTTCAAGTATGGCACAAGTAAGCATAAGGCCGAGTAAACAGGATAATGACTTGAAATTGTCGGCCCTGCCTTATTATAGTTTTGGTAAAGGCATTGGAATTACGTCACCTGACAGTTTGTACCAGTTAAACATTCGTTTTCGAATGCAGAACCGAGTGACTTATACTAAAAACGAAGACGAGAACGGGTTTTATGATGCACAAATCCGAAGATTGCGGTTGCGATTAGATGGATATGTGGGATCACCAAAGTTTTTATATGCAATTCAATTGTCATTTGCCCCGGGTGACATAGGTGAAATTAGAGAAGGGGAAAATATTAATATTATTCGTGACGCGGTGGTTTTTTATAGACCAAGTAAAAATTGGAATATTAGTTTTGGTCAAACAAAATTGCCAGGAAATCGCCAACGTGTAAATTCATCTGGTGGCCTCCAGTTGACGGATCGATCCATTAATAATGCGAGATTCACGATCGATAGGGATTTTGGTCTTCAAATTCACAATATGAATGAATTTAAAGATAAATTTTCATATAACTTCAAAACAGCTATTTCTACAGGTGAAGGGCGCAACATTACCGGAAATGCAGATTTGGGAGTTGCTTTGACAGGTAAAGTGGAGTTGTTACCCTTTGGAGCTTTTGCTAAAGATGGTACCTACTTTGAAGGAGATATTGTAAGAGAACAAAAGCTGAAATTGATGCTATCCGGAGCTTTTCAGCAAAACAATCATGCCAAAAGAACCCAAGGACAATTAGGGAGCGATTTATATCAAGAGCGAACTATGAAATCGGTTTTGCTAGACGTCATGTTAAAATACAATGGCTGGTCAGCGATGTCTAGTTATATGTCAAGAAATAGCACTAGAAATGCTGTTACAATAAATCCAGATAATAGTTTATTGTCTAATTTTGCTTACGTAGGTAGCGGGTATGATTATCAGTTGAGTTATAATTTTCCTTCAAACTATGAGATTATAGGGAGGTATTCCACTCAAAAAGTTGGCGAGGATATTCAGGCTTTTGCTCCAAATGCAGATCAATACACCATTGGTTTAACGAAGTACATTTGGGAACATACTTTCAAATTACAAAGTGAATTGACTTTTGATACCTTAAATTATTTTGATGGAAGTACAAAGAATAATTGGTACCTGCGTTTTCAAATTGAAATAGGAATATAAAAAAAGCGATGGTATTAAACCATCGCTTTTTTTATAATTCAATAAACTTATATAGCGTTTACAATTGCCATAAAATCATCAGCTTTTAGTGCAGCACCTCCAATAAGACCACCATCAACATCAGGTTTTGAGAATATTTCTTTTGCATTATCAGGTTTCACACTGCCACCATAAAGAATGGATACGTTTTCAGCGATATCACTTCCAAAAGCTTTGCGAACTGTTTCCCGGATAAACTCATGCATTTCCTGCGCTTGTTCAGGAGAAGCAGTTTCTCCAGTTCCTATTGCCCAAACAGGCTCATACGCTAGAACAATACTTTCCCAGTCCTTGGCTTGAATATGGAATAAACCATCTCGCAATTGATTTTCTACTACATTAAAATGATTTTTTGATTGTCGATCTTTCAATTCTTCTCCAAAGCAAAAAATTATTCTCATGTCATGTTCCAAAGCTGTGTTTACTTTATTAGCAATCAAAGCGTCTGTTTCATGAAAAATGGCTCTACGTTCTGAATGTCCCAAAATTACAGTATCAACACCAACACTTTTTAACATATCAGCTGAAATTTCACCCGTAAACGCACCACTTTCTGCTTGATGAACATTTTGAGCAGCAACATCGATATTAGTAAATTCTAAATGATCTACAGCAGATGCTAAGTTCACAAAAGTAGGAGCTACTATAACTTGTACGGCTGTATCTGTTGGAATTTTTGCTATTAATTCATTTAATAAATCTTCTGTTTGCTCTGCATTTTTATGCATTTTCCAGTTTCCTGCGACAATCTTCTTTCTCATTATAGTTGTGTATATTTAGTTTTTGGTTTTGATTTTTTGAAAATCTGTTCAATGGATTTCTTTTTTCAACTGATGTTTAAAATAATTTATTTTAAATTTGCTAAAGTGCTGTTAATTTTATCAAAATCAGTTTCAATAGCGCGGTACAATGCGATCTTTCCGGTTTTGTCTACAACAATGTATCTTGGAATCCAATCTACATCAACGGCTTTTGCAAAAACACCTTTCATTTGATCATTTGCCATAAAATGATCTCCTTTTAATTGGTGTTTTTCAATTCCAGCTTTCCATTTATCAGCGGTTTTGTCCATTGAAATAAATAAATAGGCTACATCAGGATTAGTGGCTTGTAATTCTTTTAGTTTAGGCATTGCTTTTACGCAATCGCCACACCACGAAGCCCAAACTTCAATTACCAGGGTTTTTCCTTTGTATTTTTTTAAAATATCCTTAAAGGCAACTTGACTTCCATCAGTGGCTAAAAGGGTCTCTGATAAAGCTTCTTTAGAAAATTCTTTTTTTTGTGCGGTTGATGTGCAAGAGAAAGTTGCTAATGCAATTAGTATTACTATTATTTTTTTCATTGTAAGATTGTTTTAAAACAAAGTTAAACAAACAATTTGAATGCATTATACAGAATTCCTTTTTTTGAAAGCACATTTCTACAATGCCTGAATAATATCGTTATAGTTGATAAATAATCAGGTAAGTTTGATTTCTTGATAATTAAAAAACAACTCTTTCAGACCAAGATAATAATGATCTTTTAATATGATTTGTAGATAAGTATCACATACTATTAATAAAAAGGTAATAGAATATTTAGTATGAATTTATTTTAAAGCAGTACAGCGTGTCTCTATTTAAGGATTAGAGCTTCCCGATAAGAAAACTTTAGATCTTAAATTTTAAACTTTACAGCTTTAAATTCTTGAGATCATTATGATGAACTTTTTGTACTATTGTTCCTTTTTCTAATACAACAATACTAGGGTTGGCTCTTTCAATTGTTTTTAAAGTGATGGCATCACAGAAATAAAAATCAAAAGACAACCCAAACTGTTTTTTAATAGCCGCTATTTCTTCTGGAGAAGATGCTGTCATTCCTATTACTTTATATCCTTTTATTTTCGCTTCCTGATTCAGTTTTTCCATTTTAGCCAAGCCTGCTTTATCAGCATGTACTAAATCATAGGCCACAATCAGCATCACTTTTGGAGCGTCTAAAAACTCTTCTTTGTAATCAGAGCCGTCTTTTTCCATCGTGAAATCATGAATAGGTGGAACGTAACCTTCTGAGATTACTTTATCTTTTCGGTCTACAAAAACGGCACCTTCCGGAATCGACATTAAATTTTTTTCAGTAAATTCGGTATCTACGCCGCCTACTTTGTAAATAAAGACCATTTCAACTACTGATTTTTCAGCACTGTCAGGAATGCGCATTCCTTTTTGGATATTATTTCCAACTTTAAATGGTCTGAAATCTATTAAGGGTAAATGATTTAAAACCAAAACGCCCATAAACGACGACAAAACGATACTGGCGTACAGGATTATATTTTGAATAGTATTACTGAACAATGGCTGAACTAATTTTCTATTAAAAAACAGGATAAGAACAAAGAACAGTAACACAATGTCTTTTGTAAACGATTGCCATGGTGTTAGCTTCAAAGCGTCTCCAAAACAACCACAATCTTTTACCACATTAAAATAAGCTGAATAAAAAGTAAGGAAAGTAAACAGTACAATCAAGATTAGTAAACTCCAGATAGTAAATTTGGTTTTGTAGCCAATGAGCAACATAATTCCCAGAACGACCTCAAGAATAACTAAAAATAAAGAAATTCCTAATGCAAACGGAATGAAAAAGGGCATGTTAAAAACAGGTTCACTAAAATATTCAGCTAATTTATAGGAAAACCCAATAGGATCGTTGAGTTTAATTAATCCGGAGATAATGAATAGGATTCCAACAAATATTCTAGAAAATTGAGTTATTATATTTTTCATTTGTATGATTGTATTATTTATTTCCAAAACCCATTAAAATTAAGGCAAAAACCGCGTAATTGATCATGTCCTGATAATTAGCATCAATACCCTCAGAGACTAATGTTTTTCCTTTGTTATCTTCAATTTGTTTGACGCGAAGCAATTTTTGCAAAATCAAATCGGTTAGTGAACTCACACGCATGTCGCGCCAAGCTTCACCGTAATCATGATTTTTATTCAGCATTAACTCTTTGGTCAGCTTGACTTTGGTATCGTATAATTCAGTCGCTTTTGCAACTTCTAAATCAGGTTGATCTGCAACGCCTAATTCCAATTGAATTAATGCCATAATGGAATAATTGATAATCCCAATGAATTCACCTGTTTCATCTTCATCAATTTTACGGATTTCGTTTTCTTGTAAGCTTCTTATTCTTTGTGCTTTAATATAAATTTGATCTGTTAACGAAGGCAATCTTAAAATTCGCCAAGCACATCCGTAATCTTTCATTTTGTTGGTAAACAACGAACGACAAGTCGCAATTACAGTATCATATTCCTTTGAAGTATTCTTCATTATTGGTGTATATTTGTATTCAAATTTTTTCAAAAATAAGATAATTTTTTTGAATGTAAAATTTTGAAGTATTTAAAACTGTAAACGAATGACTATTAACTGCAAAGGAATACTTGTTGACGTATCCACTCCCAAAGTAATGGGGATCTTGAATGTGACACCCAACTCTTTTTTTGATGGTGGCAAGTATAAAAATGAAACCGAAATTCTTTCTCAAGTTGAAATAATGCTACTTGATGGAGCCAGTTTTATAGATATTGGCGCTTATTCCAGTAAACCTAATGCAGAATTTGTTTCGGAATATGAAGAAATTTCAAGAATTATACCTGTTGTTGATTTGATTCTAAAGCATTTTCCGGAAACGATGCTTTCTATTGACACGTTTCGGAGCGAAGTGGCGATAAGATCTATCGAAAGTGGTGCGGCCATTATCAACGATATTTCGGCTGGAAATCTAGACGATAAGATGTTTGGGGTAATTACAAAATACAATGTTCCATATATAATGATGCACATGAGAGGGAATTCGCAAACGATGCAATCTCTCACAAGTTATGAAGATATTGTAAAAGAAATGCTATTCTATTTTTCTGAAAAAGTTGCCAAAGCTAGAAGTTTTGGAATCAATGATTTGATTATCGATCCAGGATTTGGTTTTGCCAAAACAATAGCTCAAAATTACGAAGTTTTTCAAAAGATGGAATTATTTAATATGCTGGAATTGCCACTTCTTATTGGGATATCCAGAAAATCAATGATTTATAAAATCCTTGACACTACGATAGAAAATGCGTTAAATGGAACTACGGTTTTGAATACTTTGGCATTGACCAAAGGAGCAAAAATCCTTCGTGTCCACGATGTAAAAGAAGCGATGGAATGTGTTGCATTATTCAATAAAATCAATTGATAACGATGAAATATTTTACTTTGATTGTTCTTTTTGCTTTGTTTTCTTGTGGCAACAAAGAGGATATTTTGTTGCCAAAAGCCAACACAACAATTGTCAAAAATGTAGATGATCTTTCGCCAATCTATATTTTTTTTAGAACAAAAGGAAAAGATACGCTAGCAGAAGTAAACAGGAAAAACAGTATTATTTCTACCAATTGGATTCTAAATGTTGACAAACGTTTACCGTTACGACTTGCCATTCCGGAAATCATGAAGTTGCAGGAGAAAAAGCGTACAGAGAAAGCACACAAGAATGAAAAGGCCGAAAATTATTATTCCTACACTGATACGATTGGTAGAAATTTGGCTTTTTTTCCTTTTACAAACGTATTTTATAAACTAGAAAAACCAAAGTCAGGAGTAATTGTCTTTTTTACCAAAAACAATGAAATTTTAGTAGATATGATAGGTGTAAAACAACAAGA
Organism: Flavobacterium sp. GNP008; assembly: GCF_056428965.1. Classification (NCBI taxonomy): domain Bacteria; kingdom Pseudomonadati; phylum Bacteroidota; class Flavobacteriia; order Flavobacteriales; family Flavobacteriaceae; genus Flavobacterium; species Flavobacterium sp. GNP008. The sequence continues at coordinate 57,584 of NZ_JBWJVL010000004.1, read as the reverse complement.
ATTACAAGTCTATTTGAATAAGCTGTCAAACAACACCTCAAGCCATTATGTTTTTTGTTATGATAAAAACTTAAATTTTGGAAGTTATGTTCAAAATAAAATTTTTATTGAAAGTTTAAAATTAAAAATGAAAAGTAATCAAGAATTTATTTACTAAACCTTAAACTTCAAACAAAATCATTACTGGTGATGATACGGTTCATTTCTTAAAATCGTAAAGCCACGATACAATTGCTCTATAAAGAACAATCGTACCATTTGATGGGAGAACGTCATTAAAGACAGTGATATTTTTCCTTGCGCTTTGGCATAAACGGTATCCGAAAATCCATAAGGCCCACCAATCACGAAAACTAGAGTCTTAACCCCAGAGTTCATTTTTTTTTGTAATTCTTCTGAAAAGCCTAGACTGGAGAAGTTTTTTCCGTTTTCATCTAATAAGATGAGTTGGTCTGTTGGTGTAATTTTCGCCAAAATCAATTCCCCTTCTTTCTCTTTCTGCTGACTTTCGGATAAGTTTTTTACGTTTTTGATATCAGGAATGATATCTAAATCGAACTTGATATAAAAAGACAAACGTTTGGTGTAATCGTCTATTAAGGATTGTAAGGCTTTGTTATCAGTTTTACCGATAGCAATCAATTTGATGTTCATTTTGTTGGATTTCAGAAGCGCAAAGATAGAAAAATTAGTAATTTTTAAACGTGTTATCTTTGATAGAATAGTGTACATAGGAGTAACGCAACATTGAGAGTGTGGGATAAAACAACTAATTGTCTAATTTATTTCACTTCAATTGTTTCAATAAGCAGTTGAAACTTCTCTTCTGTTTTATTACCTATTAAGAAGGCAATTTCTTCTAAATTGGATCCATCGTAATTAGGGAGGTCTAATTTTTGACCCCTAAAAGCAGGATATAACTCGGTAATTGGAATTTCAATAGTTTGCCAGTCATAATTAGTTTGAAAGGCAAATACGTAGGAATGGGAATCATTTCGGTTGGTCTTGACTCTAAATTGATATTTTTTACCATCTCCTTTTAGGCGAATGTAAAAAAGTTTGTAATTGTTTATACTGATTTGTTCTATGAAATGTTTTACCGCACAGAATCCTCCATTGTTAGCTAAAGATACACTACCTTCAAAAACACCTTGATTGTGTGAGTTTAGGTAAAATTTACTTTCGGATGTTCCGCCCATTACAGCATCGTTTACCGTTTTCCAACTGCTTAGAATGCTATTTAAATTTAAAGGAAAGATTAAAATTGAGTTCATTAAAACGGAGTATATAAATTACTGTATTTCAGAAAGTGTATCGTTTCTTTGAATAAAATTTAAAACGAGATGCGGTTCTAAACACTAAATTGTCATAAATAGGGCTGTTTTTATAGTAACTTGATTTTGGAATCCTTTAAATTCCTATTTAGGCAATGGAGCACCAACAGCAATATCACATCGATGATTAGTTTGTCCATGAGGTGGATTTATTCCTTGTACCGTAGGGGTTGCTTCTGCTGGAGTCGTTGCAGTAGTTACAGTATTTGCAGGAGGTGTTGTGTTTTGTTGTGGTGCGACAGCAGGAGAGTTCAAAGGAGCGCCAACAGCTATGTCACACCTATGCCCAGGTTGGCCATGAGCAGGATTCATGCCTTTGGCAATTGTAGTGGGATCAATAGTGGTATTTTGTTGTTGCTGATTTGCTGTTGAAGCTTCATTTTTCATCTGTCTGCCAACTTCAGTAAATGGCACTATATTCGTTATAGTGGAGTTCGGTTTCGATTCTGTTTCTTTTTTACAAGAAGTCAATAACAGTGATGATACAATAAAAAGGCTTAAAAAATATTTCATAAACGATGTTTTTATTACTAAACCCAAATATAAGATTTTAAATAGTACTGCACTAGATAAAACGAGAGATTTACTATAACATTTCTTTCAGTTAATCGCGATCTAAATACAACTGTCATTGTCTTCATGATGTTTTATTTGTATACTGACATAGTACTTGACATAAAGGAAATCGGAATATGGTTTTTCAAAATTACGAAGTCCACAAATTTTCAAATTTCCAAAATATACCTTACTTTAGCATTCCATAAATTTCCTTTAAAATGATTAGTGAAGCACAATTCAGTACCGAGTTACACCTATTAATAGAAAACGCCATTCGGGAAGATGTTGGTCCTGGGGATTACAGCTCTATGGCATGTATTCCTGCAACAGCAAATGGTAAAGCTAAGTTACTTGTAAAAGAAGATGGAATTATTGCCGGGGTAGCTTTTGCCAAAATGATTTTTGAGTATGTAGACGCTAATTTGCAAATAGAAACCTTTATTGAAGATGGAACTCCTGTAAAAAAAGGAGATGTAGTTTTTCATGTTACGGGAAGTTCACAATCGATTTTGAAGTCAGAACGTGTCGTTTTAAATTCAATGCAGCGAATGTCCGCTATAGCAACTAAGACTAAAGAATATGTTCGTTTATTAGAAGGAACAAATACAAAGATCTTGGATACACGAAAAACGACACCTGGATTTAGAGCCTGTGAAAAATGGGCAGTAAAAATTGGCGGAGGAGAAAATCATCGTTTCGCTCTTTATGATATGATAATGCTTAAGGACAATCATAACGATTTTGCGGGTGGAATTACGCTAGCTATAGCCAAAACTAAAGCCTATCTAAAGGAAAATAATCTAGATCTAAAAATTATTGTGGAAGCCAGAAATTTGGCCGAAATCAAAGAAATTCTTGAAAGTGAAGGTGTTTATAGAATTTTGATAGATAATTTCAATTATGAAGATACTAAAAAAGCGGTAACTTTGATCGCAGGGAAATGCTTGACAGAGTCATCAGGAAATATTAATGAAAATACCATTCGCAAGTATGCTCAATGTGGTGTGAATTATATCTCGTCAGGCGCCTTGACACACTCCGTATATAACATGGATTTGAGTTTGAAAGCAATATGAGTAAAGAAATTGAGGTGAAATTACAAAGAATTCCAATTATACGGAATTTGATGTTTGGTCTAAAAAAGATAAAACTACCTTGGTTAGAAGGCTTGTCTTTATATGATTTGTTAGAAATATATGGATTGGGAATTATTGAAAGCGCATTGACCTATCATGCCAGTGCCATTGCATTTAGCTTTTTTATGGCGTTGTTTCCTTTTGCACTTTTCATATTAAATCTAATTCCGTTCATACCTATTGTTGGTTTTCAAGAAGATTTCCTGCTGTTTGTAAAGGATGGTGTGCCTCCTAATACCTATGATGCTATTTATAAAATTATAAATGATATTCTTAATAATAGTGATTCGGGATTGTTATCCTCGGGGTTTATATTGTCTATTTTTTTGATGGCAAATGGATTAAATGGAATTTTAGGAGGTTTTGAAACCTCGCGCCATGTCTTGATTAAAAGAGGTTTTATAAGACAATATTTTGTCGCATTAGGCATGTCGTTATTATTGTCATTGCTTTTGATTGTAACTGTAGCGATAATTGTTGTTTTTGAGGTATTTATACAAAAAACAGTCTTTAGCGATCAGATTCAATTGATAGTTTTAGGGCGATATGCTTTTGTTATTTTGATGATTTTGGTCACAACCTCCATACTTTTTAAATTTGGTACAAAACACGATAAAAACAGAGCTTTTATCTCTATAGGTTCTGTTTTTACTACTATTTTGGTTCTTTTAGATTCGTATGTTTTTGGAATTTGGGTTACAAAATTTTCACAATACAATGAATTATACGGATCAATAGGAACATTATTGATTTTGATGTTTTACATTTGGATCAACTGCATGATATTACTTTTGGGTTTTGAATTGAATGCCACTGTAAATAAATTAAAAGCAAAAAGAGACTAAATTAAATCAAAATAGTTTTGTTATTTGGAGTTATTCCCAGGTATTTACTAAGAATGGTATCCCATACAACTCTTATTAAAACAAGAATTGTAGAGCTATATTTATTTTAAAAAAAGAAAAATATGAAAAATACGATTACAATTTTGGCATTATTTATTTCGATGGCTTTCTATGGTCAAAGTCATAGCGTTATTGGAAAATGGAAAACCATTGATGATCAATCAGGCAAAGCCAAATCAATTGTTGAAATCTACGAACGCTCAGGCAAAATTTATGGAAAAATCATCGATATTTTAGATGTTGACAAGAAAAAAAGTTTATGTACCAATTGTTCCGGTGAAGAAAAAAACAAACCGGTTATAGGGCTTGTAGTTATTAAAGGACTTAAAAAAGATGGGAAAGAATACAATTCAGGAAAGATTCTGGATCCAACTTCGGGTAAATTATACAAATGCTTTCTGGCTTTAGATGGGGTTGATAAATTGAAGGTTCGAGGATATATTGGCCTATCATTATTTGGGAGAACCCAAACTTGGAATAGAGTTAAATAATAATAGATTGTGAGTTATGAGTTCAAAATAAAGATTCAAGACATCACTTAAGTTCATCATTCATAATTGATTATAAATGTATTTTGTAGAAGTAATTTTACCACTTGCTCTAGCTAAAACTTTTACCTACAGCGTCTCTGAAGCGGAGTTTGGGTATATTAAAAAAGGAATGCGGGTTGCAGTTCCTTTTGGTAAAAGTAAAATGTATACGGCATTAGTTATTGAAATCCATCAAAACAAACCTGAGTTATACGATGCAAAGGAAATTCATCAAATTTTGGATGAAAAACCCATTGTAACCGAAATCCAAATTGCGCATTGGCAATGGATTGCTTCCTATTACATGTGTGCTATTGGGGATGTGTATCGTGGCGCCATGCCAAGTGCACTTTTACTGGAAAGTGAAACTCTTATTTCTCAAAAAACCGATTCATATGTTGATGTAAGTCTTCTCTCGGATGATGAATTCCTGGTTTACGAAGCGTTACAACAGCAGAATTCTCTAAAAGTGCAAGATATCATTGCTATTTTAAACAAGAAAAATATCTTTCCTGTTATTCAAAAACTCATTGATAAGAATATTTTAGTGCTTCAGGAAGAAATTCAGGAAAGCTACAAACCCAAGTTAGTGCGTTATGTCCGTTTACATGCTAAATACGAATCCAATCAAGGTTTAAGTGAGTTATTGGAGATCTTGAAAAGTGCCAATAAACAAAAGGAAATCGTTATGCGTTATTTTCAATTAAGCGCAACAGAAAACAAACCCATTACCGTAAAAAAACTAGTGGAGCAAGCGAATTCTTCTTCGGCAATTGTAAAGGCCTTGATTGAAAAAGAAATATTTGAAGATTATTTTCTACAGGAAGACAGAATAAATTTCAATGGAAAAATAAGGGAAGACGAATTACAGTTAAGTGCGGATCAACAAACAGCTGTTGAGGAAATTAAGAAGAGTTTCCTTCAAAAAGAAGTTTGTTTATTACATGGTGTAACTTCCAGTGGGAAAACGGAGATTTATATTAAACTGATTGAAGAATATCTGGAAACTGGAAAACAAATATTGTATTTATTGCCCGAAATTGCTTTGACAACCCAGTTAGTGGGAAGACTGAGAGCTTATTTCGGAAATAAAGTTGCTGTTTTTCATTCAAAATATAACAATAATGAACGTATAGAGGTTTGGAATCAAGTATTGTTTAACTCGGAGAAAGCGCAAGTCGTAATAGGAGCGAGGTCAGCTTTGTTCTTACCTTTTAAAACTTTAGGGTTTATTATTATAGATGAGGAGCATGAACAAACCTTCAAGCAGGCAGATCCAGCGCCACGGTATCATGCGCGCGATGCTGCAATAGTTTTGGCCCATTGGCACAAAGCAAAAGTGGTATTGGGTTCTGCTACTCCCAGTATAGAAACCTATTTCAATGCTAAATCGGACAAGTTTGGCTTAGTCGAAATTTCAAAACGTTTTGGAAATGTAATGATGCCGCTTATTGAATTAGTAGACCTCAAAGATAAATACTTCCGCAAAAAAATGACGGGACATTTCAGCGATGTTTTAATTGAAGAAATAACGAATGCATTGTCATTAGGAGAGCAAATAATTTTATTTCAAAATAGAAGAGGATATTCTCCTATAATTGAATGCCTCACTTGTGGTCATGTGCCACATTGCCAGCAATGTGATGTTAGTTTGACGTATCACAAGAACAAAAATCAGTTGCGGTGTCATTACTGTGGGTACAGTATGGCCAAGCCTACGCATTGTCATTCGTGTTCAAGTATAGATTTGACTACAAAAGGCTTTGGAACCGAGCAGATAGAGCAAGAATTGATTGCTATTTTTCCAAATTCAAAAATAGCAAGAATGGATCAGGACACTACTAGAGGTAAATTTGGTTTCGAAAAAATAATTGATAGTTTTAAGAACAGAGAAATGGATATATTAGTCGGAACTCAAATGCTGGCCAAAGGATTGGATTTTGATAACGTGAGTTTAGTAGGTATTATGAATGCCGATAATATGTTGTATCATCCTGATTTTAGAGCCTTCGAAAGAAGTTTCCAGATGATGACTCAAGTTGCCGGTAGAGCGGGACGTTCAGAAAAACAAGGAAAAGTGATTATACAAACTTATAATCCCAATCACAATACAATACAACAGGTTACCAATAATAATTACACAGGTATGTATAAAGAACAATTGTATGACCGACAGATCTATAAATACCCGCCTTATTTTAGAATCATTAAGCTAACGCTGAAACAACGCGATTTTGATAAATTAAAGGAAGGTTCAATGTGGTTGTATCAAGTAATGAGTCAAAACTTGAGTATGCCGGTTTTAGGGCCTGAAGAGCCTGCAATTAGTAGAATTCGAAATGAATACATTAGAACAATTATCATTAAAATACCTCAAAATGTGTCTATTGGAAATACAAAAAAAACTATTCAGAAAATACTAAATAGTTTTGAAGCTGTTGCTCAGTACAGAGCGATAAAAGTCACGATAAATGTAGATTTTTATTAACAAAAGGTATTTGTTTACGAAAATGAAAGTGCGCGAACGAGGTCTTCTTTTTTATGTCGGCTCAAAGGGATTTTCGTCATCCCAATTTCAGCATATTTACTATTAAATCGTTCTACTTTGTCAATATTGATGATATAAGATTTATGTACCCTGATGAATTTTTCTTTTGATAGATCATTTTCAAAAGATTTCATTGTAGACAGCACTAAATTGCTATCCTCTTCTGTAACAACACGAACATAATCTCCAAAAGCTTCAATCCATTTTATTTTAGAGGTAAAGATTTTTAATTTCTTTAAATTGCTTTTAATGAAAATGTGCTCTCCTTCTTCTTCTTTGTTATCTTTTTTCAGTAAATGAAAATCGAGGGCTCTTTTGACAGAAGCATTGAATCGATCGATAGCAATTGGTTTTTGAAGGTAATCTGTAGCATCATAATCAAAAGCTTTCATGGCATATTCAGCTTTTGAGGTAATGAAAATGATTTGAGGCTTTATCTTTAAACCATCTAAAAAATCAAAACCACTTATCACTGGCATCTCGATATCAAGAAAGATCAAATCGACGTTATGTATAGACATACAGCTTCTTGCTTCAATTGCATTTGAAAAATCACCAATTAGGTGTAAATTTTGATGATTATTAACTAACTTGGCGATAATCATTCTTTGGATTGAACTATCATCCACAACCACACAGTTTAGTTTCATAATATTGTACTTTAGATTTGGCTATGTAAACATACTACTTTTTTATTAGAAGAAAATTAACGGAGCTAAGTTTTTTTACCATACATCGAATAAAATGAAATATGACTTGCTTACTAAGAATTATTGATTACTTTTGCACCCAAAATAACATATAAATATATATTTATGAATCATTATGAAACTGTTTTCATTTTAAATCCCGTTTTATCTGAAGTTCAGGTAAAGGAAACAGTAAGCAAATTTGAAGATTTTCTTACTAGTAGAGGTGCAGAGATGGTATCGAAAGAAGACTGGGGCCTAAAAAAAATGGCTTACGAAATTCAAAACAAAAAAAGTGGTTTTTATCACTTATTCGAATTCAAAGTAGCTGGAGAAGTCCTTATTGCTTTTGAAACTGAATTTAGACGTGATGAAAGAGTAATGCGTTTCTTGACTGTAAGTCTTGACAAACACGCTATTTCTTGGGCTGAAAGAAGAAGAACTAAATTAAAATCTACAAAAGCTTAATTATCATGGCTACACTACAACAATCGGCTTCAGGAAAAAAAGACGGAGATATCAGATATCTTACGCCTTTGAACATAGAAACAAACAAAACTAAAAAGTATTGTCGTTTCAAAAAATCAGGTATCAAATATATTGATTATAAAGATGCTGATTTCTTATTGAAATTTGTTAATGAGCAAGGAAAAATACTTCCTCGTCGTTTAACAGGAACTTCATTGAAGTACCAAAGAAAAGTGTCTGTTGCTGTAAAAAGAGCGCGTCACTTAGCATTAATGCCATATGTGGCTGATTTACTAAAATAATATAAAATTAACAGTTGTTGGTTTTCTGAAACATGAAATTGCTATCAATAAAAGCGTTTGTAGTAAACAAACATGAATAAAAAAAGCAATGATTAATGGTACTTAAAAAAGTGACATTAAAATTTACGAAACCTAACTTCTATAAAAAAGGACAACAACATGGAACTTATTTTAAGACAAGACGTTCAAAATTTAGGATTTAAAGATGATATCGTTTCTGTAAAAAACGGATACGGACGTAATTTTCTAATCCCACAAGGACACGCTCATTTAGCAACATCTTCTGCAAAGAAAGTATTAGCTGAAAACCTAAAACAAAGAGCTCATAAAGAAGCTAAAGTAGTTAATGATGCAAAAACATTGGCTGAAGCTTTGAAAGCTATCGAAATTAAAATCTTTGCAAAAGCAGGTGGTGAAAAATTATTCGGTTCAATCACGAATATTGATATCGCTGAAGCTTTAGCTAAAGGTGGACAACAAATTGATAGAAAATTCATTACAAGCGGAATTGTTAAACGTACTGGTAAATATACTGCCAACGTTCGTTTGCACAGAGATGTAATAATTGAATTAGATTATGAAATTGTTGCTGAAAAAGCATAAATTTGTTAACATATTGTTAATAAATTATTAAAATCACTCTTAGGAGTGATTTTTTTTTGTTTAATTTTGCACCCAAAATAACACATTTACACAAATGAAAAAAATCATTACTTTATTATTAATTTTATGTAGTTTCAGCGCTGTCATTGGGCAAACTACAACTTCTAGCATCAAAGGGATTGTGCGAGGTTCTGACAATGAGACGCTTCCTGGAGCGACGGTTCAGGCAACACATGTTCCAACAGGTTCTAAGTATTCTGCGCTATCTAATGCAGATGGAAGAATCAGCATGTTGAATATGAGAATTGGTGGTCCTTATAAAATTGTCGTATCCTATGTAGGATATAGAAGTGAGGAATACAATGATGTTTACCTTGATTTAGGTAAAGTATTTAGTTTAGATGTTGTCTTAAAAGATGAAAGTCAGAAACTGGAGGAAGTAAAAGTAGTTGGTTCTAAAAATAGAGTTTTTCAAAGTGGAAGAACCGGTGCAGAAACTACGATTGGTCGAAGAGAATTATCAGCATTGCCCTCTATTTCAAGATCAGCTGATGATTTTACCCGTTTAGAACCAACAGCAAGTGGAGGTTCTTTTGGAGGTAGAAACGATCAATACAACAGTTATTCACTTAATGGTGCAGTTTTTAACAATCCTTTTGGATTAGATGCTGCAACTCCGGGTGGACAAACTGGCTCTCAGCCTATTTCACTGGATGCAATTGAGCAAATTCAAGTAGCCACTGCTCCTTATGATGTAACATTATCGGGTTTTACTGGAGCTTCTGTAAATGCAGTAACTAAATCAGGGTCAAACGAATTCCATGGAACTGCTTATAGTTTTTATAGAAATCAGGATATGACAGGTAATAAAATTAAAGGAGAAAAAATATTTGTACCCTCATTGGAGCAAACACAAACCGGTTTTAGTCTTGGTGGTCCAATTGTTAAAAACAAATTATTTTTCTTTACCAATTTTGAAATTGATAAAAGAAGCGATTCAGGATCAAATTTTGTTGCTAATGATGGAAATGGAACAACTGGAGTGAATGAATCCAGAGTTTTAGCAACTGATTTAATGCATGTATCAACTGAGTTAGGTAAGCTAGGGTACAATACAGGTGCTTATCAAGGATTTACACACAATTCTAATTCAAGTAAAGGAATTGTAAAATTGGATTGGAATATTAATGACAATCATAAATTAGCTGTTATTTATAATTTTTTAGATGCTTCGAAAGATAAGCCTGCACATCCTACCGCTATTATTCGTAGAGGAATTGATGCAAATACGTTGCAATTTGAAAATTCAGGATACCAAATTAACAATCAGATTAGCTCTTTTTTAGTAGAATTAAATTCTAAATTTAGTGAGACGGTTTCTAATAAATTACAAGCGGGTTATACTCATTTTAATGATTTTAGAAATCCATTTTCTGCTCCTGCGCCTGTAATTACAATTACTAAAGATGGTTCTCCTTACATTATTGCAGGTCATGAGCCTTTCTCTATCAATAATAAATTAGATCAAAAAGTAATTCAAATTACTGATAATTTGAATATTGTCAGAGGAAACCATACCTATACACTAGGTTTCTCATTCGAAAAGTTCATTTTCAAAAATTCATTTAACTTAAAAGGGTATGGTTTTGATGTTTTTGGAAGTACAAATATGGCAGGCTTTGATGCGAATATTGCAAATGGGTATTACAGTACTGCAATAAAAAACGCACAGACAACTTTCGACACAAAAAATGCATTGAAAGATGGTGTTGATGGGGGTTGGAATTTAGCAGAAACGACAGTAGGACAATTAGCTTTTTACGTTCAGGATGAATGGAATATCAGTGATAATTTTAAATTAATTTATGGATTAAGAGCTGATAAGCCATTGTATTTCAATACATCTGAATTGGCTCAAAAATTTATTGACACAGATAATTCAGAAGGATATTTGCCAAATATTGATTATTATAATCCAGCTGATGGTAGTGTAAAGAATTTTGATTCAACTAAATTACCCAATAATAATTTACTTTGGTCGCCAAGAGTTGGTTTCAATTGGGATATTAATGGAGATAAAAAACAACAGTTGCGTGGAGGTACTGGAATTTTCACCGGTAAACTTCCTTTTGTGTGGATTGGAAATCAAGTAGGTGGTATAGATCCATTTTTCTATCAAGTAGTAGACGAAGATTTTAAATTTCCACAGGTATGGAGAACTAGTTTAGGATTTGATCATAAATTTGAAAATGATTATATTGTAACGATAGACATGTCTTATAATAAAGATTTAAATGGGGTTCATATACAAAATTGGGGATTAAAACGACCAACAAGTCAATTGACAGGAGCTGATAATAGAGCAATATATGGTAGTGCAGATTATGGTACTTGGACTGATTATGGTTTTCCAGCGCGAACTAATGGATATGTATTGACTAATACCAATAAAGGAAGTGCATTCAACTCTTCTATCAAAGTACAAAAGACTTTTGACAATGGATTGTTTGCAAGTTTAGCCTATAACTATTTAAAGTCACAGGATGTTAATTCTATTGAAGCAGAAATTACGGGTGATGCTTTTGCTTTTAATCCGGCTTTGGGGAATGTGAATGATGCAGTTTTATCTGATTCTAAGTATGGCGATACGCACCGTTTTATAGGCGTAGCTTCAAAAAAATGGAAGTATGGTACTAATGATAAATGGGCTACTACTGTATCGACTTTCTTTGAATACGCGCAAGGAGGCCGTTTTAATTATACGTATGGAGGAGATATTAACAATGATGGGGCAACGGGTAATGATTTAATTTATATACCAACTTCAGCCGAAATAAGTACAATGGTATTTACTGGTGGAGTTAGTCAAGGTGCCGCATTTGATGCCTTTATCAAGCAGGATAACTATTTGAGTGATAGAAGAGGTCAGTACGCAGCTCGTTATGGAGCGCTTTCGCCATGGAGAGGAAAATGGGATTTTAAAATAATGCAAGATTATAACTTTAAAATTTCATCCGCTTCTATTAAAACGAATACAATTCAATTTAGTATTGATGTATTGAACTTAGGTAATTTGATTAATTCTGATTGGGGATTGGTTCAAGTGCCAACAAGTGTTCAACCAATTGGTGTATCTGTTGATCAAACTACAAAAATACCAACCTATACTTTTAACGGTACTCAAACCAAAACCTTCAACTATGACGCAAGTTTATTATCAAGATGGCAGGCGCAGTTTGGAATTAGATATATTTTCTAAAAAAAGATAAAAATATAGATTAAATTTGCCCTCTCGTTTGAGAGGGTTTTTTTTGTTTTATAAAATCAAGAATAGCTAAAAATAAAAGTCAAATATTAAAACGCAATAATGAAATACTCAAGATTAACAAAAGAACAATTTGAGGAATTGAATCAGGAATTCAGTACTTTTTTAGCAACGCAGACCATCGATAAAGCCGAGTGGGATAAAATAAAAGCAGAAAAACCAGAAGTTGCCGAACAAGAATTAGATGTTTTTTCTGATTTGGTATGGGAAGGAGTACTTTCAAAAGCAACGTACTTAGAACATTTTTCTAAAAATCATATTTTTCTTTTTCATTGTTTTGATACTCACGTCCAATCAATAGTCTTGAAATCTTTAGTTCCAGAGACTGATTTCTTGACCAAAGAAGGCTTGCAATGGCTTAGCGATAATATGTTTACGGATACTATTGAAATGAAAGTGGGTAAAAAAGGGTTTTCAGAAGAACGCAATACTTCAATTTTTGAATTAATACAACAAGGTTCGTTTTTGAGTGATGGTCTATTGTACCAGCAAATAAATACTATTATGGCATCTTAATTGTATTGCTATTTATTTTTAATTGGTTATTTTAGTACACTTTTTCAAAACTAAAATAGCCAATTTATTTTCTATGGATATTCAGAATACAATTCAAAAATTAAGGGAGGAATTAAATCAGCACAACTATAATTACTATGTGTTAGATAATGCAATTATTTCTGATTATGACTTTGATTTGAAATTAAAAAAACTACAAGAGCTTGAAAGTCAGTATCCGGAATATTTTGATGAGAACTCACCTTCGCAACGAGTAGGTGGAACAATAACAAAAAACTTCCAAACCGTTCCGCATAGATATAGAATGTACTCTTTGGATAATTCCTATTCCAAAGAAGAATTAATTGATTGGAAAAAACGCGTTCAGAAGGTCTTAGGCGATGTCCCGCTAGAATATACCTGTGAATTAAAATATGATGGTGCCTCAATTAGTATTACGTATGAAAATGGAAAACTGAAACGAGCCGTTACGCGTGGCGATGGTTTTCAGGGAGATGATGTGACTAATAATATCAAAACCATAAAATCAATTCCGCTTAAGTTAAAAGGAAATTTCCCAGATACATTTGACGTTCGCGGTGAAATAATTTTGCCTTTTGCCGGATTCGAAAAAATGAATCAGGAACTAATAGAAATTGGAGAAACTCCCTATTCTAATCCCAGAAATACCGCTTCAGGAAGTCTAAAATTGCAAGATAGTGCCGAAGTAGCAAAAAGACCTTTGGATTGTTTGTTGTATTTTTTAATTGGAAATACTCTTCCTTTCAAATCGCAGTTTGAAGGATTAGAATCCGCGAGAAACTGGGGTTTTAAAGTTCCTAAAGAAGCAAAATTAGCCAGTAATTTAACTGAGGTTTTCGAATTTATTGATTATTGGGATAGTCACAGGCATACTCTTCCTTATGAAACGGATGGTATTGTGGTTAAAGTAAATTCTTTTCAGTATCAAGAGGAATTGGGTTTTACCGCCAAATCACCTCGTTGGGCCATCGCTTATAAATTCAAATCAGAACAAGTTTCAACAAAATTAAATTCTATTTCGTATCAGGTAGGACGAACCGGTTCTATAACTCCTGTAGCGAATCTTGACCCCGTTCAGTTAGCTGGAACCATTGTAAAAAGGGCTTCATTGCACAATGCTGATCAAATAGAAAAGTTAGATATTCGTGTAGGAGATACTGTTTTTGTGGAAAAAGGAGGAGAAATTATTCCCAAAATTATAGCGGTCGATTTAACAAAACGAGCCGATGTCTCAGAATCTACAAAATACATTAGCCATTGTCCGGAATGCAATACAGAACTGGTCAGATCAGAAGGAGAAGCGAATCATTATTGTCCAAATTTTTATGGATGTCCACCGCAGATCATTGGAAGAATTCAGCATTTTATTTCTAGAAAAGCCATGGATATTGAAGGTCTTGGCGGAGAAACGGTAGCCTTACTTTTTAATAATGGATTAGTTCATAATTATGCCGATTTGTATGAATTGACTGTTGACCAGATTTTACCCTTGGAGCGAATGGCACAAAAATCGGCTGAGAATTTAGTAAATGGAGTGGCTCATTCTAAAAATATTCCTTTCGAACGCGTTTTATTTGCACTCGGAATTCGCTTTGTAGGAGAAACAGTAGCGAAGAAATTGGCTAAACATTATAAAAACATTGATGCCTTGGGCCAGGCGACTTTGATGGATTTAATTTTGGTAGACGAAATTGGAGATCGAATCGCACAAAGTGTACTTGATTTTTTTGAAAACAAAGAAAATAGAGGCATTCTGGAAAGGCTTAAAAAATATGGAATACAATTTGAAATTGTTGAAAAAATAAATCCCAATGCTACAGATAAACTTATAGGAAAAACTTTTGTGGTCTCAGGTGTGTTTGAGAAATTCTCTAGAGACGATTTGAAAAAAGCAATTGAAGATAATGGGGGAAAAGTGGGGAATTCTATTTCAGCAAAGACGGATTATGTTGTAGCTGGCGATAATATGGGGCCGGCTAAACTTGATAAAGCAAATAAACTCAACATTTCGATAATTTCTGAAGATGATTTTATCAATTTAATTCATACTTCTACTACAGAGACTGATTAAAGATATACTTTGTGTCAGAATATGCGTTGTCTGTTTTTTGATGTAACGATTGAAATTCTTGTAGGGGTGTTTTTATAGTGTTTTTTTTTTGTTATTAAACGATTAGTCTTATTTATAGTAAGTTAGTCTGTTTTATAAATTTGGGATTGATGCCCAAAGTTTAAATCCAGACATGAAAGTAAACACTAAATAAAGTAATGATCGGTTTTGTTCAAAAAATAATTAGTGTGTAAATGGTTAAATTTTGAAGGGAAATCGATTATAATTACACTATAATCGATTTCCCTTCAAAAGCTTTTGCTTTATTGTTATCCAAATAAAAATCAATTCTCCCCAGATTTATACCATAACAACCTACTTGATTTACTAAAACTTCTTTGCCAATACGGTTTTTTGTAACAGTAGGTTTGTCTAAAAAAGTATGGGTATGTCCGCCAATAATCAAGTCAATATCCTGTGTGAGTTCGGCTAATTTTAAATCACATATTTTAGTAGGCTCATCTTTGTATTTATACCCTAAATGGGATAGGCAAATCACTAAATCACACTGCTGTTCTTTCTTTAAAATTCGTACCATTTCTTGTGCGGTCTCAACCGGATCGTTGTAAACAGTCTCCTTATACATTCCTTTATCGACTAAACCGGCAAGCTCAATCCCGAGTCCAAAAACACCAACCTTAATCCCATTCTTGTTGAATATTTTATATGGTTTTACAAAACCATCCATCACGGTATTTTTAAAATCGTAGTTAGCGGATAAAAACTCAAAGTTGGCGTGTGGCATTTGTGCATGCAAACCTTCAACCGCATTATCAAAATCATGATTCCCTATGGTAGCAGCATCGTATTGCATCATGCTCATCAATTTGAATTCTAATTCTCCGCCATAATAGTTAAAATAAGGAGTTCCCTGAAAAATATCGCCCGCATCTAATAACAGAACATTTGGATTTTCTTTTCGAATCGTTTCAATCAATGCGGCCCTGCGGGCTACACCACCCATATTAGCATTTCTGGGATGATCAGCCGGAAATGGATCAATATAACTGTGTACATCATTCGTATGTAAAACTGTCAGCTGTCTGGCTTTTGAGGATTCGAAGCTGCTTAATGATATTCCTAAACCCAGTAAAGCTGAACCTGCAGCTGTTTTCTCTATAAATTCTCTTCTTTTCATTTTATTTTTTTTTGGAGCTATTTCCTGCTGTTTGCGATATATTTATGCTTTTAAAGAAAAAATACAAAGGCAATTGCGAAAGCAATTCGACCATCAGGGCTAAAGCCATATCTTAACAGTGTTATTCTATACTTGTTTAAAGCGGAGCCTTGTGTCGCACTATGGAACATTTATTTTTTATTCAACCGTAATTCGAATGTCATTTATCACGGGAATTGTATCTACTTCTTTGAAATAGTCAATTAGGATATTTCTCAACTTATAGTCTAAATCAAATTTCTGAATGCCTTTTTTAAAGAAATTCATGTTATCTCCACCATTGGATAAATAATCATTGGTTCCAACATAATAAATGGTCTCTTTTTCAAGGGGTTTTCCTTGTACTAAAATATTTTTGGCAACATTATTTTTGTTAATTGTAAATGTAATTCCAGCAAGAGGATGGGATTTCTTTTCGGCAATAAAAAAGGTTACCATTTCAAGAATTTGTTCCCCTTTTAAAGCGATAACAACCAAGCTGTTTTCAAAAGGCATAATTTCAAAAGCGGTCCTGGCGGTTACATTCCCTTTCGGGAGTATAGAACGAATCCCGCCACTGTTGAGCAGGCAAATGTCAATACTCTTTTTTTTCCGGGCTTTAAACACAACATTGCCTCGCATTAAAGTCACATCAGCCATTAAATTACCAATAGTAGTTTGCCATTTACCGGTGCTTTTATCTAATGTTTGTGGACTATAGGCAAGAATGCTGTCTAAGTCGTTGTTGATATGTTCTCGGTATGGTTTTATGAAATTTTCAATTTGTTGAGCTTGTCCACTTTGTGGACCGGAATTAAGAGCTTGATTTTCCTTTTCCGTTACTGGAATTCGCTTTCCTTCAATTTTAGTAACGTAATAATTTTGTTTGCTGCATGAAACAACAAATAAAAATGTTAAGAATATAACAAAAAGTTTAGAAACGTCGTTATACTTTTTTAGTTTTACCATTTTAAATGCGACTTAATTAATTAATTTTGTAATCAAGTAAAAGTAATATGTTTTTAAATTATATAAAGAATTTTTTTGTAAAAAAAACATTAAAAAACAGTTTGCAAAATTTAAAAAGTAATGCTTCTACAGCTGCCATACATACCGTTGGATTAGTGGTTGATGCTACTGATTTTGTTAAGATCGAATTGTTGATTAAAGAATTGTCTTCATTTGGAATTGTTCCTGAAAGCATAAAAACCATTGTTTACAACGGAAAACTAAAGAAAGGTAATAAAGATACATATCCTACTTTTAATGCAGGGCATCTTAACTGGAATGGACAAATTTCGTCTCCAGCAGTACATGATTTTATCAATCAAAAGTTTGATTTACTAATCAGTTATTATGATATCGAAAAAGCAATTTTAATGCAAATTACGCATCATTCAAAAGCAAACTTCAAAGTGGGCTTTTCAACTATTGACAAAAGATTAAATCATTTCATGATTAAAACGGAAGTCAATAGTTACAGTGTTTTTGTAAGTGAATTATTTAAATATTTAAAATTATTAAACAAAATATAATATGCAATCATTAATAGGAACCGGTGTTGCTCTTGTAACCCCATTCAAACAAGATTTTTCAATTGATACCGATGCTTTAAAAAGAATTGTACATTTTTCTATTGATGGAGGAATTGAATATCTGGTAGTATTGGGTACAACTGCAGAAAATGCAACCTTGTCTCCGGACGAAAAAGAATTGGTTATTCGTACTGTAATCGAAGCGAATAATGGCGCTTTGCCATTAGTGCTTGGAGTAGGAGGGAATAATACCTTAAAAGTGGTTGAAGAATTAAAAACAAGAGATTTGTCAGCATTTACAGCGATACTTTCTGTTTCACCGTATTACAATAAACCAACTCAAGAAGGGATTTACCAACATTTTAAAGCAGTTGCTGAAGCATCGCCAATTCCGGTAATTTTATACAATGTTCCTGGTAGAACGGCGAGCAATATGTTGCCTTCAACGGTTTTGCGTTTGGCACACGATTTCGAAAACGTTGTTGCCATCAAAGAGGCAGCAGGAGATATCGTTCAGGCCATGCAATTATTGAAAAATAAACCTAAAGATTTTCTTGTGATTTCAGGTGATGATATGATTGCTTTACCAATGGTTTTAGCAGGTGGATCTGGCGTTATATCAGTAATTGGACAAGGTTTTCCTAAAGAATTTTCAGAAATGATTCGATTGGGATTAAATCGTAAAGTAGACGAAGCGTTTAAATCGCAGTATCTTTTAGCAGATTGTATCGATATGATTTTTGAGCAGGGTAATCCTGCAGGAATCAAACAAGTGTTTCTATCGCTAGGAATTTCAGAAAACACAGTGCGATTGCCGCTAGTGGGAGTAGATGATTTATTAGCGGGAAAAATTGACCAATTTGTTAAAAAAGTAAATAAACAAGGTTAAATAAAAAGACTTTTTTTAAACAAAAAATATATTTTGAAGTCGCTAAATTAATAACTAAATTTGCCACCGAAACTTCGGTATGATTTCGTGGGTTGTTTCAATCAGGAAATCATAAAAAAAGTAAACAAATGAAAAAAATAATATCTCTTTTACTTCTTATAGTCGTTTTTAGTTCTTGTAACGAATATCAAAAAGCATTAAAAACGGAAGATGTCGCTATTAAATTTGATATGGCGACTAGACTGTATGATGCGGGAAAGTATTCTAAAGCGATTCGTATTTTTGAACAAATTGCTCCTGCATACAGAGGAAAACCTCAAGCTGAAAAATTGTTTTATATGTTTGCTCAGTCTTATTATAAAACTAAGCAATATTACTTGGCAGGATATCAATTTGAAAGTTTTGTTTCCGGATATCCTAAAAGTGAAAAATTACAAGAAGCGGCGTATTTGGGCGCAAAAAGTTACTCAATGTTATCACCAGTTTATAGTTTAGATCAAACGGATACTACAAAAGCATTAGATAAATTACAGTCATTTATTGATAATTATCCAAATTCAGAGTATTTATCTGAGGCAAACAATGCAGTAAAATTACTGAGTGAAAAAATAGAGAAAAAGGTTTTTGAAAATGCGAAAGGGTACAATACAATTTCGGATTATAAATCGGCAATTATAGCCTTAGAAAATTTTGTTTCGGATTATCCAGGAACGCCTTTCAAGGAGGATGCATTGTATTACAAGTTAGATTCAGCCTATCAATTGGCTATTAATAGTATTCCTTCAAAAATGGAAGATCGATTAAATGTAGCAAAGGTAGCACAGTCGAATTTGATAAAATTTAATGCCGAAACTAAATACAAAAAAGTAGCAAACGAAATGTTAGCTAGAATAAATAAAGATTTACAAAAATTTACTAAATAAATAACGCCATGGATTTAAAAAAGACGATTGCTCCAGTAAATACAATTACATACAACAAAAATGTGATTGAAGAACCTACTGGTAATGTGTATGAAGCGATAACCATTATGGCTAAAAGAGCAAACCAAATCAATTCTGAGATTAAAAAAGAATTGACTGAGAAATTAGAAGAATTTGCTACTTACAATGACAGTCTTGAGGAAGTTTTTGAGAACAAAGAACAAATTGAGGTTTCAAAATTTTATGAAAAACTACCTAAGCCACATGCTTTAGCGGTTCAAGAATGGTTGGATGGTAAAATTTACCATAGAGATTCAAATAAATAATAATGCTATGTCAGTTTTAAACGGTAAGAAAATTTTACTAGGAATCTCTGGTGGAATCGCAGCGTATAAAACAGCATCATTAGTACGACTTTTCATAAAAGCAGGTGCACATGTCCAAGTGATAATGACACCTGCTTCTAAGGATTTTATAACTCCGCTAACACTATCTACATTATCCAAAAACCCGGTACATTCCAGTTTTTATAATCAAGATGATGAAAATGAGAAATGGAATAATCATGTAGATTTAGCACTTTGGGCCGATCTAATGGTAATTGCTCCTGCAACGGCAAATACGTTGTCTAAAATGACCAATGGCAGTTGTGACAACCTTTTGATTGCTGCCTATTTGTCTGCTAAATGTCCTGTGTATTTTGCGCCTGCAATGGATCTGGATATGTATAAACATTCCTCAACCGTGGCTAATTTCTCTTCTTTGATGCGATTTGGGAATATAATTATTCCTGCAGAAACAGGCGAATTGGCAAGTGGCTTATCCGGAGAAGGTAGAATGGCCGAGCCTGAGAATATTGTGGCATATATTGAAGCAGATTTAAACAGCAAATTACCACTTAAAGGAAAAAAAATACTAATTACTGCTGGGCCTACTTATGAAGCCATAGATCCTGTTCGTTTTATTGGGAATCACTCTTCGGGGAAAATGGGCTTTGATATAGCTTCAAGCGCTGCTAATCTTGGGGCTACAGTAATTTTAGTTTCAGGGCCCACAAATTGTAAAGTTTTAAATCCATTAATCACTGTTATTCCAGTAGTTTCGGCTGAAGAAATGTACAATGCATGTCATCAGTTTTATGCAGACGTTGATGTTGCTATTGCGGCAGCAGCTGTAGCAGATTATAAACCGAAACATACAGAAGCGCAAAAAATAAAAAAGGCTGCAGCTGAATTTACAATCGAACTTGTGAAGACAAAAGATATTTTAGCTTCTTTAGGGGCTAAAAAAGAAAAACAATTTTTGATTGGTTTTGCATTAGAGACAGAAAATGAAATTGAAAATGCAAAGCTGAAAATTCAGAAAAAAAACTTAGATTTGATTGTTTTAAATTCGTTGCAAGATCCTGGTGCTGGTTTTGGGAAAGCAACTAATAAAGTAACTTTTATTGATAAAAATTTCATTATTGAACCTATGGAATTAAAATCTAAAGAGGCAGTTGCTGATGATATTTTAAATAAAGTGATAATTCATTTTGGGATTCAACACTAGAGAAATGGTTTATTGATCACTTATAGCTGTTGTAAGTGAGACAAAATGAATAAAAAATAGAAATCTACGGATGAATAAAATAATTATTTTTTTGCTGCTTTTTATTTTTGGATTTGCTCAAGCACAACAATTAAATTGTGTGGTAACGGTAGACTCCCAAAGGCTGAGCGTGACAAATCAGCAAGTTTTTAAAACTTTAGAAACAGCCATAAGCGAGTTTGTAAATAAAACCGATTGGACAGGTCAAGTGGTAAAGCAAAGTGAAAAGATCAATTGTTCAATGTATATTACGGTGTCTGCTAACAGTTCAGATCAATTTACGGCTACTATTCAAGTTCAGTCCGCCAGACCGGTTTTTAATTCCTCCTATTCATCGCCGGTGTTAAATTATAATGATAAAGACTTTAATTTTAAGTACACCGAGTTCGAAAATTTAATTTTTAATCCCAGTACGTTTGATTCTAACCTAATATCGGTACTTTCTTTTTACAGTTATGTGATTTTAGGAATGGATGCGGACACTTTTGTCGCTGATTCTGGTACTTCTAATTTTGAAATCGCTCAAAACATTTCAAGTGTAGCTCAGCAAGGCGGTTCAAAGGGATGGAGTCAAGCCGATGGAAATCAAAATCGCTATTTTTTAATAAATGATATTTTATCTCCAACTTTCAAACAAGTCCGACAAACTATGTTCGATTATCATTCTGGATTAGACTTGATGAGCCAGGATTTAAAAGTTTCGAAAGAAAAAATTAAGATATCGTTAATTAATCTGGCAAAATTAAATGCCACCCGACCAAATGCTTTTTTAGCACGTGTGTTTTTCGATACAAAATCGGATGAAATAGTATCTATATTTTCTGGTGGACCTAGTATTACGATATCAGATTTAGTCAATAATTTGAATAAAATTTCTCCTTTGAACTCAAGTAAATGGGTTTCTATACAATATTAACCAGTCTTCAATTTAGCTTTTCCCAAAAAATAATATAGTAAATGATAACATCACTTTCAATAAAAAACTATGCTTTAATAGAAAAATTGACTATCGATTTTTCAAAAGGGTTTTCCACAATAACCGGAGAAACTGGTGCTGGTAAATCAATAATTTTAGGCGCATTAGGGCTGGTATTAGGAAAAAGAGCCGATTTGACTTCATTGAAAAATAAGGAAGAAAAATGTGTAATTGAAGCACATTTTGAAATTTCAAAGTATAATTTGACCTCTTTTTTCGAGTCAAATGATTTAGACTATGAGAATGATACAATAATTAGACGTGAAATTCTGCCTTCGGGTAAGTCTCGAGCTTTTGTAAATGATAGTCCCGTAAATCTTCAAGAATTGCAGGAATTAAGCTTGTTTCTAATTGATATTCATTCCCAGCAGCAAACTCAGGAACTTTCTGATGAAAGTGTACAATTTGATATCATAGATGCTATTGCAAATAACAAGGAAACGATTCTGGAGTATCAATTACTTTTAAAAAGTTATAAAGCAGATAAATCTAAATTGAATGCACTGTTGCAAATACAAAGAGAATCTAAAAAAGAACAGGAATACAATACTTTTTTATTAGATGAATTGATTGTAGCAAAATTAAAGCTCGGTGAACAAGAAGTTCTTGAAGCTGATTTTGACAAGTTAAATAATGTTGAAATTATAAAAGAATCTATCGATAGGTCTTTGGCTATAGCCAATGAAGAACAAATCGGTGTAGTGCATAATTTGAATGAAATTAAGGTTTCACTACAAAAAACAGCATCTTTTTCCACGGAATATCATTCCTTATTAGAAAGAATTACGAGCATAACAATTGAGTTTGATGATATTTTAGGTGAGTTGAATCGTTGTTCCGAAAAACTAGTTAATGATCCAGAGCAATTGGATTTAGTTAGTCAAAAGCTTCAGTTGATTTTTAATTTGCAAAAGAAACATCAGGTTTCATCTGTAGATGAATTATTGAAAATCCAAGTTAATATGGAGAATTCAGTTTTAGAGTTAGGGAATATAGAAGAAGAAATTGAATCGCTCACTGTTTCTGTTGAACAAAAAACAAGTGATTTAGATGCATTTTCGATTAGAATTCATAATTATAGATTGGAATCTATTCCAGTTTTGTCTCAAAAATTAATTGAGATATTAGAAACGTTAGGAATGCCTAATGTGCGATTTAAAATGGATCTTTTAACAACTGAAACGTATTTTAAAAACGGGAAAGATGAGCTTC
This sequence comes from Flavobacterium sp. GNP008, assembly GCF_056428965.1. NCBI lineage: Bacteria > Pseudomonadati > Bacteroidota > Flavobacteriia > Flavobacteriales > Flavobacteriaceae > Flavobacterium > Flavobacterium sp. GNP008. The sequence goes on along the minus strand of NZ_JBWJVL010000004.1, from coordinate 34,258 downwards.
AGTTTTTATTTTCAGCCAATAAAGGAACGGATTTTGGTTTATTGAAAAAAGTCGCTTCCGGAGGTGAAATGTCTAGAATTATGCTGGCTGTAAAGGCAATATTAGCCCAATATTCAAAATTGCCAACACTGATTTTTGATGAAATAGATACAGGTGTTTCTGGTGAAATTGCTATTAGAATGGGAGAAATTATGAAAGATATGAGTCAGGCAATGCAAATTTTTGCTATAACCCATTTGCCACAAATTGCGGCTAAAGGCAATGCACATTTCAAGGTTTTTAAATCCACTGTTGGTGAGGATACTCAATCTGAACTGAAACTTTTAAATGAGGATGAACGTATAGTTGAAATAGCCCAAATGTTATCCGGAACAGTCGTTTCTGATTCGGCCTTAAATCATGCTAAAGCTTTGTTGAACTAATATTTTAAATTATATTTGTTTCTAATACAATTAACACGAATTTAATTAAATTTTATATTTTAAAATAGAATATGTATTTAAAAAAAACTATCGCAGTAGTAAGTATCATTTATATTTCTCTTATTAATGCTTCTTTTGGGCAAGTTTTAGATTCTAATCAAGCAGTTATTGGAGGTGTCGCCCATAATTATGTGTATTCAGTGAGTGATTATCCGGAGGGTTTCTATAATACTTTGGAAGACTTTATAAATAAAAAGAATACTAAACATAACCCGGTTGAACGAAGAGAAATCATAGGTTTTGAAAAAAAATTGATTCCTAAAAATTCTATTGTTGATCATGTTTTTCTATATACTATTGCAGATGAAACTAAATTGACAGGAGTTTTTGCTGTATCACTGAATGGAAATCTCTACATACAACAAAAATATTTCAGTAAATATGCAATGAAAGGGGATAAGAGTGAAGTAGGGGATAATCCAAATTCATATCATAGGGTGCTACAATCAGGTAAGTTTCTATATTTAGAAGCAGCACTGGCAAATGGTTGGTCAAAGGGAATGGCTTATGGAAGTGGTGGTGCAATTGGAGGTGCAATAGGTTCTTCAATGAATAGATTGAAAGGAATTGTATTTGATATCACTAAAAAGGAATTTAATGTTTTAAAAGACTGTAAAGATTTCAATGAATTTTTATCCAGTTACCAAGTCGACACTATAGAATGTAAAAATAAAAAAATAGACATATTAACGGTAAGAGAAAATATTAGAAAAATTATTAATTAAGATATTTATATTTTTTTGAATTAAAGAATAAACAAGTCCAACAATATAAAACGGAAACAAAAGACAGTTATGATTATTGAACCTAGAATGAGAGGATTTATTTGCACAACATCACACCCAAAAGGTTGTGAGCAAAATGTTAAAAATCAAATCGATTACATCAAATCAAAAGGTCCCATTGATGGTGCTAAAAAAGTAGTAGTAATTGGTGCTTCAACCGGTTTTGGTTTGGCTTCCAGAATTACAAGTGCTTTTGGTTCTGATGCAGCTACAATTGGCGTTTTCTTTGAAAAAGCACCCTCTGAAGGAAAAACGGCTTCACCAGGATGGTATAATTCTGCGGCTTTCGAAACGGAAGCACACAAAGCAGGTTTGTATGCGAAAAGTATTAATGGAGATGCTTTTTCGAATGAAATAAAGCAGCAAACATTAGATTTAATCAAAGCTGATTTAGGGCAAGTTGATTTAATTATCTATAGTTTGGCTTCACCAGTTCGAATGCATCCTACAACAGGAGTATTGCACCGTTCTGTTTTGAAACCTATTGGAAGTACTTTTACGAATAAAACGGTTGATTTTCATTCTGGAAAAGTTTCTGAAATTTCTATTGAACCTTGTAGTGGTGACGACATTGAAAATACCGTTGCTGTGATGGGTGGCGAAGATTGGGCGATGTGGATTGATGCGTTAAAAGCTCAAAATTTATTGGCTCCTGGTGCTACTACTGTAGCTTATTCATATATTGGGCCATCATTGACTGAGGCTGTGTATAGAAAAGGAACTATAGGTCGTGCGAAAGATCATCTTGAAGCAACTGCATTTTCAATCACTGAAAGTTTAGCGGAACTTAAAGGAAAAGCATTTGTATCGGTTAATAAAGCCTTGGTTACTCAAGCAAGTTCGGCCATTCCAGTGATTCCATTGTATATTTCATTGTTGTATAAAATAATGAAGGAGGAAGGAATTCATGAAGGTTGTATTGAGCAAATTCAGCGTTTGTACCAAGAACGATTGTATACCGGAAATGAAGTTCCTGTTGATGAGAAAGGAAGAATTCGTATAGATGATTTAGAAATGCGCTCTGACGTTCAGCAAAAAATAGCTAAACTATGGATTGAAGCTGTAACTGAAAATTTACTAGAAATAGGCGATTTAGAAGGTTATAGAAAAGATTTTCACAATCTATTTGGTTTTGGAGTGGATGGAATTGATTATACTGCTGATACTAATGAAGTAGTTCATATTGAAAGTATAGCGTAAGTAGTTCAATAAATAAAATATTTGTAAACCATCAATTAATAGTTGATGGTTTTTTTATGGATAAAGATTATATTTGTTAAAATTTTATAAGTCTAAAAATACACATCAATACCACATCTGAATTTATGTTTTTTTCACTAATCATACCCGTTTATAATCGTCCGGACGAAGTCGATGAGCTTTTAGAAAGCCTTTCTCATTCAACATATAAAGAAATATTTGAAATTGTATTGGTGGAGGATGGATCTACTCTAGTTTGCAAGGATGTGGCTCAAAAATATGGAGACCGACTTGATATTTCCTATTACTATAAAGAGAATTCAGGACCGGGAGATTCCAGAAATTATGGAATGAAAAAAGCCAGGGGTGACTATTTCATCATATTTGATTCGGATTGTATCATTCCAGCACAGTATTTGACAGAAGTGGATAATGCTTTAAAACAAAACTATGTAGATTGTTTTGGAGGTCCTGACAAGGCTTTAGACAGTTTTTCAGATATTCAAAAAGCAATTAATTTTGCAATGACTTCTTTTTTAACCACAGGTGGAATTAGAGGTGGTTCAGAAAAAATCGATAAATTTCAACCCAGAAGTTTTAATATGGGTTTGTCTCGTAAAGCTTTTGAAGCGTCGAAAGGGTTTGGGAATATTCATCCTGGAGAAGATCCTGATTTATCAATTCGTTTGTGGAATTTGGGTTTTGAAACCAAACTGTTTTCTAATGCTTATGTATATCATAAGAGAAGAATCGATTGGGATAAGTTTTCTCTTCAGGTAAATAAATTTGGTAAAGCAAGACCTATTTTGAACAGTTGGTATCCAAAATATAATAAACTAACTTTTTTCTTTCCATCGGTATTTATAGTTGGATTTTTTACTTCAATTGTATTATTGTTGTTCAACTTTGATTACCTGATTCAGTTGTATTTTAGTTATTTTTTGGTACTGTTTTTAGTATCTTCATATCAGCACAAAAGTATTAAAATAGGTTATTTATCATTAATAGCTGTTTGGAAGCAATTTTATGGATATGGAATAGGTTTTATAAAATCCTATTATAAAGTGATCATCTTGAAACAGTCTCCTAAAGATGCTTTTCCAGAATTATTTTTCAAAATAATATGACAAAAATTATTGGTCTGACAGGCGGTATTGGAAGTGGAAAAACAACAATTGCAAAGTATTTTAAATCTTTTGGGATTCCAATTTATATAGCAGACGATGAAGCAAGGAAAATTATGGAATCTCCGGAAATTATTGATGCCATTATAAGTGCTTTTGGCGAAGCCATTTTTGAAAATGGGATATTGAATAGAGAAAAACTGGCAAAAATTGTATTCAATGACTCAGATAAATTAGAAAAACTTAACAATATTGTTCACCCCGCGGTAAAAAAGCATTTTGAGCAATGGCTTTTAAACCATAAAAATGTCCCTTACATCATTTATGAAGCTGCTATTTTATTTGAAAGCGGTGGTAATAAAAATTGCGATCTTATTATTACTGTCACTGCACCAGTAGAAACAAGAATTCAGCGTGTTATAAAACGTGATAAAACTACACTTGAACTTGTTTTGAAAAAAATAAATGCACAATGGACTGATGAAAAACGCATTTCAAAAAGTGATTTTGTTATCGAAAATATTGCTAAAGAAACTGCAAAACTACATGTAGATCGAATTCTTAAAATTTTAAAGATTAAACAAAAACACACATAGGTGTTAATGTTTGGTTAATCTATTATTTAATATATTGTTAAAATACTAAATTTGTTTCGATGAATAAACTTTTTTTTAAATTACTTGTTTTATTAATGAGCTTATCCTTAATAGGGATAATTTTGGTTCAGGTGTATTGGTTTAACACTTCATTCAAAAATAATGACGAACAGTTTAAATTTCATGTTAAGCAAGTTATTGGTAATGTGGCTGATAAGGTTCAAAAGCAAGAAGCATATAATTTTTATGACAAAATAAATCACTATAAAGACAGCACTGGGAAAGTACCTAAAAAAGATGACATTCTAGAATTTTATTATGTTCAAAAAAATCCAAGAACTAATAAAACAATAATATATTCAAATAGTATAATTTCTGAGGATTATAATATTTCCCCTACGTTCTTTGATAAAAAATTTGATAGTGAGAAATTTAAAAGCTTTAGTTCCAAGCGGGTTACAGAAGTTTATAATAATAATTCTATTGACAAATCTAGTGTTACTCAAAGTTTAATACCAGATGTAAGAATTGAAAAAACTGGTAATTTAGATGTTTTAGACAATGCTTCCTTTGAAATATTTTATAAAGATTTCGCTTCTGTATTACCCATTCAGGAAAGAGTTTCAAAAGAAACATTGAGTAAACTTATAAAAAAAGAACTAGAAGAATCGGGTGTAAACACTAAATTTGAGTTTAGTATATACAGTAACAATTTAGCTACTAAAGTAAAATCGAATGGTTTTAAATACGATAAGGATGCCACCTATTCGATTCCAGTATTTTCAGATAATGAAGGAAATAGTAAATACCAATTATTGGTTACATTTCCGCACAAAAAGAAATTTTTATTATCTGAATTGGTTAGTATAACCGTGCTTTCTATCATTTTTACATTAATTATTTTAATTGCTTATTCAAGTGCTTTGAATCAATTAATACGTCAACGTCAGATATCTGAAATTAAAAATGATTTCATCAATAATATGACACATGAGTTTAAAACTCCCATTGCAACAATTAATTTAGCGCTGGATGCCATTAGAAATCCAAAAATAATTGACGATAAAGAGAAGGTGTTGCGATACCTTCAAATGATTAAAGATGAGAATAAGCGAATGCATGCACAAGTAGAAAATGTATTGCGGATCTCTAAATTAGAAAAGAAAGAATTAAATATCATTAAAGAATCACATAATATTCATGATATTATAAACGATGCAATCGAGCACGTGAATTTAATTTTAGAAGACAGAGAAGGATCAATTGTAAGTCGTTTTAATGCTGTACGAACTACTGTTTTAATTAATGATGTTCATTTTACGAATGTCATTGTGAATATTCTGGAGAATGCTATAAAATATTCTCCAAACGTGCCAGAAATTGAGATTTTTACTGAAAATATCAAAGATATGATCATTATTAAAGTAAAAGATAAAGGACTTGGGATGAGTAAAATAGCTCAGAAAAGAATTTTTGAAAAATTTTACAGAGAGCATACAGGTGACATTCACAATGTGAAAGGGCACGGGTTGGGTTTAGCGTATGTAAAAAGAATTGTTGACGACCATAACGGTCAAGTTTATGTAGAAAGTGAAAAGGGAAAAGGGAGTACCTTCATAATAAAATTACCATTAATAAATTAGAATATGGAAAATGTAAATAAAAAAATACTTTTAGTCGAAGATGATCTTAATTTTGGTGCGGTTTTAAAGGATTATTTAATGCTAAATGATTTTGACGTCACTTTGGCGAAAAATGGAATGGAAGGATTTGAAAAATTCAAAAAAGATACTTTTGATTTATGTATTCTGGATGTTATGATGCCCTATAAAGATGGATATACGTTAGCTAAAGAAATCAGAGAAAAAAATAATGAAGTGCCTATAATCTTCTTGACCGCAAAATCTATGAAAGAAGATGTGTTGAAAGGATATAAAGCTGGTGCTGATGATTACTTGAATAAACCTTTTGATTCTGAAGTATTGTTGATGAAAATCAAAGCAATAATTCAAAGAAAATCATCGGATACTAAAGCAGAACAAGTACAATTTGAATTTAATATCGGTAAATTCCATTTGAATTCAAAACTTCGTTTTTTAACATTTAATAATGAAGAGCCAATAAAATTATCTCCAAAAGAGAATGAATTATTAAAAATGTTGATTCTTCACGAAAATGATTTAATGCCAAGAGAATTAGCTTTGACGAAAATATGGAGGGATGATAATTATTTTACTTCGAGAAGTATGGATGTGTACATTGCTAAGCTTAGAAAGTATTTGAAATTAGATGAAGATGTTGAAATTTTAAACATCCATGGAGAAGGATTTAGATTAGTGGTTAAGAATAAAGTAGCCGAATAAATAAAAAAGATAAGCCTCAAGAAATTGAGGCTTTTTGTTGACAAGAAAGTAAGGATTTATTTCCAGTTCAATTGTAGCGCAAAACTCGTTTTGTCTTCTTTTGTAATACTAAAAACAGTTTTACTCTCCGAAATACTTTCGTGAATGGTGACATTGTCTTTTAGGGATAATTCCTTTAAAAAATTCATTTCAAAACTTTCAATTTTTTGATTTAGAATCAATTTAGAGTCAATCAGATCTAAGCACCATTCCAGATATTTTACATTATTGACATGATTTACAATATCGAGATCGGATAAAAACACTTTTTTTTCAAAAACGATTTCTTTGTCATGATTGAAATTAATTTTAGAGAAACCTTCTTGAGTGGCTCTTTTTTCGGGATATAATTCAAAATGTTTGAACGGCAAAGCCAATCCTTCCGGCCGACGTTTTTTAGTGTTAAAAACAGCCCAAAAAGTCTCAGAACCCACAATTTTCTCTCCGTTTATATGCATTTCTAATGCCCGTACTGAGCGAGAGTTCTCTAAAGAATTAATCCATGTTGTTACGGTTACAGTATCGCCCCATTTAGGCAATTGGGTGATCTCAACGCGCATTCTGCTCAACACCCATGCTTGATCAAATTCTTGCATATCGGTAAAGCTAATGCCCCCAATTTCTGAATGTGCTGCTGCCGTGAGCTGAAGTATGTTGCACAAATCAGTATATTTTAAAAAACCGTTTGGTGCACATTGCGTAAAATTAATTTCCCAATCTTTACTTAGGACAGAAGTGAAATTTGTTGCTATTGGCATTTGAATAATTATGAATTAAGAATAACAAATTTGTGTTTATAGGTGTAAAATCTACTTTTTAAAATTGATATAAGCAACAATTTCATCATACGGAGTTTGAAAATCAAACCATTTGGTATTTTCATTTCTTTTAAACCAAGTCAACTGTCGTTTGGAAAACCGTCTAGTGTTTTTCTTGATTTCTTCAATTGCAAATTCTAATGAAATTTCTCTATCAAAATAGCTAAATAATTCTCTGTAACCCACAGTTTGTAAGGCATTCAGCTCTTTATTAGGGAATAAGGTTTTTGCTTCGGCTAAAAGTCCTTCACTCATCATTATGTCAACACGTTGATTTATCCTATTGTAAATTATTTTCCTATCCGCTTCTAAACCAATTAGAATAGGAGTGAAGTTTCTACTTTTTTGCTTTTGATTTAAAAAAGAGGAATATGCTTGGCCTGATCCAAGACAGACTTCTACAAAACGCATCATTCGTTGTGGATTTTGCAACGTTTGCGGATTTTCGGATAGTAAACTTTTATAATAGTCAGGATCCAAAGTTTCAAGCTTTTGTTGTAAATAACCAATTCCTAGTTTTTCGTAATTTGTGGTTATCTCAGCACGTACTGCTGTGTGTATTTCGGGAAATTCATCAAAACCTTTTAAAATAGCATCAACATACAATCCGGAACCGCCAACAAGAATTGCATAATCATTTGTCAAAAACAATTCATCAAGTTTTGCAATCGCTTCTTTTTCGAAATCCCCAACGGTGTAGTTTTGAAATATAGATTTGTTTTGTATAAAATGATGAGTAGCTACTGCTAATTCGGCTTTGTTTGGTACAGCGGTTCCAATGGTCATTTCTTTGAAAAATTGTCTGCTGTCACAAGAAACAATATCACATTGAAAATAATTCGCTAATACAATACTTAGGGAAGTTTTTCCTATTGCTGTAGGCCCAAGAATGGTTATTAAGTATTTCATGTTTTTTATAAATAACTTGAATAGCTTTAAAATTTAATCACTTTTAAAGTGGTACTTCTTCTAACATGACTTTGAATAATATTGCGGGTGTCACGGTTGTTTTGCATTGGAATAATTATATTCCTCAAAATTTCGATATTGTGGATTTGATAGTTTAAATCATAAAAAGCATAGCCTTTATAAATCCCATTTTCAATCAAAATGGCAGAGCGTTCACTAATGGTTCGTCCTTTGTCGATAAGTACCATATTTTGATTTTCGAAACTGTTTTTTTCTATAAACGCAGCCACTCTGGCATTGTATTCTTCAGGTAAAATTTCGCCAATACAAGCACCGTCACACTCTTTTATGCTGTATTGAAAACAGTTTGTTTTAGAAGTGTATAAGCCGGTTAGCTTTTGACATAAATTATAATGGGAAGTAATTCTGAATAAAGCATTTTTACCTTCTTGTAAGGATGTAAAAGAGGTTATTTCTTTTTTTCGTCCGTCTGCTTTTTGAAGTTTTAAATTAAGATATCCCTTTTCGTCTTTTTCAGCATACAAAGCCAATTGAAAAACACTTTTTCTTTGTGCTCTATTATAGATGGGTTTATTGATTTTTATTTCTTCGCTTTCTTTCAATAAGGCGATTAATTCACTCCCGGTTTCGTCATAAGTTACTGTAAAAACTTCGGTTTGAATTTTCTTGCATTTAGTTGTAGTCCCGGTAAAATGCTGGTTGATTCGCTTTTTTATATTACGGCTTTTGCCAATATAAATCAGATTTCCTTTTTCATTGTGAATGTAATAGATACCCGTTTTTGCGGGTAAATTAGCCACGATATCCATTAGTTTTGGCGCAATCCCTTTCTCGATTTCCAGTTTAATAAAATCTTTTACAATTTCTTTCTCTAGATCTTTTTCTAAAAGTATTTTGAATAATTTAACTGTTGCCAAAGCATCGCCACTGGCTCTGTGGCGGTCTGCCATTGGGATTCCAAGCGCACGGACCAATTTTCCTAAACTATGGGAAGGTTGTTCCGGCAATAATTTTTTTGATAATTCAACCGTACAAAGTGTTCTTGCTTCAAAATCATATCCCAATCGTCTGAATTCAGTTCGTAGTATTCTATAATCAAAAGAGGCATTATGAGCAACAATAACGCAGTCGTTTGTCATTTCAATAATGCGTTTGGCTACTTCAAAAAACTTGGGGGCAGAACTTAACATAGCATTGTTAATTCCAGTTAACTTTACTACGAAAGGCTGAATTGGTATTTCAGGATTTACTAAACTAATGAATTGATCAACAATTTCATGGCCATCAAATTTATAGATAGCGATTTCAGTGATCCCTTCTTCGTTGAATTGTCCTCCAGTGGTTTCTATGTCTAGTATTGCGTACAAATTTCAGTATTCAGTGTTCAGTTTTTAGTAATCAGTTTTTTAATAGAAGTTTTCAAATTTTAAATAAAAATCAATTTCTTCCTCCAAAGATACTACTTCCAATCCTAACCATGGTGCTTCCGCATTCAATTGCAAGCGGATAATCTCCAGACATTCCCATAGAAAGAATGGTAAATTGTGAATTTTGAATTTTGAATTGATCAAAAATCGATTTTAAATGAGTAAATTCTTTTTTGATTTGGTCTTTATTATCTGTAAAAGTAGCCATTCCCATTAACCCGATGATTTGTATGTTGTTCATTTCCATAAATACATCTGAGGCGAAGAGTGAAGTAAGTTCTTCCTCGTCAAGACCAAATTTAGTTTCTTCTTCAGCAATATGAATTTGTAATAAACAATCGATAACTCTATTTTGTTTTTGGGCTTGTTTGTTGATTTCCTGCAATAATTTTAAACTATCCACTCCATGAATTAAATTCACAAATTGCGCCATAAATTTGACTTTATTTGTTTGAACGTGACCTATCATGTGCCATTGGATGTCTTTTGGCATTTGTTCCCATTTTTCAGCCATTTCCTGGATTTTGTTTTCTCCAAAAATGCGTTGGCCAGCCTCATAAGCCTCTATTAAGTCAGAGACAGGTTTGGTTTTTGAAACCGCAACTAAAGTTACATTTTCAGGTAAAGAAGATTTTATTGAAAGTAAATTATTTTGTATTGACATTTTTTGTTTTGATTTTAAATCGGTATTAAACCTAAAGTTCATACACCACCAATCCACTGCGGAATTTAGGTTCAATGTACGTACTTTTTGGAGGCATTATCAAATTGGCATCAGCCAACGCTTTTATTTCTTCAATATTGGAAGGGAATACAACAAAACCGATTTCAAATTCTCCTTGGTCGATTTTGTGCTTCATCTCTAATACAGATTGTTTCCCCGATAGATACTCGATTCGTTCGTCATCGCGTAAATTCTCAATTGCTAAAATGGGCAGCAACACTTTTTTATATAAAATTTGGGTATCTAAACGCTCCAATGCGGTATCGAAAATTTGATTTTCTTTTCGGAGCATTAAACTATAAAATGTATTATCCAGATACATTCCGAATTGATGTTTTTGAGAAGGCTTAAAAGGTTGCTGGAATTTATTTTCAACAATGAAATTCTTGTTTAACTCCTTTATGAAATCCTCTTTGGAAAAACCGTTTAAATCTTTTACCAACCGATTGAACTCGTATATCTTGACATTGTTTTCGGAAATTAAATAGCTTAAGATATAATTTTTGGAGGTGTTTTCTAGATTATCGTTTTCTTCACTTAGTAACTTCAAGGCTTCCGTACGATGGTGTCCATCTGCAATGTAAAGACGCTCCGTTTTTTCAAAAATATTTTGAAGCCAATTGATCTCTAACGGATCTTCAATTTTCCACAAGTAATGAATCTCTTTTTTGGTAGTTGAAAACTCAAAATCGGCTAATTTTTGAGTACAGTTAAAAATCCAGTTTTCAATTGTTTTATTATCAGGATACGTCATCAAAACAGGTTCTGTATTGAACTCCGCATATTTCATATAATCTTTGAGTAATTGGACTCTGAAGGCAATAATGTCTTCGTGTTTTTTGATGACATTGTTGCGATAATCCGCTACGCTTGTACCAACAATAATTCCGGTAAAAGATTGCGTTTTAGTTACAATTTTATGAATATAAATTGCTGGTTTTTTATCTTTAACCAAAATGATTTCGTTTTTGAAATCCTCATATTTTTGATGTACTTGGCGGTATCTTTTTTCAAAAGAAACACTTTCCTGATTGGTATAAGCTGGTTTTAGAATGTGCAAAAAAGACAATGGGTTGAAATCCAATTGTGCTGCTAATTCCGCATTTACATATTCTTCATAAGAACGACAAGTGACAAGACAAACCTTATCACGAGTAGGACGAACTGCTTTGAAAGGTACTATTTTAGCCATAATTATGTCAAAAATTAAAAGCCAAAAGCGGAGAGTTTACAGTAATTGACTTTAGACTCTCGACTTTTAAACATTAGAGACTATATAAATTGTTTAGAAATTTTCTCTGCTTTTTTGCTTTCCGAATAATCGTAGAAACCTTCACCAGATTTCACACCCATTTTTCCGGCTCGAACCATGTTTACAAGTAATGGACAAGGCGCATATTTTGGGTTTTTAAAACCGTCGTACATTACATTTAGAATAGCCAAACACACGTCAAGACCAATGAAATCAGCTAATTGTAGGGGTCCCATAGGGTGGCCCATACCTAGTTTCATCACGGTGTCAATTTCATAAACACCAGCCACTTTGTTGTATAATGTTTCAATGGCTTCATTAATCATGGGCATCAAAATTCTATTGGCAACAAAACCCGGATAATCGTTTACTTCAACGGGAGTTTTTCCTAATTTCTCAGAAAGATTCATGATAATTTTAGTCACTTCGTCGCTAGTATTGTAACCACGGATGATCTCCACTAATTTCATAATTGGTACCGGATTCATGAAATGCATACCTATTACCCGCTCTGGATGTGTTACAACCGCTCCAATTTGTGTAATAGAAATGGAAGAAGTATTGGTTGCCAAAATGGTAGTGTGGGAACAAGTTTCGTTTAATTGTTTGAAGATATTTAGTTTTAATGCTACATTTTCGGTTGCAGCTTCAATCACTAAATCGACACCTACAACACCATCTTTAATATCCGTATAGGTTATAATATTGGTAATCGTTTTAGCTTTGTCTTCTTGGGTTATGTTCCCTTTTGCAATCATTCTGTCTAAATTGGCAGCGATTGTTGCCATTCCCTTATCCAAAGATTTTTCAGAAACATCTATTAATTTTACTGTAAAACCACTTTGGGCAAAAGTATGGGCAATCCCATTACCCATTGTTCCTGCTCCGATTACGGCTATTGTTTTCATATTTTTTGGATTAAAGTTTAAAAGTTTAAGGTTTAAAGTTCTCTTGAGCAACTTTAAACCTTAAACTTCAAACGAATTTTTATTTACTTTTTAAAACAATCTATAATTTGGTATGCCACTCTTAATGCTTCCGTTGCTTGTTCCAATGTTACAACAGGTTTTGTATCATTTAGTATCGCATCAGCAAATGATTCCAGTTCGTCAAGAATAGCATTGTTTTGTTCTACATCGGGATTGGAGAAATAGATTTGTTTTTTTACGCCTTCCGCATTTTGTAAAATCATATCGAAATCGCCGGGAACTTCCGGAGCATCTTTCATTTTTACCACTTCACATTTTTTTTCTAAGAAATCAACCGAGATGTAAGCGTCTTTCTGGAAAAAACGAGATTTACGCATGTTTTTAAGAGAAATTCGGCTCGCCGTTAAATTGGCCACACATCCGTTTTCAAATTCTATTCTGGCATTGGCAATATCTGGTGTATCACTGATAACCGAAACGCCACTGGCATTTATGTTTTTTACTTTAGAATTTACAACACTTAGAATCGCATCGATATCATGAATCATCAAATCTAAAACTACAGGAACATCAGTCCCGCGAGGATTAAATTCAGCAAGACGATGGGTTTCAATAAACATAGGGTTTTCGATCATGTTTTTGGTAGCAATGAATGCCGGATTGAAACGCTCTACATGTCCAACTTGACCTTTAACTTTGTATTCTTTAGCCAAGGCGATAATTTCTTCGGCTTCTTCCACCGTATTTGAAATGGGTTTTTCAATAAAAACATGCTTGCCAGACTTTATAGCTACTTTGGCACATTTGTAATGTGAAAGTGTTGGGGTAACAATATCAATAACATCTACTGCGTGAATAAGAGTGGCGATTGTGCTAAAGTGTTTGTACCCAAATTCCTTAGAAACTTTCTCCGCATTCTCTTGATTAGGATCATAAAAGCCCACTAATTCATATTTATCAGATAGTTGCAATAAACGTAAATGTATTTTTCCTAGATGACCAGCACCTAATACTCCAATTTTCAGCATAATGATGTAATTTTTACAAAAATAGCAATAAAATGATTAATCTATTATTGATGCGAGACAATTATTCAGTTAATTTAAAAATTAAAATCCAACATTTGAATTCAGAAATTGTTTTCTATTTTTACCAAAATAAAACAATAAATTTTGAAAGACACAGCCAAACATCAAGGACTTCGCAATCAATTAGTAACCATTTTAGAACAAAAAGGGATTGTTGATAAAAGTGTTTTGGATGCGATAAAAAAGATTCCAAGGCATTTATTTTTGGATTCCAGTTTTGAAGATTATGCTTATCAAGATAAAGCATTTCCTATTGGTGCAGGTCAAACCATTTCACAACCCTATACAGTAGCCTTTCAATCTCAATTATTAGAAGTAAAAAAAGAACATAAAATTTTAGAAATCGGAACCGGTTCTGGATATCAAACTGCAGTTTTGTGCACAATGGGAGCAAAAGTATTTAGTGTAGAGAGACAAAATGAATTATTTAAAAAAACGTCTGTTTTGTTTCCAAAGTTAGGGATTCGTCCAAAGCATCTTTCTTTTGGAGATGGATACAAAGGATTACCTAGTTACGCTCCTTTTGATAGTATTATTGTTACTGCAGGTGCTCCATTTATTCCTCAGCCGTTGATGGCACAGCTTAAAATAGGCGGAAGGCTCGTTATACCATTAGGAGAAGAGGTGCAGATTATGACTTTGCTAATTAGGAAAAATGAAACTCAATTTGAAAAACATGAATTTGGAGAGTTTCGATTTGTTCCTTTACTAGAAGATAAAAATTAAAACACAAACTCGTAGGTAATTGGTTTTTATTGGTCAATACAGGTTAGATACCGTTGTAAGCTTTCTTTTTCTTTTTGAGCAATGAATATTAAAAAATCCTCATTATTGCTTTTAGTTTGGGCTGTTTCCAGTGCTTTGTAATATTGTATTCGAGTATCATAATCTCCCTTTATAGTGGCTATTTCATACCCATGTTGCAATAAGATCAAGTTCATGACTAAGCGTGAAGTCCTTCCATTTCCATAATTGAAGGGATGAATTGTCACTAAACGTTCGTGCAATTCTGCAGCCAAAACAATCGGATGAAGACTTGATTTATGGCTTTCATACCAAATAAAAAAAGCGTCCATTTCTTTAGCAACAGAATGAGGTTGTGGTGGTATGTGGCTGCTTCCTTGAATCAGAACTTGCACCTTTCTATACCGACCTGCATCTTCCGGGTAAATCCCCCTTACAATAAGAGTATGGATAGATAGTATTTCGCGTTCATTTATAAAACTATTTCTTTGCGTCAAATCTTTTATGTAAGCTATAGCTTCTTGATGATTAATCACTTCAAGATGTTCCCGCATACTTTTTCCAGAAATAGTTAAACCTTCATTGATAACCAAATCCGTTTCCTGAAGAGTCATTGTGTTTCCCTCGATACGGTTGCTCTCAAAGGTGTATTCTAATTCTAGCGTCCGAGTAATTCTATAACTATCAAATTCATGAAAAGAATCCAGTTTTGATTTTAAGATGTCTATTTCATCTATTATTTTCTGTAGAGTTGTAGATATTTTTTGCTTTACAACTTTGTTCTGATACCTAATTTCTTCCTCAGCAAGCAATAATGCTTTTAGTGCAAACTCCTCTTGGCCAATTTCATGAATAATTTTTTCTTTGAGCCAGGCGACCATGATTGTTTCAAAGTCAATTTCCAGTAGCGATGCTAACTTTATAATTTGTTCTCTGGTGGGTTTTCTGCCTCCACTCTCAAATTTACTGATCAAGGCCTGATCTATTTCCAGAAGTTGTGCCACTTCCCTTGTTTTAAGTCCTTTTAGCTCTCTTGCGTTTTTGAGTAGTGTTTTCATTGTATTGAAATACTAAATAAAGTCTTGACAAATAAAGTCATTGTATTTTAATCAAAAAAAACCTTACTTTTAATTTAGAATGATTTTTTTATTCTGTCAAGATCACGTTTAGTGTCCTGTTCTTTAAGGGATTCTCGTTTGTCATAGGTTTTTTTTCCTTTACAAAGACCAATTTGGAGTTTGGCCAACCCTTTTTCATTGGTAAACAGTTTCAGTGGAACTATTGTTAATCCTTTGGCTTGAACACTTTTTAGCAAGCCTTTTAATTCTTTTTTTTTCAAAAGCAATTTTCGTTCGCTTCTGGCTTTGTGATTAAACTGATTGCCAAATGTATATTCTTCAATATAGGTATTAATCGCAAAAAGCTCATTATTACTAAACTCACAAAAACTCTCAGTAATATTTGCTTTTCCCAAACGTATGGATTTTATCTCGGTCCCCGCCAAAACAATACCAGCAGTAAAGGTTTCGATTATTTCATAATCGAATTTGGCTCTTTTATTGAATATATTTATTGTTTTTAGCATAGTTTGCAAATGTAACAAAAATTAAAGGTTTAGCAATACCCTATGGCAATTTCAATAATTGAAAGGAGGTTATAGCATTACTAATAGTTACGATATAGAGATTGCCAAAAGTTAAATCCTCAATATCTGTAAATACGTTTTGATTGATAAGTTGATTTACAAATTTGGGAGTGGTATTACTATGTCCCACAATCAAAATTTTTTTTCCTAAAGTTTCTTTTTTGAAAGAGTCAATAGCTATGATTTTAGGATCATAATGTTTAATTTCAATTTTCTGGGCTACAGCAGTCGGATTAGCCGTTTGTATTGTTCTTTTATAATCAGTTGAGTAGATCTGATCAAAATCTACTTCTGAGAATATTTTGTTCCATAGATTCGCCCTTTCTAAACCACTTGCAGATAAATCTGGATTTTGAGAATTATCCACTTTTTCTGCATGGCGAATAAAGTAATAGGTTGTCGTAATTTCTTGTCCAAAACTGATGTTTAAAAATAACAGCGCAAGTAGTAAGAGATATTTTTTCATTTCAATGAATTTAAAAAATTGTTATTTATCGATTTTATATATTTGCAAAATGGAAAATTTAAAATCAAAAGATCCGCTTCACGGAATTACACTTCAAAAAATAGTGGAGCAGTTAGTAGGGTATTATGGATTTGACACTTTGGGTGAACTGATTAAAATAAAATGTTTTACGGATAATCCAAGCGTAAAATCGAGTTTGACTTTTTTACGAAAAACAGATTGGGCAAGAAAACAAGTCGAGGATTTATATTTAAAATCGGTGACTAAATTTTAGTTTAGTTTATAGGAAACCATAAAACCGCCTCTGTAGGGCAACCACTCGCCACTTTTATTAAATTTTTGAGCTTTATCGTAGCGTTCTCCCGTAGCTAAGTCATATCCTTTATAAAAACCTTGATGCGAACCACCTCCTAAGAAACAATCTAACATAAATTTATCATTTATTTTTATTTGATATCCAATTGTTGCACCTATAAAATATCCAACGCCTTTTTCGTATAAAGTAGTATTTAGATAATTCCATTTCTGGAAGTTAAAGAGGCTTGCGCCAATATGAAAACCAGCATAAAAACCGTTATTTTTTTCTTTAAAATGATAACGATATTCAGGAGTGAAAGTATAAAACTCTCTAGGTTTGCCATTTATAGATTTCCAAAAAGAAGCTAAAACATCAAACTGGAATGTTGATTTTTTACCAATACTAGTTTCAATACCCACATTAGGAATAGTAAAAGGAGTAGTCATTGCATTTATTTTGATATACGTTTGGCTTTGGGAAGCAATCGAAGAGAACAGGATAAAAAGAATAAGTATTTTTTTCATAATAGTATTTATAGTACTTTGAGAATATGTAAAGACCTCAAAAGTAGCGGCAAGTGTAAAATATTAATTACTAAAGTAATTAGGTTTTAAATTTAGATATCCCAACAATGTTTATAATATTAATTGGTATCAGGATTTATTCAATAAAGAATAAATTACAGTATCTATGAAACGACCATCAAAAAATTCATTTTCTTTTAAATGTGCTTCTTTAACAAAATTGTTTTTTTCTAATACTTTGGCAGAAGCAAAATTATCTGGATCAATAACAGCTTCAATAGAGTGTAATTTCATCACTTTAAAGCCATATTTTACAACTTCTTTTACGGCTTCGGAAATAATTCCTTTTCCATGGAATTCCGGATGCAACATATAGCCAATCTCCGCACGATAATGCTCTGGTTTTATTCTGTAATGACCAATAATCCCTATTAATTTAGTTTCATTTTTGAATGTAATGGCCCAATTAATACCTTCATTATTCTCTATTTTGGTATCTATCATTGCTATGTGTGCTAACGCTTCTTCATCTGTTTTTACTAAAGGTCTTGGGATAAATTTCATCGTTTCAGGATTAGATCGCAATGCAAAAATTTCTTGTATATCATTGTTGTCCACTCTTCTTAAAAGCAAGCGTTCCGTTTCTAAATTGGGAAATGGATTGAAGTTTATAGTTAGCATATTTTGTTTTTTTAATTAAAGGATTTCAATGCTGAATTTTGAATTGAATGTTTCATTTGCTTCTAAAATCTGAATGCCCTCTTTTTCAAATAGATTTCCTGAACTTTCAATAGTATCCGAATAACCAAACCAAGGTTCTATACAAATAAAGGGAGCATTTCTTTTGGTCCAAATTCCTAAATTTGGAAAATCTTCAAAATGTACTCTTAGCAATGGTTTTTTATTTTCTAAAATAGTCAAAGTATTAGATTGTAATGCTTTAAAAATCAAAGCATCGTTTTTGAATAATTGATATGTCAGTGGAATATTTTTAGTAGTCATGTCTAATTTCTTGGTGTTCTTTGAAATTAAATCATTCTCCAAAAGATAATATTCTAAAGATTCTTCTTTTTCAAAAGTAATAGCATAATTTTCGAATTGATTTGGTAAAGCAAATGCGGGATGGGCTCCTATAGAAAATGGCATTGAAGATTTCCCTGTATTACCGACTCTATATTCAATGGATAATCTGTTCTTTTCTAAGGAATATATTATTTGTAATTCAAATAGAAAGGGATACATTTTTAAAGTCTCTTCAGAGGATTGTATCGAGAATGTAGCACTAGTTTCTGTAACACTAATCAACTCAAATGCCATGTCTCTGGCAAAACCGTGTCGGGATAAATAATATTCCAATTCATTATAATAAAAGGAATTATTTTTTAAAGTACCCACAATAGGAAACAAAACAGGGGAGTGCTTACCCCAAAATGCTGGATTCCCTTCCCAAATGTATTCTTTATTAACAGTTGTTTTTAAAGAAACTAATTCGGCACCTACGTGTTTAATTTCTGCAGATAGATTCGTGTTTTTAATTATTGTTGTCAAAGTAGTTATGTAGGTTAATTTAAAATTGTTTTATAACGTAAATATATTTTATAATTTTTGATTCTTCACCTTACTTGTTATTTATTCAAAAAAGAATCAATTTATTCTAAATAGTTTGAAATCCTCATTTTTTTCATTAATTTGTGATATAAAATTAAATAAAATGAAAAATATTCGCTTCAGAGTCATTCTGTATTCGGCATTATTACTGGGCATTACGACGCTTTTTGCGCAACAAACCCCTATAAATACATCAAGTAGCCTTATTTCAAAGTACGATTACCATGATGCTTTTGCTCCATTTTTTTATACAAAAAATGGAACAAGTACCCGTTCAGCAAGTGGTCAGCCGGGTACTGAATATTGGCAAAACAGAGCTGATTATAAGCTGACTGCAAAATTAGATGAGAAAAATAATGAAATTACAGGAACCGGTATCATCACGTATACGAATAACAGTCCGGATAAAATGGCTTTTGTGTGGATGAATTTAGATCAAAATTTATTTAAAGCAGACTCCCGCGGAAACGCACTTGTACCTTTAACTGGAAGTCGAAATGGGGCTCAGGGACAAATTTTTGATGGTGGTCATAAAATAAAATCAGTAAAAATAATTACTATAGTTAAAGGAAAATCTTCGGAGGCCGAAGCAAAGTATGTCATTACTGATACCAGAATGCAGGTTTTTCTTCCGCAAGTATTGAATGCTAAAGGTAGTTCTGTTACTATTAAAATTGATTTTTCTTTTATTGCACCAAATGAAGGTTCGGATAGAATGGGAGTTTTGGAAACCAAAAACGGTAAAATTTTTACGATAGCACAATGGTACCCTAGGATGTGTGTCTATGATGATATTAGAGGTTGGAACGTGAACCCCTATTTAGGTGCTTCGGAATTTTACTTGGAATATGGGGATTTTGAGGTGAGTATTACTGCTCCATCAAATCATATTGTAGTAAGTTCAGGAGAATTATTAAATCCTACTACCGTTTATTCCTCAGAAGAACAAAATCGTTTGGCCATGGCTAAAGGAAGTGATAAAACAGTTTTTATTCGTACTGCTGAAGAAGTAGAAAATTTGTCAAAAATAGTTTCTGGAACTACTAAAACTTGGAATTATAAAATTAAAAATGCCCGTGATTTATCTTGGTCTTCATCAGCTTCCTTTATTTTAGACGCTGCAAAAATTAATTTGCCAAGCGGAAAAAAATCATTGGCTATTTCTGTTTATCCTGTAGAAAGTGCTGGAGATGCCGCTTGGGGACGATCGACAGAATATACAAAAGCTTCCATTGAAAATTATTCTAAAAGATGGTTAGAATATCCGTATCCTGCAGCTACAAATGTTGCCGGTAACGAAGGCGGAATGGAATATCCAGGAATTGTTTTTTGTAGTTGGGAGTCAAAAGGCGAGGATTTATGGGGCGTTACAGATCATGAATTTGGACACATTTGGTTTCCTATGATTGTTGGTTCAAATGAAAGAATGTTTGCTTGGATGGACGAAGGTTTTAACACTTTTATTAATTCATTGAGTTCAGCAGATTTTAATAATGGCGAGTACAAAGATAAGCCAGTTGATCTGCATCAAAGAGCGGAAGTGTATACAAGTCCAAATCTTGAAACTATAATGAGTTCACCAGATAACATGAAAGAAGCTAATATTGGTCTTTTAGCCTATTCAAAACCAAGTTCTGGATTAGTTATTTTGCGGGAACAAGTTCTTGGGCCGGAACGTTTTGATTTGGCTTTAAAAACGTACATTGAGCGCTGGGCGTATAAGCACCCTCAACCAGACGATTTTTTTAGAACAATAGAAAATGTTGCTGGAGAAGATTTGAGTTGGTTTTGGAGAGGTTGGTTTAAATACAATTGGCGATTAGATCAAGGAATTAATTCGATAAAATATGTAAAAAACGACCCAAAACAAGGAGTTGTGATTTCGATTGAAAATTATGAAAAAATGGCAATGCCAGTAATTTTAGACGTAAAAATAAAAAGCGGGAAAATAACCCGCGTTAAATTACCGGTAGAAGTTTGGCAGCGGAATAAAATTTGGTCTTTCAAACATAATTCAACCGAAGAAATTGAAAGTATTACACTGGATCCAGATCATGTTTTGCCGGATAGTAATGATGCAAATAACACATGGACTTCAGATAAAGGATTGATAGAAAAAGATGTAATTTTGGATGGTTATTTAGGGACGTACGCTACTAAAATGGCGCCTATAAAAATTACTTTTTCAGAGAAAAATAGCACGCTAAACGTCTTAATTACTAATTATCCAAGTTTCACAGTGGAACCAATTGGGAAAAATAGTTTTGAGTCGAAACAAGCAGGACTTAAATTTGAATTTAATGACAGCCTAAACGGATTTGAGATGACAATACCCGAAGGACAAAAAATACCGTTTACGAGAGAAAAATAGTATTTAGACAGAATAAAAAAGAAAAAGACTTGTAGGAATTAACGCTACAAGTCTTTTTTATTTAGTTTATTTTCTAATCTAAATTTACTCAGGAATTTGCTGGCTTAAGCAATGCAAAGTTCCAAAACCCCAAATAAAATCAGTAGCGCTAATCCCGATGATTTCTCTATCTGGAAAACATTCTAAAAGTATGTTTAAAGCGATTCTGTCATTGCTGTCGTTAAAAGTAGGAACTAAAACACAATTGTTTAAAATTAAGAAATTCGCATAACTGGCAGGCAGTCTCAAGCCGTCAAATTCTAAACGTTTTGGCATCGGTAAAACTACAATTACAGGTGATTTTCCATTTTCCAGTTTGGCATTTTGCAAGCGTTTTAGATTGTCTTGCAATGGTTTGTAATTGTTGTCTTTAGGATCGGTTTCTACAATAGTCACAATCGTGTCTTCATTTACAAATCGGCATAAATCATCAATGTGTCCGTGTGTATCATCGCCTTCAATTCCGTCGCCTAACCAAATCACATTTGTAATTCCAAGGTATTCCTTGAAAACAGCTTCATAGTCCGCTTTAGTAAAATTTGGATTTCGCACCTGAATATCAGGATGCATTAAACATTCCTCCGAAGTCAATAAAGTTCCTCTTCCATTGGTGTCAATGGCGCCACCTTCAACAATTACCGGTTTTCCTTTGTATAGTACTTGAGTAACTGGAATATTTAAGAACGCGCCTACTTTGGCAGGAACAAACTTGTCAAGCTGAATATTTTTATATTTCGCCCAGCCATTAAAATTAAAGTTCAATGCTTCTCTTTCGGCATTGTTTTTAACGATTATTGGGCCGGAATCACGCATCCAACTTCTATTGGTTTTATGAATGAGGTACGAGACGTTAGTCAGCGCAACATGAGCTGTTTCAAGCATTGTATTGACTTTGTCTTTTTGGTTTTCATCTGCAACTACCAAAAATACGTGCTCGAAAGTGGCCACTTTTTTAATGAATTCTACAAAAGCCCATTGTATGGTTTCATATTTTCCAGGCCAGTCTTTCCCGTTGTGTGGAAAACAAAGCAATATGCCTTGTTGTTTTTCCCACTCTGCTGGGAATCTTCTATTGTTTGTGGTCATACAGCGTTCTAATTATAAAGAGTACAAATATAAACATTCAGGAGGACTTTAAAATAGGCAGCAAAGATTCATTTTTGGAGTCTAGTATTAATTAATCCGAATAGTTTTATTAAAGATTATATAATATTGAGTTAATTATTTTCGAGTTGGAGCGAATTATTTTTGATAAAATTAAAAAATACAATTATGAAAAAATATGGTATTACAATGCTAGCCGCAATCTTTATATTGTCAAGTTGCGAAAATGACTCAAATAAAGAGGAATCTCCAGAGTTAGTTATAAATGAAAATGCAGCAACTTTCAAAGAAATTGGTTCTATTACTATTGGTGGTGCCGGAGCTGCTGAAATAAGTGCGTATGATGAAGTTTCTAAAAAGTTATTTACAGTAAACAACAGTAATACGAATAGAATAGATGTTATTGATTTGTCTAATCCATCCAGTCCAGTTTTTGTAACAAGTATCGATTTGACACCTTATAATGGAACTTCAAATAGCGTTGCGACTTATAATGGTAAATTAGCTGTTGCATTAGAAGCAAAACCAAATAAACAAGATGCTGGAAAAGTGGTTGTTTTCAATACGGCTAATTACAATGTGATTAAAGAAATTACGGTTGGTGCTTTACCGGATATGATTACCTTCTCTCCTGACGGAAATTATATAATGACTGCTAATGAAGGGGAACCAAATGACACCTATTCCATAGACCCAGACGGTTCTGTTTCCATAATTGCGGTTAATGATAATTATGTAGTGACAACTTTAACTTTCGAAAGTTTTAGTACTCAATGGAGTACTTTGAAAACAAAAGGATTCAGAATTGCAAGTCCAACAAATAACTTTGCCTCTGATGTTGAACCAGAATACATCACGATTTCTGCTGATTCTAAAACGGCTTGGGTGACTTTACAGGAAAATAACGGAGTGGCTAAAATTGATTTGGCAACTAAAACGATTACAACTATTTTTCCTTTAGGTTTTAAAGATTACAATTTAGCTGAAAATGCCATAGATATCAGCGATAAAGATGGTGGTTTCTTGGCAAATACATGGAAAGTCAAAGGCATGTTTCAACCAGATGCTATCAGTAATTTTGAGATCAATAAAATACCATATTTTGTTACTGCAAATGAAGGAGATGCAAGAGAATATTCGGCTTTTGTAGATGTAAAAAGGGTCAGTAGTTCCTCAGTTATTCTGGATCCAATTGCATTTCCTAATGCCACTGCTCTAAAAGCAGAGTCAAGCATGGGAAGATTAAATATCAATACCAAAATGGGTGATACAGATGGCGATGGAGATTTTGACGAATTAGTTTCTTTTGGAGCTCGCTCTTTTTCTATTTGGAATGGAAATACAGGAGAATTAGTATTTGACAGTAAAAATGAATTGGATCGAAAAGTCCAAGAATTTGGTATTTATGATGATGCCAGAAGTGATGATAAATCAGTAGAACCAGAATCAGTTGTGGTTACTAAAATGGGAGATAAAATGATACTTTTTGTTGGTTTGGAAAGAGCAGATGCCGTTATGGTGTATGATGTAACCAATCCAGCTGCTCCAAAATTTTTACAGACTTTTAAAACAGGTGATGCTCCAGAAGGATTGCTTTTTATTCCAGCTTCAAAAAGTCCGAATAAAAGAAGTTTAGTAGTGGTCAGCAGTGAAGGAGATGGTGTGGTTAAAATATTTCAACCGGATTTAAATTAAATTTAGAAGTTTGTTTTTAAATAAAATCCCTGCTTAGAATGATTTCTCAGTAGGGATTTTTTTATTATGGAAGATTATTAGTCAATCGCTCTTTTTGTAATGTCACCAAAAGCGTCTATTCTTCTGTCTCTAAAGAAAGGCCAGTTCTGACGCACATTTTCTTGTAAGTCTAAATCCACTTCAGCAATCAAAATTTCTTCTTTATCGTGTGAGGCTTGTGCCAAAATTTCGCCTTGTGGTCCTGCAATAAACGAAGAACCCCAAAACTGAATTCCTGCTGTATCTGGAAGGTATTGTTCTAAACCAATTCTGTTTGCTGCCGCTACATATACACCATTTGCAACTGCATGCCCTTTCATCACACTCATCCAAGCGCCATGTTGGTTTTCGCCATATTGTTCTTTTTCTTGTGGATGCCAACCAATCGCTGTAGGATAAAACAAGACTTCTGCACCTTGCAATGCCGTTAAGCGTGCTGCCTCAGGATACCATTGGTCCCAACAAATTAATGTCCCTATTTTTCCTTTTTTTGTTGGAATCGTTTTAAAACCCAAATCTCCGGGAGTAAAATAGAACTTTTCATAAAAATGAGGGTCATCTGGAATGTGCATTTTACGATATAATCCTGCTTCTGAGCCATCCGTGTCAATAATATAAGCACTGTTATGGTAGATTCCAGCCATTCTTTTTTCAAAGAAAGGAACAATTATCACTACGCCTAACTCTTTTGCCAAAGCGCTAAAAGCAATAAATGAAGTACTATACAATGGTTCTGCTAAAGCAAAATTATCTACATCTTCGCTTTGACAAAAATAATGACTGCTGTATAATTCGGGTAATGAAATGACTTCGGCACCAAGGTTAGCAGCGTCACGAACCCAGCTGATGCATTTTTTTAAGTTATTTGCTGCAATATCATTTAGATTCAATTGAATGACTGCTATTTTGTATTTTTTGTTTGGCATGACTAAAAATTTAGACTGCAAAAATAGTGAATTTTATAAAGAATTGGCATAATGAAAATTAGAAATCAAGAAATTTGATTATGCCTACAGGCTACTCACAATTACGGATAATATCCCAAAAAGTAAAATCCATTTTAAAAGGATACTCAAAAAGCGAAACTCTTTTTTAGTTTTTGCATTCCAAATTTTTATAGTAAAATATAATAATGGGCCCACTACAAAAAGCAATAAATATAGGGTTGTAAAAAGCAATTCTATACAATACTTATTGATGTAATAAATAAGAGAAAAAATAGGGATAAAGCTTAGTCCAGAAACTATTTTTGCCGTTCTAGATTTTCCTATTGCTATTGGTAACGTATTCATACCTTCATTGTAATCCCCGTCTATATCTTCTAAATCTTTAACAATTTCTCGAAGTAAATTAAGCATGAACGCAAAAATAGCATAATCTAAAAGTATTGAAAAAACATAGGCCATTTGCTGTTGATTACCTGGATGAATAGTTGGGAATAAATCAAAAATTCCAATAATTACTACACTAGAAGAGAGCAACAAAGACACAATTAGATTGCCAATAAGCATCATTTGTTTGAAGCTGGTTGCGTAAAGATAAAGTGTTGCTGCAATCAAAATAAAAATAGTTGCAAAACCCGGTTTCAATATTACATTTGATAAATAAAATCCTATACCTACACCAGAAGCTGTAAGGCCAATATATAGGTTATACGCTTCAGTCTCCGAGATGCTCTTACCGACAATTACGTTTTTAGGTTTGTTGATTGTATCTGTATTTTGATCAAAAATATTATTGATGACATAGCCTCCAGAAGCTATTAAAAGGGTTGACACAATCAATAACATATATTGCCAATCTGATAGTGCCAAAGGGATTTTCTGAATTTTAAAGAATCCATACCTAAAAACAAGCTGCATAAAAGCAAGCATCAGAAGGTTTTGATACCGAATTAGTTTTAGGTATTTCATTGTTTCATTGTTCCGTATTTTATAATAGTTTTTTGGCCATTAAAAAATGAAGATTCTCAGTGAGAATTTTTAATCATGTTTGCCGTCAAAATGTTTCATCCATTTTCCTTGCGCTTTCATCACTTGTTCAATGACATCACGTACTGCGCCTTTTCCGCCATTTTTATGCGAAATGTATTTTGAAATGGCTTTGATTTCCGGGCTGGAATCTTGAGGACAAGTAGGTAATCCCACTAGTTGCATGACATGATAATCAGGAATGTCATCACCCATGTACAAAACATGTGCAGGGTTAATTTGGTATACATCAGTATATTCATCAAAGGTTTCTACTTTATCAGGCGTGCCTAAATAAATGTCGGTAATTCCAAGATTACGAAGTCGTACTCGAACACCTTCATTACTTCCTCCAGAAATAATACAAACATTATACCCGCTTTCTACTGCAGCTTTCATTGCATAGCCATCACGAATATTCATCGTTCTAAGAATTTCTCCTTCATTGGTAACAAAAACGGAGCTATCAGTTAGCACACCATCTACGTCAAAAATAAACGTAGTAATATCATTCATTATTTCTTTATAACTTTTTGCCATTCTCTTGTATTGATTGTGTTAGTATTTTATAAATATTGATATGATTCTCCTTTGATAAAAAACCCTCGTGTGCTTGGATAGTTGCTGTATCATTGCGTTTTGCTGGTCCGGTTTGTGCTTCCTCTGGAGAAAGAATCATTATTTTGGTAGCGGTTTCGGCAATTAAAGGTTTTAGAATTTCAAAAGGAACCTGGTTTTCCTGACAAATTTCCTGAGCTATTTGATACATATGATTGGCGAAGTTATTGACAAATACTGCCGCAACATGAATTGCCTTGCGTTGTTCAGAATTGATAGCAAAAACTTTTTCAGCAATCGTTTTAGCTACTTTGTCCAATAGTTGATAATCAGTAGCATTTTCGCTTTCTAAACATATTGGGATGGTTTTAAAATCAATTGCTTTGTTTTTTGTAAAGCTTTGCAATGGATAGAAAACCCCTTTTCGATTGTTTTCATCCAAAGCATTCAATGCAACACTTCCGGAAGTATGCACCACCAAACGATTTTTGAATGAAAGCTTCGATGAGATTTCAGCTATTGCATCATCTGAAACAGCTATTATGTATACGTCAGCTTCCACCAAAGTATTCAGATCATTTGTGATATTTCCTGAATCCAGTAGGTGCGAGACGCTTCCTAAATGTCTGGAATAAACCTGAACCAATTCAATTTCTGTTCCCAAACTAGGAGAATTTTGAAATGCTACAATCAAATGTTGCGCTACATTTCCAGAACCAATAATTACTACTTTGATCATACGCCAAAAATAGCAAAAAAATATGAAGTGTTTTATTCAAATTTTCAAACAATAATAAATCAAAATAAACCCTAAAAAGGGCCTGCTTAGAGTTATGTACAAGGGCTTAATTTTGGATTAAATTAACAAATGTCCGAATATAAAAGTCAACATTTTTAAGTACTTTTGTGGCACTTTTACAAAACATAATCCCATAAAAATGGATAAAAAAATATTTTCTTTTTTGTTTTCTACACGATTAATGGCTCTTTTATTTATTTCTTATGCCGTTGCAATGGCTACTGGAACTTTTATCGAAAGTAAATACAATACCGATACTGCAAAAATTCTAATTTACAATGCATGGTGGTTTGAAGCCATTCACGTATTTTTCTTAATTAATTTTATTGGGAATATCAAGCGCTACCAACTCCTCAAGAAAGAAAAGTGGGCTACATTATTGCTTCATTTATCGTTTATATTTATCATATTAGGTGCTTTTGTAACGCGGTATATTAGTTATGAAGGGATGATGCCTATTCGCGAAGGCGCTGCTGAAAATCAAGTTTTTTCAGATAAAACATATCTTACTCTTTTTGTGGATGGAGAATATAAAGGCGAAATGAAACGTAGGGTTTTTGAAAAAAAAGTGCTGCTTTCTCCAGCAACCAATAATCAATTTACTATTTCAGATAAGTTTGCTGATACTCCATTTGAAGTGAGTTATGAAAATTTTATTATGGGCGCTAAGGAGTACATAAAACCCGACCCCAAAGGGATTGTTTATTTAAAATTAGTAGAAGCCGGAGACGGTGGCCGTGAAGAACATTTTTTAAAAGATGGAGAAGTCCAAAACATCCATAATGTTTTGTTTGCTTTAAATAAGTATACTGACGGTGCAATCAACATCAATACTCAAGGAAGCAGTTATACAATACAAACGCCATTTGAAGGAGCTTTTATGCGTATGGCGGATAAACTTCAAGGTAAAGTTATAAAGGATAACAGCCAGCCGTTGATGATGCGTTCCTTATATACTATTGGAGAAATGCGGTTTGTATTTCCTGATCCTGCGGTGAAAGGAGTTATTGATTACGAATCTCAAAATGATTTTAAGGCAAAGAATCATGAAGATGCATTAACCATAAAAATAACGGCTGACAACCAAGAAAAAATAGTTACGGTACTAGGTTCTAAAGGTAAATTAGGAGATTCTAAAACAGTAAAAATAGGAGAAATAGACTATACTTTTTTCTATGGAAGTAAAGCGTATGTATTGCCTTTTAAAATTAAACTGAATGATTTTATTGCTCAGAAATATCCTGGAACGGAGAAAAGTTACTCTTCCTTTGAAAGTAAAGTGACTGTAGAAGATAAGAAACCTTTTGATGCCAGAATATATATGAATAATG
This sequence comes from Flavobacterium sp. GNP008, assembly GCF_056428965.1. Classification (NCBI taxonomy): domain Bacteria; kingdom Pseudomonadati; phylum Bacteroidota; class Flavobacteriia; order Flavobacteriales; family Flavobacteriaceae; genus Flavobacterium; species Flavobacterium sp. GNP008. Next base: position 5,310 of record NZ_JBWJVL010000004.1, on the reverse strand, counting down.
TTTTGGATCATGATGGCTATCGCTTTTTTCAATCAGGATTTGATCCTGATGAAAAAGGAACAATTCTGTCAGTAAACCATGATTTCTGGGGAACAGCGCTTACTTATATTGGTTATTTTATGTTGTATTTTGCCATGATGGCCATTATGTTTACCAAATATTCCCGTTTTGCGGATATTAAGCGAAAACTAGAAGTCGTTAAGACCAAAAAGGCTAAATTGTTGACTCTATTACTCTTGTTTTTTAGTTTTAATAGTTTTGCACAGGAGCAAGAGCATGACCATGCCGCTCACGAAGGACATGCACATACGGAGGCCGAAGCAGCACCAGCATCGCATACAAATCATACTAAAAAAGTATTAAGTCAGGATGAACTAAATGATTTGATTACCAAGTATAAAGTGCCGGAAGAACATGCAGCGAAATTTGGTAGACTTGTTATTCAAGATGGAGGCGGAAGAATGAAGCCTATCAATACATTTTCTTCGGAATTATTACGAAAAGTTAGTCATGATGATTCATATAAAGGTATGAATTCTGATCAGGTATTTTTGTCTATGACACAATACGCGAGTTATTGGATTGAAATACCAATTATCTACATTAAAAGCGGGAATGACAGTATTAGAAAAATTATTGGGATAGATAAAGCAGCAAAATTTGCTCCTTTTGTATCTTTCTTTGACGAAAAAGGGAATTATAAGCTTTCTAAATATTTAGAAGAAGCATTTAAATCAGCGAATCCAAACCAATTTGAGAAAGATTTTATCGAAACCGATAAAAAAGTAAACCTAATGGAGTCGGCTTTGAGCGGACGAATATTAAAGATTTTTCCAATTCCGGAGGATAAAAATAACAAATGGGTTTCCTATTTAGAATTGAATGAGTCTGGTTTCAAAGACATGGAAGCAACCTATACTAAAAATGTATTGCCTTTGTATTTTGGCTCTTTGGCTAATGCTTCAACTTCGAATGATTATAAAACGGCAGATGAATTACTGGAAAGCATCAACGGTTTTCAAAAACGATTTGGAAGTAAAGTGAGGCCTAGCGAAGAAAAAATTACTTCAGAAGTATTGTACAACAAATATGATGTATTCAAAAAATTACCTTATTGGTATATTTTTGCATCAATTTTGATGTTGTTCTTCACGATTATGAAAATTTTTAAAGAAAGAAAAGTATTAAATTTTTTAGTCAATTTCATGCACATAGTTGTGATTGGATTGTTTGCATTACATACTTTTGGATTGATTGCCCGTTGGTATATTTCGGGACATGCTCCATGGAGTAATGCGTATGAATCTATTATTTACGTGGCTTGGGCGACGATGTTTTTTGGTTTGGCTTTCGATAGGAAATCAAAACTAACCATAGCATCATCAGCATTTGTAACAGCGATGATTTTAGCTGCAGCCTACATGAATTGGATTGATCCTGAAATTGCAAATTTACAGCCTGTTCTGAACTCGTATTGGTTAATGATACACGTTGCCGTAATTGTGGCCAGTTACGGACCATTTGCGTTGGGAATGATTTTAGGAGCTGTTTCGTTATTATTGATTTTGTTTACCAATGAAAAGAACAAAGCCAAAATGGATTTGAATATTCAGGAAATTACCTATATCAATGAACTCGCTTTAACGATAGGTTTGATAATGTTGACAATTGGAAACTTCCTTGGAGGGCAATGGGCCAATGAAAGTTGGGGACGTTACTGGGGTTGGGATCCAAAAGAAACTTGGGCTCTTATCAGTATTATGGTGTATGCTTTTGTTATTCATGCTCGATTTGTACCTTCCTTACGTGGGAAATGGGTTTTCAATTTGATGAGTATGTTTGCCTTTATATCTATTTTATTTACCTATTATGGTGTGAATTTTCATTTAGTAGGACTGCATTCTTATGCGAGTGGTGAAGCTCATTCCTTAAATTGGATTTGGTATTCACTAGGCTTTATAGCTTTATTTGGAGCTATTTCATATCCAAAATACAAGAAGTATTATAAGAAATAATTTCAAATTTAAATTCATAAAAAAAGGTTCAACTGTAAAGTTGGACCTTTTTTTATGAATTTAAATTTGAAAGTATCTTTTGAAAGCAGTTATTTATTTGTTTTTAATTATGGTAAAATAGATTTTTTGGTTAATATTTATTAAAAATAATCTTATTAAATTAAAGCAAATGTATTTTAAGTGTTTTATTAATACTTTCATCGATTAAAGGTGCTATGAGTTTTTTTTATAACCTATGTTTGATTCAAGTTTGAAAATACAGAAAACCTTAAAGCAATTAAAGTTTGGGTTTCATCTTGCCCTAACGAAGTAGAAAATTATAAAAAAATAATTGTAGAAACTTTAAATAGTATTGAAGCAAAATCTTATCTCCAATATTTTATTCTGTTTATTATGAGACAAAAGTTAATACAAAATGATTGTCACTTTACTAAAGTGGAAGTCTAAAACAATAATTAATTTTAACCAACCTAATTAATATTTATGAAAAATTTTTACCCTTCACCTCAAGGATCTAATTCTCGAAGGACGTCAAAAGAATCTTTTGGTTTTCTTAAAAGGAAAATGATGAAAAAGCGCTTAGCACTTTTTTTATTTTTTCTAATTTCTTATTCCTCCGCCTGGGCACATGCTGTTCAAGTTGGCTATGTAGTTCTATCTAATGGCTTTATTAGGGTTTATATAGAACATTGGCACGGAGATCAAACTTCAGGAACATTAGTTAATAACGGTATGAGTATAACGACTACTTATGGTGTTTCTACTGTTACTCAAAATGTAAATCCAACAGGTGCTTTTAATAATACGTCTTGGAACAATCTTCCAGGTGCTGGTTCAAATATAATTATTTTATCAAAAGGACCTAGTGCAAATAAACACAATGACTGGGCTTATTATGATTTTGCACCTGCTGCTTGTAATGTTCCAGTTAATATCACTTTAAATGGTGGCTTAACAGTTGTTTTGGAAGAAGAAAGTACAAATCTTTGGCCACAAAGTATTTCCGGCACTTTTAATGATACTTCGGCGCCAACTATTACGGTTTCTAATACAACAACAACCGTATCATGTGGTACAAGTGGTGCGAATGTTAATTTCGCTGCTACTGCCTTAGATAATTGTACTCAAAATCCAAATGTAACTTATAGTAAATCTCCAGGTTCATTTTTTCCTGTAGGAATTACCAATGTCACAGCATTTTCTACAGATGCAAATGGCAATTCAAGTCAATTAACTTTTCCTGTGACTGTTAATATTCTAGATAATGTTAATCCCATTTTATCTGTGCCATCTTCATTTGTTACAGCAAATTCAGCTGGTATTTGTGGAAGTATAGTAACTTATTTAGCGCCATCAGCCACTGATAATTGTTCAACTACAACAATCACTCAGACTGCCGGTTTAACAAGCGGAGTTATATTCCCTAATGGGATAACTACAAATTCATTTAAAGCAACGGATGCTTCTGGAAATTCAGTCACTGCAAGTTTTACGGTAACAGTAACAGATAATCAGGCTCCTGTAATTACATGCCCTTTTAATATTACTGTTAATGCCAATCCGGCTATTTGTGGTGCTGTTATAAAATACAACCAGCCATCAGCAACAGATAATTGTGGATCGGGAAATTTACCTACATCTTTGCCCGGATATACATATAAAGGTACATTAAATGGGCATACCTACTTCGTTTCTAACAATCAAGTTTCACCGGAAGAAGCACATACTGCTGCAATATCTTTAGGAGGCCACTTAGTTACCATTGCCAATGCTGCAGAGAACAGTTTTGTTTCGGCAATGCATACTGATCGTATGTGGATTGGTTACACAGACCGTGACGTAGAAGGAATTTACAGATGGGTTACCAATGAACCTGTAACCTACACTAACTGGAATGCAGGCGAACCCAATAATTCTGGTGGTGGAATAGGTGAAGACTGGGCTGTTATTAACTGGACTGGACCTACCTGGAACGACTGGTTCTATAATCAGCCAGCCTATTATGTCGTTGAATTTGAAGGTGGAACAATACCAACAATATTGATGTCTGGTCTTGCAAGCGGTTCAGTTTTTCCAGTAGGAACAACTGTAGTTACCTATCGGGCAACAGATACTTCAGGCAATTCAACCAACGGTTCATTTAATGTAATAGTAAATGACGTAACTGCTCCAATTGTAATAAGCAAACCAGTTTCAGTTACTTTAGCAGCAAATGGAACAGTAAGTATTACTCCCCAAGTTGTTTTAGAAAGTGGAACAGACAATTGTTTAGGAGCAATAACTTATACTTTAAGTCAAAGTTTATTTGGAGAGACTGATGCAATAAATAGCCCAGTAACTATTAAGTTAACAGGAATAGATGCAAGTGGAAATATGACCTCAGTTCCAGTTCAAGTGACTGTCATTGATCCTGTACCGGTAGTAATTACAAAAAATATTTTTGTTTCCCTTGATGCTAGTGGAAATGCAATATTCACCCCTCAACAAATAGATAATGGTTCAAGTTCTGTAGTAGGTCTTTCAGGTTTATCATTAGATAAGACTTCATTTAATTGTACTAATATAGGTGTTAACACAGTTGTATTAACAGCAACAAGTACTTTAGGAAGTACCTCAACAGGAACAGCAACAGTAACTGTGGAAGACAAAGTTGTTCCTGTAGTAGTAACACAAAACATCACGATCGAGTTGAATGGAGCAGGAAGCGCAAGCATTACTGAAGCACAAATCAACAACAAGTCAACTGACAATTGTGGAATAGCAAGCATCAGCTTAGACAAAACAGCGTTTGACTGTTCAAACTTTGGAGCCAATACCGTTACCTTAACCGTAACTGACGTCCACGGAAACGTAAGCAGTAATACTGCAACAGTAACTGTGGAAGACAAAGTTGTTCCTGTAGTAGTAACACAAAACATCGCGATCCAGTTGAATGCAGCAGGAAGCGCAAGCATTACCGAAGCGCAAATCAACAATGGATCGACAGACAATTGTGGAATCGCAAGCATCAGCTTAGACAAAACAGCGTTTGACTGTTCAAACGTTGGAGCCAATACCGTTATCTTGACTGTAACGGACATTCACGGAAACGTAAGCAGCAATACCGCAACCGTAACTGTCGAAGATAAAGTTGCTCCAGTAGTATTGACACAAAACATCACGATCCAGTTAAATGCAGCAGGAAGCGCAAGCATTACCGAAGCGCAAATCAACAATGGATCGACAGACAATTGTGGAATCGCAAGCATCAGCTTAGACAAAACAGCGTTTGACTGTTCAAACGTTGGAGCCAATA
>NZ_JBWJVL010000003.1:0-554450 GCF_056428965.1 Flavobacterium sp. GNP008 | reverse complement strand
GATGCTTGTGGTAATACTGCAAATGCATCGCAAACTATAAATATTAAGGATACTAATGGTCCCACAACAACAACTACATTTGCATCAAATATCAATGTAAGTTGTGATGCTATTCCATTGAAGCCAGTACTTGTTTTTCTCGATAATTGTTCAACAATTTCTCCAGCAGTATTTTCAGAGAAAATTATTAGCAGTACTGAAAGCTCCTATTCAATTGTTAGGGAATGGTCTGTTTCTGATTCTTGTGGAAATGTTTCCAAATTTACTCAAGCAATAAATGTTAGTCTTCTAAATAGTCCTGTAACAATTGCTAGTTCTGCATGTAGTGGCGACTCTTCAACAATCAATATATTTAATTTATTACCTGAAGGAACTCCAAAAAATGGTATATGGATAGATGTTAATAATACGGGGAAACTACAAGGAAATATACTATCACCCTTTGGTTTAACTTTAGGAGATAAAGTTTTTGAATATAGAGTTAATGGTGAAACATGTCCATTAAGTATATTATTAACTATTGCTATAAATGACGATTGTATCGTTTTAGGGTGTGGAGATATTAAAGTACACAATGCTTTTTCTCCAAATGGTGATGGAGTAAATGAAGTATTTGTAATCGATAATATTGAAGATATAACTTGTTATCCTGAAAATACGGTTGAAATATATAATCGATGGGGCGTATTAGTTTTTAAAACTAAAAATTACAATAATCAAACAAATTATTTTGAAGGTATATCTCATGGAAGAACAACCGTTAATCAGTCTTCAGGTTTGCCAACTGGAACTTATTTTTATATCTTAAATTACAGCTCTGTTGACGGAAATGGTAAAATAGTAATAAAAAAATTAGATGGATATTTGTACTTGAGTAAGTAAAATTGAATGATTTTAATCTTTAAAAAATTTAAATTTTACTCTGAGTTTGAAAGTAAATTAACAATAATTTTAACCTAAATAGCATTGACATTATTCTAAACTGACCTAATGGATCTTTTTTAAAGTTTTCGCTCAATCACAACAAAAAAATCTACTATGAGAACAAAAGTATTTTTAATGTTTTTAATATTGACCTCTTGTATGGGATTTGCACAACAAGATGTTCAATATACGCAATACATGTATAATACAATTAATATAAATCCAGCATATGCAGGATCAAGGGGGACAATGAGTGTTTTTGCCATGCATCGTACCCAATGGGTTGGTTTAGATGGGGCTCCAGTTACAAATGTTGCAGCGGTCAACACTCCCCTTAACAATAAGAATCTTGGGCTAGGGATTTCTTTTATTAATGATAAGATAGGACCAACCAATGAAAATTCTATTTCTACTGATTTCTCTTATACTATTTCTATATCAGAATATTTCAAACTTGCATTTGGAATTAAAGCAACAGCCAATTTATTTAATTTAGATGTAACAAAACTAGAGCCTAAGGACACCGAAGATCCAACTCTACAAAATATGAATAATAAATTATCTCCAAATATTGGCGCAGGAATTTATTTGCATTCCGATAAAGCGTATGTTGGCCTTTCAGTTCCTAACTTTATTGAATCTGAACGGTATAATGATAATGAGGTTGCAATATTCAAAGAAAAAATAAATTATTATTTAATAGGGGGATATGTCTTTGATATAAATAACACTTTAAAATTTAAGCCAGCTGTATTAACTAAGCTTGCAGTTGGAACACCACTTCAAGTAGACATTTCAGGTAACTTTATGTTTAATGAGAAACTTGTGCTTGGAGTAGCTTACAGATGGAGTTCCGCGATGAGTGCTATGGTTGGTTTTCAGATTTCTGACGGAATGTATATAGGCTATGGATACGACCTTGAAACAACTAGATTAAATAACTATAATTCTGGTTCACATGAAATATTTTTACGTTATGAAATATTTAAAAATAATGCTGCCATAATAACTCCAAGATTCTTTTAAAAAATTATTATGAAAAATAAAATACTCTTTTATGTAATCTTCTTAAGTGCTTTTACATTTAGTACGTACTCCCAAAAAGAAAAGGATAAATTGACTGAAAAAAAATATAATACTTTTACTAACATCAGTGTAATACAAACCTATGAAAAAGCTGCTGAAAAAGGGTACAAATCGGCTGCTACAATAAAAAAATTAGGTGATTTCTATTATTTCAATGCAGACTTTATAAAGGCTACTAAATGGTATTCTGAATTATTTGAGATGAAAACAATAAATTTAGAACCTGAGTATTATTTTCGCTATAGCAAATCATTGGACTTTATTGGTCAAAATGATAAAGCAAACAAATTATTAGAATTATTCAATCGAAAATCGGGAAACGATGAAGATCAAAACACGCTGATAAAAAGAAGAAATTATCTTGAGATAATAAAAGCTAATTCTGGAAGATTTGAAATTGAGAACGCTGGAATAAATTCTAAATATTCTGATTATGGCACAACGATTTATTCCAATAAAATTGTATTTGCATCTGCAAGAGATACAGGAAGTTTAGGACAAAGAAAACATAAATTGACAAATTCATATTTTACAAATTTGTATTCTTGTGATATAAGAGAAAATATGACTCTGAATAAGCCTCAAAAGTTTGATGCAAATGTTAATTCTAAATTCCATGAATCTACTCCTACTTTTACAAATGATGGAAAAACAATGTATTTTACTCGAAATAATTATCTAAATGGAAAAAAGGGTAAGGATGCTAATAAAATAACTCTACTTAAGATATATAAAGCCACTCTCGAAAATGAAATTTGGTCTAAAATAAGCGAACTCCCTTTTAATAGTAATAATTATAGTACCGCACATCCATGTTTAAGCTCAGATAATAAGGTACTTTATTTTACATCTGATATGCCTGGTACCATAGGCCAATCCGATTTATTCAAAGTTAAAATAAACGATGATGGTACTTACAGTAGCCCCGAAAACTTAGGTTCAGCAATCAATACTGAAGGAAGAGAAACCTTTCCATATGTAAACGATGTTAATGAAATTTATTTTGCATCAGATGGCCATCCTGGTTTAGGAGGTTTAGATATCTTTGTTTCCAATATTAATTTTGATAATTCTTTCGGTATTCCACAAAATGTAGGAGCTAATATTAACTCCTCAAAAGATGATTTTGCTTATTTTATAGATACAAAATCAAGAAGGGGCTTTTTTACATCCAATAGAGAAGGAGGTATAGGGAATGATGATATTTATAAATTTTTAGAACTAAAAAAAATTACTTCCGAACAATTATTAAGTGGTGAAATTATTGATATCATAACTGAAAAATTACTTCCTGAAACAAAAATAACTTTATTTGATGAACAATTTAATAACCTAAAAACAACTATTTCAGATAATCAAGGTAAATACTCTTTTACAACTCAAGTTGGTAACGTATATTATATAAGAGCACAAAAATTATCGTATATCACTAAAGAACAGAAGGTTATCGTTTCTGACGAAAACACAAAAAAATACTTATCAATTGCATTAGAAAATGATAAATGTAAAGTTAGTATTGGTGATGATTTAGGTAAATGTTTTGGCATACAAATGATTCATTTTGATGTAAACAAATCAGATATTAGTCCACGAGCATCATTTGATTTAGAAAAAATATTAGATGTTTTAAATCAAAATTCAAATATGACACTCGATATAAGATCTCACACAGATAGTCGTCAAACATTTGAATATAATGAAACTCTATCTAATAATAGGGCTCAATCTACTATTAAGTGGTTAATTAAAAATGGTATTAATAAACACCGATTAACTGGGAAAGGATATGGCAAAACACAATTACTAAAGAAATGCCCCGATGGTATAGGCTGTACTGAAGAAGAGCATCAAATAAACAGAAGAAGTGAATTTATTATCACTACTCTTTAAAAAAAAATATAATTAACACATATAAATTAAACAATGTACTAAACTGACAATGTTAATATTTAATAAATGAGTTAATTTTATTATAGAATAAATATCTATTTAGTATTGTTAAAAAAATTTAAAACTTAAAATTATTCTTAAAAAAAAAATATCAGTACAAGTTTTAATTGGACATGCAAATAAAAACTGCACATTAAGTTAAGCTACATTTTTGTAATTAATTTGATTGTTAAATTTTTCAATAGTTGCATAATTCAAAGCAGAGTGTCTCCTTTTTCTGTTGTACCAAATTACAATATATTCAAAGATTTCTTGTTTCATTTGTTCTTTAGAAATCAGTTTGTTTCCATAAATTAATTCAGTTTTCAAGGATTTAAAAAAGCTTTCCGCTACTGCATTGTCCCAACAATTTCCTTTACGGCTCATACTACGGGTTACTTTTTATAGGAATCAATAACATTTACAAACTTTTTGCTGGCATATTGGACACCTCTGTCAGAATGAAAAATCAAGCCTTCCTCAATATTTCGGTTTTAACTGCCATTTTCCAAGCTCCAGGCGTAGTTTAATCTGTACTCATTCCATCACTCAAACTCCAACCTATAATTTTTCTATAGTATAAATCTATAATAGTTGTCAAGTATACAAAATCCTCTTTTGTTTGGATATATTTGATTTCCGAAACCAAAGCTTTTGATGGCATTTTTACAAAAAACCTTCTGTTTAATATGTTTTCAAAGATTAAATAATTATGCTTTGAGTTGGTTGTAAATTTGAATTTCTTACTTAATTTACTTCGCAAGCCTAACTGTTTCATATATTTTGCTACAGTAATTCTTGAAATTTTATAACCAAAACTATGAAGTTCTTGTTACCATAGGACTTCCATATCGTTGCTTGGATTCAAAATAAATCAATGTTATCTGTATTTTTATGGCAATTTTCAGTTCTTGTATTGCGGTGATTATTTGTTTTTTCCATCGTTAATAACTTCCCCTACTCACTTTTAGAACTTTAAACATTTTTTTAATTGGGAATAGTTGTTCATTTTTTTTAATGAAACTATAAATCATCGACCGCTCTTGGAAAAAATACCTATTGCTTTTTTTAATATATCTCGCTCTAACTTGGCATCTCTGAGTCTTTTCTCCAGTTCATGATCCCAACTTATTTGTCCGGATAATAAATTAATCTATTCTTAACGTGATCAAGAAATATTAATTAAAGGAAGTTTTGGACCTTAGCTTTTTACCATTTATAAAAGCAGATTAGTTTGATTTAAACAATCCTCAGTAGTACTAATTGATATTATTTAAAAAGAGGGCAAAAAAAAACCTATTCAAATAAATGAATAGGTTTCTTTAAAGAAAGGCGACGACATACTCTCCCACATAACTGCAGTACCATCTGCGCAGGCGGGCTTAACTACTCTGTTCGGGATGGGAAGAGGTGAGCCCCGCCGCAATAACCACCTTAAGAGGTTATAATTGCTTTGGGCAATTACTGTAATGTTGTTTATACTACTATAAACACCAATCACATAATATCTTAACATACTGAGATAAAGAAAATAAAAAGTATTAGAAAGTTTCTTCCCCGGGTTGCCCCGGGGAAAAGCGTACATAAGCTTACGGGTTATTAGTACTACTCGACTATGACATTACTGCCTTTACATCTATAGCCTATCAACGTAGTCATCTCCTACGACCCTTAAAAGAAATCTCATCTTGTGGTGGGTTTCGCGCTTATATGCTTTCAGCGCTTATCCCTTCCAAACGTAGCTACTCTGCGATGCCACTGGCGTGACAACAGATACACTAGAGGTTTGTCCAATTCGGTCCTCTCGTACTAGAATCAGATCCACTCAAATTTCTTGCGCCCACAGTAGATAGAGACCGAACTGTCTCACGACGTTCTGAACCCAGCTCGCGTGCCACTTTAATGGGCGAACAGCCCAACCCTTGGGACCTTCTCCAGCCCCAGGATGTGACGAGCCGACATCGAGGTGCCAAACCCCCCCGTCGATATGAGCTCTTGGGGGAGATCAGCCTGTTATCCCCGGCGTACCTTTTATCCTTTGAGCGATGGCCCTTCCATGCGGAACCACCGGATCACTATGCTCTACTTTCGTACCTGATCGACCTGTATGTCTCTCAGTCAAGCTCCCTTATGCCATTGCACTCTACGCACGGTTACCAAGCGTACTGAGGGAACCTTTAGAAGCCTCCGTTACTCTTTTGGAGGCGACCACCCCAGTCAAACTACCCACCAAGCAATGTCCCCCGCATAGCGGGGTTAGGCCTCAGACAAACAAAGGGTTGTATTTCAACAATGACTCCACAACGCCTAGCGACGCCACTTCACAGTCTCCAACCTATCCTACACATCATTTGTCCAAGGTCAATACTAAGCTATAGTAAAGGTGCACAGGGTCTTTTCGTCCCACTGCGGGTAAGCGGCATCTTCACCGCTACTACAATTTCACCGAGCTCATGGCTGAGACAGTGTCCAGATCGTTACACCATTCGTGCAGGTCGGAACTTACCCGACAAGGAATTTCGCTACCTTAGGACCGTTATAGTTACGGCCGCCGTTTACTGGGGCTTCATTTCAATGCTTCTCCGAAGATAACATCTCCACTTAACCTTCCAGCACCGGGCAGGTGTCAGGCCCTATACTTCATCTTACGATTTTGCAGAGCCCTGTGTTTTTGATAAACAGTCGCCTGGACCTCTTCACTGCGGCCAGCATTGCTGCTGGCGACCCTTCTCCCGAAGTTACGGGTCTATTTTGCCTAATTCCTTAGCCATGAATCTCTCGAGCACCTTAGGATTCTCTCCTCGACTACCTGTGTCGGTTTGCGGTACGGGTACTTATTACCTGAAGTTTAGAGGTTTTTCTTGGAAGCCCTTAGGCGCACTATCTCTTTGTCCGAAGACTCCGAGTACTATCGTATTTCCCCAAGCCGCGTGGATTTGCCTGCGCAGCTTATAGGTAGGTACTTCAACGAACTATTCCGTCAGTTCGCGGCGCTTTCATCACTCCGTCACCCCATCACAGTAATAACTAGTACGGGAATATTAACCCGTTGTCCATCGACTGTCCCTTTCGGGTTCGCCTTAGGTCCCGACTAACCCACAGCTGATTAGCATAGCTGTGGAAACCTTAGTCTTTCGGTGTGCGGGTTTCTCGCCCGCATTATCGTTACTTATGCCTACATTTTCTTTTCTCACCGGTCCAGCATACCTTACGATACACCTTCTACCCTGTGAGAATGCTCCCCTACCACTTAGAGTAAACTCTAAATCCATAGCTTCGGTAATATACTTATGCCCGATTATTATCCATGCTCGTCCGCTCGACTAGTGAGCTGTTACGCACTCTTTAAATGAATGGCTGCTTCCAAGCCAACATCCTAGCTGTCTGGGCAGACAAACCTCGTTCTTTCAACTTAGTATATATTTGGGGACCTTAGCTGATGGTCTGGGTTCTTTCCCTCTCGGACTTGGACCTTAGCACCCAAGCCCTCACTGTTATGAAACATTATATAGCATTCGGAGTTTGTCAGGAATTGGTAGGCGGTGAAGCCCCCGCATCCAATCAGTAGCTCTACCTCTATATAACTTTACGCATAACGCTGCACCTAAATGCATTTCGGGGAGTACGAGCTATTTCCGAGTTTGATTGGCCTTTCACCCCTACCCACAGGTCATCCGAAGACTTTTCAACGTCAACCGGTTCGGACCTCCACTATGTGTTACCACAGCTTCATCCTGCCCATGGGTAGATCACACGGTTTCGCGTCTAACACTACTGACTAAAGCGCCCTATTCAGACTCGCTTTCGCTACGGATCCGTGGCTTAACCACTTATCCTTGCCAGCAACGTTAACTCGTAGGCTCATTATGCAAAAGGCACGCCGTCACCCCACGAAAGGGCTCCGACCGCTTGTAAGCGTATGGTTTCAGGATCTATTTCACTCCGTTATTCACGGTTCTTTTCACCTTTCCCTCACGGTACTGGTTCACTATCGGTCTCTCAGGAGTATTTAGCCTTAGCGGATGGTCCCGCCAAATTCAGACAGGATTTCTCGTGTCCCGCCCTACTCAGGATACCACTATCGTTATCTTCTATTACTTATACAGGGCTATCACCTTCTTTGGCTCTACTTTCCAGTAGATTCTAATTCTATCCGCAACAAATAACGTGGTCCTACAACCCCAATATTGCCGTAACAACATTGGTTTGGGCTAATCCGCGTTCGCTCGCCACTACTTACGGAATCACTTTTGTTTTCTTCTCCTCCGCCTACTTAGATGTTTCAGTTCAGCGGGTTTGCCCACCTATCGGTGTACTATGTCTTCAACATAGTGGGTTGCCCCATTCAGGTATTTACGGATCATATCGTGTGTGCCAATCCCCGTAACTTTTCGCAGCTTATCACGCCTTTCATCGCCTCTGAGAGCCAAGGCATCCCCCATACGCCCTTATTTTGCTTATTGTACCAACACATTATTTAAAATGTGCCGTTTCTTTTACTTGTCTATAAATAAACAAGCAAAAAATGCTTTCTACTTTTTATTATTTTCTTATCTCAATATGTCAATGAACTTTTATGCTGAATTTATTTCAACATCTTGTGGAGAATAACGGAGTCGAACCGTTGACCTCCTGCGTGCAAGGCAGGCGCTCTAGCCAGCTGAGCTAATCCCCCAATCTAATTATGAATTGTGAATTATGAATTATGAAATACTTTCATAACGCCTCAACTCTAGAATTTCTTCTTTTATTTAAGTCTAAAATAGTTGTCTCGGACAGACTCGAACTGTCGACCCCTACATTATCAGTGTAGTACTCTAACCAGCTGAGCTACGAGACACTCTTATTCTTAAATGGTATTATTTGAACTAACAGCAAGAGTAATATAATTTCAACATTTGTTTCCTTCTCGAACTTTCGTCTTCTTTCCCAAAAGTGTTGTTTACACAACTAACATTCGGGCTCTAGAAAGGAGGTGTTCCAGCCGCACCTTCCGGTACGGCTACCTTGTTACGACTTAGCCCTAGTTACCAGTTTTACCCTAGGCAGCTCCTTGCGGTCACCGACTTCAGGCACCCCCAGCTTCCATGGCTTGACGGGCGGTGTGTACAAGGCCCGGGAACGTATTCACCGGATCATGGCTGATATCCGATTACTAGCGATTCCAGCTTCACGGAGTCGAGTTGCAGACTCCGATCCGAACTGTGACCGGTTTTATAGATTCGCTCCTGGTCACCCAGTGGCTGCTCTCTGTACCGGCCATTGTAGCACGTGTGTAGCCCAAGGCGTAAGGGCCGTGATGATTTGACGTCATCCCCACCTTCCTCTCAGTTTGCACTGGCAGTCTCGTTAGAGTTCCCGACATGACTCGCTGGCAACTAACGACAGGGGTTGCGCTCGTTATAGGACTTAACCTGACACCTCACGGCACGAGCTGACGACAACCATGCAGCACCTTGTAAATTGTCTTGCGAAAAGTCTGTTTCCAAACCGGTCAATCTACATTTAAGCCTTGGTAAGGTTCCTCGCGTATCATCGAATTAAACCACATGCTCCACCGCTTGTGCGGGCCCCCGTCAATTCCTTTGAGTTTCATTCTTGCGAACGTACTCCCCAGGTGGGATACTTATCACTTTCGCTTAGCCACTGAGATTGCTCCCAACAGCTAGTATCCATCGTTTACGGCGTGGACTACCAGGGTATCTAATCCTGTTCGCTACCCACGCTTTCGTCCATCAGCGTCAATCAATTAGTAGTAACCTGCCTTCGCAATTGGTATTCCATGTAATCTCTAAGCATTTCACCGCTACACTACATATTCTAGTTACTTCCTAATAATTCAAGTCAGACAGTATCAATGGCCGTTCCACCGTTGAGCGATGGGCTTTCACCACTGACTTATCTGACCGCCTACGGACCCTTTAAACCCAATGATTCCGGATAACGCTTGGATCCTCCGTATTACCGCGGCTGCTGGCACGGAGTTAGCCGATCCTTATTCTTACGATACCGTCAAGCTCCGACACGTCGGAGTGTTTCTTCTCGTATAAAAGCAGTTTACAATCCATAGGACCGTCATCCTGCACGCGGCATGGCTGGATCAGGCTTGCGCCCATTGTCCAATATTCCTCACTGCTGCCTCCCGTAGGAGTCTGGTCCGTGTCTCAGTACCAGTGTGGGGGATCTCCCTCTCAGGACCCCTACCCATCGTTGCCTTGGTAAGCCGTTACCTTACCAACTAGCTAATGGGACGCATGCTCATCTTTCACCGATAAATCTTTAATATATAAATGATGCCATTCATATATACTATAAGGTATTAATCCAAATTTCTCTGGGCTATTCCTTTGTGAAAGGTAGATTGCATACGCGTTACGCACCCGTGCGCCGGTCTCTAGTTCCGAAGAACTATACCCCTCGACTTGCATGTGTTAAGCCTGCCGCTAGCGTTCATCCTGAGCCAGGATCAAACTCTTCATCGTATATTGTACGCTTGAATAAATTCAAGCTATTGTTATTCGACTAAATTCTAGTGGTTTTTTCAAATCTCTCGATTCTATTACTCTTTATTCTTTTGTCTTAAGATCTCTCTTAAAACGGCTGTCAATTCAATATGTCTAGGAACGTGTTCTTCTTTGTTTCTCTCTTCGTTTGATTCATATTGTGTCTCTCTGGAAGCGGGTGCAAAAGTACAACTTCTTTTTTCAACTGGCAAGAAAATTTTGAAGTTTTTTTAGAAATATTTCTATCTCTCTTTCTTCTCGTTTTACTACCAATCTGTCAAGGAACATTGCGCGTTTTGCGGGGTGCAAATGTAACTTCCGTTTTCTAATCTCACAAGCTTTTTACAATCTTTTTTTGAAAATAAATTTTCTCCTTGATTCGTTTTTCTTGCCAGTGTTTAAAAGAACGTATGCGTCATTGCGGGTGCAAAACTACACCCTTTATTCGCTTTTACAAGCTTTTTAATCGCTTTTTTTTGACCTTTTCTTAACCTAATCTTTAACTAGCTGATATCAAGTTTTTTGAAACCAAATCTTTTTTTAATAAACATCAAATAAAACCTATTTCTTAACCAAATCAACTAATCCAACTTATTTAAACATCCTTATCTATTTAATATAGCTGTAGAAATTCAAACATTATTCGCTGTCTATTGCCATTCTATATCAATACAATCCCTATAATCTTACTCTAATACCAATAGAAAGGCATTAAAGTGGAATATCGTAAATGCTTTTTGGTTATAACTCATTAACATCACTTTCTTATTCTATACTATATATAGTAGGCATACCTTTTTGAATTCCTTCTATACATATAAGAAAGCTAGAACATTCAAACTCCCGCCGGGATAGCAGCGCAAAGCCACAGCTAAACAAAATCGTGTTCTGGCCAGACATAATACAAACAATTATAAAAAAAACGGCAACCACCCATCTGGTAATTGCCGCTTTATATATAAGGAGAAATACTAAAAAGGAAATTACTCCTTTAATTTATTTTTTTGACTATCTATTGTCATATTAGAAATGACAGATTTATCTTGAAGCAAAATGTCCCTACCACTAGCATGCCTATCTTTTGATTTTATCAAAAGCCAGGTATTGGCCTGTTTTGTTTTTAATTTCAGTAAAGTAAATTCTCCTTTTAGCTTGTTTCCTTTTAAAACAAAACTAAGATGGCCGTTTTTTAAATCCTTTTTTATTTTATTCTCTCTATTATCAACACCCTCTCCCTCTACTAAAGAATATGTTCCATTATCCCACACAATAACATTTCCAGCGCCATAGTTTCTTTCTGGTATTACGCCTTCAAAATCTTTGTAATTGTAAGGATGATCTTCTACCATAATCGCAAGTCTTTTATCCTTTGGATTCATAGAGGGTCCTTTGGGTATGACCCAACTTTTTAATACTCCATCACTTTCCAAACGAAAATCGTAGTGTAAATGGGATGCAGCATGTTTTTGCACAACAAAAATCAATTCGGATCTTCCCTTTTTTATTACACCTTTTGGTTCAGCAGTAGCATTAAAATTACGGTTTTGACCGTATTCCTGTAAAGACATTTCAATATGATTCACATTTCAATTAATAAAAAACGCAGACTTTATCTTAACCCTTCAACTCTTCCCATCGGTATTCTCCTCTAGATTAGTGTGATCATCTCCCCCAATACTATAATGATTGTTCTCCTCATCTTCATTCCCAGAAATTTCTTTATCATCATCCAACTCTGAACCCGGAATGTCTAAATCAGCTCCAGACACATCATCCTTAAAATCTTTTTGATTCAATTTGGCACCATTATTCACTTCAACTGGCACCTTATTTTTAGAAATATCCTCTGGATCAATTTCCGTTTCTTTATGAAACTGATTGTAAATATCTTCGCTAGGAGGATACAAAAGAGAATCTGGTATCGTGTTTTTATCTTTCTTTCCTGATTTTCTTTTATCAAAATTCAACTTATCGTTTTTATTATTCATTCTGAATTTATTTAATTGATTTACATTACACTAAGTTAATCATTTATAAATGAAGCAAATACTAATACACTTAATTATTTTAAGTAAACAACTTATTTTAAACCCGTTAAATAAAAATTGAATCATATGTTTGATTTAAAAAAAATACAAACCCTATCAAGAAACCATGTTGTACCAAGAAACTGTATTCCTGTAGAACAACGCTAGATACTATTATGATCTACTTAAATTGTTAAATAATAAAGGACCCATTACAGTTTTTGTTATCGAATATTAATAGTTTTCTAAGAAGATTAACTGTAAAGAATTCCAATAAATCTCCATAAGTCCTATTTTAAAAAAAAACCTCTCAACATGTTTGTTTTAAATAATTATAATCGTAATATTGCAATATAAATATATAGCGATGGGAATTACTAAGTCACAACATTTTACAGAAGAGCAAAACGAATTGGCAACTTTGGCTAAAGCCATTGGTCATCCAGCACGTATCGCCATTATTCAACATCTCATTAAAGTTAATAGTTGTGTGTGTGGCGATATTGTCAATGAACTGCCTCTAGCCCAACCTACTGTTTCTCAACACTTGAAAGAGCTCAAAAATGCAGGACTAATAAAAGGCAACTTTGAAGGAAATGCTATTTGTTATTGCCTCAATGAAGATGGTTTTGAAAAAATAAAAGGCTTTTTTCAGCACATTAGTGCCTATTTAGAAAATAAAAAAAATCAATGTTGTTAATTTTTAAAATTATAAAAAATGAAGCTATCCGAAATAAAAAAACAATTGAGCCTACTCGAAAATGTTACTTTTGTTTTACCTAACGGGACATTTGTTCCAGAACATTTTCATGTAACTGAAGTAGGATTGATCACAAAACACTTTATTGATTGCGGTGGAAAAGTTAGAAAAGAGATTCTTGCCAATTTTCAATTATGGGATGCCAATGATTTTGATCACAGGTTAAAACCTCAAAAACTTTTGGATATAATCACCCTTTCAGAAAAAATATTGGGTATCGAAGATTATGATGTTGAAGTCGAATTTCAAGAAGAAACAATAGGTAAATATAGTATTGGTTTCGATGGTGTAAATTTTAAACTTTTAAACAAACAAACCGCTTGCTTGGCCCAAGACGATTGTGGCATTCCTTCAGATAAACAAAAGATAAAATTAGAAGCGATCTCTAACCAAAACAACAATAGCTGCTCTCCAGGCGGAGGATGTTGCTAATTTTTAATACCACACTTAAAATGAGTACTACTCCAACTATCATATACCCAGCAATCAACAAAGTAATTACCCGTTTTGATTTTAAAAGTATTTCTGATGAACGCATACTAACTTTACAACCGCTTATTGATTATATTCAAGCCAAGACCACTAGTCATAAAGAAGTAAGGCTGAACTTGATTTGTACACACAATTCCAGAAGAAGCCATTTGGCACAAGTCTGGGCACAAACAGCGGCGGCATATTATGGGATAAAAAATGTGTTTTGCTATTCCGGTGGGACTGAAACAACCGCTTTATTTCCAGTAGTAGTTCAAACTTTAGCACAAACAGGTTTCAAAATAAAAACAATTTCCGAAGGGACAAATCCTATTTATAGTATAAAATATGGGGATAATGAACTTCCTATCATTGGTTTCTCTAAAACATTTGATGACGACTTTAATCCTCAAAGGGAATTTGCAGCGATTATGACTTGTTCGCAGGCAGATGGAGGTTGCCCCTTTATTTCTGGTGCCGAAAAACGCATTCCTATCACTTTTGAAGATCCAAAAGCATTTGATGGTACACTACAACAAGCAGAAAAATATGAAGAACGTAGTTTACAGATTGCAACCGAATTATTTTATGTGTTTTCCAAAATTAAAAAATAAATATGTCAGCAACTAATTGCGCTCCAGTAGTCGAGAGAAAAAAATTAAGTTTCTTAGATCGATTTTTAACACTATGGATATTTCTAGCCATGGCAATAGGCATTGGAATTGGGAATTTAATTCCTGCTAGTGGTAATTTCATCAACTCTTTTTCCAGTGGAACCACTAATATTCCGCTTGCCATAGGATTAATCTTAATGATGTATCCGCCATTAGCCAAAGTGAATTACAGTAAAATGGGGGAAGTCTTCCAAAACACAAAGGTATTAGGTGCTTCCTTGTTGTTAAACTGGGTGGTAGGACCTATCTTGATGTTTTCTTTAGCCTTACTTTTCCTAAACGGCTATCCAGAATATATGATTGGAGTTATCCTAATCGGACTAGCACGTTGTATCGCTATGGTAGTTGTTTGGAATGATTTAGCCGATGGTAATAGAGAATACGCAGCGGGATTAATTGCTTTGAACAGTATTTTTCAAGTATTGCTTTATAGCGTTTACGCGTATGTATTCATAACGATTTTACCTCCTTATTTTGGCTACACTGGTTTTGAGGTAACAATCAGTATTGGTCAAATTGCAGAAAGCGTGGGGATTTATTTAGGAATTCCTTTTGCATTGGGAATCATTAGTCGTTACAGTCTTATTAAATTTAAAGGGGAAAACTGGTTTCAAAATAAATACATTCCATTTATTTCGCCCATTACTTTAGTGGCATTATTATTTACCATCGTATTAATGTTTAGCCTAAAAGGAGAATTAATTGTACAAATTCCTATGGATGTAATTCGCATCGCCATTCCTTTAGTCATTTATTTTACCCTAATGTTTATAATTAGTTTTTTCTTAGGAAAGTATTTTGGTGCTGATTATTCAAAATCTACCGCAATAGCCTTTACTGCAACTGGTAATAACTTTGAGTTAGCCATTGCAGTTGCAATAGGGGTTTTCGGTATCAACAGCGGACAAGCTTTTGCTGGCGTAATCGGACCATTGGTAGAAGTACCCGCATTGATTGCATTGGTAAATGTAGCTTTTTGGTTGAGAAAAAAGTATTATCCCTCCACAATAGAATGACGAAGACCAAATTTACTATTTAACAAATAGTCCCAAAATCAAGAAAAAGATTTTGGGACTATTTGTTTGGTCACTTATTTAAAAACTATTCCACCGGGACAATAAGTTCCGAAGTAATTGCTTCTAAAACTTCAAATGCGGTTTCCGCCATCTTATTTCCTTTAGTGTCTAATAACGGATTAATCTCAACAAACTCAATACAAACCACTTTTTTGGTTTGAATAATTTGATTGATAATCGCAATCACTTCATATTGATCAAAACCTTTGGGTACAGGAGTTCCTGTGCCGTAGGAAATCATATCACAATCCATAGAATCTACATCAAACGAAATATATAAGACCTCACAATGTGCTAATTTAGTCAATGCTTCAGAGACACACTTTTCTAAGCCTCTATACCTAACTTCGGCTACTTTATAATTTTTGATGTGCAACTTTTCAATTTGCCTGTCTTCTTCTTCTTCTGTATCACGAACACCAAAATAAACTAAATTTTCAGCCAAAACTTTAGGGCCTTTAAAACCTATGTTTTTCATTGCTTCCCAATGTTGTTGCGTTTCCGCAGCCACTTCATTATTTTGACAATTTAAATTATCTTCGGCAAGCGCCGCTGACAAAGGCATTCCATGAATGTTTCCAGATGGTGATGTATAAGGAGAATGTAAATCAGCATGAGCATCAATCCAAAATACGCCTATATTTTGTTCTGGAAAAGCTGCTTTTATACCGCTTAACGTTCCTAATGCAGAAGAATGATCTCCAGATAAAACAATTGGAAAATAATTTCCTTCTATATTTTTCCTTACCGCATTACAAACCCGAGTACATTGTTCTACAACATGCTCAATCCTTTTAGCAGATGAACTTCGGTTTTTATCATAAATGGATTCATTGTGCGTTTTTACATCTTCAAATTCAAATTGATTAAAATAATCACTGTTTTTATTGATTGCAGCAATTTCGATAGCGTCGATTCCCAAATCAGATCCTCGAGTACCAGCCCCTATATCGGATCTGTTCTTTATTAATTTTAATGCTTTTCCCATTGTACTTAAATTATCTAAAATCATTTAAAGCTCTTTCAATAATAGCCAGACATTCCTGAATTTGAGATTCCGTTATTACTAGTGGCGGAGCTAAACGAATTTTATTGCCATGTGTTGGCTTCGCTAATAATCCGTACTCACTGAATTTCATACAAATATTCCAAGCTAAATCCGATTCTTCATCACAATTGATAACAATAGCATTCAATAAACCTTTGCCTCTAACCAATGTAATTAATGGGTTTCTTGAAGCAATCTCGTTAAGACCCGTTCTTAATACTTCCCCTAGATGAGCGGCATTTTGTGCTAAATTTTCATCTTTTACAACTTCTAGAGCAGCAATAGCTACAGCTGCAGCAATAGGATTTCCTCCAAAAGTTGAACCGTGTTGTCCTGGTTTAATGACATTCATTATGTGATCATTTGCCAAAACAGCCGAAACTGGATAAACGCCTCCTGAAATAGCCTTCCCTAAAATAAGAATATCTGGTTTAACTTCTGGTTTGTTTTCACACCCTTTTTTACAGTCACACGCTCCACAAGTGGCCAATAATCTTCCTGTTCGGGCAATCCCAGTTTGCACTTCATCCGCAATAAATAAAACATTATGAGCTTCACAAAGCGCTTTAGTTTTAGCTAAATACCCATTCGCAGGAACATAAACACCTGCTTCTCCTTGAATTGGTTCTACTAAAAATCCTGCAATATTTTTGTTTGATTTTAATACCTTTTCTAAAGCTTCAACATCATCGTACGGAATTTTAATAAATCCGGCTGTGAAAGGCCCAAAACTTTTACGAGCGCTTTCATCATTAGAAAATGAAATAATTGTTGTTGTTCTTCCGTGAAAATTATTTTCACAAACAATGATTTGCGCTTCATTTTCAGCAATTCCTTTGACTTCATAAGCCCATTTTCTACATAATTTCAAGGCTGTTTCAACTGCTTCAGCACCAGTATTCATAGGCAATACTTTATCAAAATCAAAATACTTGGTTACATATTCTTCATACGGACCCAATTGATCGTTATGAAATGCACGTGAAGTCAATGTCAATGTTTGCGCTTGTTTTACCATAGCACCAACGATCTTTGGGTGACAATGCCCTTGATTTACCGCCGAATAGGCTGATAAAAAATCATAGTATTTTTTTCCATCTACATCCCAAACATAAACGCCTTCCCCTCGTTCTAGAACTACAGGTAAAGGATGGTAATTGTGGGCTCCGTACTGATTCTCTTTTTCGATAAGCGATTCCGATTTCGAAGAAAGGTTTTGTTGTGAATGTGTCATGGTATTTTACTTTAAAAATAATTAAAAAACAAAATTAGTATTTTTTTTTAGTTTAACAAAAAAAATAAACGTTTTGACTTTTTAAAGATATTATTTAAAAATATTTCTTTAATTTACATTGTAAATAAGTCATTTTAAATTATCGATTTGATTTACTGCTGTTTTTCAAATAAATAAAAATAAGTACTTTTATACCAATACAAAACCACATTTATAATTAAAATAACATGGACTTATTAGACGAATTCGATATCAAGATCATAAAAGAGCTAGAAAAAGATGGAAGAATGGCCTATTCAGCAATAGCAAGCCATCTTAAAATATCAAATACAATGGTGCACCAACGCATCAACAGATTAACCGAACAAGGAATACTTACTGGAATAAAACCGGTGATTAATGAAAAAAAAATTGGATATGATTGGGGTTCATTTACCGGTATTACGTTGAATAAAGACCAAGATTCCGACAGGATTATTGAAGAATTAAAAAATATTCCAGAAATAACAGAGTGCTACTACATTACCGGATCGTTCACTCTTTACATTAAAATCATCGCCAAAAATCATGAACACATGCGAAAAGTCCTTTATGAAAAAATAGACACTATTCCGGGTATTGCCAAAACGGATTCTATAATTGAATTGGGGTGCGCCTTTAAACGAAATGTAAGTCTCTAATTTAACTATTGAATAAAAATGAAATATTTCAAAAATCATCTACCGCTTGCAATTTTAGTTTTTTGTTATAGTTTCTCGATGTTTGCACAAAAAATATCAAATCAAGAAACAGCAAGATTAAAAAAACTCTCGCAACAAGTAACGATTATCAGGGACAATTGGGGAATTGCTCATGTTTATGGCAAAACGGATGCCGATGCCGTTTTTGGAATGCTGTACGCGCAATGTGAAGACGATTTCAAACGTATTGAAATGAATTATATTGAAAAACTGGGACGTCTTTCAGAAATAAAAGGGCAGTCCGTTTTATATAACGATTTAGAAATTAAACTTTTAATTGATACCGATGAAGCTAAAGCAGACTATAAAAATGCAGCTCCCTGGTTGAAAAAACTACTCAACAGTTATGCGGACGGAATCAACTTTTACCTCTACAATCATCCTGAAATAAAACCCGCTTTATTGACTCATTTTGAACCATGGTTTCCGTTACTCTGGACAGATGGTAGTATTGGTGCTATAAGCACTGCGGGACTTTCGACCGGAGAATTAAAAGCTTTCTATTCCGGGAACACTGATAAAGTCTCCTATATAGAAAGAGAAAAAGACGTTCAAACCGGTTCCAATGGCTTTGCAATCGCTCCTTCAAAAACAGCTTCAGGAAATGCGATTTTGTATATCAACCCCCACACCACTTTTTATTTTCGTCCTGAAATTCAAATGAACAGCGACGAAGGATTAAATGCATACGGAGCCGTAACCTGGGGACAATTTTTTATTTATCAGGGATTCAACGAGAATTGTGGCTGGATGCACACCTCTTCGAGCGTGGACGTAGCTGATATTTATGCTGAGAAAATTGTGACTAAAAACAACCGACTATTTTATGAATACGATAGCAAATTAATACCGGTTATAGAAAAAAAAATAACCATACAGTATCTAGAAAATGGGAGACTTGTTCCTAAAACATTCAATGCCTATTATACCAATCACGGACCAATAATGGCCAAAAGGGATGGGAAATGGATTAGCCTAAAATCGAATAATCGCTCGATGAAAAGTCTGGAACAAAGTTGGGTGAGAACAAAATCAAAGGGGTTTGAAGAGTATAAAAAAGCAATGGATTTAAAAGCCAACACCTCAAATAATACAGTTTATGCAGACAAAGAAGGAAACATAGCGTACTGGCATGGAAATTTTGTTCCTATTCGAGACAAAAAACTAAATTGGTCTAAAGTGATGGACGGCACAACATCAGCCACGCAATGGAAAGGATTACACGAGATTTCAGAAACGGTTCATTCCTATAACCCTACCAACGGCTGGCTACAAAATTGTAATTCTACACCTTATACTGTTGCTGGAGAAAATAGTCCAAAAAAGGCAAACTATCCTACTTACATGGCACCAGATGGGGAAAGTTTCAGAGGATTAAATGCTGTTCGATTATTGAACAAGGGCAATACTTACACCCTGGATAAAATTATTGCGGACGGTTATGACACAAAACTCACGGCTTTTGAAGTTTTAATTCCATCCTTACTTTCCAGTTTCGAAAAAAATATCAGTATCGAGGATCCTCTATATCAAGAGCTAATAGCACCAATAACCCTTTTAAAAAATTGGGATTATTATGCTAGAGAAAATTCTGTTGCTACAACTTTAGCGATAGAATGGGCCTATAAATTAGATCCAATTATTCAAAAAGTATACATTGATGAAGGTGAAATGGACCAAGTTGAAAACACGCTCAATTTTGCAAAAAATGCTTTTCCAGATCAATTGATTCCTCAGCTACAAATGGTGGTAAGTGAATTGAAAATTAAATTTGGTACTTGGCAAATTCCTTGGGGAGAAATTAATCGTTTTCAGAGAACTTCTGGAGATATTGCTATGATTTATAACGATGCCTTACAAAGTTTGCCTATCGGATATGGACCGGCGCTTTGGGGTAGTTTACCGGCTTTTAAGAGCAATTATCAAAAAGACACTAAAAAACGCTACGGCTTTAACGGAAACAGTTTTGTATGCGCTGTAGAATTTGGCCCTAGGATAAAAGCAAAGTCATTATTAGCAGGAGGAAATAGCGGTAATCCAAAATCAAAACATTTTTACGATCAGGCTGAAAGGTATCAAAAAGGGGAATTCAAAGATGTATTATTTTACAAAGAAGACGTTCAAAAAAATGCAGAACGAACGTATCATCCAGGAGAATAATACTCTTTTTTGATCATAAGATTAAAATATGTCATTATAAGAGAAACAAATTATGGGACACGTTTCGTGATAAATTATTTTAGATATTTGTATAAACTAAATAAACTGATATGAAAAACATTTGCTTTTCCCTTTTAGGATTTCTATTACTATCCTATAGTTCATTTGCACAATTGAAGCCAGTGAAATACACTGATAATAATCAAAAATTAAACGGATTGTTGAGTACTCCAAAAAATGGAGGTAAAAACAAACCCGGAATTCTTATACTTCCGGCTTGGAAAGGTATTGATAATCATGCTAAAGATTCCGCAAAAAAACTTTCCAATATGGGATATTATGCATTTGTAGCTGATATTTATGGGGAGGGAAATTATCCTACAAGTGTACAAGAGGCCGGAAAACAGTCTGGCTTTTATAAAAATAATGTAAGTGATTATCAAAGACGCATAAAATTAGCTTTAGATCAGTTAGTTAAAGCTGGCGCAAATCCGGATAATATTGTTGTAATTGGTTATTGTTTTGGAGGTACAGGAGTACTTGAAGCAGCTAGGGCAGGTATGAAAATTCAAGGAGTAGTTTCTTTTCATGGAGGCTTAGGGCGTGATGCTACTAGAATGAATAATCCTATCAGGACAAAAGTTTTAGTGCTTCACGGTGCAGATGATAACTATGTTCCTCCTGCAGAAGTAACTGCTTTTCAACAAGAAATGAGAGATACTAAAGCCGATTGGGAAATGATTTATTATGCAAATTCAGTACATGCTTTCACAGATCCTGAAGCTGGGAATGATAACTCTAAAGGAGCCGCTTACAATGAAAAAGCCGCAAAACGTTCTTGGGAACGCATGAATTCTTTCTTAAAAGAAGTATTGAAATAATTTATTGAATATAATTTTTTAAAAACAGTATAAGTTCTAGATTTTTGTTAGTTTTATAAATTGAAATGCAACAAAATTTAGAATTTATACTGTTTTTTTATGTCAAAAAGTAAAATCAGGAACGACAAAACCTGTCTTAATTGTAGGTATGTGGTTGAAAATCGATTCTGTCCAAATTGTGGTCAGGAAAACACTGATACCAGAAAAACGTTTCATCACCTTTTTATCCATTTTTTTGAGGATTTGACACATTATGAAAATGCTTTTTGGAGGACCATAAAAAATCTCTTATTTAAACCTGCTGCATTAACGAAAGAATACCTTTCCGGAAAACGATTGTCATATTTGGCGCCAGTTCGACTTTATATTTTTATCAGCTTTATCACGTTTCTATTAATTGCCATCTTCCCTACTGAAATCAATTCTTCAGAAAAAAATACGAAAAAAACAGCTGCCATTACCACCAAAAATAAGTCGTTTCAAAACAAGTCAATTAAAAATAACCAATCAAATCCAGAAGACGGAAATCAATTGTTTAATTTTGGCTACGAATCTGTAGAACAGTTAGATTCTATTCAAAAAAATGCTCCAGAATCTGAAAAATTATCCGATTTTAATTATTGGATGAACAAAAAAATTCAAATTGTTAAAGAAAAAAACACACAAAGCGAACTTATTGAAAAATTCGTTAGTTCCTTTATACATAATTTACCCAAGGTTCTTTTTATACTAATGCCACTCTTTGCCCTTTTTCTTTGGCTGTTCCATAATAAAAAACGGTGGTATTATTTTGATCACGGAATTTTTACATTGCATTATTTCTCTTTTTTATTACTGCTTTTTTTACTGTTGTTCCTAATTAACAAAGGACTTTCCTTAATTGAAAACTTAAACATCGGTTCTTTCCTGTTGGCAGTGATTAATTTTATCGGTATAGGATGGATGATTTATTATTTCTTTCCGGCACACCATCGATTTTATGGGGAGACTCGCATTATATCTTTTATAAAAAGTAGCCTACTGTTTTTTATCAACTTTGTCTTAATCATAATTATTTTATCAATTTTTGCTATTTACACTTTTATTAATTTACATTAAAAAATGAAAAAAATTCCTCTATTAGGTTTACTGGTTGTTACAACCATAAGCTGTACCACTCAAAAATTTAGTGTTTCAAATACAGACCCTACAAAGTATATGAACACCATTACCGCTGAAGAATTAAAAACACATCTTTACATAGTGGCTTCAGATGAAATGGAAGGCCGGGAAACTGGATCTGCAGGACAAAAAAAAGCTGGTGTTTACCTCATCAATCAATATAAAAAAAATGAAATACCATTTCCCAATGGCGCAACTGACTATTACCAAAAAATTCCAGCAGCTTTCTTAAATGCCAAACGAAACGAAAACTTACCCGATTCCGAAAATATTTGGGCTTTCATTGAAGGTTCTGAAAAACCAAATGAAGTACTTGTGATTTCTGCGCATTATGATCATGTAGGGATTAAAAATGGAGAAATTTACAATGGTGCAGATGATGATGGTTCCGGAACTGTTGCTATGTTAGAAATTGCACAAGCATTCCAAATTGCTAAAAAAGCAGGACACGGTCCAAAACGCTCGGTTTTATTTCTGCATGTAACCGGAGAAGAACATGGTTTGCATGGATCCAGATACTACTCTGAAAACCCCTTATTCCCGCTTGCTAATACAATTACTGACATCAATATTGATATGATAGGCCGCCGTGATGAAGCCCATAAAGCCAGCAGTAATTATGTATATGTTATTGGAGCAAACCGGTTATCCAGTGATTTAGATACCATTTGTACCCTAGCAAACGCTAAATACACCAAATTGGATTTAGATTACAAATACAATGATCCAAAAGACCCAAACCATTTCTATGAACGCTCAGATCATTATAATTTTGCTAAACATGGGATTCCGTCTGTATTCTTTTTCAATGGAGTTCATGCTGATTATCATAAACCAACCGACAGTCCAGACAAAATTGAATACGATGCCCTAACAAAAAGAGCTCAATTTGCATTTGTAACCGCTTGGGAACTGGCAAATCGTCCAGAAAGACCTGTTGTAGATAAAAAATAGATGAAGCACTTGGGCACTTCAAAGTTTTCACTACATTTCAAACAGTTGGGATATCCGTTTCAATCTTTATTGTGATAAAAAATCACAATAAAGGTTTACAATCCAATCCCTTTTGCACCATAAAAAAAGAGCTTTGAAGTAATTTCAAAGCTCTTTTTTTATGAATTTTATTAAAATCTTTTGTCAAATTCTATTTTATCAGCACTATCAATTTTATACATGGGCTTCTCAAGAGGCAATGTAAAATAAAAAGTAGATCCTATTCCTTCGACACTTTCGACCCATATTTCACCGTCATTTTTTTCTAGAAATCCTTTTACTAATAACAAACCTATTCCGGCTCCCTTGTTGTCTTTCCTAGCCTTAGAAAGTGTACTCATTTGTGGGGTAAAAAGTTTGCTTTGTACCTCTTTAGACATTCCTATCCCTGAATCCTTTATCTGAATTATTACTTTTTCTGCTGTAATCTCAGCCGAAACCTCAATTTTCCCTCCAAGTAAAGAATGCTTAATGGCATTAGAAATTATGTTTTGAAGAATAGAAAGTAACATTTTTCCATCTGCAAAAACGATTGTATTAGATTCAATCTTGTTATGAAGATTTATGGAATTCAAAGAAGCCGTTTCATGCAATGATTCAAAAGCCATTTGCACAGAATTAAAAAGTTCAATTTTTGTCGGAGAAAATACTTCTGAAGCATACTTTATTCTAGCCCATTCTACTAAATTGTCTAGCATGTTTAACTCATCAACAGCAGTTTTGTGAAGCAAATGAAGCATTTCTTTTACAATATCAGAATCTAAACTGTTTAGATTTGTTTTCAGATATTCTGCCGTTCCAATAATTCCAGATAATGGACTTCTTAAATCATGGGAAACAATTGCAAGAACATTCTCTTTGTGCGTATTAAGATCTTCCAGTTCTTTTACATATTTTTTTATAGCATCCTCTGAT
The DNA here is from genome assembly GCF_056428965.1 of Flavobacterium sp. GNP008. Lineage (NCBI taxonomy): Bacteria > Pseudomonadati > Bacteroidota > Flavobacteriia > Flavobacteriales > Flavobacteriaceae > Flavobacterium > Flavobacterium sp. GNP008. The sequence goes on along the minus strand of NZ_JBWJVL010000003.1, from coordinate 529,868 downwards.
TTCTTTCTCTCGGTCAAATCTCGCAAAATTTTAACATATCCTAACATCTCGCCCTCAATTCCAATAAGCGGAAAAACCAAACCATAGGCGTAAAACAAACTTTGATCCTTACAAACGTGCCATCTGTTATCAGTTGCTCTTCCCTCTATTAAGGCAGCTTGAATTTCTGTTTGCGGAATACCATTTTGTATGTCATCTTCCGTAAAAATAACATCAAAATGCTGTCCTATAATTTCATCCGTCTCGTATCCAAATATTTTTGACGAACCAGAACTCCAGCTATTAATTATAAATTCTTTATCAAGTGTAAAAATCGAATAATCTTGTAAACTATCTATTATTTGGCTATAAAACTCGGCTGTTGGAAGGTAATTGCGTTTAAGAATTTTAGAATTTATTTTCTCGTTTTCCATTAAATTATGTAAAAAATATTTAAAATTTTGAAAGATTATTTCGGTTTGATTTCACTATAAAATGTGCTCAAAGATACACAAAAGAAAATACGATTTCCATAAAACAAATATTATACCTTAAGCAGGAATTTATATCCTAAAAGTTGTTGTCTTGAATTGTTTAATCCTTAAATCATAAACAACTGCTTTGATAATAGCACGTTAATACCGGTTTCTCTTTTACAACTATCAAGCCGATAAAGTATTGCCAACGATATCTTGAAACTTTATCCCACAAAAAAAGCCTCGAATTTCTTCGAAGCTTTTGCTTTCTGGGTGGGAGACGGGGCTCGAACCCGCGACCCTCGGTACCACAAACCGATGCTCTAACCAACTGAGCTACAACCACCATTTGCTTAGCGGTTGCAAATATACGACATAAGTTTACTTCTGCAAATATTTTTTTTAAAAATTTACATCAAATTCATATCAAATCTCCTAAGCTATTGACTGCCAAATATCTTTCTACCGTAAAACCTTCAGCGTATTCTACTCCTGTCAGTCTTCCTAGATCTCTCGATCGATAATTTAGACTTTCTAAGAAATTTTTACTGGTTATTGGCGACTCAGGTTCGTTAGAAGTTGCATCATAAAACTGAGAACCATAAGCCATAATAGATTCCGTTTTTTTATCCGTATAACCGGTAATATCAACCACAAAATCCGGCGCTATATTTTTCCACTGTATGTAATGATACACTAATTTTGGTCGCCATGCCGTTTGTTTCTCTCCGGCTAATGAGGTTTCGATTTTCATTAAACCAGATAAAAAACAAGCATCTGATACCAGTTTACTTCCCTTTGAATGATCAATATGACGGTCATCAATGGCATTACACAAAACGATTTCTGGTTTATACTTGCGAATCATTTTTATGATTTCCAATTGGTGCTTTTCATCATTCATAAAAAAACCATCTCGCATTTCTAAATTTTCTCGCACGGTAACCCCCAGAATTTTTGCAGCAGCATTCGCTTCTTGATCTCTAATTTCTGCTGAACCACGAGTTCCTAATTCCCCACGGGTCAAATCGATAATCCCAACTGTTTTTCCTAAAGAGATTTCCTTTAAAATAGTTCCTGCACAACCCAATTCCACATCATCAGGATGCGCACCAAAAGCAAGTATATCTAATTTCATTTCAATTCGTTTAAAGTTCTGTTTTTTAAAGTTATAGATCATCTGCAATCTATAACCATCTGTTTTTTTGTATGAAACAAAAATTATATCTCTACAACTATTGCAGATCTAATATTTTTTTCATTGTCATTGATTTATAGACACTTTCTTTCCATTCCTTATCTGGAATACTGTCTTTTGTAATACCACAGCCCACATATAAATACGCCTGTTGATCTTTGATTTGCATGCATCGTAAATTGACGTACAAATCAGATTTTAATTCTTCTTTATGAAATCCTTCCTTGTTCAATTCCCCTAAAAAACCCGTGTAATATTCTCTATCATAGCCTTCATTTTCAATAATAAACTCTTTAGCGGCTTCTTTTGGCAATCCGCACACGGCAGGGGTTGGATGCAAAACGGAAACTAGTGTATTTAAACTTGAATTCTCATTAATTATCCCTTCAATATCTGTTTTAATATGTGCTAAAGTTCCTGCTTGGAGAGTGTAAGGGCTAGAAACGGCTACTTCGGAAGTCAGGTTCTTTAGATTGTTCAATATAAAATCGGTAACAAATTGCTGCTCTTCTATTTCTTTTTTCTTCCAGACAACTTCCGTTGTGTTTTTAATTTTTTGCGTGCCCGCCAATGCCATCGTATAAAAGGTATTATTATTGGACTTTAATAATCGCTCTGGTGTAGCGCCCATCCATAATCCTATTTTTGGATGAAACCAACAATAGCAAAAAGCAGTTGGATACTTTTCAATTAATTTTTCGAAAATTGAAACAAGATCGAAAACGGACAAGTCGACAATTTCTTTTCTGGATAGGACTACTTTTTTTAAAGTCCCTTTTGCAATAGCATCAACTCCTTTTTGAACAAGCATTTCAAAATGTGATTTAGCTTGATCATTTTCTGAATATATGATTTCAGTATCATCTTTTTCCCTAGAAGAAGTGATTAGAGTTTCCCATTTTACAGATTGATTTTTAGGAATCAATATCATTTGGCTTCCTTCAAATGGGGCAAAAACAAAACCAGTTTCTTCAAAATTTTCAGCAAAATACAAATGATCGTTATTTTGAAAAAATCCGACTACTTTAATATTATTTGGTTTTCTGTACAATACAAAAGGTAAATTTTGAGCTTTGTGTTGTTTTACTTTTATAAAAAAATCAATCATATATTACATTTAAAAATAAATTTCAATAAAAAACTACTCAATTCACATTTTTCCTTTTTGGCAAAATCATATTTGTCAACTTACAAAGTGAAATTAATGAATCGTTTTCATCAGTAATTCGGATTTCCCAAAGATGGATACTTCTCCCTTTGTGAACAATTCTAGCTGTAGCTGTTACAACTCCCTCCCTTTTTGCTTTCAAGTGATTGGCTGAAATCTCAATTCCACGAACTTCACTCAATTCAGCGTTTACATATAACATTGAAGCAGCACTTCCCACGCTTTCGGCTAAAGCCACAGATGCACCTCCATGTAACAGACCCATAGGTTGATGTACCAATGGATTTACAGGCATTGTTGCTACTAAAAAATCTTCTCCTGCATCAGTATATTCAATATTCAAGGTTTGCATGAGAGTATTTTTAGAAATTTCATTGCAATATTGAAGTATTTTTTCTTTGTCGAATGTCATAATTATTTATTTTTAAAATGTAAAAATAAATAAAAGATGAGTTCCATAACAGTAATTACAATTGTTATTCTGATTTCAAAATAGATTTTTCCTATTTTTACAAAAAATCTAATTGAATGCGTCTCAAAATAGTATTGCTTTATATTGGAATAGTATTCGCTATTAGTTCTTGCCGTTCTGATTTTGAAACTGTAGCCAGTTCAGGTGATTTGAAATTTTCAAAAGACACCATCTACTTAGATACTGTTTTTACCAATATAGGTTCCAGTACCTATAGACTCAAAGTATACAACAAAAGTAAAAATGACATCACTATTCCAAGTATTAAATTAGGGAAAGGATTGAATTCAAAATACCGAATGACGGTAGATGGAATGCAGGGAACAGAAGGAAAAACATTCAATAATATAGTTCTTTTGGCAAAAGACAGTTTGTATATTTTCATAGAAACTACCGCTAATATTGCCGATGCCAACCCAACCGATTTTTTATACACGGACCAAATTCAATTTGATAGTGGCTCCAATCTTCAAAATGTGGAACTGGTAACCCTTATACAAGATGCCGTTTTTTTATATCCAAAACGTTTTGCGGATGGAACCACCGAAACTCTCCCTATTGGTAAAGAAAAAATTGATGGTTTTTATCTTGATGATACTGACTCTACAAATGGCAATGAATTGTTGTTTACCAATGCAAAACCGTATGTAATTTATGGCTATGCAGCTGTTCCTGCTAATAAAACGGTAACTTTCGAAGCGGGAGCCCGAGTCCATTTTCATGCTAATTCTGGACTTATTGTTGCCAGCAAAGCGTCGATCCAAGTGAATGGGACACGATCTATTACTAATAAACTAGAGAACGAAGTCATTTTTGAAGGTGACCGACTTGAACCAGATTTTTCGGATGTGCCTGGACAATGGGGAAGCATTTGGCTTATCGATGGCAGTACTAATAATAGTATTAACCACCTTACTATCAAGAATGCAACTATTGGATTATTGATTCAAAATAATGATGGCACAACCGTTTCCGTCAAAAACACCCAAATTTACAATAGCAGTAACTACGGAATTTTAGCGCAGACCGCAAGAATAGATGGAGAAAATCTAGTCATCAATAATGCGGGACAAGCGAGTCTGGCCTGCACATATGGCGGAAATTATAAATTCACCCATTGTACTTTCAATAACAACTGGAACAGTTCACAACAAGTAGCTGTTTTAGTCAGTAATAATATTCCTGGAGCAAGTCCTGAAGTAAAAGACCTTACAGCCGCAACATTCAATAACTGCATCATTTATGGTTCGTATGCTAACGAAATGATTATAAATAAAAAGACGGATGCTACTTTCGAATATCAATTCAACAATTGTCTGATTAAATTTGACAACATATCCAATTCATTTACAACGAATCCAAAGTATCAATTCAATACAGACCCAGCACATTACAATGCTACACTTTTAAACAAGGATCCAAAATTCCTGAATGTTTCACAGAACAAATTTAATATTGACCAAACTTCTGCCGCTTTCGCTAACGGAAATCCAGCATATTTGATTTTATTAGATATTACAGGAAATGCCAGAACGCTCCCTCCAGATTTAGGCGCCTATCAAAACAACACCTTTCCAAAATAGATCTTTGCCAATAGCCCTCCATACCTTTAAAACAGTGAAGAACTCTTGATTTAATTAAACATTTAGTAACATCTAGTAGCGCTATAAATATTATTTTTGTTTAGACTTTACTTTAACAAATCAAATTTATTTAAACTAATCGTTTATTAGACTATGAAACAAATCTACTCGCTACTCTCTTTATTTCTTTGTATCTTAGGTTATGCTCAAGCTCCAACTGGATATTATGCGAATGCCACCGGTACAGGTTACACATTAAAAACACAATTATACACCATTATTAAAGACCATGCTGTAAAGGATTATGCCGGTTTATACATCACTTATGAAACTTCTGATATTGATAATTTCTTTGAAAAGGACGGAACTGTTTTAGATATGTACTCTGAAAACCCTGCTGGTGCTGATCCATATACGTACACTATTGCAACTACGCAACGATGCGGAAACTATACCAATGAAGGCGACTGTTACAATCGAGAACATATTATCCCACAATCCGTATTTAATGAACAATCCCCAATGGTTTCTGATGCACATTTTATTACGCCTACTGACGGAAAAGTAAACGGGATTAGGTCTAATTACCCACATTCCGTGGTAGCGAGTGCAACTGAAATTACTAGAAATGGAAGTAAACTTGGAGCGAGTACAACTTCAGGGTATACAGGTCCGGTTTTTGAACCAATAGATGAATTTAAAGGAGATATTGCCCGAATGTATTTCTATTTTGCAACCCGTTATGAGAATACTGTTGCCGGATATTCGTACCCTATGTTTAACAATTCAACTAATAAAGTTTTTACTACTGCATTTTTAAATCAGTTATTGGCTTGGCACAATCAAGATCCGGTAAGCGTTAGAGAAATTGCCCGTAACAATGCTATTTATGCGCGTCAAAACAACAGAAACCCTTATATAGATCATCCTGAATATGCTACCGCTGTCTGGCAAACTGAGGTTGCAGATACGGTAGCTCCTACTGCAGCTACTAACTTAACCGTTACTGCTACAACATCAAACTCCGCTACTTTGACTTGGACAGCTGCTACAGATAATGTTGGTGTAACTGGATATGATCTGTATGTAAACGGAGGCTTAAAAACTACTGTGACTGGATTAACGGCTACAGTGACTGGATTAGCTGCAGCTACAACTTATTCGTTTTATAGTATAGCTAGAGATGCCGAAAGAAATTCTTCGGTTGCTAGTACCACTGTACAAGGAACCACACAAGCTCCCGCAGCCGGCACAACTTCTTGTGCCTCGGAAGATTTTCAAACAATTCCTGTAAATGCAAGTTCTTATGGCACACAAACCTGGACTAATGCTGGAATAACCTGGACTGCTACTGATTCTCGTACAGATCAAGTGTTAAATGCAAGAGCAATAACAATTAGAAATGGGACTCTTACCTCTTCTGATGTTGCAAATGGAATCAAAGATTTAACAATAACGACCCAACTTATTTTTTCTGGATCTAGTGGAAATTTTAAAGTACGTGTCAACGGTACTGAAGTAGGTACGATCCCTTACAGCTCAACTGCTACAACTACAAGTATCTCAGGTCTTAATATAACAGGAAATGTAATAGTAAGTTTTACAGATAATAGTTCTGCTACCAATAGAGTTCGGTTTGACGACCTATCTTGGACTTGCGCTACTTCACTTGCAGTGAAAGAACTGGAAGAACAAAGTTTCGATATCTTTCCAAATCCCTCGAATGGAAATGTCAAAATAAATTTCGATAATTCAGATAAAAAACATTCTGTTCAAGTCTTTTCAATTTCGGGACAGAAAATTTTTGATAAAGAATATAGTAACGGTTCATCTGGATCGATAAACAATCTACAAAAAGGAATTTATTTAATTAAAATAACAAATGATTCTACATCGGTTACTAAAAAACTAATTGTAAACTAATTTGGAAGAAATAATAAATTAAAGCGGCTTACATTGCCGCTTTTTTTGTGTTCCTTTTAGCGCTACCCTCGCTTTTTTTCTATAATTTAAATTACATTTTTTTACTACTATCCAGCTTAAATAGATCTCTTTCTTTGGGCTACTTTCTTAAAGTAAGATTACAACTACTTTACCTTAACTATTAGCATTTATGTTAACAAAACCATAATTATCTTCATAATTTATTAACATAAACCATCATAAAAGTTATAAATTTGCGCGCCTACCGTTTTAAAAACGGTAACAACCCCATAACCTAAAACAACTTTAAATTATGAAAAAAATCTACTCTGTATTATTATTGTTATTCATCATGACCGTAAGTGCACAAGTTCCAAGTGGCTATTACACTAATGCCTCCGGAACGGGTTACACCTTAAAAACGCAACTATACAATATCATAAAAGGGCATACCGATAACGGATATGCAGGTTTGTACACTATTTATCAGACCTCTGACAGGGATTATTACTTTGAAAATGATGCTACCATATTAGACATGTATTCTGAAAATCCTTCAGGAACAGATCCCTACACCTATTCTTCCGGCACCACCCAAAGATGTGGTACTTACAGCGTAGAAGGCGATTGCTACAATAGAGAACACATCATTCCGCAGTCTACTTTTAGTTCAGCAGCTCCAATGGTTTCAGATGCCCATTTCATCACACCCACAGACGGAAAAGTTAATGGCCAACGGTCTAATTATCCGCACGGACCGGTAACTTCTGCAACTTGGACTTCTTTAAACGGTAGTAAACTTGGAGCGAGTACAACTGCTGGTTATTCTGGACCTATATTCGAACCTATTAATGAATTTAAAGGAGATATTGCCCGAATGTATTTTTATTTTGCCACCCGTTACGAAAATACAGTTGCAGGTTATTCGTATGCGATGTTTAATGGCACCAGCAATCAAGTTTTTACAACCGCTTTTTTAAACTTATTGATCACTTGGCACAATCAAGATCCGGTAAGTACCCGAGAAATTGATCGTAATAATGCTATCTACACGGCTCAAAACAATAGGAATCCATACATTGATCATCCGGAATATGTACAAGCAATCTGGAACCCGACTGCAGATGCACAAGCACCTACCACTCCAACGAGTTTAGTCGCTTCTGGAACTACATCAAACTCCGTTTCATTAAGCTGGAATGCTTCCACTGATAATATTGGGGTGAATGGATATAATGTATACCTGAACAGTGCTTTAAAAACAACAGTAACCAGTACAACAACAACTATTTCTGGACTAACCGCTTCTACTGCCTACTCTTTCTCGGTCAAAGCTACAGACGCTGCAGGAAATATCTCTGGAGCGAGTAATACGGTAAATGCAACAACTAGTGCTACCGGTGGCTCTGCTGCAACCGATTTATTATTTTCGGAATATATTGAAGGCTCATCAAACAACAAGGCATTGGAGATTTCAAATGCAACGGGTACAGCAATTAACTTATCGATTTATCGCATCAAAAAGCAAACGAATGGAGCTGGTGCTTGGAGTACAGGATTAGCCCTAACAGGGACTTTGAACAACGGTAGTAAATACACAATCGTAAATAGTTCTATGGCTTCCTCCTGTTATCCTACAAGCTCAGCAAACCTTTCTACATCAGCAACTGAAATGACTTTTAATGGAAATGATGCTGTAGGTTTATTCAAAAATGGAGTCCTAATTGACATCATTGGAACTTTTAACGGCGGAACGGCAAACTTTGCAGCGGATCAAACCCTAAGAAGAAAAGCTTCCGTTACATCACCAACGACTACTTTCAATAAAACAACCCAATGGGATTCCTTCACATCAGATACGTGTAACAATTTAGGTAGCCGTATGGTTGAAAAAACGCCAAAAGCCAGCGATACTTTAGACATCAATGATATTGCTCTCTATCCAAATCCATCCAATGGAAATTTTGCTATCAACAATTCGAATAAAATATATTCTATCGAAATCTACTCCATCATTGGTCAGAAAATTTACAGTGAAGAAAACAGCACTAAATCTGAAATTTCCCTGCCAAATAGTGCAAAAGGAATCTATTTGGTTCGAGTTACTATCGATTCAAATTCGGTCATTAAGAAATTAATAATCAACTAATTAAAAAAGCGGCAAATTGCCGCTTTTTTTTTATTCAAAATTTAATCTTAATTGACTAAATTTGCACCGCAATACAACAAACTAAACTACAATGATCCATTTCTTTGAAAACCAAAGCAAAACTGTTTTTGCAGTACATACGCAAAACGAAATTTCGGCTCAAGACATTTCAAAACTCAACTGGCTTTTTGCCGATTCAAATAAAATAGAAAAATCCGTATTGACGGATTTTTTTGTTGGTCCTCGTGCCACTATGATTACGCCTTGGAGCACTAATGCTGTGGAAATTACCCAAAACATGGGAGTTTCCGGAATCATCAGAATCGAAGAATTTCACAAAGCAACCGCTGATTTTTCTGATTTTGACCCGATGCTTTCGCAAAAATACGCTGAGTTAAATCAAGATATTTTCACTATCAATGTACTTCCGGAAGCCATTTTGGATATCGATGATATTGCTGCTTACAACCAAAAAGAAGGATTGTCTTTGAGTCCGGACGAAGTAGCATATTTAGATAATCTAGCACTTAAATTAGGACGTAAACTAACAGATTCTGAAATTTTTGGTTTCTCACAAGCCAATTCAGAACACTGTCGTCATAAGATTTTCAACGGAAAATTTATAATTGATGGCGAAGAAAAAGAATCTTCTTTATTCAAATTAATCAAGAAAACGTCTCAGGAAAACCCTAACGATATTGTTTCGGCTTACAAAGACAATGTTGCTTTTGTAAAAGGGCCACGTGTACAACAATTTGCTCCAAAAAGTGCGGACAAACCTGATTTTTATGAAGTAAAAGAATTTGATTCGGTTATTTCATTAAAAGCAGAAACACATAATTTCCCAACAACGGTAGAGCCTTTCAATGGGGCTGCAACAGGTTCTGGCGGAGAAATTCGGGATCGTTTAGCAGGTGGACAAGGTTCGTTGCCAATGGCAGGAACGGCTGTTTACATGACTTCATACTCTCGTTTAGCCGAAAACAGACCATGGGAAAACGGTATGACCGAAAGAAAATGGTTGTATCAAACCCCAATGGATATTTTGATCAAAGCGTCCAACGGAGCTTCTGATTTTGGAAATAAATTTGGACAACCGTTAATTACAGGTTCTATCCTGACTTTCGAACACGAAGAAGACGCTCGTAAACTAGGTTTTGACAAAGTTATTATGCAAGCGGGTGGAATTGGTTACGGAAAATTAGATCAAGCGATTAAGAAAAAACCACAAACAGGCGATAAAATTGTTATCCTTGGTGGGGAAAATTATAGAATTGGAATGGGTGGTGCTGCAGTTTCTTCCGCAGATACCGGAGCTTTTAGTTCAGGAATTGAATTGAATGCCATCCAGCGTTCGAACCCAGAAATGCAAAAACGTGCTGCCAATGCCATTCGTGGTTTGGTAGAAAGTGATATTAATCCAATTGTCTCTATTCACGATCACGGAGCTGGAGGACATTTAAACTGTCTTTCGGAATTAGTGGAAGATACCGGTGGATTAATTGATTTAGATAAATTGCCTGTGGGAGATCCTACCCTTTCGGCAAAAGAAATCATTGGTAACGAATCCCAGGAAAGAATGGGATTGGTTATTGCGAAGGAAAACATCGATTTATTACAAAAAATTGCCGACCGAGAGCGTTCGCCAATGTATCAAGTGGGTGACGTAACGGGAGACCACCGTTTTACTTTCGAATCAAAATCAACAGGTGCTAAGCCAATGGATTTTGCGTTAGAAGACTTTTTTGGAAGTTCTCCAAAAGTGGTGATGACGGACAAAACGATCAAAAGAAATTATACTGATTTAACATACGACAAGAAAAACATCTCCACCTACTTAGAGCAAGTACTTCAACTAGAGGCGGTTGCGTGTAAGGACTGGTTAACCAATAAAGTAGACCGTTGTGTGGGTGGTAAAGTGGCCAAGCAACAATGTGCCGGACCCTTGCAATTGCCATTGAACAATTGTGGTGTAATGGCTTTGGATTATCAAGGAATAGAAGGAGTAGCGACTTCGATTGGTCACTCTCCTGTTGCAGCATTAATTGATCCTGTTGCGGGAAGTAGAACTGCCATTGCAGAAGCATTGTCTAACATTGTTTGGGCGCCAATAAAAGATGGTTTAGACGGACTTTCATTGTCTGCTAACTGGATGTGGGCGTGTAAAAACGAAGGAGAAGATGCGCGATTGTATGCAGCTGTACAAGGTTGTTCGGATTTTGCAATCGAATTGGGAATCAATATTCCAACCGGAAAAGATTCTCTTTCCATGAAACAAAAATATCCAAATGAAGAAGTAATTGCACCGGGAACGGTAATCATTTCAGCAGGTGGAAATTGTACCGACATTAGAAAAGTAGTGGAACCCGTTTTACAAAGAGACGGCGGTTCTATTTATTACATTAATTTATCGCAAGATGATTTCAAATTAGGCGGTTCTTCGTTTGCACAAACATTGAATACTATTGGAAAGGAAGTACCAACGATTAAAGACGCTGCTTTTTTCAAAAGAGCCTTCAATACCATTCAAGAATTAATTTTAGACAATAATATTCTTGCAGGACACGACATTGGAAGTGGTGGTTTGATTACTACTTTATTGGAAATGTGTTTTGCCGATGTAAATTTGGGAGCTAAAATAGATTTCTCTGTTTTCGAAGAAAAAGACATTATCAAATACCTTTTTGCTGAAAATATTGGAATTGTTTTCCAAGCAAAATCGGATGCTGAAGTCGAATCTAAATTAGACGCAAATACTGTTTCTTTCTACAAATTAGGAACAGCTACAAATGAAGCTACTTTAGATTTTGGTCCTTGTACATTAGACATTGCTAAATACCGAGATATTTGGTATAAAACTTCCTTTTTATTAGACCAAAAACAATCGAAAAACGGAACGGCTCAAGCGCGTTTTGATAATTACAAAAACCAAGCGTTACACTATACTTTTCCAACACATTTTACAGGAAAAAAACCAGTTATTGACAATTCTAAACCAAAACCTAAAGCAGCTATCATCCGTGAAAAAGGAAGTAACTCGGAGCGTGAAATGGCAAATGCGATGTACTTAGCCGGTTTCGATGTAAAAGACGTTCACATGACCGATTTGATTTCAGGTCGTGAAACATTGGAAGACATTCAGTTCATTGGAGCTGTTGGTGGATTCTCCAATTCAGATGTATTGGGTTCTGCCAAAGGTTGGGCCGGAGCATTTTTATATAATGAAAAAGCAAAAACCGCTTTAGACAATTTCTTCAAAAGAGAAGACACGTTGTCTGTTGGAATTTGTAATGGTTGCCAATTGTTTATGGAACTGGAAGTCATTAATCCAGAGCATGAAGTACACGGAAAAATGTTACACAACGAAAGTAACAAACACGAAAGTATTTTTACATCGGTAACGGTACAGGAAAATAATTCCGTGATGCTTTCTTCATTAGCAGGAAGTACACTTGGAGTTTGGGTTTCGCATGGAGAAGGGAAATTCAATTTGCCAATGGGTGAAGAAAATTATAACATCGTTTCTAAATATGCCTATGAAGGCTATCCTGCTAATCCAAACGGTTCTCATTTTGACGTTGCGATGCTTTGCGACAAAACAGGACGTCACTTGGTTATGATGCCACACATTGAGCGTTCTACGTTCCAATGGAACTGGGCACATTATCCAAAAGATAGAGACGATGAAGTTTCGCCTTGGCATGAAGCGTTTGTCAATGCCAGAAAATGGATGGATAAAAACTAATTTATTTTATAGATTTTATAAAAGCGTTCCTTTTCAGGAACGCTTTTTTTATGGGGTTAATTTAGAAGCCCTTTTGATGATTTGTAAAACAATAATTAAAGTGTATATTTGAAAGCAATACGCTACGCAGTAGCGCCTATATACAAGTTGTATGCAATAACAAAAACTAAGTCGGCTAAAAATTATTTATTAGTTTTAGTTTCTATTGAGATAGTGGAATAAACCTTGTCTAAAATTTCCTTAAATTTTGTTTCGTCCTTGAAAGAACTAATTTTTTTATATATAAGTGATTTTTCCAGTACTGCAATTTTTTTACAATGTGCATACATAGTTAAAAATGAATCTATAGATTTTGTTAAATGAGAATCAGAAAACTCAACTCTAAAATCCTCTTCTATAGACGTAGTCGTCATCATTAAAAGAGTAACATCAGCAGTCTTATTTACACTAGAATTTGAAATAATTATAGCTGGTCTTTTTTTTGAACTCACATTATCAGTAAACGGAAATGGAACTAAAACTATATCGCCTTGTGAGTAGAATATAGACATATTCTAAAATTTATTCCAAAAATCATCATCTTCTTCGTTCCATTCTTTAGCAAAAGAACTCATCGAGAAGTTTTTAGCTTGTTCGGTTAATTGAGCATCACATAAATCAATTTTATAAGATGGCTCTAAATTATTTATAACTACAACATCAATTATTTTTGACTCTGTAGCATTTCTAAAATAATTTGAAACACCAAAAGTATTCCCAAATATCTTTTTAAATGAAGATGTATCTACTGAAGTATCAAGAGTTAGTGTTGTCATTTGGGGATATATTAATTTGATTAAGAACTTCTTGAGAAATTTTATTTACTGCATCAGCAAGCCTTAAAAAATGGGGTAATGTTATTATAATATTGTGCGTAGTATTTGCAGTACTATTGTCATCATTTCGTAATGCAATTTTTAATTTTGCCGTTTCATTACTAATAGAAACTGCTATAATATCTGCAAAAACATTTTGCGTATTTGCATTGTCTACAAAAACTATACTGTTTTCTTCTTTTTTAATCATTTTTAATGATATAATTTTGTTGCAAAGGTACAATTTTAATTTAAACAAAAATCGAACCAAAAATTATCTCGAATTATGTAGCTTACATATGTAAAAATATAATATTAAAGATAATCTATTTTGTAAACATACGAAAACATCTTATATAAAAATATTAAATCAAAATAAAGTTACTGCATACAACAGCTACAACGGATTTGGGCAATTAACTTAATGGAAAGTTGGTTTTGTATTTGGGATGATTTGGCAAACCCCAGCCGCGCCGATATACCAAAATCGGTAGCGCAGTTTTGCAAACTGTGCTCACAATAGTGCGCAAATAATACTAAAACTATGAGCAATTATGGCTTTTGGTTGTTTTTAAAACAAAAAACGTCAGCTAAGAGTAAAGCTTTTATAACCGAAAAACAGATTAGAAAATAAATTAGAGTTGGTCTTATTAGATTTATTATAGTTGCTAATTGGAATGGGCACAGTTTGCAAAACTGCGTCCATTCCAATTATCGTAAAAACGAGCGATCTGGAATTTTATTAAAGCGTTCCTGAAAAGGAGCGCTTTTTTAATTAAAAATCAATCTTAAGATTTCGTTTCAAGAAAACGATTTCGTTGAGTATCAATAATCCTTTCAAAATTTTACGATATAATCTGTAATTTTTTAAAAATTTTGCTATTTTTTTTTTAATTTGCAAGCAAATTCAATATTTCCATAATGAAAAATATCACCCGTCTCTTTGATTTCCCTTATTATCAGCAAGAAAAATACAATTCCATTCCGGATGCTTTAGTAAGCAAACAAAACGGTGTTTGGGTAAAAACGTCTACCCAAGAATATATAGCAAAAGCAAATGCCATTTCAAGGGCACTATTAAAAATGGGTATTCAAAAAGATGATAAAATTGCCATTATCTCTGCTAATAATAGAACAGAATGGAATATTATGGATATTGGTGTGTTGCAAACTGGTGCACAAACGGTTCCTATTTATCCTACGATTTCTGAAGATGATTATGAATACATACTAAATCATTCTGGAGCCATGTATTGTTTTGTATCCGATGCCGAAGTACTTCGAAAAGTAAATTTGATTAAAGATAAAGTTCCTACACTCAAAGAAGTTTATTCATTTAATGAAATTGAAGGGTGCAAAAACTGGAATGAATTATTGCTTCTAGGCAATGACACAAGCAATCAAGATAATGTTGAAGAACGTAAAAACAACGTAAAAACAGAAGATTTAGCGACTATTATTTATACTTCTGGGACAACAGGAAGACCTAAAGGAGTTATGCTTTCCCATAAAAATATTGTCTCTAATGTTTTAGACAGTGCTTCGAGAATCCCTTTTAAAGCCGGAAAAACTAGGGCTTTGAGCTTCCTCCCTATTTGCCATATTTTTGAACGAATGATTTTGTACTTGTACCAATATTATGGCGTTTCTATCTATTTTGGAGAATCCATTGAAAAAATCAGTGACAACATCAAAGAAGTAAAACCTACTGTAATCACAGCGGTTCCAAGACTTTTAGAAAAAGTATACGATAAAATTTATGCTAAAGGAACAGAATTAACAGGTATCAAAAAGAAATTATTCTTTTGGGCCATTGATTTAGGACTAATTTATGAGCCGTATGGTAAAAATGGTTTTTGGTATGAGTTCCAACTCAAAATTGCTCGCAAACTGATTTTCAGCAAATGGAAAGAAGGTTTAGGCGGGAACCTGGACTTAATGGTTTCCGGAAGTGCCGCATTGCAACCGCGACTAGCCCGAGTTTTTGCTGCTGCAGAAATTCCCGTAATGGAAGGGTACGGTTTAACCGAAACCTCTCCAGTAATCTCTGTAAATGACATCCGAAATGGTGGTTTTAGAGTGGGAACTGTTGGAAAAGTGATTGATAATGTATCCGTTATTATTGCCGATGATGGTGAAATCCTTTGCAAAGGACCTAACGTCATGATGGGCTATTACAAAGATGAGAAATTAACAAATGAAGTAATTACAGACGGGTATTTCCATACTGGTGATATTGGAGTTTTTGACGAAGACGGATTCTTAAAAATTACAGATCGCAAAAAAGAAATGTTTAAAACCTCTGGAGGGAAATATATTGCCCCACAATTAATCGAAAACACCATGAAACAATCCCGTTTCATTGAACAAATCATGGTGATTGGTGACGGACAAAAAATGCCGGCAGCTTTTATTCAACCTAGTTTTGATTTCATTAAGGAATGGGCTGTTATTCATGGAATTAATATTGGAAAAAGCAATGAAGAAATTGTTTCAAACGAAAAAGTTATTGCAAGAATACAGGAAGAAATTGATGCTTTGAATGACAAATTTGGAAATTGGGAGAAAATAAAGCGTTTTGAGCTTACTCCGGATGTTTGGTCTATCGAAGGCGGACAACTTACTCCTACTCTCAAACTCAAAAGAAAAATTGTGATGGAGAAATATGCTGATTTATTCCATAAAATCTATAACTAGCCATTATGAAACTAAAAGTACTTATTTGTGCGGTTATCAGTGTGTTCTTTTTTTCTAATTGTATGGAAAGACCAAAGGAAAATTCCATAAAAGCAAATTATTTAGATTTTTCCAAACGGGACGACCAACTCACCGGCGGTATTAAAATGATTCCGATAAAAACAGCAAAAGGTACGTTCAAGGTTTGGACCAAACGCGTGGGCAACAATCCAAAAATAAAAGTGCTGCTCTTACACGGCGGACCCGGATTGACGCATGAATTATACGAATCTTTTGATGGGTATTTCCCTAACGAAAGCATTGAATACATTTATTACGACCAATTGGGTTCATATTACAGTGATCAGCCCAATGACAATAGTTTGTGGACCAACGAACGCTTTGTTGAAGAAGTGGAAAAAGTCCGCATCGCGTTAGGCTTAGACAGTTCCAATTTTTACCTGATGGGACAATCTTGGGGCGGAATTCTGGCAATGGAATATGCATTGAAATACCAAAAGAACCTAAAAGGTTTGATTATCTCTAATATGATGGCGAGTGCTAAGGAATATAACGCTTACGCAAAAGACGTTCTGGCACCTCAAATGGATCCTAAAATACTAAAGCAATTGCAGGATATCGAAAAAAACAATGATTTTGAAAATCCAAAATACAGCGAACTGCTGTTCAAACATTACTACACGGAACATATTTTAAGAATGCCACTGGAGAAATGGCCGGAATCGATCAACAGATGTTTTAAGCATATCAATCCAAATGTATATGTGTTTATGCAAGGTCACAGTGAATTTGGCATTACCGGAAACGCCACGCTTAAAAATTGGGATGTCAAAGCCAGACTAAAAACCATTACTGTTCCAACCTTAAGTATTGGTTCTAAATACGACACAATGGATCCCGAACATATGAAATGGATTGCGAACGAAGTTCAAAACGGACGCTTCTTATTTTGTCCTAACGGAAGCCACCTTTCACAATATGACGATCCCAAAACCTATTTTTCAGGCGTGATTAAGTTCTTGAAAGATGTAGATAATGGGGAGTTTAAGAAAGGATAAAGAAATATTTAGTATACAAAAACCACGAATAGCCATTCGTGGTTTTTTGGTTTTAATAGGGTACGATAAAATACAAAGCAATAATTGGGATAGTTAAACTTATCATTGTAATATGTAAAACTTTTAAAGAAAATTGTTGTTTCAAGATGAATACAATTTATAGTATAATTCATTTAACAACATTTTAGAATTTAACAAATTTCATTTTTAGATTCTCTATAATATTTCTTTATATAAAACTTACAATTACATCCTTATAGGAATAAAACTAGAATTCTCAATCTTTTTTTAATACGATTCACGTAGCCTATGGAGATGGCATTCTATTATCAAGCCATGGCGAAATAAAAGATACAATGCACAATACGACCCGTAGGGATTCATCCAAAAAATTTAATTACTCTTAAAAAATGGTGTAATTACCTCTATTTGAGAAGTGTTTTTTTATATTTAATTCATTTTAACAAAAAAATAATTTAATATATTATGCATGCATAGTATTTTTTATTATATTTGAAAACGATAGAGTTACTTATGAAAGATAAAACGATAGATTATATTTTACGTGCCACATGGCAAGCAGTGGCCAGAATGTATAATGAAGAGGCGTCAAAATACGATGCGAGTATGGCTACAGGATTCGCTTTGTTGAGTATTGATAAGGAAGGTGGAACGCCATCTACCTCTTTGGGACCAAAAATGGGAATGGAAGCGACTAGCCTGACCAGAACCTTAAAGTCGATGGAAGAAAAAGGATTAATTATCCGAAAGAAAAACCCCGAAGACGGCCGTGGCGTATTGATTTACCTGACAGATTTTGGTAAAGAAAAAAGAGAATTGTCTAAAAACACAGTGTTGAAATTCAATGAAACCGTAAAACAAACTATTTCAGAAGAAAAACTTCAACACTTTATAGAAGTGGCCGAAACCATCAACGAATTAATTCAAGATAAAAATATATTTAATCACACGAACGTCAGCGAAATGGCGGAGCACACTGAAAAAACAAATACAAACGAAGTATGAAACGCACAATTAAAAAAGTTGCAGTAATAGGATCCGGAATTATGGGGTCAGGAATTGCCTGCCATTTTGCTAACATTGGAGTTGAAGTCTTACTGTTGGACATTATTCCAAGAGAACTTACTGAAGCAGAGGCTAAAAAAGGACTGACTCTTGAAAGCAAAATAGTAAGAAACCGATTGGTGAACGAGCATTTGGCCAATTCTTTAAAATCAAAGCCATCCCCTATTTACAATCAGAAATTTGCCAGCCGAATTACTACTGGAAATACCACTAATGACATGGCAAAAATTGCTACTGTTGACTGGATCATTGAAGTTGTAGTGGAACGTTTGGACATTAAAAAACTAGTTTTCGAACAAATCGAAAAGTTTAGAAAACCTGGAACTTTGATCACTTCAAACACGTCTGGGATTCCAATTCACTTTATGAGTGAAGGAAGAAGCGAAGATTTTCAAAAACACTTCTGCGGAACACACTTTTTTAACCCTGCGCGTTACTTAAAATTATTTGAAATCATTCCTGGCCCACAAACTTCAACAGAAGTTTTAGATTTCCTAACTGATTATGGTTCAAAATTCTTAGGGAAAACTTCGGTAGTTGCCAAAGACACTCCGGCATTTATTGGGAACCGAATCGGGATTTACGGGATTCAGAGTTTGTTTCATTTGGTAAAAGAAATGGGACTTACGATTGAAGAAGTAGATAAGTTGACTGGCCCGGTTATTGGCCGCCCAAAATCAGCTACTTTCAGAACCGTAGACGTTGTTGGATTGGATACTTTGGTACATGTTGCGAACGGAATCTATGAAAATTGCCCAAACGACGAACAACACGAGTTGTTCAAGCTTCCTGATTTTGTCAATAAAATGATGGATAATAAATGGTTGGGAAGCAAAACCGGACAAGGTTTTTATAAAAAAGTAGACAAAGACATATTGTCTTTGGATTTAGATAC
Organism: Flavobacterium sp. GNP008; assembly: GCF_056428965.1. Lineage (NCBI taxonomy): Bacteria > Pseudomonadati > Bacteroidota > Flavobacteriia > Flavobacteriales > Flavobacteriaceae > Flavobacterium > Flavobacterium sp. GNP008. The sequence continues at coordinate 510,585 of NZ_JBWJVL010000003.1, read as the reverse complement.
TTTAGAATACCGAGTTGCAAAAAAAGCTTCTTTTGCCACTTTAGAACTGACAAAAACAATTGATAAACCTATCGACCGTTTTAAAGTTTTGGTAAAAGGAAAAGACAAAGCAGGCGAATTCTACCGAAAAAGCTTTGCTGGAATGTTTGCCTATGTATCGAACCGAATTCCTGAAATCTCAGACGAATTGTATAAGATTGACGATGCGATGAAAGCGGGTTTTGGATGGGAAAATGGTCCTTTCGAAATTTGGGATGCCATAGGTGTTGAAAAGGGTATCGAAATCATGAAAGCCGAAGGTCTAGCGCCAGCTGCCTGGGTAACAGATATGTTGGCTTCCGGAAGTACAAGTTTTTATAGTATTAAAGAGGGTGCTACTTTTTTCTACAATATACCGACTAAATCACAAACTAAAGTTCCGGGTCAGGACGCGTTTATTATCCTAAACAACATCCGCGAAAGCAAAAAAGTATGGAGCAACAGCGGAGCAATTATACAAGATTTAGGAGACGGAATCTTGAATTTAGAATTCCAATCTAAAATGAATACAATTGGTGGCGATGTATTGGCAGCCATCAATAAAGCGATTGATTTATCTGAAAAGGAATATCAAGGATTAGTTATTGGAAATCAAGCAGCGAATTTCTCTGTGGGTGCCAATATCGGGATGATTTTCATGATGGCCGTCGAGCAAGAATACGATGAGTTGAATATGGCCATCAAAATGTTCCAAGACACAATGATGCGCGTGCGTTACTCCGGAATTCCAGTAGTCGTTGCGCCACACGGAATGACTTTTGGTGGTGGTTGCGAAATGAGTCTACACGCTGACAAAGTGGTAGCTGCTGCGGAGACCTATATGGGATTAGTAGAATTTGGTGTTGGAGTAATTCCTGGAGGTGGCGGATCGAAAGAAATGGCATTGCGTGCCTCGGATTTGTTCCATAAAAATGACGTAGAATTGAATGTTTTACAAGAATATTTCTTGACTATCGCTATGGCAAAAGTGTCTACTTCGGGATACGAAGCTTTTGACACCGGACTTTTACAACATGGAAAAGATAGTATTGTGGTAAACAAAGACCGTCAGATTGCAGAAGCGAAAAAACACGCTTTACTAATGGCAGAAGCCGGTTACACACAACCCATACGCAGAACGGATGTGAAGGTTTTAGGAAAACAAGCTTTAGGAATGTTTCTTGTAGGAACGGACCAAATGGAAGCTGGAAAATACATCTCGGAACACGATAAAAAAATTGCTAACAAACTAGCGTATGTTATGGCGGGTGGTGATTTATCAGAACCAACATTAGTAACCGAACAATATTTATTGGATATCGAGCGGGAAGCTTTCTTATCCCTTTGTACCGAAAGAAAAACGTTGGAACGAATTCAGTTTATGTTAACCAAAGGGAAACCGTTGAGAAATTAGAAAATAGAATAAAGAACCAAGAAGCAAGATTCCAAAACTGAGTTTTTTCTTTTCTCTTGCCTCTAGCCTCTTTCTTTTAAATCTTAAAAAATAAAAAATATGAAAACAGCCTATATAGTTAAAGCATACAGAACTGCCGTGGGAAAAGCCCCAAAAGGGGTGTTTAGATTTAAACGTCCTGATGAATTGGCAGCCGAAACGATTCAGTTTATGATGAATGAGCTGCCTGATTTCGACAAAAAACGTATTGACGACGTGATGGTAGGAAATGCCATGCCGGAAGCAGAACAAGGACTAAACGTGGGACGATTGATTTCCTTAATGGGATTGAAAATTGAAGATGTTCCAGGTGTAACCGTAAACAGGTATTGCGCATCTGGATTAGAAACGATTGGTATGGCTACAGCCAAAATTCAATCGGGAATGGCAGATTGTATCATTGCTGGTGGTGCCGAAAGCATGAGTTTTATTCCAATGGGAGGGTATAAACCAACTCCGGATTATGCTGTTGCAAAAGCGGGGAATGAAGATTACTATTGGGGAATGGGACTTACTGCAGAAGCAGTTGCCAAACAATTTAATGTCTCTCGTGCCGACCAAGATGAGTTTGCTTACAACTCTCACAGGAAAGCGCTGAAAGCGCAAGCTGAAGGCAGATTTGACAAACAAATTGTCCCTATAACGGTGGAACAGACGTTCATCAATGAGAATGGTAAAAAAGAAACCAAATCGTATGTCGTAAATAAAGATGAAGGTCCTAGAGCCGGAACTTCTGTAGAAGCGTTAGCAGGTTTAAGACCAGTTTTTGAAGCGAACGGAAGCGTTACTGCAGGAAACTCTTCTCAAATGAGTGATGGAGCGGCCTTTGTTTTAATCATGAGCGAAGAAATGGTAAAAGAACTAAACCTTACTCCTATCGCACGTTTAGTCAACTTCGCATCAGCTGGAGTTGAACCAAGAATCATGGGAATTGGACCGGTAAAAGCGATTCCAAAAGCGTTGAAACAAGCGGGTTTAACATTGAATGATATTGATTTAATCGAATTGAATGAAGCTTTCGCCTCACAAGCATTAGCTGTTACTAGAGAATTAAACTTAAATCCTGATATTATCAATGTCAATGGTGGAGCAATTGCATTAGGCCATCCATTGGGTTGTACCGGAGCAAAACTGTCTGTACAATTATTCGACGAAATGAAACACCGAGGTAGTAAATACGGAATTGTAAGTATGTGTGTGGGAACCGGTCAAGGAAGCGCTGGAATATATGAGTTGCTTTAATTTATTTTAAAGGAGAAATTCTAAATTTTAAAGGAGTGATGAAAGAAAATACAATTGCTACATAACCATTTTATTTTGCATTGTAAATTGTAAATTTTTTTACTCCGCTAAAAAAAAAATGAATTCATTATTGCTAAATAAATACTACGATTATCAACAAAAATTGCGGCTAATTTTGAAGAAGCAATAACAGCCCAATCAAAAAAATATTTCATATTAAAAATGGCAATCGCTTCTAAAGCAACTAAATATTAATTGAGTTTATTAGACAAATCAAATCTGAAAACAATTTCGAGTTCAAATTATTTAATTGAAATTGAACACATAATAAACATTATAACAAAAATTCAAAATAACAAAGTCATGAGCGACAAAACAAGAGGAGGTCAATTTCTGGTTAAAGAAACAAAGTGCGAAGATATCTTTACTCCAGAAGATTTTTCGGAAGAGCAATTAATGATGCGTGACTCTGTAAAAGAGTTTGTCGATAAAGAATTGTGGGCACACAAAGATCGTTTTGAGAAAAAAGATTATGCGTATACACAAGAAACCATGAAAAAAGCGGGTGACTTAGGACTTCTTGGAGTTGCTGTACCTGAAGCTTATGGTGGATTAGGAATGGGATTTGTTTCTACAATGTTGGTTTGTGATTATATTTCTGGGGCAACGGGATCCTTCTCGACTGCTTTTGGAGCACATACCGGAATTGGAACCATGCCAATTACATTATACGGAACTGAAGAACAAAAACAAAAATACGTTCCTAAATTAGCCACTGGCGAATGGTTTGGTGCGTATTGTTTGACAGAACCGGGGGCAGGATCTGATGCTAATTCTGGAAAAACAAAAGCGATTTTATCGGAAGACGGAACACATTATAAGATCACAGGACAAAAAATGTGGATTTCGAATGCTGGATTTTGTTCTATATTCATTGTTTTTGCACGTATTGGGGATGATAAAAATATTACTGGTTTTATCCTAGAAAACTCCGCTGATAACGGAATTTCAATGGGTGAAGAAGAGCATAAGTTAGGAATTCGTGCTTCTTCTACGCGTCAGGTTTTCTTTAGTGAAACGAAAGTTCCTGTTGAAAACATGTTGTCAGAAAGAGGAAATGGCTTTAAAATCGCAATGAATGCTTTGAATGTGGGTCGTATCAAATTGGCAGCAGCTTGTTTAGACGCTCAAAGAAGAGTGATTACAAGTTCTGTTCAGTACGCTAATGAAAGAATTCAGTTCAATACTCCAATTTCTCAGTTTGGTGCTATTCGTGCAAAACTAGCGGAAATGGCAACGAGTTGTTACGCTGGAGAAAGCGCTTCTTACAGAGCAGCAAAAGATATTGAAGATAGAATTGCAACTCGTGAAGCGGAAGGATCTTCGCATCAAGAAGCAGAGTTAAAAGGTGTTGAAGAGTATGCTATTGAATGTTCCATACTTAAAGTGGCGGTTTCTGAAGATGTTCAAAACTGTGCTGATGAAGGCATCCAAATTTTTGGTGGAATGGGATTCTCTGAAGACACGCCTATGGAAAGCGCTTGGAGAGATGCACGTATTGCTCGAATCTACGAAGGAACTAACGAAATCAACAGAATGTTATCTGTAGGGATGTTGATTAAAAAAGCAATGAAAGGACATGTTGATTTACTTGGACCTGCATCAAAAGTACAAGAAGAATTAATGGGAATTCCATCATTTGAAACTCCTGATTATGCTGAATTATTTGCCGAAGAAAAAGAGATGATCGGTAAATTGAAAAAAGCATTCTTAATGGTTGCTGGTGGAGCTGTTCAGAAATATGGTCCAGATTTAGATGCACACCAACAATTATTGATGGCAGCTTCTGATATCTTGATTGAAATCTATATGGCAGAGAGCACGATTCTGAGAACGGAGAAATTAGCCAAAAAAGAAGGTGAGGCCAAAGTTCAGGAGCAAATTGCCATGGCAAAATTATACTTATACAAAGCAGTAGACATTGTCACTCAAAAAGGAAAAGAAAGTGTCATCTCATTTGCTGAAGGCGATGAACAACGTATGATGTTGATGGGTTTACGCCGTTTTACTAAATATACTAACATGCCAAATATAGTAGGATTAAGAGAAACAATTACTACTAAATTAGTAGTTGCAAATGAATATTGCTTTTAACTAGAAGATAGATTTTTAACCGCCTTGTCCTTCAAAACAAGGCGGTTTTTTTATTTATTTAAAACATATTCATTAGCAGTTTTTCTTACGATTCCTTTTCCTTCAGCATTTATCTGTATTAATGTATTGTCACCCACTTTTACCGATATGGTTTTCCTATTAAATCTTTTAAAGAAATTATTGAACCTGATTCATTCCAAGTAAAAATTCCTTTTTTTTCAAAAACAGTTTGATCGCCTTTACCTAACTATTTTGTTTTATTTGAAAAATATAAATTCGCATTCAAAGTAATTTAGGTTTCTATTCCTTCGCAATCAACACAGGGAAGTGTACCCTTATGTGTTCCTTGCCAATCTAATGAATTTTGAGAATTATGGGTTTCAATTCTACTCGTGTTCGCATCAATTGAGAGGGAATCACTTTTTATTTCTTTCATTTCTTTTTTACAATTAAAAAAAAACAATGATGTCAGTATAAGGTATCGCAATTTTATTCTTCCTTTTATTATTTGTTAACCCGTTGGTAAAAATGTATTTGCTTTTTTGGTTTCATTATTATGGTTTTTGCATAAAACGATAGATTTTTAATTTCATGTTTTCTGAGAAGTATATTTTCATTTTTTAACAGTAAATCATTGAACTCTGGATTGAATTTCAATATTCTATAATAACTAAAAGTCCATTTACTTATATAGTCGTTCCTCAATTCTTAATATTAAGTGATTTTGTACTCTTTAAATCAAGATTTATGAGGTCTCCAAGAATTTTTAATTGCCCATTAGTAACACCTTTTAATTTGTTAAAAGTGGTATTAAAAACCCTACTGATTTTTATTTAGTTGAAACCTTCTTGATACTAAATTTTTACTTCCAATGCATCTAGTGATTCATACCTAAAATAACGACATGAACATATTCAAAAAAAACATGAAGCCCAACTGCTTTATAAAAGTCAATTGGGCTTAAGTAGGTTGTTTCGGTTTAAACAAACAAACCTTCAATACTCAAATAATGTTCGCCCGTATCATAACAAAAAGTCAATATTTTAGCGTTTTCAGGAATCTCTGATATTTTTTTAGCCACAGCAGCCAGTGAAGCACCAGAGGATATTCCAATGAAAATACCTTCTTCTTTTGCTGCCCTTTGGGTATAAGTAAACGCTTCGTCTTTACTCACCTGAATGGTTCCATCCAGCAAATTTACATGTAAGTTTGTAGGAATAAATCCGGCTCCAATCCCTTGAATTGGGTGTGGAGCAGGAGCGCCCCCACTGATTACTGGTGATGCCTCAGGCTCGACAGCATATACTTTTAGGTTTGGAAAATGGTCTTTTAATATAGCAGCACAACCGGTAATATGACCGCCAGTACCTACTCCTGTTATCAGGTAATCCAATCCGTCAGGGAATGCCTTTATAATTTCCTGAGCAGTAGTTGTTTTATGAATCTCAATATTAGCTGGATTCTCAAATTGAAGTGGTGACCAGGCGTTCGGCATTTCAGTTACTAATTCTTGTGCTTTTTCCAAAGCACCTTTCATTCCTTTTTCACGAGGAGTCAGTACGAATTCGGCGCCATAAAGACTCATTAGTCGACGTCTTTCCACTGACATTGACTCAGGCATTACTAAAATTAATCGATACCCTTTTACAGCTGCTACCATTGCTAAACCAATTCCTGTATTCCCTGATGTAGCTTCAATTATAGTACTGCCTTCTTTTAATAATCCTTTATCCTCGGCATCCTCAATCATTGCTAGCGCAATTCTGTCCTTGATACTGGCGCCTGGGTTAGCCCGTTCCAGTTTAATCCAGACATTATGGTTTGCACCAAATAATCGATTGATTTTTACGTGAGGTGTGTTTCCTATTGTTTCTAGTATGTTGTTGTATTTCATAATATTTATATAGAGAAGAAATTAATATCTTTTATTTCCTGTTGATTCAAAACAGTATTTTTTGTGGACTGCAACACAAATGAATATGGATTCACACTTTTGGTAATAAACGTATTTCCACCTATAATACTATGATTGCCTATAATTGTACTACCTCCTAAAATAGTTGCATTAGCATAAATAATCACATGATCTTCCACAGTAGGATGACGTTTTTTTTCCTGCATGTTTTTCTCCACTTGCAAAGCACCTAAAGTAACACCTTGATAAATACTCACATGCTTTCCTATAATAGTGGTTTCTCCAATGACAATTCCGGTACCATGATCAATCATAAACGGAACGTCAATTGTTGCACTGGGGTGAATGTCAATTCCGGTTTTGCTATGGGCATATTCCGTCAGAATACGGGGTAACAGGCAAGTGGTATGAGAAGCAATAGCATTAGCAATGCGATATACTTCAATAGCAAAAAAGCCAGGGTAGGAATTAATGATTTCCTGAATACAATCTGCAGCAGGATCAGTGTCTAAAATAGCCTTTGCATCTTTTTGCATTGATTGGTATAATCCCGGCAGTGCAGTATAGAAAGATTCGGCAACGTCCAAAATTTCATTGGCCGTTTTATCTTTTGCAATCTCAGAAAGTATCGCAATAAAATTGGCTTTATTTTGATCTAATAGCAATTCGATTTGGATAGTTTCCAATGGTTTTTCAGGAAATAATATTTTGAAAAGATCATCGATCCAATTAATAATTTTTGAAGAATCAATGGCTCTTACCCAATTTTTATTTTGGTTTTCATGCAGTAAATTCGAAAAACGGGTGGGTTCAGTGTTCATTTATAATATAATAGTAATCGGAATGACATTAGTAAAATAGCTCAAAATACAAATATAGAGTAGAATAGTATAGGTTCAAAACCCTGATTTGTAAATAAATGTTAATATGCTTAATCCCCACAAAAAGGATACTTTGTGTTAGAAATGATACTATAAAAAAATCCGATTTGCTTTCACAAATCGGATTTTATATTTTTCTTTGGAGACGCACTGCAGTGCGTCTCTACGTTACATGATTATTTATTTACAAATGTATTACCTCGCCATACGCATCAGCTACGGCTTCCATAACTGCTTCACTCATAGTTGGATGTGGGTGAATTGATTTGAGGATTTCGTGTCCTGTAGTTTCAAGTTTACGCGCCACAACTGCCTCAGCAATCATATCTGTAACTCCTGCCCCAATCATGTGACACCCTAACCATTCTCCGTATTTAGCATCAAAAATTACTTTTACAAATCCATCTGGTGTTCCGGAAGCTTTCGCTTTTCCTGAAGCTGAGAATGGGAATTTACCAATCTTTAATTCGTAACCTTTTTCTTTAGCTTGCTTTTCAGTCAACCCTACCGAAGCAATTTCAGGAGTTGCATAGGTACAACCTGGAACGTTTCCGTAATCAATCGGTTCTACATGCAGTCCTGCGATTTTCTCCACGCAATTGATTCCTTCAGCTGACGCTACGTGAGCTAATGCTTGCCCTGGTGTTATATCACCAATAGCATAATAACCGGGTATATTAGTTTGATTGTAAGCGTTTACTAAAATTTTATCTTTGTCGGTGGCAATCCCTACTTCTTCTAATCCTATATTTTCTATGTTGGTTTTAATTCCGACAGCCGAAAGCAAAATTTCAGCTTCCAGAACTTCTTCTCCTTTTGCCGTTTTAACAAAGGCTTTAACACCGGCTCCAGTGGTATCAATTCTTTCTACAGAAGAACTAGTCATGATCGTAATCCCTGCTTTTTTCAAAGAACGTTCCATTTGTTTTGAGATATCTTCATCTTCAACAGGAACTACATTTGGCATAAATTCTACAATGGTTACTTTAGTTCCCATTGAGTTATAGAAGTGTGCAAATTCAACTCCAATCGCTCCAGAACCTACAATAATCATCGATTTTGGTTGGGTAGTCAAAGTCATTGCCTGACGGTACCCTATTACTTTTACCCCATCTTGTGGCAAGTTCGGCAATTCACGAGAACGTGCTCCAGTTGCAATAATGATATGATCTGCAGTATATTCTGATACTTTATTTTCTTTATCTGTAACATCAACTTTTTTTCCAGGTTTTAGTTTTCCAAAACCATCAATTACATCGATTTTATTTTTTTTCATCAGAAATTGAACCCCTTTGCTCATTCCGTCAGCAACTGTTCGACTGCGTTGTACCACAGCAGGAAAGTCTTTGTCAAATGATGAAACAGTCAATCCATAATCAGAAGCATGTTTTAGATAATCAAAAACCTGGGCTGATTTTAGCAAGGCTTTTGTTGGAATACATCCCCAGTTCAAGCACACACCGCCTAAGTTTTCTTTTTCAATTACGGCTACTTTAAACCCTAATTGTGAGGCTCTAATTGCGGTAACATACCCGCCTGGACCACTTCCTAAAACTATAATATCGTATTTCATTTTTTGTGTTTTTCTTATTTAATTGATTGGGCGAATTTAAGGATTTATTCTGTTTTGAGAAAGTTTCAAAGTAATAAAGTAGTAAACTAACAAATTTTGATAAAAAGACCTTTGTTTAAAACAAACTACAGTCGTGTAAATCAATTTCTGCTCTTTATAAGCATACAATTCAGAATTTTAAAGTAAATTAAAACCATATTCGATTAAGAGCTTAGAGTAGAAAACTAATTAGCCACAGAGAATTGTGAATCATACAAATTCTTATAATAGCCACGCTCACGATTGATTAATTCCTGATGAGTCCCCTGTTCTACAATAAGTCCTTTGTCCATCACAACAATTTTATCTGCATTTACAATTGTTGCTAAACGATGGGCTATAACAATTGAGGTTCTCCCTTTTGTAATTGTTTCGGTAGCACGCTGAATCAGTTCTTCTGAATAAGTATCTATTGAAGAGGTAGCCTCATCGAGAATCAAAATACTTGGATTGCTTACATATGCTCTCAAAAAAGCGATTAATTGACGCTGTCCAGAAGAGAGCATAACCCCACGTTCTTTGACATCAAAATCATAATTATCTGGTAAACTCATGATGAATTCATGAACGCCAATTTTTTTGGCAGCAGCCAAAACCTGTTCTCTACTAATTTCTGGATTGCTTAAGGTAATATTGTTAAAAATAGTATCGGCAAAAAGAAAAACATCCTGTAACACAACTGCGATTTGTTTTCGTAATGAACCTAATGTATAATTTTCAATGTTGTTACCGTCAATATAAATAGAACCGCTGTTGATTTCGTAAAAACGATTCAGTAAATTGATGATCGTTGATTTCCCTGCACCTGTAGAACCTACAATAGCAATAGTCTGACCCGCATGTACGTTTAAATCAATTCCTTTTATTACTTCTTCATCTGGAATGTACCCAAAACGTACGTTCTTAAATTCAATATCTCCTTTAAAGACTGGAGCTTCAATAATTCCGGTATCCTGAATTTGATCTTGAGTATCCAAAATATCAAAAACACGGTTTGCGGCAATCATTCCCAATTGCATTTCGTTGAATTTATCCGCAATCTGACGCAATGGATTAAACAACATCCCAATAAACATCGTATAAGAGAATAAATCTCCAAAAGTTGTAAAGGTATCGCCATTCAATATTTTTACACCTCCATACAATACTATAAAGCCTAATGTCAAAGATGAAATAATATCCGCAATAGGAAAAAAGATGGAGTTATAGAGTATGGTTTTTATCCACGCTTTTTTATGTTTGTCGTTGATACTTTTAAATTTTTCGTGTTCAATTTTCTCCCGATTAAAGAGTTGCACAATCTTCATTCCCGTTACACGTTCTTGTACAAAAGAATTCATATTGGCAATTTGGTTTCGCACTTCCTCAAATGCGACTTGCATTTTCTTTTGAAAAATACGTGTGAAGAAAACTAAAATTGGCATGGCTACAATCACAATCCAAGTCAATTTCCAGTTCATATAAAACATAAAAATCAATACGACAACCATTTTCATCAAGTCACTGATAATCATGAATAATCCCTGACTAAAAATCCGGGCAATAGACTCAATATCCGAAACAGAACGGGTCACTAATTGCCCCACGGGAACGTGATCAAAATATTTCATTCGGAAACTCAGAATATGTTGAAAGAGTTTGGTTCGTATATCTTTTACAATATCCTGACCTAACCAGTTGGCCCAATATACAAAGTAAAATTGAGAGAATACTTCCAGTAATAGGACAATTCCCATCAGGATTACATACACTAATAAACCCTGCTGATCTTGGGTTGCAATGTAACCATCCACCGTTTGTTTCAATAAATAAGGGCGTAATGCCGCAAATACCGAGAGTGAAATAGCAAAAATAATCACCCCGTTAAAACGCCATTGGTATGGCTTTGTAAATTTTAGTATTCGTTTGAATAACCTAGTATCAAATGCTTTTGCTTTCATGTATTTTGGGGGCTATTTCCTGATTTTACAATAATTCTATTATTTGCCAAATGAGCTAATAAAAATGATTTTAATTTCAAATATTTTCATAACCTGAGTTATCTGAAAATAAAATTTAGTAAAAGTAATCAGGGTTTTTTCGTAATATAATTGTACTCTATTTTCGTTAAATATAAACCATGCGCCGGAACCGAAAAACCAGCCTTCTCTCGGTTTTTACTTTCTATAATCGCGGTAAAATCAGCCAGTGTAACCTTATGTAATCCTACATTAACTAATGTTCCCACAATGGCACGAACCATATTTCGTAAGAAACGATTGGCTGAAATCGTAAAAATCAATTTATTATTTTCTGGTTTCCAATAGGCTTCGTAAAGGGTGCAGTCAAAAGTATTTACATCCGTATTGACTTTTGAAAAACATTGAAAATCAATGTGATTAAACAATAATTTTGCCGCTTCGTTCATCAAATCCACATCTAATCTTTGATGAAAATACCAACTTTGATCTTGCGAAAAAACATCTTTAAAAGTATTTATATGGTATTCATAAGTACGTTTTACAGCATCAAACCGTGTGTGTGCATCATCATGTACTGGTATCAGATCATAAACAGTTATGTCTTTCGGTAGATAAGAGTTCAGTTTGTGTATAAAACTAGGAATATCAAATGCCTTTTCAAAATCAAAATGCGCATACATTTCAGTTGCGTGAACTCCAGTGTCAGTTCGTCCGGCTCCCATAAGATTAATGGTTGTATTCAATAGCACCGAAAACGCTTTGCTCAACGTCTCTTGAACTGAAGCAGCATTGGGTTGGTATTGCCAGCCATGATATTGGGTTCCGTTGTATGCTAATTTGATGAAATATCTCAAGTGTTCTTAATTGCAAAGTTTCAAAGTGCAAAGGTACAACGTTTTTATGTGCTGTAAAGGTTAAAAAATTATGCCCTTGTTGGTTTTGTATCATAAATTAAGAAACTAAACTCAGCAACTTTGTACCTTTGTATCTTTCTACCTTTAAAATAATGAAAAAAATACTACTCCTTTCTGATACGCACAGTCATATTGATGATCTAATTTTAAAATACGTTGCTCAAGCTGATGAAGTATGGCACGCAGGAGATATTGGTGATCTAGCGGTAACCGATAGCTTAAAAAAATTAAAACCGCTACGTGGCGTGTATGGCAATATTGATGACGCTACAGCCCGATTAGAATTTCCGCTTCACAATCGCTTTATGTGTGAAGATGTGGATGTTTGGATTACGCATATTGGCGGTTATCCTGGGAAATACAATGCAACAATTAAATCAGCAATCGAAACTAATCCACCTAAATTATTTATTTGTGGACATTCGCATATTCTAAAAGTGATATTTGACAAAAAAAACAATTTATTACACATGAATCCTGGAGCAGCAGGTAAAAGCGGATTTCATAACGTGCGAACAATGCTGCGTTTTGTAATTGACAAAGACAAAATTAAGGATTTAGAAATTATTGAGATTGAAAAACGGGTCTAATCGTTTTTTTATGATACGTAATAGGAACAATTATTTCAATGGATGTCCCCGCGTTTGGCTTTGAATTGATTGTAACATTTCCTTTCAAATTACTAATTCGGGCTTTGATTTGATTGAGACCAAACCCTTCCAAAATATGAAATTTACCGGTATCAAATCCTTTGCCATTATCTATAATATCAATATGAAGAAATTTGTTGTTCTCCTCGATGCTCAATTTTGCTAGCTCCGCTTGACTGTGCTTTATAATATTATTTAGAAGTTCCATGATAATGAAATAAATTTTCATTTCGAAATCTTCATCGTAACGCGTTTTTTTATCTACAGAACTCGAATATTCAAAGCCAAGAATAGAATTTGAGTTTTTTTCGCATAAATCGTCCAATGCATAAAATAATCCAAACCGAGCTAAAAGCGAAGGCATTAATTCATGGGACAAATCCCTGACTTGATCGTGTGCTTCCTCAAGAATGGCTTTGGTTTTACTAATTTCTTGCGATGAAGATTGATTTTTTGAGGTGTAGGCATGAAGATGCAATCCAGCAGAAGATAGTAAAGCACTAATGTTATCGTGTAAAAAAGAAGCAATTTTTTTTCGTTCCAATTCTTGACCGTTTATCGATGCATTGATCATATTTTCTTGGACTTTACTTCGCAGATCTTTAAGTTTATTCTTTTGTTTAAGCTGTGCGTTTTGGGAATAGAAGTAAAAAAGAAAGAACAACAACAGTAGGATAGCAATTATTACAATAACAATTTTTTTGTTTTTGTCTTGCTCTTGTAGTAGCGCATTTTCTTTAATTTTAAACTCACTTTCGATTTTATCAATTTCTCTCTTGTATTCATCAATTTCAAGATTAATACCCGCTACATTGGCTTTGTTCAATTTTTCTTCATTGTTTAGCTCATCTGTTAATACATTAAAATGTGCAAGGTTCTTGTAGGCATTTTTATAATCTCCGTTTTTTAATAAAAACTTAGAAAACTCATAATGTGAATAGGACAAATCAGATTTTTCATCCCCTGCATTTCCTAAATCTATGGCACTTTGGAAGTAAAAAAACGCTTTCTTGGTATCATTTATAGAATTATAATACATCCCATTCAGCATATTTAGAGCAACTATAGTAGAAGATTCTCCATATTTTTTGTGGTATTTATTAATATATTTTAAATAAGGTAGTCCTTCATCATAACGGTCAATATCAAAATAAGCCCAAGTCAAATTAAGTTTTGTAAAAACTATTTCAGCGGAATCTTTAATTTTAGTACTGTATTGTAATGATTTTTTATAATGATAAATTCCTTTTGCATATTGCTTTTTATCAAAACAATAAATGTTCCCCAAATTGTTGTTCAACCAATTTTTTAAAACATCATTATTCGTTTTGTTGGCGTATGTCAAGCCCTTATTGTAGTAATAAAATGCTTTATCAGATTCAGATAACTGATCAAAATTTGCAGCAATAGTATTGTAAGATCCAGCAATCAAGTTATTGTCTTTTAAGAGAATCGCCTGACTTAAAGCAAGTCTCGATTTTATCAAGGAACTCTCAAAATTACCTACTTTCATCAATTGATTGGCTTCTTTTGCAAGCGAAACAACGTCATTTTTTGTAAAGATTTTTTTTTGAGCAAAGCCAGAAAAATTAAATACTAAAATTAGTACCGTAAAGATGTGTTTCAGCGACATAAATAATTTTATTTTAACCCTTGTATGTAATAGGCTTTAACAAAAACAATGGTGAGTCAATTGTTTAAGCTCAAAAAATAATTTTAAATTTAGAATTGTTTCAAAAAAAATTGATTCGTGAAATTTAAATAAATTTTATTTTGGAAGATTATTGAGAAGGGTCAGGTCTTTATCAACTTGTTTTTAATGGCATACTTAACCAGGCTTATGGAATTCTTAGCATCCAGTTTTTTCATTATGTTTTTGCGATGGGTTTCCACGGTATTTACACTGATGAACAACTGGTCACTAATTTCTTTACCACTAAATTCTAATGAAATTAAGATAATAATTTCCAATTCTCTTTCAGTTAAAATTAAATTCCCATTGCGATAGGATTTATTTAGTTTTGGATTATCCTTAGCGACAGTGCTAAAAATTTTCTCTCGAACAGCATTACAAAAATATTCCTCGCCATTATTAACCGCAAGAATAGCTTCAACAATATTTTCTCCTGCGCATTTTTTGGTCAAATAACCGCTGCTCCCTAATTTCATCACCTCCTTAATTATTCTAAGGTCATCGTGACTCGAAAGTATAATAATTTTACATGGAAATCCTTTTTCAGCAAACTCTTTAATGACTTCAATACCATCTTTTTCGGGCATGTTAATATCCAAAATTAGTATATCGGATTCGTTGTTGATTACTTCATCATAGATATTATTTCCGTTAATAGAAGACCCTACCACTTCAAATGTGGGATTGGTGTGAAGTAAAGTTCTGATTCCATCAATAAGTATTTGATGATCATCAGCCAGATGAATTCGTATTTTTTTTAACATATCAAGATCGTTATTGCCAAATTTATGAAATAAAAACAACAGATTCTTGTTTTATTAAATCTTTATTCTAAAATAAAAATAGGATTATGGATACAAAAAAACCCGAATTATTACATTCGGGTTTCCTTCGCACTAATAAACTAAAGTTTATAGGTTTACCTCAATCTGTCCACTGATTTTACAAGATCTTCATCCTTTTTGATAGCTTTATTAGCCAAAACTAATAATACGATAGCAACTACAGGCAGAAACATCCCAATACCTTTCTCTGAGACAACGGGTGTCTCTCCAGATACGTTTAGTGAACGATATACAAACAATCCTAATAAAATCAAATTTAATATTATGTTCAATCTGCCAATAACAAACTGATTTTGTCTTTTTTTATAGGAAACTATACTTAACAACGTTAGTGAAGTACTCAACCCTAAAACTATAGTATACACTTGACTTTGCATGAAATAATACGCTTTACCATCACTCATTGTCCATAACGGAATGAAAAATAATAAAATGCTAGTAACAACAAAAGTAAGTAGTAAATAAATAGTCTGAATTCTTTGTATCATGTGTTAAATATCTTTTACAAAAATATATTTTCTTTTTTAAAAATACTATTGTCTGGTTAAATTTTATTCGTATTATTGCATCATAATTCCGTAAGCACTTCATACTGCGGTTGATTCAATATTAAAGTTTACTACCTATCTTTTACATTTTTCCAACAATTAATTAAATTCATAGAACATTCATGTTTGATATTTCTGCATTAAAAGAAATGAAGCTTTCTGAGCTTCAAGAAATAGCTAAATCAGCTAAAACCATAAAATTTAACGGTGTAAAAAAAGAGACTTTAATCAGTCAAATTCTCGATCACCAAGTGGCTAACGTTGACGCAACATTAGATTCAACAGTTGAAAGTAATTTTGAAGACGATAAACCTAAAAGAGTTAGAATTTTACCTGTAAAAAAAGTAGCCATTCAAAAAGCAGTAAAAAATTCTCTTTTTGAAACAGAACAAATTGTTACAGAAAATAGTCTTCCTTTTGAAAATAATGATTCTTTCCAAGAAATTCCAAAAGAGCAAGAACCTTCTTCAATTCAAGAACCTATAATTGAAGATAAAAAAGGCAAGGTAATTAAGTTTAATAAATCAGCATACGAAAAGAAAATAGCCTTAAAAAAGGATAAGGAAGAACTTAAAGACGCTACAAAAGAAAATGAAAGTGTAGCAGAAACAGCAACTGAAGAAAAAGTTGAAGTTCCAGTTCCTGCAAAAAAATTGAATCCAAACCAGCTACATAAGCAGAATTTGAATCCAAATCAAAATGGGAATGGAAACGGAAATCAAAATCCAAACTTCAAAAATAAGAAAAGCAATTTTGCAGCATCTGATTTTGAATTTGATGGAATTATTGAGAGTGAAGGCGTTCTAGAAATGATGCCGGACGGATATGGTTTCTTACGTTCTTCTGATTACAACTATTTGGCTTCACCAGATGATATATATTTATCAACTTCACAAATAAGATTGTTTGGTCTTAAAACAGGAGATACCGTAAAGGGAGTCGTCCGTCCCCCAAAAGAAGGAGAGAAATTTTTCCCACTAGTACGGGTTTTAAAAATAAACGGACACGATCCTCAAGTAGTTCGTGATAGAGTTTCATTCGAACATCTAACACCTGTTTTCCCATCGGAGAAGTTCAAATTAGCAGAGAAGCAAAGCACGATTTCAACCCGAATCATCGATTTGTTTTCACCAATAGGAAAAGGACAACGTGGGATGATTGTAGCCCAGCCTAAAACAGGTAAAACGATGTTGCTAAAGGAAATAGCCAATGCGATTGCGGCGAATCATCCTGAAGTATATTTAATTGTTTTATTAATTGATGAACGCCCAGAAGAGGTTACCGATATGCAACGTAGTGTGCGTGGGGAAGTAATTGCTTCTACATTTGATAGAGAACCGCAAGAGCATGTGAAAATTGCCAATATCGTTCTGGAAAAAGCAAAACGGTTAGTAGAATGTGGTCACGATGTGGTGATTTTATTGGATTCCATTACGCGTTTAGCCAGAGCTTACAATACCGTACAACCTGCTTCAGGTAAAGTTTTAAGTGGTGGTGTGGATGCCAATGCATTACAAAAACCAAAACGTTTCTTTGGAGCTGCTCGTAATGTAGAAAATGGTGGTTCATTAAGTATCATTGCTACTGCATTGACAGAAACTGGTTCAAAAATGGATGAAGTTATTTTCGAAGAATTTAAAGGTACCGGTAATATGGAATTGCAATTAGATAGAAAAATTGCCAACAAACGTATTTTCCCAGCGATCGATTTAACCTCTTCAAGTACCAGACGTGACGATATGTTATTGGATCAAAAAACATTGCAACGCATGTGGATTATGCGAAAGTACCTTTCGGATATGAACCCAGTAGAAGCAATGGATTTTATCAATGACCGTTTCAAGAAAACGAAGAATAATGAAGAGTTTTTAATCTCGATGAATGATTAGAAACATTAAAAAATAAAAACATTCATAAAACGCATAAAAAAAGTCCTCGAAATTCGAGGACTTTTTTTATGAATTATGGAGTCTAAAATCTATATTCTATTCTATTTCTTTTTGTACTCTTTTCTCTTTCTGTTCTAAGTTTTCTTTACGTTCTAGCAAAGCCATGTAAAATCCATCAAAACCAGATTCTGAAGCCAATATTTTTTGGTCTTTCACAAAGTTGAATTGTTTTCCAATCTCAGTAGTCAGGAAACGAGCGATTTGCTCTTGATTTTCGGAGGGAAGTATAGAACAAGTAGCGTATACTAATTTTCCACCTGGTTTTACAATTTTAGAATAGCTTTCTAAAACTTCCGATTGTACTTTACGAATGTTGTCAATAAATTCCGGTTTTAATTTCCATTTAGCATCAGGATTTCTTTTCAAAACTCCTAAACCACTACATGGTGCATCAATTAAAACGCGGTCTGCTTTTTCATGTAGCTTTTTAATGATTTTTGTCGAGTCAATAATGCGGTATTCAATATTAAAAGCACCATCTCTTTTGGCTCTTATTTTTAATTGCTTTAATTTGCTTTCATACAAATCCATAGCGATTAACTGCCCTTTGTTTTCCATTAAAGAAGCAATGTGCAATGTTTTACCACCAGCACCAGCGCAAGTATCAACAACACGCATTCCAGGTTTTACATCAAGGAAAGCAGCTACTAATTGTGAGTTGGCATCCTGAACTTCAAAGAAACCTTGTTTGAAAGCATCAGTCAAGAAAACATTGGCTCTTTCTTTTAGAACCAAAGCATCAGGTTGATTTTTAAGCGTTTCCGTTTCAATATTCAAATCCATCAAAATAGCACGTAAAGCTTCTCTTGTTGTTTTAAGTGTATTTACCCTTAAAATTACTTTAGCAGGCTGATTTTGGGCTGTAATTTCAGTTGCCCAAACTTTTTCCCCTAATTCCTTAACTCCTAATTCATCCATCCAGTCTGGTATAGACTCTTTCAAAGCTCTGATTTTGGAAAGTTCATCAAAGCGACCTTTTATTTTTCGCTCTGGGGTACCTTCCAGTTGACGCCAGTCCGGAATAGGATAGCCTCTTAAAACGGCCCAAACAGAAAACATTCTCCAAAGATTATCTCTATCAAAAGGTTCTTTTACTTCGGCAATTTCTGCGTATAAACGTTTCCAACGTACAATTTCGTAGATGGTTTCAGCAACAAACTTTCTATCAGAGCTTCCCCAACGTTTGTCTTTTTTTAATGATCTGGCCACCACTTTATCTGCATATTCACCTTCATTAAAAATGGCGTTTAATGCGTCTATTGTTGTGTAAACTAAATTTCTGTGTAATCTCATTTTAAATAATTGAGGTGCAAAGGTACTATTAATTGATTTGAATGCTATATTTTAAATAATGAATGTTGTTTTTAAATTTTTCGACAAAAAAAACATCGTATTCAATACGATGTTTTTTACATTTTTAAAAAACTAAAAGATTATTTTACTCTTGTCAATGCTATTTTTTCAGGTGCATGAAGTACCATTGGAAATTTTTCGATTTTAACCGAGCTACTGTCTAAACCAAACGCTCTTTCTTCAGATAAACTTAATTTTTTAATGAAAAAATACGAGTTCATAATTATTTTTTCATGCCATCTCAAGTCACTATCATTTGAAAGGAATTTTTCGGATAAAACAAATTTAAAATCACCAATGATGTTATTTTTATTCAACGATTCGTATCTGCTGGTGATATCTACTTCCCCTTTTTGAACCATATCTTTAATAACCTCTTTAAACATTAAGTTTATTTTAGTAGGCTCTCTAAAACCAAGATTAAAATCTACACGATACAAATCATCTTTAACGATTTCAGTAACTTTATATTCTGTTTTATAAGGCTCCGTTAATATGTTCACATGTACAAACCAATAGATATCGGCTCTTTTAGGTCGTTTTTGCAAGATGGAATACATTACTTTTTCTTCAATTTCATCAGTTCTACCAGCATTAGTCATGTAAACTAAATGTGTAGCATATTTAGGAATTGATAAATCCTTGCTCAATTCGACTAGTACTTTTTTATAATCCTCAATTTTAACAATTTTAGTATAACTTTTATTAATTTTCTTAGCTAGATACCAAATTGTCATTATACTAATCAAAGTGATTGCTATAAGCAGAGTAACATAACCTCCTTCGGCAAACTTGGTAATGTTTGCAATTAAGAAACTAAATTCAATTATGAGATATATCGTAATCAAGGGTACGATAAAATACAACTTTACTCTTTTCATTATCAAATAAAAATTAAGTAATACAGTTGTCATTATCATACACAGAATGATTGCTAATCCATAAGCATGTTCCATGTTACTGGATTCTTCAAAGTGCAACACGATACCAACACATCCAATGAATAATAACCAGTTTATGGACGGAATATACAATTGCCCTTTTAATTCAGTAGGATATTTTATTTTAACTTTTGGCCAAAAATTCAAGCGCATGGCTTCATTTATCAATGTAAAGGAACCGCTGATTAATGCTTGGGAGGCTATTACGGCTGCAAGTGTTGCTATAATAATTCCTATTGGTTGAAACCAGTCCGGCATAATAAGATAGAAAGGATTTCCATTCTTTCCGCCTAAACTTTGTAATGTTTCGCCCTCCTGACGGATCAAAAAAGCAGCTTGTCCAAAATAATTTAGCACTAATGCCGATTTCACAAAAATCCAACTGATTCTAATGTTTTTTCGTCCACAATGCCCCATGTCTGAATACAAGGCCTCAGCACCAGTGGTACACAGGAATACAAAACCTAATACAAAAAAACCTTCAGGATGAATTGTCAATAAATGATAAGCATAATACGGATTGATTGCTTTTAAAACTTCGGGATTTTGCACAATTTGCGAAGCACCCAGAACAGCCAGCATTCCAAACCAAATAAGCATCATTGGGGCAAAAAATTTACCAACTAATTTTGTTCCAAATTGCTGAATTGCAAAAAGTACAAATAAGATACCTATAACAATTGGTATTGTATTTATTTCAGGATAATAAGTCCTAATTCCCTCTACTGCTGATGAGACAGAGATGGGGGGCGTAATGATCCCATCAGCCAGTAAAGCACTTCCTCCTATAATAGCTGGAACAATTAACCATTGAATTTTTGTTTTTTTAACTAAAGCATATAACGCAAAAATCCCTCCTTCACCATGATTGTCCGCACTTAATGTTATTAGAACATATTTGATTGTAGTTTGCAAGGTTAGCGTCCAAAAAACACATGAAATTCCACCTAAAACAACCGCAGGATCAATAACATGATCCCCCAATATGGCTTTCATTACATACAATGGGGAGGTCCCTATATCACCATAAATTATTCCTAATGAAATTAATAATCCACCTAATGTTAATTTACTATGTAAGTCTTTGTGCGATGTGCTCATGTAATATTTTTAAAAAACTTGTCAAAAGTACACTTTTAAAATAAATTTAGAGCTTTTTTATACTCAAAAAAACACACGACTTTGATAGCCGTGTGTTTCGTTTTATAATAGTATTCGTTATGATCTTCTATTGTCATTTCTTGAAGACGAATTGCCTCTTTGAGATTCACTTCTTTGTGGTGCTGCCTCTCTAGCAGAATTCCCTCTATTCTGAGAATAATCTCTAGGTGCTTCTGTTCTTTGTGGTGCCGCTTCTCTGGCAGTATTTCCTCTATTTTGAGAGTAATCTCTTGGTGCTTCTGTTCTTTGTGGTGACGCCTCTCTAGTAGAATTTCCTCTATTTTGAGAATAATCTCTTGGTGCTTCAGTTCTTTGTGGTGCCGCCTCTCTGGCAGAATTTCCTCTATTTTGAGAATAATCCCTTGGTGATTCTGTTCTTTGTGGTGCCGCCTCTCTCGCAGAATTACCTCTATTTTGAGAATAACCTTTTGGTGCTTCTGTTCTTTGTGGTGCTGCACCCCTTGATGAGCTAGTTCTGTTTTGAGAATAATCTTTTGAAGAATCAGATCTTTGTGGTGTCGCCTCTCTAGAAGAATTCCCTCTATTTTGTGAATAATCTCTAGGTGATTGAGCTCTCTGTGATACTGATTCTCTTGATGAACTGATTCTGTTTTGAGAATTGTCTCTTTGAGCTAAATTTCTTCTATTAGTAGCGCTAATTTCATTTCTTGAACCTCTTCTCTGATCTAATTCGTACCGGTTTGTAACATTAGTATTTCTTCTGGAAAAAGAATAATTTGGATTTTGTCTTTCATAACCATTAGAACGCCTTGAATTATGTAAAACAACTGCACGATCACTTCGCCTATGGCTTACATAATTATAATTGTTATTAATGTTTAAGCAAATATTGATGTTATTTCTATATCGAAATACTGGAAATGGGTTCCATGCATAGTAATACGAAGGATAATAATTCCAGTTCCATGAGGAATAGTAAGGACGGTAATTAGTAGACCAAAACGATGCGTAAATTAATGGAGTACTATAATAAACCGGTTCATAAATATAATTTTGGCCATACATAAAAACATCCCCTACTACTTGCACGTGAATTTTGTTGTTTCTGTCTTTTTCTACATCAATAGTAGCTACATCTTGGTACACATCTTCATCAATAACAGATTGAACAATGATAAGGTGTGTCCTGTTTTCTACCGTTTCTATAACACGTAAATAATCAACTTGATTATCATTATTCAAATCTAAATTGGATATTTGAAGTTCCGGATCATTTAGTCTTCTTTCAAAATCCTGTAGGTCCCTTGAATCGCCAAAAATAGAAGCAACCGCCCTTAAATCTAGGTTATCGCTGATTTCGGAATTCATGGCATTTACTGAAGTTCTGTTTTGCGCTTGCAGTTGTATTGAGAAAACAGTAGTCAATAGACTCAATAATATTAGTTTCGTTTTCATAGTTGATTGGATTAAGTTCTTCTTTTTCGATATCCAATTATTATGCCAATTAATTTATGACTCTGTTTGCTGTTATATTTTTATTTGTAAATTAGCTTCAAAATGTAGGCAAATGAAAAATATTATTTTAGTCTTAATGTGTCTGTTTGTTTTTGTGTCTTGTAAAACAAGCGTAAACACAACTAGTTTATCATCTATCATAATTGATACATTATTCCAAGATAAAATAAGTATTAGAGCGATTCAAATTGATAAAAACAAAATTTGGTATGCTGCTGATAATGGAAGATATGGTTTTTATAATTTGAACACCAATAAAAAAACTGAAAAAACAATCGTTAATGATTCTTTAAAACTTGAATTTAGAAGTATTGCTCAAACACGAAAACATATTTTTATTTTAAATGTAGCAAATCCTGCATTTTTGTATCAGATTTCAAAAGATAACAACAAAAATCAATTAGTATATCAGGAAAACCATGAGAACGTTTTTTATGACAGCATGCAATTCTGGGATGCTAAAGAGGGAATTGCTATGGGAGATCCAATAAATAATTGTCTCAATATAATTACAACTCACGACGGAGGCAAGTCATGGCAAAAGATACCCTGTAGCAAGTTACCAAGCATTACTACTGGTGAAGCTGCTTTTGCGGCTAGCAACACTAACATTGTAATTAAAAAAAATAATACCTGGATTGTTTCAGGCGGAAAAAAATCTAGAGTTTTCTATTCCCCCGATAGAGGAAATAATTGGTCTGTATATGAAACGCCTATTGTACAAGGAAAATCAATGACAGGAATTTTCACTGCTGATTTTTATGATTCCAATAATGGATTTGTGGCGGGAGGTGATTATGAAGTTAAGAACCAGAACTTTTCTAACAAAGCTGTAACGGCAGACGGTGGAAAAACCTGGAAACTTGTTGGTCAAAATCAAGCATTCGGTTACGCTTCATGTGTCCAATATATTCCTAAAAGTAACGGGAAAAAACTTATTTCAGTAGGAACTTCGGGAATCTATTATTCCAGAGACAGTGGTACTTCATGGACACAATTAGCTGCGGATTCTAGCCTTTTCACGATACGTTTTATAAATAAAAAAACGGCTATTGCTGCCGGGCAAAACAAAATGATCCGCATTAATTTTAAATAAAAAATCCTAAGTACCAAATTTAACAAGCACTTAGGATATCTTACGAATTAATAAAAAAACAATTATTTCTTTGGACCTTTATTACGGTATTGATGCAGTAATTTTCTATTAAAATCTTCTTCTGCTTTCCTAAGTTTAATAATTTTCACAGCAGGGATTATTGTTCTCAAATTTTGGGTGAATTTTTTTCGAATTAAAAATAATTCTTCTTCGGTATCTTCCATTTGAACTAAGAAAGTATTTGCTTCCTTTTCAGTTATTTTATCTAATGAACCGTCACCCATTCTCTTCATAAAAGCCCTCATTTTTTGATGTCTTAATTCAAATTGTTTTTCATCAAATGTATTGTAAAGTGGCCAGAATTTTTCTGCTTCACTGGTAGTTAAATCTAGTTCAGTTGCAAAAAAAGCTACTTTCAACGCTTTTATTTTTTCTTTTTTTTCTTTCATGCTTTCGCCTTGAGCGTAAAAGTTACATGAAAAAAAAAGGAATACTACAGGTAATAATTTTCTAATGTTCATTTTATTATTTTTAATTTAAGCTTAAAAGCAAGTTTATTATTTACTCTAAAATAAGATTTTCTAAATTTGAGTTTGTAGATAAAATATCTTCTATGGCTTCATCTTCTAACACAACACTAGAGTTAATAGTGTTAATATCTTCCGTTTCAAGAATAGTTATCAAATCATATTGATTCACATTAGAATGGTAAGTAATGTAATTTTCTAATGCAGCTGAATCCAATTCTTTGGCACTACTAGAGGAATAATTTATTATTGGAATCATTAAAGCCAATAAGAAAACTGCAGCTACCATTAAAATTAAATTTTTTCTTTTTTGAAAAATTGTAAATACTTTTGGTTCACCAACAGGCAATTGCTCCATCATTTTGATTGAAAAATTATCAAAGTAATGATCAGGGGTCTTGAATCCTGTTTCAATTTTACGTTCTTTTTCTAGTTTAAATGTTTTCATATTGTATTTAGACAGCGTTAGGACTAAAAGGTTTAATTTGTCGAAACAAAAGCTTCAATTTTTTTTACTGCTATATGATAGGATGCTTTTAGACCTCCAACCGAAGTACCTAAAATTTCTGAAATTTCTTCGTACTTGAGTTCTTCAAAATATTTCATTTTAAAAATCAATTGCTGTTTTTCAGGTAATAATGCAATCGCTTTTTGTAATTTTATTTGAATATCATTGCCATCAAAAAACACATCGGCTTCTAAATTATCAATCACTTTGTTTTGTAAGATTTCAGATGAAATACCGCTTATTCTTGATTTTTGTTTTAAAAATGTTAAGGCTTCATTTGTAGCAATGCGATACATCCATGAAAAGAGTTTACTCTCCCCTTTAAAATTTTTTAAATGTTGAAATATTTTAATAAAAGTATTTTGCAGTACATCGTCAGTATCATCATGATTTAAAACGATATTACGAATGTGATTGTAAAGAGGCCTTTGATACTCTAATATCAACTTTTGAAACGCTTGGTTTTGCGTTTTTGGATTTAATAATTGGGTTATAAATTCCTGTTCTTCTTGCAAAATTATTATTTAGGAGTTAGAATGGAATGTATTAAAAAGGTTTAATCAGATAAACAATTTTTAAAACTCAGATTGCTCTTCTTCTTTATTGATAATAGGTTCAGCTGTTTTTATCGTTTCGACTTTTTTGATAACAGCGGGAGCATATACTTTTACGGGAATTACTTTTGGTAGTATAGGAAAATAAATTTCAGTCACCCATTTTGAAGGATTCTTGATTTCAGCTCTGCTAATAGTGAAACTTTCCAAATGTAAAAAAGCTGGATCTAAAACAATTTTATTAGCGGTAATGTAGTCAGATGTTTTATCCAATGCCTTTTTAATATGTGAATAATCTCCCGTCAAAGTTGTTTTTACAGCATCAAACGGTTCCAGCTTACCAGGTAAGATATCACTTCCTGAACTGGTTGAAATTTGATTTTTTATTGGTACACAAAACGACAATCTTGCCAATCCGTTTACAAAATCATACGTATGGTATAATAAAAATGGTTTCCCATTTAATTCAATATTATTTTCATTACAGAAAGTAATAATCTTATAAAATACAATTTTAGAATTTTTAGTGACGTTAGAAATTTTACTGGTAAAAGTTTGTTTAAGATAAAAGGTACCCGTTTTTTTTGCCAGTCCATCCACTTTTACGGTATAGGTATTGATCTCAAAATCTAGCGTTTTATCTAAATTAGTCAAGCTTTTTTCATACATTTTCCCAATTATTTTATCAATACCTCCATTGAATGCAGTGTATACTTTCATAGAAAAACTCATTTTCCCTATGGTTTTCCAAGTAACTTTTGTCCCTCCTATTGTGTCTTTGAAACTCCAAAAAACGGAAGATTCAGTGCCATTATAATTCATTATTTGAGAAATACTATCGTTTTCTTTTACAAATAGGGTTTTCATATCACCCGTTCCGTCTTTACCCTCCCAAGAATACGAAGCTCCAGGTCCAATTGTTTTTTTGGGATAACTAATTTTCATTTCTGGATCTTCAACAATCCAAGAACCAAAGTCTTCCCAATTCCTGTAATCATTCACAAAATTAAATACATGCGATTTTGGAGAATTTATAATTTGACTCCGCTCTACAATAAAAGCACCTTTTTGAGTGGCTACAAAAATCGATAATGCGACAACGCTTAGCAGAAGTAAAAGAAATAAATATTTTAAAATCCTCATAATATACAAGTTTATTAATTTCTGTAAAGTTAAAGATTTAATTTACAAGTCATAGAAAGTGTAAAAAAATATGGTTCTATTTTTTATTTACGAAAAACTTAAAATTTATATTAGAATACTTTATAATTTAGGGCAATTCCATTTTAAACTTGTCTAGAATCAATTTTATAAATTGAATTAATTGTTAGAACTATCTTTATTTATAACAAATTAATTAATAGCGTTTTACATTTTCAATCCTAAAATAATAAAAACAAAAAAGTCCACGTAATAAGTGGACATTATTTCTTCAATTACAGAAAGCTAGCGCTTAAAAAATATTTTTATTAAAAATAAGATTCCAATAAAAACTCCAAACCCTATCAAAATTTTATAATTTCCTTTATAAAACATTCTGTGTAACGCTAAATCCTTTCGGTAAGCGTATATCATTGCTATTACAAACGCAATAAAAAAAAGGCCCGCAAACACTAATTGTCCTTGACTAAACATAATTAAAATATTTTTTGACAAATTTAGTTATTTGTTTAATAATAGTTTCCTAAATTGTATTTTCATTTGACAAATAAAAAAAGATGCAAAAACAAATAAACGCAGTAAAAGATTTTCACATTACTTTCAAAATTGATTACAATGAAAAGCCTATTGCTAATTTAGGGACCCAAAAACATGAACTTCGTTATAATTTAATGAAAGAAGAAAACGAAGAATACTTAGAAGCAGTCAAAAATAATGATTTAACCGAAATTGCAGACGCCTTGGGAGATATGATGTATATCCTTTGCGGAACCATTATTGAGCATGGTTTACAGGATAAAATGGAAGCCGTTTTTGATGAAATTCAGCGCAGTAATATGAGTAAATTGGATCAAGATGGAAATCCTATTTATCGTGAAGACGGAAAAGTGATGAAGGGTCCAAATTATTCCAGACCTGATATTTCTAAAATTCTTGAATAATAATTATACTCCCTTAAACAAAATCTACAAAAAACATTATTTAAATAAAAAAGCGATTTTCATGTCGAAAATCGCTTTTTATAATTAAACTTTGATAACTTATACTTTAACTGTCCATGCAAATGTATCTTCAGAGAGTTTATGTTGCATGCTTGTCAATTGCTCTTTTAGGTCTAATGCCATTGAATCTTCTATTTTTGGTAATTCATAGTAAAGATCTTGGTAAGAAAATCCAATAATAGGATTAACTACCGCCGCTGTCCCTGCACCAAAAATTTCTTTCAAGGTTCCATTTTTAGAAGCTTCAACCAATTCTGACACTAAAACAGGACGCACCTGAACATCGATCCCTCCTTTTTTAGCCATATCAATAAGACTCTTTCTAGTAATCCCGTCAAGAATTCTTTCGCTAACTGGAGCAGTTAATAACGTATCGTTTATTCTAAAGAACACGTTCATAGTTCCAGCTTCTTCTAGTTTTGTATGGGTAGCATCATCCGTCCAAATAACTTGCTGGAAACCTTCTTTGTTTGCTAAGCTAGTAGGATAAAACTGTGCAGCATAGTTTCCGGCAGCTTTAGCAGCTCCAATCCCTCCATTTGCTGCTCTACTAAAATGTTCTGCTATAAGTACTTTTACTTCCCCTGAATAGTAAGACTTTGCAGGAGACAGAATAATCATAAATTTATAATCATTAGATGGATTTGCAATAACTCCTAAACCCGTTGCAATCATAAATGGTCTAATGTATAACGTATTCCCTTTTCCTTTTTTTATCCAAGCTTCATCTAATTGTAATAATTGATTCAAACCTTCCATAAAAACTTCCTCTGGAACTTCCGGCATCGCCATTCTTATCGCAGAACTGTTGAACCTTTTATAATTTTCATCAGGTCTAAAAAGCCAAACGTCATCATCTTCATCCTTATAGGCTTTCATTCCTTCAAAAATAGCTTGACCGTAATGAAAAACTCTTGCGGAAGGATCTAATAAAAAAGGCGCATACGGTTTGATAATCGGTTTTTGCCATTCTCCATTTGTGTAATCACATTCTAATAAATGATCGGTAAAAACGGAACCAAAGTTTAAGTTTTCAAAATCAACTTCATTTATTTTTGAAGCTGCTGCTTTTATTATTTCAATTTTGTTAGTTTGAGTTGTACTCATAGTATGTATTATTTTTATTTTATAAGTGATAAGCGAATGCATAAAAAAAACTGAATTCAATGAATTGCTGTTTAATATTTGCAAAAATAAAAAAAAATCAACAAATTTCTTATGAAAACAACATTAAATATAGCTATTGACTACGATTTATTTACGTTTTAGAAAATCAAAAAAAAATAGCCTTTATGCTATGGATTATATAATAAATAGCATTTTTCAGTACCAAAAGGATTAGTTTTGATTAAATTTGACAATTGTATATTTTTGAAAATCAGTTTAACTTTAGCATAAAATTTTGAAAAGAGAAATAATCCAGACACTTGATGGTTCTACAACCATCCAAATAACGGAATGGGATGAATGTTATCATTCTAAGCATGGGGCAATTCAGGAAGCGCAACATGTTTTTATCAAAAATGGGCTTTCGCTATTTCAAAACCAAAAAATTTCTATCTTAGAAATAGGATTTGGAACGGGTTTGAATACTTTTATTACCGTTCTGGAAGCAAAGAAAATGCATCAAATCATCGATTATGTAGGCGTTGAAGCCTACCCGATCTCAATAGATGAAGTATTACAAATGAATTATGTTGCCGAATTAAATGCGACATTAGAAAGCGGAATTTTTGATACAATACATGAAAGTAAATGGGAAGAAAAAATTGTTTTAAATAATGATTTTACACTTACTAAAAGGAAACAGTTTTTTCAAGAAATTGATGACGAAAACAAATTTGATCTAATTTATTTTGATGCTTTCGGGTATAGGGTACAACCAGAATTATGGAGTACCGAAATTTTCGAAAAAATGTATAAAGCGCTTAAAAAAAATGGAATATTAGTTACCTATGCCGCGAGAGGAGTCGTAAAAAGAAGTATGATCCAAGTAGGTTTTACTGTTGAAAAACTAGAAGGGCCACCTGGAAAAAGAGAAATGTTTCGTGCTAAAAAGCAATAAAAACATGATCCATATTTATAAAAAAGGTATTGATTTCATTAAAATAAAAAACCAAAAACTTCGTTAAATAATTATATTCTACCTTCAAAAAATGTATTTTTACATCAATTTAGAATTAGAATCTAACCAAAATCTTCATTTATTATGTCGAAAATTATGTACGATTATACAAAATCAGTTTTAGAAAGAGTAAGTTTTGATCCAATGCTTTTTTGCAAGGAGCTAGAAAAGGCAATCAAAATGCTATTACCTTACGAAATGGAACAGTTGCGTGAATGGTTAGTAAACTTTACGATAGGAAAACCAGAGTTAAAACAATATTTATTAATTGTGAATTCATAAAAAAAAGGAACCGTTTTACGGTTCCTTTTTTTATTTCTTATGTACTGAACTAATAATTTGTACGTTTTGAAAAACAATTGCTCCTTTTATTACTCCCGCAATTGTACTTCTAAGGGCTTCGATTATTTGAATTTTCAATTCACTTTTCGGAAAAATCAAGCTCACTTCTCTTGCCGGTTTAGGCTCTTTAAAATGGCGTAATTTCAACTTATCCTTGTCTTTTAGATCTAAAGTATGTAAATAAGGAAGTAAAGTGGTACCTAATCCTTCGTCGGCTAGTTTTATCAAGGTTTCAAAACTGCCACTTTCAATTTGAAAATGTCCAATTTCGCTTTTACTATGGTTTTTACATAAATTTAAAATTCCATCTCGAAAACAATGACCATCTTGCAAAAGTAAGATTTCATCTAAATTTAGGTCTGAAATTTCTATTTCCTTCTTTTGAAAATTCTGATGACTTTCTGGAATGTAAGCTACAAAAGGTTCAAAATACAATACAAATTCTTTGATATTTTCGTCCATCAAAGGAGTTGCGGCAATCGCTGCATCAAGATGTCCATTTTTGAGTTTTATAATGATTTCCTCCGTATTTAACTCTTCAATTATGAGTTTTACTTTTGGATACTTTTTAATAAAATTATTCAAAAACATTGGTAACAAGGTAGGCATAATAGTAGGTATAATACCGAGTCTGAATTCACCTCCTATAAAACCTTTTTGTTGCTCTACTATATCTTGGATACGATCCGCTTCATTGACGATATTTTTGGCTTGAGTAACTATTTTTTGACCAATATCAGTAAGTTGAATTGGTTTTTTAGTACGGTCAAATATCTGAATACTTAATTCCTCTTCTATTTTTTGAATTTGCATACTCAATGTAGGCTGAGTTACAAAACATTTTTCGGCAGCTAGAGTGAAATTTTTATGCTCCGCTACAGCAAGAACATATTTTAGTTGAGTTATTGTCATAGTAATAATAATATCTAATGCAAATTTAATGAAACAATAACTTTTTATTATAGTGTTTTCTATTTATCTTCACTAAATTTACGATTGAATGAAATTATATAATAAAAAATAGTAAACATGAAAACAAATATTTTAGGATTACCCGTTAAAGAATCTGAATTAATCGTGAATGAATTGAATATCTTATTATCAAACTTTCAAGTATATTATCAAAATTTAAGAGGAATTCATTGGAACATCAGGGGGAAACGTTTTTTTGATTTACATGTAAAGTTTGAAGAGCTTTACACGGACGCTCAAATAAAAATTGATTTAATTGCCGAAAGAGTGCTTACCGTGGGTGGAACTCCTCTTCATACATTTGAGGATTATATTAAAAATAATCAGTTGATAGTAGGTAAGAATATTTCAAATGATGAAAAAGCAGTTCATTTGATTGTGACTTCATTGTCTCATTTACTAAAAATCGAAAGAGAGATCCTCAACAAATCAGGAGAGATTAATGATGAAGGAACTAATTCTATGATGAGCGATTTTATTTCAGAGCAAGAAAAAACGATATGGATGATGCAAGCTTGGCTAGAAGAAAGCTTGTAGTTTTTTAATAAAAAAAGCAATAAAACGAACTTTTAAATGTCGTTTTATTGCTTTTTTTTTGAATGTTAATTTTTTTTTAAATTTTAGAATAACTACTGTTTTCTTAAAAAACTTAATTCTATTTTTGCGACAATGAAAATGATCTCTAAAATATTCTTAATTATATTTATTACATTTCTTGTCACACCTACAATAGTTACTGTGATTGAGAAAAGTGCTGATATTTCTATTTTCTACAGTATGTCTGAAGAGGAACATGTACACAAAGAGATTAAAACTTTTTTTTATTTAGAGTATACTCCTGATCTCATAAATCCAATAAAATTGTCATCTAATGTTATTCTATCGGAGAATTTATCAAAACATGACAATATTACGTCCTCTATTTTTATTCCTCCTCCCAACGAAGTTTAATATATTTCTGATTTTAATATTTTTTTTTAAAATCTATTCTCTCAATTATTCAAGAGAAAAATCATTTATATTCAATTTTAGTTAGGTACAATGACAAAAAAAAAGAATCTTTTTGCTAACCTCAAATCCGATTTCGCTTCTGGTTTAGTGGTTTTTTTGGTGGCGCTACCCTTGTGTTTAGGTATTGCAATGGCTTCAGGAGCACCATTGTTTTCAGGAATTATTTCCGGCGTTATAGGAGGTATTGTAGTAGGTTATTTGAGTACGTCCAATATTAGCGTTTCTGGCCCAGCAGCGGGCCTTACAGCTATTGTACTCACAGCTATTACAGATTTAGGTGCATTTGATATTTTTTTAACTGCAGTTTTCTTTGCAGGTCTATTACAATTAATATTAGGATTTATTAAAGCAGGAAGTATTTCTAATTATTTCCCAACAAATGTTATTGAAGGGATGTTAGCGGGAATAGGAATTATAATAATTCTGAAACAACTGCCACATGCTTTTGGTTATGACAATGACTTCGAAGGAGACCAATCATTTTCACAAATGGATGGGAGTAATACGTTTTCTTCACTGTTTAGTATTTTTGATTACATTCAGATAGGTTCAATTACTGTCACATTAGTATCGATGCTGATTTTGATTTCATGGGATAAAGTTCCTTTCTTAAAAAAAATGAAATTAGTTCCAGGAGCTTTAATTGCAGTTACAATTGGAGTTATTTTAAATGAAATTTTTATAAGCAGTGGCAGTGCACTAGCCATTGGAAAAGAACATTTAGTCTCTTTACCAGTTCCTGCTTCATTTGAAGAATTCAAATCAATAATTGTCACTCCTGACTTTTCTGCAATTATGAATCCTAAGGTTTGGATAACCTCCTTTACAATAGCAATTGTAGCCTCTATAGAAACCCTTTTAAGTATTGAAGCCTCTGATAGAATGGATGTTCAAAAAAGATATACGAATACTAACATGGAATTAAAAGCGCAAGGAATCGGTAATATGGCAAGTTCTCTTTTAGGTGGCTTACCATTAACCTCTGTAATTGTACGATCTTCTGCAAATAGTAATGCGGGAGCCAAATCAAAAATGTCAACCATTATCCATGGAATTTTGTTACTAGTGAGTGTACTTGCAATTCCATTTATTCTCAATAAAATTCCTTTAGCTACTCTAGCTGCTATCTTAATACTAATAGGATATAAATTGGCTAAACCAGCAACATTTAAACATTTTTGGGAAAAAGGAAAATATCAATTTGCTCCTTTTATTGCCACATTATTAGCCGTTGTCTTTTTAGATTTATTAAAAGGGGTAGCATTAGGTATTGTTATTAGTATTATTTTTGTTTTAAAAGGAAATCTGAAAAGAGCGTATAGTTTCAGAAAAGAAGAATATGCGGATGGAGATGTGATTCATATTGATTTGGCACAAGAAGTTTCTTTCTTAAATAAAGCAGCGATAAAATCTACTTTGAATGATATTCCAGAAAATTCAAAAGTAATCATTGATGCTAAAGATACCGTCTATATAGCACATGATATTTTAGATTTAATACATGAGTTTAAAACAACCAGAGCCGTAGATAATAACATTAAAGTCAAACTTAAAGGCTTTAAAAAAGCATATCAACTAGAGAATAGTGAGGGAACTCAAAACTATGTTACGATAGAGCATTATTATGATGCCGCCAAAAGAGTTATGGTCAAAAAAGAAACAATTAAAGAAGAGTTTCTTAACTTATAAGAAACTACAATACAATAAAAAATAAAGTAAAAAAAGAAGTCCCTTAGGATTTTATAAATAGGAAACGAAGCATTTTTATAAATAAAATAATTACTACACGATTATGAGCGATTTTTATGAAAAAATATTAGAAAATAATAAAAAATGGGTTGAAACATCATTAGCAAGCGACCCTAATTATTTTGAAGATCTAGCCAAAGGGCAAACTCCCCCATTATTATGGATCGGTTGTTCTGACAGTAGGGTACCTGCAAATGAAATAGTAGGAGCAAAACCAGGTGAAGTTTTTGTACACAGGAACATTGCCAATATGGTGGTCCATTCCGATATGAATATGTTAAGTGTTTTGGATTATGCTGTAAATGTTCTAAAAGTCAAGCACGTATTGGTTTGTGGCCACTACGGATGTGGAGGAGTGAAAGCTGCAATGGGAAATGACTCTATTGGGATTATAGATAACTGGATTCGACATATAAAAGATGTATATCGCTTGCACAGTACCTATTTAGATTCTATTGAGGATGAAACAGAGCGTTTTAATACTTTTGTAGAATTAAATGTAAAAGAACAAGTTTTCGATTTAGCCAAAACATCAATTGTACAAGCGGCTTGGAAAAACGGTCAGGACTTAACCTTACATGGTTGGGCTTATGGGCTCAATTCCGGTTTTGTCACGGATTTAGATGTGAATATCAGCTCCGAAAAAGATTTAGACGAAGTATATCAATTGAAGTTCTAAAAAAAAAAATCCGCTCAAGCGGATTTTTTTATTCTTTATCTAAATTTTCATTAAAAGCAGAAGGCAAAAGTGTTGGAATAAACTTTATTAAAATAGGCAATAATAAACTACCGCCAGGAAGCAAAAATATCGCCAAAGAGGGAATGGTTTTACAAATTTCTAACAATTGCTTTTTAACCTTTCTTTTTTCTTTTTCGTCTAAATCTCTACGAGTAGAATACGCTAGTAATACCATCAACTCTTTACTTTGAACAATTTCCTTTATTAATCGATTTTTATTCCGGGTAATCAGTGTAACCACACTTTGAGTCGTTTGATCATAAAAATGTTTAACTGGATTTGAATAATTGAAATAAGGTATTTCCTTTTTATACTTCGATATGAATTCATGAGTACTAAATATGCTTTGGTTAACAAAATCATCCGGAATAGAAAGAATTTCAGCTAGTGAATGCAAAAAATACATTTCGTCATTTTCTATTTTTCCATCGCTCCACAATGCCATACCTGCAATGTCTATTAAATAATATTTTTCTAATTCGCTAGTATAATAATCCAGTTGTAATGTTTCTAAACTATGAACATAAATTTTAGAAAATTTGCTGTACCGTATAGAAGCTTCAAAAAGTTTGATTAACAAGTCATCATATTGTGTTTTCTTAGACTTAATTTTTAACGCAAGTGTTACAATATTAACAATCGTTTCTTCAATTTTTTTTAAGTATTTTTCTGGTATTGCTCCATGTATTAAATATTGACGAAAAGCAAGTACGTCAATAAATAGCAAAGCATTGGTCACGAGATGAGAAAAATTCTTACTGATTATGCTATCATTCGTTTGAACACGTTCATCAATAATTTTTTCTAACGTTAAAGCGGGAGTATTTTTTGGTAATATTTTTTTAAATAAATTAAATCCCTGAGGATGCATTTGATTATAAAAAGTTAGGACTTTATTAATGAAATTCTCAGAACTTATATCGGCATTCGTTAAACAAAAAACATCATATAATATGTTTAAAAGAGCGACCTTAGAAATCTCATCTTTAAACCAATCTTTTGTATCAATTCTCGCTACAGTATCAAAGGTGATGATATGACCGTAAATAAAACCTGTATTTCTAACTTTCTGATAAAATAGATCAGTCGTTTTAGAAACAGTTTCTTGAGAAAATTTTTGTTCAATAAAAAATTTATCTATCCAACCAGATGCCGAAGGGTTAATCATTACATTAATTTAAAGCTACAAAGCTATACTTTTTTGCGATAGTTTTTACTTGTGCTTTTTAGTTTAACACAGATATTATATGTAATAATTGATTCTTTTCAAAATAGCAACAAACACTATACATTTAGTGTGATAGTTAAAGAAAACGAATGAAATAACAACATTTATTTTAAAGATAAAACCCTAAATATTAAATACTATTCAGGGTTTTTTAAGTGTGTTTTTATTACGAAATGAATAATTTTTCTGCAGTATCCCAATTAACCACATTCCAAAAAGAAGCTACATAATCAGCTCTTCGATTTTGATTTTTTAAATAATAAGCATGTTCCCAAACATCCAAAGCCAAAACGGGTTTGCCCTTAAGTCCTTTGCCTCGTAATCGCATCAAAGGATTATCTTGATTTGCTGTGGAACCAATTACTAATTTTCCGTCTTGGACTACTAACCAAGCCCAACCAGAACCAAAACGCTTCATGGAAACATCACTAAATTGTTTTTTGAATTCATCAAAAGATCCGAATGTACTAGTTATTGCCAAGGCCAATTTACCTTTTGGAATACCACCGCCATTAGGTTTCATTAAATCCCAAAACAAACTATGATTGTAATGCCCACCCGCGTTGTTTCTGATGGCTTCTGGAAACTTAGACATTTTTTCGAAGATATTTTCCAGAGATTTTGAATGATCAAGGAGGTTTTTATCCACGATTTCGATGGCCTTATTCAAGTTAGTCACATAGGCTTGATGATGTTTGCTATGATGAATTTGCATCGTAATTTTGTCAATATGAGGTTCTAAAGCATCATAAGTGTAATCTAATTTAGGAAGAGTATACAATCCCTGAACATCTAGAGTATCTAATCCCAAAGTTTGGTTTCCAATAGTTAAAGCAGTCTCTGAGGCAAAAGCAGAATTAAATAAACTGGTGCCAATAATTGTTCCTGTAGAAAGTATGGCTGTTTGTTTTAAAAAATTTCTTCGTGTATTATTATTTTCCATAGTTAAAAATTTATCCTAAAAAAGATATTAAATAGTATATAAATTTAAACATTTACAGATAAGAATGGGTTAATAAAGACTTAAAATTTGATTTCTACATTTTCAATATAAATATTTCAACGTTATTTTCAAGGAATTATATAAATTTCATTTCAAATTGCTAAACAATATCTTTGTAATTTTGATAAGGAATCGTAACTATATAAAGTATGATGTAAACAGCATTATAGGGTAACAAGAAGTTAATATCGTTCCATTATCTCTAAAATATTTTAAAACCATGAAACATAAAGAAATAGCTATTATAAGTTGGGATTTATTAAAAAAAACATACCAGGAATTTGATGATGATAATGCCATAAAACTAAGTGCATCATTATCATATTACACCATTTTTTCACTTCCACCATTGTTAATTATTATTTTATCTATTTTTAGTTTTTTCTTTGGAAGAGAAGCAGTTACGGGTCGTTTTTTTGGTCAAATAAACGGAATGGTTGGTAATGAGGCTGCGATTCAAATTCAGGAAACCATTAAAAATATTGAATTGTCAGAGAGCAATACTTTTGCCGCACTATTTGGTGGAATTATGTTGCTCATAGGGGCTTCAGGTGTATTTGCTGAAATACAAAGCTCAATCAATTTTATTTGGGGTTTAAAAGCAAAACCAAATAAAGGCATTGTGAAGTTCCTTAAAAACAGACTGATGTCGTTTTCAATGATTGCTTCAGTTGGTTTTTTGTTAATGGTTAGTTTGATGGTTAATACAGTTATGGATGTTATAAATGAACGGTTATTGGTATATTTTCCTGATGGAACTGTTTACCTATTTTATATTTTTAATATTTTGATCTTATTTGCAACTACTACGGTATTGTTTTCAATCATTTTTAAGACTTTGCCAGATGGAAACATTGATTGGAAAGATGCTTTTATTGGTTCCAGTTTCACTTCATTTTTCTTTATGTTTGGTAAGTTTGCAATTGGTTTTTACTTAGGAAGCTCAACTGTAGCTACTGTTTATGGAGCTGCGGGTTCAATTATTATAATATTAATCTGGGTGTATTATTCCGCAATAATCTTATATTTTGGAGCAGAATTCACAAAGGTCTATGCCAATGCACATGGTAATAAAATTATTCCCAATGCATATGCCGTTGGAATAAAAATAGAAGTTACTGAAGTGAAAAAAAAGTAAACATTGCATCAGAATATTTAAGTTAAAGAGATTTTACCTATTTGCTCTTTTAATAAACTTTAATGAAACTTCATAATTGGCAATATTTTTGTTTTGAATAAGCCTAGAAATTAAAAGCCTAATGAAAAAAATAATTATATCCTTGACCACTTTATGTTTGGTATTGTTGTCTTGTTCTACTGGAAAAAAAGCAACTTATCAAACAATCAAATTAGAAGGATCATGGGAATTAAATTATATTTCAGGATCCAAAATAGATTTCGATAAATTATATCCAAATAAAAAGCCAATTATTACTTTTGATTCAAAGGATAGCATATTTTCGGGTAATGCCGGTTGTAATAATTACAATGGAAAACTAAGCGTTTGGAAAAATAAAATTAGTTTCAAAAAACCCATAGCAGTAACACGAATGATGTGTTCTGATTTTTCATCAGAAAATATTTATCTAACCACTTTAGAAAAAATTGATTCTTTTTCAATTTCAAAAGATGGAAAAATATTGAATTTAATTTCTGGAAAAATCAAAAGAATGCGTTTAGTTAGAAAATAAATTCAGCAGTTAACATCCTTGAATCCTCATAATTAAAATGTTTGTTGGTGTAAGATTAAATTACAAATAAAATTATAGATTATGAAAATAAAAAAAATGTTTCTGCTTATTTTTCTTTTATTTATATCAGTTTCAAGTATTGCTCAGGAAAAAAGTAAGCTTGAATTAAGAGAAGAACGTAAATTAATTAAACAGCAACAAATTGATGTATTGGTTAATTCAAAAATGTTCGTTTTTGTAGCAAATATGGCTTTACCTCAAGGGTTTAGAAATATGGATTTAACTTCAAATCCAAATTACATACAATTCCATCCTCAAACAATCAAAAGTGAAATGCCTTTTTTTGGCAGAGCATTTAGTGCAATAGGTTATGGTTTGGACGGAGGATTAAATTTTGAGGGAACCCCTGAAGAATTTACTATCGAAAAGGCAAAAAAATCGTATTTGATTAAAGCAGTTGTAAAGGGAGAAAAAGATACTTACAGAATGAATCTTTCGGTTTTCCGAAACGGAAGCGCTACACTTTCTATTAGTTCTAATAATCGGAGTACCATTTCTTACAATGGCGAAATTAAGCCATTAGAGGCAAAAGAAAGTAAATTATAGTAACAGCCAATAACCGTTTGCTGCAATTATTTTAAATTTTTGAATGAAGTAGAAATACCTAAAACATACTTCTTAATTGTACGTTTTTTATATAATTAAAAAATAAACCTTCATTTTTACAATCACATAATTTCAACAATTGAAAACATTTTTCAAATAATTGCAAAAGACTAATTATATTCCTATAAACCTATAATTAAAACCCAACTAACCTTAGGTCTGTATTATTCCCTTTAAATCATCATATTAATACTTCCGGTTAGTTTATTTTTTGTTTAATTAATTGTTAAAAAAGGTAAACAATTAATTATTATGTGTATATTTGATTAATAACTTTTTTTAAACCTAAAACATTAACTATGAAATTAGTAAAAACAATTAGCGCATTTGTATTAGTAGGAGTAATTACAACTTCTTGTGGAGAAAAAAAACAAGCTGAATCAACAGACATGGCTGATTCTACTGCGGTCGTAATGGACACTACAGTGGTAGTTGAAACACCAAATATTGTAGGTGTGGCTTCTGGAAATGCAGATTTCACAACCCTTGTTACTGCAGTCAAAGCAGCAGGACTAGTTGAAACGTTAAGTGGAGATGGTCCATTTACTGTATTTGCACCAACAAACGAAGCATTTGCAAAACTTCCAGCAGGGACAGTAGATAATTTATTGAAACCCGAAAGTTTAGATAAACTTAAATCCGTATTAACTTATCATGTTGTTTCTGGAAAATTTGAGGCCGCTGCAGTAATTGAAGCAATAAACAAAAATAATGGAAAATTTACTGTAAAGACAGTTCAAGGTGGTAGCATTGTTTTGAGCTTAAAAGACGGAAAAGTAATGTTGACAGATGCTAATGGTGCTACTTCAACAGTAGTTTTGGCTGATGTTGCCGCATCAAACGGTGTGATACATGCAATTGACACAGTGGTTATGCCTAAATAAGGTTTTAAAAAACATCTTTCAAAAACCGTTGCAAAAATGCAACGGTTTTTTTTTGACAATTGATTACCCTTAAAATAATTTTTTGTTAATCCCTTGTTTTTTTCAATTATAAATTGATTCGTGAATTGTTAGATATTAAAAATAAGGTAGCCTAAACATTAACCAAATATTAGTCTAAAATACAGCTTAGACCATTATACAAATTTTGATCTATATTATAAGAATCTATCCTTTTATATAGCTTTATTGTGAAGTGATTTTTGGTGGCATTGATAGGTATTAAAAATGCACAAGGAAAAAGGAAAAAACTTAGATGAAATTTAAGAAATATTAGCGGTCATCCAACCTAATTATTAAATCAAAAAAAACAGACTCGTTGAAAATAATGATTTTAGAAAATGTACAATCGGTTTTATTCAGAATTAGAAACTTATTCTTAGAATGAAAAATATTCTCCCTAAAACAAAACATACAATCTGTTTTTGTAAATTTTTAATTAAATTTAGGATTTAAATTCAATACAACCATTTATTACCATCTAAAAAGTACTATTATGAAATGTAAATTATCCTTTTATCTTTTTTTAAGTGTTGTGACATTAACATACAGCCAGCAAAATAATGAATCAACAAAGATCAAAAAATTATTGGAAAAAGAATCCGCAACATGGAGAGCGGGAGATGGTAAAGGACATGCGGAATGCTGGTATATTAAGCCCTATAGTAGGATCTTAATTTCGACTCCTGAGGGTGTAACAATGGACATCCCTCCCATTGCGATGACCAATACTAACCCCTTATCTATGGGCAATGGAGGTTTTTCAGTAAATACAAATTATAAAATGAGTATCAATCAAAACACCGCCTGGGTAAGCCATGATGAAGAATCAACCACAAAAGATGGTAAAAAAAATTATTCTCATGAAATAAGAATGTTAGAAAAAATTGAAGGTCAATGGAAATTAGTGGGCCAATCTATACATATCTATAAATCAGAATAGTAGCTATAAACCAACAGTGTCACAGATAAATTTTATTTTATTTTAACGAATATTTATCTCTGCTACAGCGTAATTTTATGTAATTATGCATAATGTTTAAATTGACACAAAATAGTTTATTAATTCGATTTTTTTGGGGTTTCATGTCCTTGTACCTTCTGAACTGTTTGGTTGATTCTCCTGATGTACAACCTAATTATTTCCCTGAAGATCTTACTTATAATGATCCGGAAAGTATTATTGAAATAGTGGTAGAAAAGGTATTAGGGTTTGAAAATGCAATCGCTGAATATGATGATAATGACAGTAACCAAAACTTCTTTGGTAAAAACACTTTTTGTTTGGATTTATTTGTCTTACCAATAATAGCCATTCCCATAAACCATGAATATTTGTTTATAAAAAACCAAAATTTAGAGGTGCAAAATTCAGCCCTCTTACTTCCTTATTTTGAAATACACACCCCACCGCCAGAAGTTTAATTTTTATTTATAGCGTTACTCCCTTTATTTTAAATACAAAATAATGACTTCACTTAAAAAAAAATAAAAATTAAATTAAAATGACTACCCAATATTTAAAAACTAAGGTATTTACCTTACTATTAACAGTAATTGCAATTACGAATTCTCTAGCACAAACAGAGATTGATCAAAAAAAAAGTATTAAAGACAGTCTGTACATTCAAGAAGTTGAAGGCAAAAAAGAACGACCGAAAGTACTACATGCAGAACCTCTATATATTGACTTAATTAGAGATCTTGGTGCTCGAAAAGGAGAAAGGGAATGGAATTTAGGACTCGGATTAACCGATAATACTACTCATGATGAATATACTGCACTCATTGAATATGAATGGGCGCCAATTGACAGGTTAGGGCTTGAAGTTGAACTACCCTTTTCTATATATTATCCTACTAACGGCAATGTAAATACCCCTGGAAGCAGTCTTAACAGTATAAAATTAGCGGCTCAATATACCTTTTTTGTTTCAGAAAAAAGAAAAACCTCAATGGCTATTGGATACATTCAAGAATTCCAAATAACTGATTTTAAAAGTTATCGCAATGATACTTTTTTTACAGGAAATGTATACAATCCATTCTTAGTAGTAGCAAAACGATGGGGACAAAATTTTCACACCCTTTTATACACTGGCCCTCAATTTTCAACTCGTTTTTTAGATAATGCAAAACAAACGGATTGGCAAATAAATTCCAATTTTCATTACATGATTCCGGGAACCAGAAATTTTATTGGAATTGAATTTAATAAAGAAATCAAAAAAAACGATTTTGATATGACTATTCGTCCACAAATGCGAGTTGAAGTGACCAAAAGTTTACTTATAGGAATCGTAACCGGTATTCCAATAAAAAGAGAAAACCAACGATTCAGTACCTTTTTACGCCTCATCTATGAACCTTCACATTAACGAAAAAAAAACATTCTTACTTTAAGTTACGATTTACAGACAAAAAAACCTCGCCAAAATATTTTTGAGCGAGGTTTTTAAAATCTATAAAAATTATATGATAATGACAATAAATCGCTCTCTACAAATTTGATTCCTGAGAGCTAACATACAGCCTCAAAAACATTCTGCATTAATTTTTCTTTAACAAAAGTCTTTTTACGCGAACTGACAATTCATTGGGACTAAATGGCTTTGTTATAAAATCATCTGCTCCAAGTTCAAATGCTTCGAGAACTGTTTTTTCTAATCCCACTGCCGACAGTATAATGATTGGTATGTTTAGTTTCAACTCAATTTTTACTTTACTTACAATGTCTAATCCAGTTACAAAAGGCATCATAATATCTGAAATTATTAAATCCGGATTTTCTGAAACTATTTTTTCTAATGCTATCTGACCGTTTGGACATAATATCACATGATACCCTTCTTTTTTTAATTTAAATTCCATGGTCTTCAACATCATTTCATCATCCTCGGCAATTAAAATCTTCTTCATACAAATTGGTTATATAGGTCTTAAA
This sequence comes from Flavobacterium sp. GNP008, assembly GCF_056428965.1. Taxonomy (NCBI): domain Bacteria; kingdom Pseudomonadati; phylum Bacteroidota; class Flavobacteriia; order Flavobacteriales; family Flavobacteriaceae; genus Flavobacterium; species Flavobacterium sp. GNP008. The sequence goes on along the minus strand of NZ_JBWJVL010000003.1, from coordinate 467,561 downwards.
AAACGAGATTATTAATCATTTATACTTTAATAGTAAATACGTTAAAATTACTTTTCAAAATATAAAATTCTTTTTCTGATTCAAAATAATCTTTACTAAAATTTAATATTCTTCAATCGACTGCAATTCAATGATCGCCTGTTGACAAATTGCACTCAAATAAACTACTTCCTCTTTCCTTTTTTGACTAAAAGGATTTTCTTCTATTTCCTTTTCAATAATAGCAACACTATCCGAAGCTTTGACTATCCCTAATAAACTAATAGATGATTTTAATTTGTGAATTTCTTCTTTCAGTATTTTGATATCGTCATTTCTGTTAGATTCAATAATTGTTTCAATTGTTTCAGGTGTATTTTCTAAAAAAATAGCAACCATGCTTTTTATAAAAGCATCATCTCCTTCTGATAAATCTTTTAAATATTCAAAATTAACTAGTTTTTCCGTTGTCATTTCTTTACTTAGTGATTCATATTTTAGCATGTTATTTACTGTTTTTTTTTTTAGATTTTTATATAACTTTTCCAATAACACATTAAAATCATAGGGCTTAGACAAATAATCATTCATTCCATTCTTCAAACATCTATTTTCTTCATCTAAAGTAGCATGGGCAGTCAAGGCAATAATTGGAATATCAGATTTCTCATGCATATTGTTCCGAATGTAATGCGTTAGTTCATTTCCATCCATTTCAGGCATTTGAATATCCATCAAAATAATATCATATTCGTTGTTCTCTAATTTATCAATCGCTATTTTTCCATTTTCAGCAATATCAATTTCTTTGTTCCATTTTTCAAAAACTTTGATGGCTAGGAGCTGATTCAGCTCGTTATCTTCAACTAAAAGTATTCTCGTATCTTTCAAAAAATCCGGGTCAACTGTTACATTTTTTGATTTAACAGGGCTCAATATTCCTTTTTTATCTTTTTTATACTCTAAAGAAAATGAAAATTCACTCCCTTTAGAAACTTCACTTTGTACAGTGATTTTCCCACCTTGTAACTCCACTAGTTTACGGGTAATTGTAAGTCCAAGTCCGGTTCCACCATATTTTCTTGTTGTTTCATTTGAAGCCTGGTTGAAACTTTCAAATATTGAATCTATTTTATCTTTTGGTATGCCTATTCCGGTATCGACTACCGAAAACTTAACTAGAGAATGAGATTTAGATTCCTGTTCTTCTGTAATTATTAATTCTACAAATCCTTTTTCGGTAAATTTTAAAGCATTACCAATCAAGTTGACTAAAATTTGAGATAATTTTGTAGGATCCCCAATGAGATTATCACTTATGTTTGGGTTGATATCGTATAATAATTTTATCTTTTTCTCTCTTGCATTTGGCGCTAGTAATTCAATTACGTAATTAACTGTTTTTGATAAAGAAAAATTCACTTCTTCAAAAGTCATTTTATTGGCTTCAATTTTAGAAAAGTCAAGTATATCATTAATAATATGCATCAGATTATGACTTGCTTTTTTTATGGCTTCCACACTCTGCTTTTGGTCATTATCCAATTTCGTACTTTCAAGAATTCTAGCAAATCCAATAATCCCATTCATTGGAGTTCGAATTTCATGACTCATATTTGTAAGAAATTGCTCTTTAATAACAACTGCTTTCTCCGCTAATTCTTTGGCTTTTATCAACTCCGCCTCCGTGCGTTTTTGTTCACTTATGTCCTGAATGGTCCCTAGAATTTTATACGGCTTTTCGTTTTCATCATTTAGACATTTTATAAACTCATTAATATACTTTACTGTTCCCTTTTTACTAGTTATACTGTGATGGAATTGTACTTCTACGTTAGTCGTTTTGACACGGTTGAGATTGTTTTCAAAAAGAGCTAAATCTTCGGCATCAGTAAAACAGGACTTAAAAAAATCAACCGTAGGTACTGGCACATTTTCAACTTCAAAAATAGTAAAAAATTCATCGGAGAGGTACACTTCATTATTGCTTAAATTGATTTCCCAGTTGCCTATTTTAGATAGTTTTTGAGCTTCCTGAAGCCGGTTGGCGTTAACCTTCAAAGCTAATTCCGTTACTTTTCTAAGTTTTAAACTTTCGTGCAATTTAATTGCATTTCTAATACTCTGGGAAACTCCATCAGGAGTCAACAACGTTTTAGGAATATAATCCGAAGCTCCGCTTAAAATCGCCTGACTTGCAATTTTCTCGTCTCCTTGAGAGGTTACAAAAATTATTGGGGTTTCTATTCCTGACTCTCGTATCTTTTTTAAGAAAGAGATTCCATCAGTGTCTGGCATCATGTAATCTAAAAAGATTAAATCATAATACAATGTTTTAATCTTTTCAATTCCTTCTTCTGCAGAAAAAACGCTGTCAACTTCTGCAATGATACCGGATTGAGAAATGGAACGACTGATGGTGATTGAATCAATCTTATCATCATCAATAATTAATATTTTTAAAACAAGGGCCATACATTTTTTTATTTTTGACTTGAAAATTCAATGATGTTCCAATAATCATTCAGTATCGAAAGAAAATCATTTACTTTTTGGCTTTCAAATGATACAGGAATGTAACCGGCAATATTCAAGTTCAAAGCTGCTGCTTTGTTTAAATTTTTAACAGAATCAGTAATTACAAACACTAAAATTGATTTTAAATCCGGATGATTTCGTATCGCATTTAATAAATCAATTCCTTTATTTTCTGTACGATTTACATCAATCAAAATAATTTTAGGAATTGGATTTAACTTATGAGAACCATCCAGCATTAACCATGCCTCATTTTCATTTTCTGCTGAAAATAAAGTATGTTTAATATTAATTTCTAAAAAAGACTTTTTGATATTTTCAATAATAGTCTTCCTGTCATCAACGAGTAAGATGTTTGTATTTCCCATAACAAAAATGAATTACAATTCACATAATTGCCAAAAGTTTTTTAGAGTAGCAACTGAAGTTAGAAACTTTTCAAAAGAAAGTGGTTTAAGTATGTATCCTGCAACATTTAGATTATAAGCATTAATCTTATCGGTATCCTCGTTTGATGTAGTCATAACAAAAACAGAAATGTTTTTAAGTTTTTCATTTTCTCGAATAATTTTAAGAAACTCAATCCCATTCATTTTTGGCATGTTTATATCCAAAATAATGATTTTAGGCAACGGAATTATTTTATCATCCAGCATTTCAAGTGCCTCTACACCATTACCGGCAACAAAAAGCGGATTCATAATATTATTTTTAGCAAATGCTCTTTTTACATTCATTACATCTACTTCATCGTCTTCAACCAATAAAATATTTACCAATTTTTGGGTCATAATTTTAATTTTTTAATGTTATTGTTTTTGGCCAATTAAATGTAAAAATTGAACCGTTATTTATGCCGGGAGAATATTCTATTCTACCTCCCACTAACTTCATAATTTTACAACTTATAGCTAATCCTGCTCCAGTAGTATCGAAAATATCTTTAGAATTAACGGTATAAAAAATAGAGAAAATTTTATTTATGGCCTGTTCCGGTATACCAGGCCCATTATCGCTTACTTTTATTTCATAATCATTTAGACCTTCTGTAACATCAATTGCTACCTTTATACACTCCTTATCATGGAATCGAATGGCATTATCTATTAAACTCATAATTACTTTCTGCATCTTTACGCCTAATGTAACACAGTTTTCATTTTTGAGATTGTTTGTAAAATGAAACTCCACATTTGATTTTGCATCAACTAAGGCAATACAACTTGCAATCATTTTTGGAATATTTACTTCATAAAACTCTAATTCTGTACGATCAACACGAGAAAGTTCTAACAATGCATTCATCATCTTCTCCAAACGATTTACCCTATTTTTCAGTAACCCTAAATTATTTAAAACATCCGGATTTATAGCACTTCCTAAATCCTCTTCAATCCATGTTGTTATATTCGAAATCGCACGCATTGGTGATTTTATATCATGTGAGACTATATAAACGAAATCTTCAAATTCTTTTTTTAGTGCTGCTAACTCCTCCTGACACTTTTTCTCAGATTCCTCCATTATTTGCTATTTAGGGAATGTAAAAATAAAACTACATCCTTGATTTTCTGTAGATTCGATATGAATATCCCCTCCTTTTTCTTCAATTATTTTTTTGACAATTGACAACCCAATACCAGTACTTTCTTTTACATCACGCGCTTCAATAGTTTGAAAAACCTTAAAAACTTTTTTATGATATTCCTTAGCAATACCAGGACCATTATCTTTTATAGTAAATTGATGGAAATCGGGTAATGACTTATAGTGACACTCTATTTTCCCTATCGGTTTATCATTGTATTTTACTGAATTACTAATCAGGTTGCTGAACACCTGCTGCAAAAGTATTCGCTCTGCATCAATAACTGGGAAATTATCTCCTATAGTGACTTCAAAACCTTCTGTTGGAACTATTGAATCTATGATCTGATTTAGCATTAATTTTAAATCAACTTGCTCTTTTTCAATTTTCGTTCGACCAATACGCGAATAATCTAAAACTCCATTGATTAAGTTTTCCATTCGCAACACTCTGCCTCGCAATAAATCAAAATTAGCACTAACGTCTTTTGGCATCTCCGGCATATCTTCAACAATCCACTCTGAAAGGTTATTGATCGCGCGGAGTGGAGCTTTTAAATCATGAGAAACAACATACGCAAATTGGTCGAGTTCTTGATTCTTTTTTTCAAGATTCAGTAATGCATCATTTAGATTTTCTTCGGCTATTTTTTGATCGGTAATGTCCGTACTAATAGATATGTATTGATACGGTCTCTTTTTTTCGTCCAAAAAAGGTACAATCGTGGCTTTTTCCCAATAATAGGAACCGTCTTTGGCTAAATTACGCATTTCCCCTTTCCAAATGTTGCCATTAACAATCGTTTTCAAAATTTGTTTCGCAAATTCTTTAGGGAAATGCCCCGTAATACTGCGCTGATCCTTCCCTATCAGTTCAGATTTGGGGTATTTCGAAATTTTACAAAAATTATTATTAACATATGTCAGTAATCCTTTTTGATCAGAAATAGAAACAATTGCTGATTCATCTAACGCTGATCTTATATCAGTTATTTCTTTTGATTTTTGAGCAATTTTTTCCTCTGCAAGTGTTATATCGGTTATATCCTCAACAATTCCTTTCAATTCTGTCACTTCCCCCTTTTCATTTTTAAAGGGCTGCCCTATCTCCAAGATATGTTTTACTCTGTGATCCGGAAATACAATTCTATAGTTAATCTTAAAATCTTTTCCCGTTTTAATCACATTTTCACTTACCTCATCGAGCTTTGCTAAATCATCTTTATGTACTCTACCTCTATAAGCTTCATACAATTGATCTGTGGGTAAATTATCTAACTCAAAAATACGATAATGACCTTTAGACCAAACAAGATCATTATTGATTAGGTCAAATTTCCAACTTCCAATTTTTGCTATATTCTGTGATTCATCTAATAATTTATTCCCTTCAATTAATTTTTGCGCTACTTCTTTCTCTAAAGTCACATTACGCGCAATACTGTAAAGATTTCCCGTATCAGGATCTGGAGATGCATTCCAGCTTAATATAATGTAATCGCCGTTTTTATTGCGGTATCTGTTTTCAAAACTAATGGTCAATTCTCCTTTGGCTAGTTTTTCTACTTCAAAATAAGTAGCAGCCAAATCATCAGGATGAATAAAATTAGTAAAAGGAACCCCTTCTAATTCTTCCTTAGAGTATCCTAATACTTTTGTAAAGGCAGGATTCACTTTATAAAATAAACCGTTTACATTTGCTATGCATACCAAATCTTTTGAGAGGTCTATAAAATTCTGAAATTCTCTTTGTGCTATATTAAGCTCTAAATTTTTCTTACGGGCTTCCAATAACAAAACCACTTGTTGCGCCAGTAACTTTAGAGCATTTCTCTGTTCTTTAGTAAGTGTTTTTGGCTTTGTATCAATAACGCAAAGTGACCCTAAATTAAAGCCATTTGCATCCTGAAGTGGTGCCCCGGCATAAAATCGTATGTTGGGGTCTCCAGTTACAAATGGATTGTCAGAAAAAACATCATTATCTAAAGCATTACTAACTTCAAATACCTCATCACCCATAATGGCATATTGGCAAAAAGAAAGATTTCTAGACGTTTCTGTAATATCTAATCCAATGCTTGATTTAAGCCATTGTCTGTGATCATCAATTAAACTTACTAAAGCAATAGGAGTTCCACAAATATAAGAAGCAAGCTGTGTTATAGAATCATATTCTTTTTCTGGTAAGGAATCTAATATCGAATATTCTTTTAAGGCCTTGACTCTTTCTATTTCATTCTCCGGTTTCGGATGTGTTTTCATCAACATGAGGAATTTTCTTCACTTGAATTAGTAAAGAATTAAAATAATTTATGGTGGTTACTCAATTATTAATTAAAATTTTATATTAAACTTGTACAACTGCTATTAAAAATACAAAAATGTTTCTTTACAAAAATAAAATTAATTTTGAATTAAACGGAAATTTCACAACTTAAAATTTCATGAACCTCCAATGATTATACTCGTTTTTAATGCTTTTACTTTAAAAAAATAAAAAAATGGCTGTAGCTTTTTCTACAAACTTTGTAACTTATATAAAAGCAACAATTATAGCGTTTTGAGTTCTAAATAAATAAAACCTTCGACCTAAAATATAATACAATAATTTATTGTTAATTAATTTTTCTATTATACCACTTACAGTTTGCCGATTTGAGTAATAATTCGCTTTAAATAAATAAAAACTATCCCTTAAATATTTAAATTATTACTTGTTAACCTTCAAGAACTCCTCTTTTTTAGACAAAAATATGAAATTATAAAAAACATTCGACTAAATACATATTACACTGACAAACAGCAAAATGCAAAACTAAATTTCATTTATTTTTTAAAATTTGAAAAAAAAAATATTAAATTTACACTATAGCTTTAATCTAGCACGAAGTTTTACTTCTATCTCTTTTGAAACTAAAAAAGCAACACGCAAATTTAAAACCTACAATTAAAATTTAAAGTTAACAATCGGATTAGTTCAAAAGCCCCCTCTATATTTTTTCTAGTATTATTGATTTAACAGATTAAAAAATAGTCTGTTTCTATTTAAAAAGATACGAAATGGCAAAGTTCAATTACATACTATTTTTTAATCAAATTGGTATTGAAACCATTGCCAAAGTTGGAGGTAAAAATGCCTCCCTTGGCGAAATGTACAATCAGCTTACGCCAATAGAAATTTCTATTCCCAACGGATTCGCTGTGACTGCTGAAGCATATAGACTCTTTCGATCAAAAAATAATTTGGAGCAACCGCTTCAGGACTTATTAGTTTCGTTGGATACTAAAGAATATTCGAATCTTTCTGCTATTGGAGAGAAAGCTAGAAACCAGATTTTATCAGCACATATTCCACAGGAAATACGCAACGAAATAAAAGTAGCCTACCAATTGCTAAGTGAACAAAGTGGGATAAATAATCTCAATGTAGCAGTACGCAGTAGTGCTACCTCGGAAGATTTACCAACTGCAAGTTTTGCGGGCCAGATGCAATCTTATTTGAATATTACAGGTGTAAACCAGTTATTGGATGCCATACACCTGTGTTTTGTTTCCTTATTTACAGATCGAGCCATTAAGTATCGACACGATATGGGTTTTGCTAAATTAGATATTGCAATATCCGTTGGGATACAACAAATGGTCCGAAGTGATAAAGCATCCTCTGGAGTGGCCTTTACCATTGATCCGGACAGCGGTTTCGAGAACACTATTATTATTAATGGCTGTTGGGGATTGGGCGAAAATATTGTTCAGGGAACTGTAACCCCAGATGAGTGGATGGTATTCAAACCTACCTTAGAAAATTCGGATCTATATCCCATTCTAAAAAAACAATGCGGAAGAAAAGAGTTTACGATGATTTATGCAAAAAAATCAGCCAGTTCATCTCCAGCCAATACAATTGTAAATACTGATACAACTTTGGAAAAACAAAATATATTCTCCTTAACCGATGAAGAAGTTATTCAACTGTCCCAATGGTGTTATAAAATTGAAAAACATTATCAGAAAGCAATGGATATTGAGTGGGCAAAAGATGGACAGAACAACCAATTATTTATTGTTCAGGCACGTCCGGAAACCATTCACAGAAAGGAGAACAAACAACTACATAAAAGCTACAAACTGAAACAAAAAAGTACGGTTTTGACCAAAGGCATTGCTCTTGGCTATAAAATTGCTTCCGGGAGAGCCCGAATTATAAACAGTCCGCAAGAAGGGGATGTATTGCAAAACGGAGAAATTATAGTCACTGATTTAACCAATCCAGATTGGGATCCCATCATGAAAAGAGCGGCTGCAATCATTACCAATAAAGGAGGACGCACCAGTCATGCTGCTATTGTAGCCCGTGAACTTGGTACTGTGGCAGTTGTTGGCTGTGGAGATGCAACTGTTACCATACAAAACGGACAGAAAATCACAGTCTCCTGTGCCCAGGGGAAAGAAGGATATATTTATGATGGAAAGCTGAAATGGGACATAATAGAACAGGATTTCAGTACACTTGACATGCCAAAAACAGATCCCATGCTTATTCTAGCTGATCCAGAAAGAGCCTTTGAGCTAAGTCATTATCCTAATAAGGGTGTGGGTTTGATGCGGATAGAATTTGCGATTTCAAACACCATCAAAATCCATCCTCTGGCATTGTGTGAACCTGAAAAAATAACCGATACGAAAATTAAATCTGAGATAGCTTTATTAACGAAAGGCTATGCGGATCCTAAAAATTATTTTATCGATAAACTCGCCGAAGCAGTAGCTATCGTGGCAGCGGCATTTTATCCTAAAGAAGTGATTGTGCGCATGAGTGATTTTAAAAGTAATGAATACTGCAACCTTATTGGTGGAAAATATTATGAGCCTCATGAGGAAAACCCAATGATTGGCTTTCGTGGTGCTTCCCGTTATTATAGCGATTTTTATCGGAAAGGTTTTGCCTTAGAGTGCGAAGCAATTAAAAAAGTTCGCAGCGTGATGGGACTTCACAATGTAAAATTGATGATTCCGTTTTGCAGAACATGTGAAGAAGGAGAAAAAGTTCTTGCTGAAATGGCAAAAAATGGTTTAGTACAAGGCATGAACGGATTGCAGGTATATGTGATGATTGAAATACCAAGTAATGTATTAATGGCCGATGATTTTGCAAAACTTTTTGATGGTTTTTCTATTGGTTCTAATGATTTAACTCAACTTACGCTGGGACTGGATCGCGATTCAACATTGATTAGTTACTTGTTCAACGAGGAAAATCCAGCAGTTAAAGCGCTGATAAAAGAAACCATACGAGCAGCGAAACGCAATGAAATAAAGGTAGGGCTATGCGGACAAGCGCCCAGTGACATCCCTGAATTCACAAGTTTTTTAGTAAATGAAGGCATTGACAGTATCTCATTTAGTCCCGATGCTTTAATAAAAGGAATTGAGAATATTCTGACGGTCGAAAATAAAATAACAGGAAAATTATAGCCATAGAAAACCAATCAAATGAACAACATAAAAAAAGAAAGCTAACTATTTAAATCTAATTACATGGAGAACATCAATTTTTGTCAAAGTTGCGGAATGCCACTGACTACAGAAGAAGCCAAAGGAACAGAAAATAACGGCCAAAGAACTAATGATTATTGCAGGTACTGCTATGAAGACAGTCATTTTAAAAAACCCGATATGAACTTGGAGGAAATGAAAAATACCGTAAAAATACACATGGAAAACAAAAAGCTCCCTAGTTACATGGTTCAAAAAGCCTTGAATATTTTACCGGCACTAAAACGTTGGAATAACAAAGAATATATCACCTCTTCTTCCAATTATGAAAAAAATTGATTGTAAAATAACGTTGATGTATGGCTAAGCTTTAAAAAAATGCGAAACATTACATTAAAAAAAATTATTTTATAAATAAAAAATTCTAAACATAATTTAGGAGCGTACTATTTGCTTAATAGAAAACTATAGGATCGCTATATTACTGAATTAATTCTATTTTGATGAAAGCACAAAATGAATTAATAAAATTGAATTTTTCCTATTCAACTATTGTACAATTACTAATTTGGAATTGGACAAAAATTCAGGAACGGACGGTAATAGCAATTTAAAAAGAAGAACTCAAAAAACACAAAAAGGTGAATCTTAATGACAAATTCCGCCATTATTATCTACACATAAATGGATAAAAGAACAATAGAAAAGCATTTAGTCAAATACAAACCTAAATTACTCTAAATAGTTAATACAAAAATTAGATTGAAGCACGACAACTTACATTAAAAAGCAAAAAAATGAAAGTATTGGTCTATAGTATATTTGGTTTTGATAAGCCTTTTATGGAAAAAGCGGCCCATAGCAATCACGAATTGATTTTTACAGAGCAGCATTTGAATCTAAATACGGCCTATTTAGCCCAAGGATTTGATGCGATTTCAATTTTCATTTGTGATGATGCCACTGAACCCGTATTACAAAAACTCTATGCCTGTGGTGTTAAATATATTGCGCTCCGGGCTGTAAGATCAGACCTTATTGATATTACAAGAGCTAAGTCCTTAGCGATTAAAGTGGCAAATGTCCCAATGAGTTCTCCTTATTCCGTTGCAGAACAAGCTGTAGCATTAATATTAGCATTAAACAGAAAACTCGTTTTGGGGCAATCCCTGATGGATCTGGGAGATTATCGTATGGATCATTTGATCGGTTTTGATTTACATGGAAAAACAATTGGCGTTATAGGAACCGGAAAAACAGGCGCTACCTTTGCTAGGATTATGCATGCGTTTGGTTGTCAAATTTTAGCTTTTGACACCGAAGAGAATAAAGAGCTGATGAGTGAAATTAATATTTCTTACAGGTCTTTAGAGGACGTATGTGCCAACTCAGAGGTCTTATCTGTTCATTCCGTTTGGAATAAATTATCCAAACATATGTTTAATAAAACTACTTTTTCTATGTTCAAAAAAGGAATGATTTTCATTAATACAGCACACGAAGGATTTATAAATACCGAGGATTTAATAGAAGCAATAGCTAATAAAACCCTTGGTGCTGTTGGTTTAGACGTATATGAAAATGGACATTCGGTTTTTTTTAAGGATCATAAAAAATCCCCTATTACAGACAGTTTGTTTCTAAAACTTCGCTCCTATCCCAATGTCATGATTACTGGACATCAGGGAATTATGACAAATGAAACCTTGGAGGATGTTGCAAATACAACGATTGCTAATTTAAATGCTTGGGCATACAATGGTATTTCTGAAAATGAAATAAATGGATAAAAACTAATGTTTATTATGAAAGTGAGCATTAGAATACTTGCAATCAGTACTTGGCTGATTCACAAATCACGCTCTTATTGAAGGTAATAAAAAATTAAAAAATGAAAGGTTCCTTTAAAATCGGAAAAATTGCTGGTATCGGAATTTTCATTCATTGGACATTCTCTTTATTAATCCTATTTATCATTTTTATCAATTACCGGTCAGGTCACAATGCTACTCAAATAATTTGGTCTGTTATATTTATTTTGAGTGTTTTTATTACAGTTGTATTACATGAACTAGGCCATGCCTTGGCAGCAAAACGATATCATATCGTAACCAAAGACATCACCCTTTTACCTATAGGTGGTTTAGCAAGACTCGAAAAAATTCCTGAAAAACCAATTCAAGAATTAATTGTGGCTTTTGCAGGGCCTATGGTAAATATTACATTGAGTTTTATCACTGGCTTTTTCATTACTATTCCTGCTACTTCAGAACAATTAATGGTCGAATTAGCTGATGGCATAAATAAAAATAATTTCTTACTGAATTTTTTTTTAATCAATTTGTGGCTAGCCATATTTAATTTGATTCCTGCTTTCCCAATGGATGGCGGCCGAATTTTACGCGCTATACTATCCTTTAAATTGCACCGACATATAGCTACCCGTATTTCGGCACGAGTAGGCCAATTTATAGCTATGGGATTTATTATTTTTGGCTTTTTCAGCTCTCCGTTTTTAATTTTTATTGGTATTTTTGTAATTATTGGCGCGCAAGTCGAAGCTGATTATACGGAGTCGAAATTTATCTTGAAAGGACTAAAAGTTCATGATGTTGTGATGAAACAATTCCCAAAAATAGAGTTCGATGAAACTGTAAAAACTGCCGTTGCATTAGTTTTGGATAGTCAAAATAAGAATTTTTTAATTACTGAAAAAGGGGTTCCCGTAGGAACGCTGAACCGAGACCAAATTATATTGGCATTATCTAAAAAAGGGGAAGATGAATTTATTTATAATATTATGGACCGAAATTTAATTTTTCTCGACGGTAATTCTCTCTTAGAAAACGTTTTTGAATTGATCCAACTCAATAAATCAAGGTTAATGCTCGTTATGGAAAACAATAAAGTGTCAGGAACATTAGACCTCGAAAATCTTATGGAATTGATTTTGATTAATGAAATTAAATTAAATAAGGCGCATGATAGAAAGTAACACTAGCTCTATTACTACTAAAAATCTAGAACTGGTCCATAGTGGTGCCGATTATTTTTCTCGTTTAGAAGCGATTATCCTAGGAGCACAATTTCAAATCCACATGCAAATGTATCTTTTTGAAAATGACACTACTGGCAGAAGAATCGTAACTGCATTAAAAGAAGCAGCATCTAGAAAAGTAGACATTTACATACTACTGGATGGCTTAGGTTCTTTATCCTTTGCTTCTGAAGTGCTAAAAGAACTGAAATATAGTGGTATTAATATTCGCTTTTTTGCTCCATTATTTTCAACCTATACCTTTTATCTTGGCAGAAGACTGCACCGAAAAGTTATTGTCGCTGATGCAAGAATTGCACTTGTAGGCGGCATAAATATAGCTGATAAATACCACGGATCAGCAACTGAAAAACCCTGGTTAGATTATGCAATTCAGTTAAACGGAGAAATTGCAAAACCCCTACAACAACTTTGTCATGATATTTACTTCAAGAAGAGACGCCTACGAAATAAAAAAATAAAATCCGTATTTCAAATTCAGGAAGATATTTCCGTCCGTATCCTTCAGAATGACTGGTTGAAAGGAAAAAATGAAATTTGTGATGCCTACATCCAATCAATAAGACATGCAAAAAAAGAGATCATTATTGTGGGTAGTTATTTTCTTCCGGGTATTCGAATTATTCGAGCATTGAAAAAAGCATCTAAAAACAAAGTGGTCATTAAATTAATTCTCTCGGGAAAATCAGATCTTCCTTTAACTAGACGGGCGACTTGCTATCTATACGATAAACTCCTCCATTATAAAATTGAATTGTACGAATGGGAAAATTCTGTTTTACATGGAAAAGCAGCTGTTATTGATGGCAATTGGGCTACAATCGGTTCTTTTAACCTCAATAATTTGAGTTCCTACGGAAGCTTAGAAATGAATATTGAAATACATTCTGATTCCTTTTCTGCAATGTTTCAAGAGCACCTCAACGGAATCATTGCACAATGTCAAAGCATAACCCCAGAATCATTAAAAACCAAAACCAATATAATTACCAAACTCATTAATCTGGTTTCGTATGGTCTCACCAGAATAATTGAAGTGTTAGTGACCTATACCCCTTACAAACGATTTTATAATTAATTGAACAAAATTAATTTAGTCCAAAACAAAGATAAAAATCATTAAATTTTAAAGCCGCAAAATGGTAAGGAAAATTAGAACTATACCGTATTTATTATCAATCGCTCCTTTTAAAAAAACTCACAATATACCAGTAAAATTATTTGTAAAAAAGATATTTAACACCCGAAATTGAAGCCTTTAATCCTTTATTTAAAAATTAATTTCCTCCTAAAACATTTAAAACAGCCGTGTTAAACATCCGTTATGATTATTTTTAGGTAATTATGATCCAACTTAATTCCTGCAGAAAATAATCGAAACAGATGCAATACTTAACCATCTAATCCATAAAAGAAAACTGAACTGATACCGTCAAATATCCGCTAAACAAGTACTGGTTTCTGGTTCATAAGAAACCGCAAGTAATTTTGTTTGAATGCATGTATTAAGAAAATCCTTGTATTACGTACAGAAATTTTGTTCTGTAAAATAAATTTTAAAAAGCTCCGTCTGGAGCTTTTTAAAATTTGTAACTAACTCTAATAAAACATTTTATTCCTATTTTAAGATCTAAAAATTGATTAAATTTGATAGATCTAATTTTGTGAAATGAGATTTACAACTACTTAATATAGTATCAATAGTAAGAAATAATTTGATTTCAAGCTTCTCCACCTCTTCATCGTATATTTAATTAAAAACAATGAGCCATGAAAAAAGTAACAACCATTATTATAACATTATTTCTTTCTGCTTTTTTGTTTGCACAAACAACATGGAAAGCCGATCCGATGCATTCAAAATTAACTTTTAGCACGGTCCATAATGGAATTTCCGATATTACAGGGTTATTTAAAACATTTGAAATTAACACCATTACTACCAAAACTGATTTTAGTGATGCTGTTTTTGAACTTTCAACAGAAGTTGCATCTATCAATACCGAAGTAGAAATGCGTGATAGACATTTACGAAGTAATGAATTCTTTGACGTGGAAAAATATCCAAAAATGACCTTCAAAAGTACTTCAATACAAAAAATAGAAAAAAAACAAATACAGACTATCAGGCCAACTAACGTTACACGGGATAACAAAACAAGTCATTATAATTATGTGGTATAGAGGAACCATTAACAATCCAGAATCTAAAATACCAACAGCAGGTTTCAAATTTAGTGGTGTCATAAAACGTTCCGATTTTAATATCGGAGCTAAATTTCCTTCACCAATGATTAGTGATGCAGTAAAAATTAAGGCAGACACTGAGTTTATAAAGCAATAATCATCTATAGAAAACGAATTTTAAAATCTTGTAAATTATCTAATCCATAAAAATATTGAAAAAAATACTAGACAAATTCTGTTTTCAAACAATTCCTATTCGTAACTAACTGAAAAAATTGCTACTAAATTTGAGAAATATCAAAAATGGATTGAATCTTAAATTAAAAAAATTGTATTTGAAGAACGGATTTCTAGATGGTACAAGCCTATCCGAGCATACGTAACCTAAAAATAATAGCAATGGCATTTATAGACTATTACAAGATTCTTGAGGTGGACAAAAAAGCAACCGAAACCGAAATTAAAAAGGCGTATCGCAAACTCGCCCGTAAATACCATCCAGACTTAAACCCAAACGATAAAGAAGCTGAAAAAAAATTCAAGGAAATCAATGAAGCGAATGAAGTATTGAGCCATGCTGAGAATCGCAAAAAATACGATGACTATGGCGAAAACTGGCAACATGCGGATGAATTTGAAAAATCTAAACAACAGCGACATTACCAAGAAAATGGACAACGAAGCGGTTTTAGAGGATCTGATAGTGGCGGATTCAGTGGCGGAGGGGATTTCTCTGATTTTTTCGAATCAATGTTTGGTGGAGCCGCCTCAAGTGGTGGTCGCAGGAGTACACAGTTCAAAGGACAGGATTTTAATGCTGAATTACATCTTGACCTAAAAGAGGTATACAGCACTCACAAACGTACACTAACTATTAATGGCAAAAATATTCGTATTACCATTCCTGCCGGAGTAGAAAATGGCCAACAAATAAAAATTAGCGGTATGGGTGGCGAAGGTTCCAGTAGTGGTCAAAAAGGCGATCTATACATTACTTTCACCGTAGAAAATCATACAAATTTTAAACTTGACAAACACAACCTTTATGCAACTGTGAATCTAGATTTATATACTGCACTGTTGGGTGGCGAGATTACAGCAGACACCTTTGACGGAAAGGTAAAACTTACGATAAAGCCGGGGACTCAAAACGGGACTAAAGTCAAGCTCAAAGGAAAAGGATTTCCTGTATATAAAAAGGAAGGAGAATTTGGTGATTTATACCTAACTTATCAAATACAAATTCCAACAAATCTTTCTGATAAAGAAACAGAATTATTTAAAGAACTTGCTAAGCTAAGAACCTTATGAACATGGAAAACTTAATCCCAATACCATTATTATGTACCCATTATCAAGTGGAAATGTCTTTTTTTGCAAATCTCAGCGAAATGGGTTTACTCCAAATAAAAACAATCGAAGCCAATCAGTATATCGAATTTAATTCGATATATGAAATTGAAAAAATAATACGCATGCACCAAGAATTAGACCTTAATATCGAAGGAATTGATGTTGTCTTTAATCTGTTACAAAAAATAGAGTCGTTGCAGAATGAATTAACCGCTTTAAAAAATAGATTGCGGTTGTATGAAAGTTGAGATTTGATACCCCAAATATTTTTATTGTATTTTAAAAGTAAGAACCATGAACTGGCATTTACTCCCGCTATCCGAAATAATCCAGTTGTTAAATACAACACCAAGTGGTCTTGATGAGGAAACGGCATCAAAACGTATGCGTGAACATGGGAAAAATCAAATTGACGATACAAAAAAAAAGAGTGTTTTTCAGATGATTTTATGCCAATTATCTGATTTTATGATTCTTATTCTCATTGCAGCAGCAATTATTTCGGGCATAATAGGCGACATTACTGATACTATCATTATTCTTGCTATCATTATAATTAATGCTGCGGTGGGATTCTTTCAAGAATATCGAGCAGAAAAAGCAATGGAAGCCCTGAAAAATATGGTAGCAAACCACACTTATATTTTACGGGAAGGAAAAACGATACGCATTCCCGCTTCGGATATTGTACCTGGTGATGTTGTGGTAATCGAAGCAGGCAATGTTATACCGGCAGATATTCGTTTTTTTGAAACTCATCAAATAAAAGTAGATGAATCAGCCCTAACGGGTGAATCAAACAATGTAGAGAAATGTACGGAAGAACTCCCTAAAGGGAAATACGTACTTGGTGACCAGGTGAATATGGGATTCAAAGGAACTTCAATTACTAATGGCCGTGGCCTTGGTTATGTCGTGGCAACAGGAATGAAAACAGAATTGGGCCATATTGCTAAAATGATCCAAATTGATGAAAACACGACGCCTTTACAAAAAAGATTAGCCGCCTTCGGCAAACGATTGTCAGTAATCATACTTATTATCTGCACTGTCATTTTCTGTATCGGATGGCTGCGGGGAGAATCAATCCTAACGATGCTGATTACTTCTATTTCGCTTGCAGTTGCTGCCATCCCAGAAGCTTTACCAGCATTAGTAACTATCGCCTTAGCCTTTGGCGCTAAGAAATTAGCAAAAAACAAGGCACTTATTCGTAAATTACCAGCAGTGGAAACACTTGGCTCCGTTACCTACATTTGTTCTGACAAAACAGGCACACTGACGGTAAATAAAATGGCTGTCCAAGAAATTTTTGAAGCGTCAGAGATAAAATACAACGCTGTTTTTGAAAAAAATAACAGACTGCTGCTTCTAATAGCTTTAAATAATGATGTCTCAAAAGGAGATAACGGAAAATGGCTTGGCGATTCTACCGAAGTTGCCTTGGTACAATATGCTTCCGATAAAAATTTAAACCGTCCTGATTTAGAAATTACCTTTCCACGAATAGCAGAACTCCCCTTTGATTCCAAGAGAAAGTGCATGACTACAATGCATCAGATCCAAAATTCTGATAATCAAATTTTGGTAATCACAAAAGGAGCTGTAGAAGTACTGCTTGGTAAACTGAATGCCGATCAAAAATCACTTATTCCTGAATTTGAACGTAAAGCCAATGAAATGGCAGAGAAAGGCTATCGGGTTTTGGGATATGCCATGAAAACGCTTTCCTCCTTACCGGAAAATTTGGATTCAAACGAAATAGAAACAAATTTAACCCTTGTAGGTTTCGTTGGAATGATTGACCCACCTCGTGAGGAAGCAAGACATGCAGTTTCGGAATGTAAAGAAGCGGGTATCATTCCGGTGATGATCACGGGCGATCATAAACTTACTGCAAAGGCTATTGCCCAAAAACTGGGAATTATTTCTTCCGAGGAAGATCTAGTCCTGACGGGTTCTGAATTATCAGAATTAACTCAAATTGAATTTATAGAAATAGTAGAGAAAGTTCGGGTCTATGCCCGCGTTAACCCAGAACAAAAATTAAGAATTATTAATGCCTTACAATCTAAAAATCATTTTGTCGCCATGACAGGGGATGGCGTAAATGATGCGCCTGCGCTTAAAAATGCTGATATCGGTATTGCAATGGGAATTAATGGTACAGAAGTTTCTAAAGAAGCCTCACACATGATTTTACTTGATGATAATTTTGCTACTATTATAATTGCAGTCAAACATGGCAGGAAAATATTTGATAATATCCTAAAATTCATAAAGTACATCATGACAGGAAATTCAGGCGAAATATGGGCGATATTCTTAGCCCCTCTCTTTGGATTACCCATTCCTTTATTAGCCATTCACATTCTATGGATCAATTTAGTCACTGATGGTTTACCGGGACTAGCACTAGCATCGGAACCGTCTGAAGAGAATATAATGAAAAGAAAACCCCGAAATCCATCAGAGAATATTTTTTCCAATGGTATGGGGCTGCATATTCTGTGGGTCGGGTTTTTAATGGGTGTTGTCACCATTGGAATGCAGGCTTATGCCATACATTTAACAAACACCCATTGGCAAACTATGGCTTTTACAGTGCTTTGTTTTAGTCAGTTGGGGCATGTAATGGTAATTCGTTCCAGACGCGATTCTATTTTTAAAATTGGCTTTTTCTCCAACAAACCCATGGTTGGAGCTTTAGTAATCACTGTTTCGCTGCAGTTTATGATTATTTACATCCCTTTCTTCAATGAGATTTTCAAAACACAGCCCCTAACTTTATATGAACTGCTGTTAACGTTAGCGGTATCGAGTATTGTATTCTGGGCAGGAGAAATAGAAAAATGGATCAAAAAAGAAAGAATAGGATGAAACACATTTAAAAAAAACTTAATATCATCACTTTAATTTTATTATCTATTCTAACAAAAAAAGATATTAAAAATAGTAAGCTCTTGTATGATGAAACTAAAAAACGATTCAAAAAGCAGTTCTGTTTTTCTAAATCGATTTTTTATCGACAAAACTATAAAAAAAATAGCCAAACAACAGCTTTAACTACTGACAATCAGACAAATAATTATGTATATTTGAGTGGCTATTTTCTGTTAAATCTAATTCATTTTTTTATGAATACAATTTCTAAAATAACTACATTATTCAAGGTTTTTTTGCTTGAAATTGGTGAACTTTCCTATTTTACGGGTCGTTTTTTTAAAGAAACTTTTAAACATCCTACAGAGTTCAAAGAGTTTTTAAGACAATGTTTTAATATGGGAAATCGTTCTTTGCTTCTTGTTGCAGTAACTGGATTTATAATTGGATTAGTGTTTACGCTTCAATCGCGTCCTACGTTGCAAGAATTTGGTGCTGTTTCTTGGATGCCATCTATGGTAAGTATTTCACTGATTCGAGAAATTGGACCTATTATTACTGCTTTAATTTGTGCGGGACGTATTGGTTCCGGAATTGGTGCTGAATTAGGGTCAATGCGGGTTACGGAACAAATTGATGCAATGGAAGTTTCTGGTACTAATCCTTTTAAATATTTAGTGGTAACACGTGTACTGGCTACTACTTTTATGTTGCCTATTTTGGTTTTTTTTGGAGATGCAATTGCAATTTTTGGTTCTTTTCTAGTAGAAAATGTTAAAGGAAGGGTATCCTTTTTACTGTATTACAATCAAGTTTTTGAAGCACTGGAATTTGGTGATTTGATACCTGCTACAATTAAAACATTCTTTTTTGGTTTTGCCATCGGGATTGTGGGTTGTTACAAAGGATATTATTGCAAAAAAGGGACTGCAGGTGTGGGTTTAGCGGCTAATTCAGCAGTTGTTTTTACCTCAATGCTACTTTTTATTATTGACTTTGTTGCTGTTTTTGTTACCGATATATTTTATGATCTATAAGGCTTATGAGTACCACTACACCATATGAAAACCGAATTATTGAAATCAGAGACTTACGAAAAAGCTATGGTGACACTTCTGTTTTAGATGGTTTTAATATGGTGCTGAACGAAGGAGAAAATCTGGTTATTATGGGCAAATCCGGTTCTGGAAAATCAGTGATGATAAAATGCTTGATTGGGTTGGAACAACCAGACAGCGGCTCTATCCTTGTAATGGGAAAAGACATAAGGGAACTGGATAGAGAAGAACTTGACGATTTACGGACTGAAGTTGGATTTCTTTTTCAGGGAAGCGCCCTTTATGATTCGATGACGGTCCGAGAAAATCTGGAATTTCCATTGCGGCGTCACAAAAAAAAGTTTGGAGTTATTAAAGATACCACACCACTGGTGATGGAAGCATTAGAAAACGTAGGACTGGCACATACCATTAATTTAATGCCCGAAGAATTGTCCGGTGGAATGAAAAGGCGAATTGCTTTAGCAAGAACATTAATACTGCAACCAAAAATAATTCTTTATGACGAACCTACCACTGGGCTAGACCCCATTACTGCAAAAGAAATCTTGTTGTTAATGATGTCTATTCAGCAAAAATATAATACCTCAGCCATAATTATCACCCATGATGTGGACTGCGCAAGAATGATATCGAACCGAATGATTCTATTAGTTGATGGCTTCAATTATATCGAAGGCACTTTTGAAGAGTTGTATGTCTCAACCGATCCAAAAGTACAAGCTTTCTTTAAATGAAAATAAAAAATGGAAAAAACGACATCACAAAAATTACGTCTCGGACTTTTTGTCATAATCGGGTTAACGCTATTTGTGCTAGCAGTATATTTTATTGGAGATAAGCAACAAATGTTTGGGAAAACAAGTCATTTATCAGCGGTTTTTAATAATGTGAGCGGTTTACAACTTGGTAATAATGTGCGCTATTCGGGAATAAATGTTGGAACAGTACGAGCTATAGAAATGGTTAATGATACTGCTATTAAAGTAGATATGCTGATTGACAACACTATTTTTCCTCACATCCGAAAAAATGCAATTGCCACTATAGGTTCCGATGGTCTGGTAGGAAATATGATTATCAATATTATTCCTGGAAAAGAAGTGGCTCCATCAGTAATGGAGGGAGACGAAATCGAGTCATTGAACCGCATTCGTACTGATGATATGCTGAATACACTGGGCAAGACCAATAAAAATGCAGCACTACTGACAGAGGATTTACTAAAAATAACAAATGAAATAACACAAGGCAAAGGGACCGTGGGTTTATTAATTAAAGATTCTTCTTTGGCCAAGGATTTGAAACAAACTATTCAGTATTTAAAAATTACTGGAAAAGGGAGTTCTGAATCAGTAATTAAATTAAATAGAATTATTTCTTCCTTAGAAAATAAAGATAATGTAATTGGTATTTTGAAAGATACAAGTGTAGCCAATAATATTAGAACATTAATCAAAAACTTAGATAAAACTAGTTTCGAAATAGATAAAGTAGTCCGAAATCTCAACTCAACAATTGTAAACATCAAAGAAGGAAAAGGGGCTATCAATTACCTGTCGAATGATCCAAAATTGGTTCGAAAAATAGATTCGACAATAATTAATATTAACCAAGCAAGTTTTAGATTGAATGAAAATTTAGAAGCTTTGAAACACAATTTTTTATTCAGGGGCTACTTTAAAAAACAAAAAAAAGAAGAATTAAAAGAACAACAAAAAGAAGAACGAAAAAAATAGGTTTCAGCAATAAACGTGCATATATAATCACCTAAAAGACATTAAAACAATGATTTCAATTGAAAAATTAGGAGTATTAATGGGTCCTACTGACAAGCAATTTGAAAATAATGGTGTATTTAATCCCGGAATTTATCAAGAAGGAGATACCATTCATATTTTATACCGCGCGGTAGAACAGGGTAATTTCTCCACGATAGGTTATGCTAAAACTGAAGGTCCAATGACGGTTATTGAACGCAACGAAAAACCCTTGATCACCAGAGATTTTGACTATGAGAAACATGGAGTGGAAGATGCACGTATTGTAAAAATTGAAGATACCTATTATATAACCTACACTGCCTATGATGGAGTTAATGCAATGGGTGCTCTAGCAACATCAAAGGATTTAATTCATTTTGAAAAGCATGGTATTATTACTCCTCAAGTTAATTACCAAGAATATGAAAATTTTGTAAACTGTTGTGACAGGAATAAACTAAATCCAAAATACCATCAATATTACAATCTTTTTGCTCAAATAGGTTTAGTAGCTGATGAATTCAGATTGCTCAGAGACAAAGATGTAGTTCTATTCCCAAGAAAGATAAATGGGAAATTTGTGATGCTGCATCGAATTTGGCCCGGAATTCAAATTGTAGAATTTGAGAATTGGAGTGATTTAACAGAATCCTTTTGGAAAGAATATCTCACTAATTTGGTGGATCATATTGTACTAGATCCGAAGGATATTTTTGAAGTAAAATATATTGGCGCTGGTGGACCGCCTATAGAAACTGAATATGGATGGCTGCTCATTTATCATGGAGTACAAGAAACAATAAAAGGAAAAGTATATCATGCTAAAGCTGCTTTGTTGCAATTGGATAATCCGAAAATTGAAATTACACGATTACCCGTTCCATTATTTTCTCCCACAAAACAATGGGAAATAGAAGGTGAAGTAAGTACTATTGTTTTCCCAACTGGTCATGCATTATTTGGGAATGACCTTTACATTTATTACGGTGTGGCTGATAAGCAAATTGCTGTTGCAAAAGTAGATCTCAATGAATTACTTCTTGAATTAAGAAAACAACCTTAAAAAAGTAACGATATGAAATTCGAGAAAGGAATAAAAATGCTAATTGTAAGCTCCTATCCGCCCAGAGAATGTGGAATAGCAACTTTTACTAATGATATTGTCAATGCAATAGCTGTTGTATTTGGCGACACACTTCCTGTTGAAGTATGCGCTTTGCAAAACAAGAATCAAGAATTCAAATATAATGAAGAAGTCAGCTATATTTTACCTGTAGACTCTTTAGTACATTACAGGTTGGTTGCCGAAAAAATAAATGAAAGAAACGATATTGGATTGGTTTGTATTCAGCATGAATTCGGACTTTTTAGAGGAGAATATGGTGATTACATACTCTCGTTTATATTAGCTCTGAACAAACCCATTGTAACTGTTTTTCATACCGTGTTGCCTAATCCCGATGATAAAAGAAAAAAAGTTGTTTTTGCCATTGCTGATTTATCCGATAAAGTTGTTGTGTTGACTAAAAAATCAAAAGAAATTTTGACAGACCATTATAAATGTGTTGAGGCTAAAACCATGGTTATTCCTCATGGGAATCATACGGTGCTCTGGGAGCAAAAAAAAGTATTAAAACACAGATATGGATTTAAAAATAAAATAGTGCTTTCAACTTTTGGACTGATCAGCGAAAACAAAGGTATAGAAACCGTATTGCGCGCACTACCAAACATTGTAGCACAATACCCCGAAGTACTTTATCTGGTTATTGGCAAAACACATCCTGAAGTTATAAAAAATGAGGGAGAAAAATACCGTAATACCCTTACCTCTATTGTCAAAGAACTCCATCTCGAAAACAATGTTGTTTTTATTAATGAGTATCTGCACTTAGTCCAATTATTAGAATTTTTGACACTTTCCGAAATTTATTTATTCTCATCCAAAGACCCTAATCAAGCAGTCAGCGGAACCTTCGCATATGCTATGAGTAGTGGTTGTACAGTAATTTCTACACCTATTCCTCATGCAGTAGAATCACTGATAGATGGTAATGGAATTCTGTTAAAAAGTTTCGATAATCCAAAAGAATTTGAAAAAGCGATTCTTTACCTTATTGAAAATAAAGAACAACGAATAGCGATGGGCAAAAATGCTTTTTCTATGGCTCGTGCCACAAACTGGGAGAATATTGCCATACAATACCGTCTACTATTTGATCAATTAACTAATAGAGAAGATGATTTGAGATTTAATTTTCCGCCCATAAAGTTAGATCATATTAAAAAAATGACCACAAATTTTGGTATTTTACAGTTTTCAAAATTCAGTCAGCCAGACCCTGAATCTGGATATACTCTAGACGATAATGCAAGAGCATTAATCAATATGGTTATGTATAACAAAGCCTTTCCAGATAAAGAGACCTTAAAATTAGCCAATACCTACCTGAGTTTTGTTGAAGGAATACAACAACAAGATGGCTGGTTTGACAATTATAAAGATTTTGACAATCAACTAACCAAACAAAATGGTGAAGTAAATCTTGAAGATGCCAATGGAAGAGCATTATGGAGTTTAGGAACTGTTATTTCTCATAGACAAAATTTACCGTTAGACATGATCCATAAAGCTGTAAAATGCTGGGATAAAGCAATACAAAAAATTGATAATTTTAAATCTCCAAGAGCAATAGCCTATGCTTTAAAAGGGCTTTACCTATATCATGAAACCTACAAAGATGTAGTGGCAAAAAGTCATATTGAAAAACTTGCTGACGAACTTTTACGTCACTATAAAATC
Source organism: Flavobacterium sp. GNP008 (assembly GCF_056428965.1). Taxonomy (NCBI): domain Bacteria; kingdom Pseudomonadati; phylum Bacteroidota; class Flavobacteriia; order Flavobacteriales; family Flavobacteriaceae; genus Flavobacterium; species Flavobacterium sp. GNP008. The sequence goes on along the minus strand of NZ_JBWJVL010000003.1, from coordinate 442,856 downwards.
AATTCAGCCGAGAATTGGTGTTGGTATGAAGATTATATGACGTATGCCAATAATGTCTTGCCAGAAGCTATGATGTATAGTTATTTAGTAACAAAAAACCCGAAATATAAAAAAATTGCGCTCATTACATTTGATTTTCTGCTTTCCCATTATTTTATGAAAGGGCAATTGAAAGTAATTTCGAACCGAGGTTGGTTCAAGAAACAAAATGAAAGAGTATTTTATGGGGAACAACCTATTGAAGTAGCAACAACCATAATAGCATTGGATCTATTTTATGAATTAACATTAAATCAAAAATATAAAGACCAATTGAAGCTGGCTTTTATATGGTTTTTAGGTAACAACCACTTGAAACAAATCATGTATAATCCTGAAAACGGAGCTTCTTACGATGGATTAGAAGACAAACACATTAACATCAATCAAGGGGCGGAATCTACCTTGTGTTTTTTTAAAGCACGCTTAATTATGGAAAAATATGCCTAAAAAAATTCAATAAAACGTCCAAAACAAAATGAATGAGAATTTAAATACCACAAAAAATCTGCCTTACAGCAGATTTTTTTATATTGCTTTCAAGGCATCAATAAGTACGTCAATTTCTTCTTTTGTATTATAGTGACTAAAAGAAATGCGTAAACTGGGCTTCTTTAAATCTTCATTCGAAAGCATTTCGGCTAAAACATGCGAAGGCTTTATACTCCCAGATTGACAAGCGCTTCCTCGGGAAACTGCAATTCCTTTCATATCTAAATGAAATAGAATCATAGCCGTTTTATCTTCTGAAAAAGGCAATAAAACATTTAATACGGTGTAGAATCCATCGCTACTCCCATTAATTTCAAAACCTGGAAATTCAATTTCTAGTTGCGTAATTAAATAGCTGCGCAAGTTGGAAATATGGCTGCGCTCCGTTTCTAAATTGCTGTACGAAAGTTCCAGTGCTTTTGCCATACCTGCTATTTGATGCAATGCCTCGGTTCCTGCACGCAATCCCTTTTCTTGTTCTCCACCAAAGAATAAAGGTTGTAATCCTGAATTCTTTCGAATAAATGCAAACCCAACTCCTTTTGGTCCGTGAAATTTATGAGCACTGGCAACTATAAAATCAACTGTTAAATGCTGCAAATCGATGGCTGTTTTACCAATAGACTGTACCGTATCTGAATGGAATAAAACATTGTGTTCTTCACAAATACGCGCAATTCGTTGCAAATCTAAAATGGTACCTATCTCATTATTTACATGCATCAAGCTAACTAATGTTTTCTTTTCCTGCGAAAGTAATTCCACTAAATCAGTGATATCAATTTCACCATTAGATTTTACTGCCACATAATCAACCTGAATACCGTACTCTTTTTCTAATACTAAAACGGTGTGTAAAACCGCATGATGCTCAATTTTACTGGTTATAATCCGTTTTACTTGCAAGTCTTTTACAGCAGACCGAAGAATCCAATTATTAGCTTCGGTACCACAAGAAGTAAAAATAATTTCCTGTGCAGTTGTATTCAAATGTTTTGCAATTGATTTTCTGGAAAGCTCCAAAATATTTTTAGCACCACGGCCTAAACTGTGGGTAGACGACGGATTTCCATAATCTTCAGTCAATACTTTGGTCATTTCTTGAATCACTTCGGCTCGAAGCGTAGTTGTAGAAGCGTTATCTAGATATACTTTTTTCATTGTTTTTAAATTATAAAATTATCATAACCCTTCTATTTCTGCTGTGGCAACTTTTGATTTTCTGGGAAAGACTATTTTTTCGTTAAAAACGACTATTGAAACCAAAATTAGGAAATAAGAAAGCAATTGAAGGGAACTTACTTGCTCATTGTAATAAAATATGGCAAGTACAAAATTAATAATAGGGTTAATGTAAATCATAATTCCTACCGCTGAAGAATTGATTCCTTTAAGCGCATAGAGATTTAAAAACAATGGTATAATGGTAAAAAAGACAACAATCATAAACATACAGCTATAAAAAAGAGGCTCCACGGGCATTACTCCGCTGTATTTTGGATAAAAAGGGAGCAGTACAACTGCTGTAAAAATTAATTGAATCGTAAGGCTCAGAAATTTATCTAATTCATTGTTTTTTCGTTGACTTACTAAATACAACGCATAAGTTGCTGCCGTAATAAGACTATAAAAAATATCTTGAAAATGATTTAATGACAACAAAATACAACTAAAAATACTGATTGCAACAGCAATCCATTGCCATTTGCTCAGTGTTTCTTTTAACATGAAAAAGGCAAAAACAGTAGTGACAATTGGACAAATTAAGTAGGCCAACGAAGCTGCATTTACACTAACATGATTCATCACATAAATGTAAACAAACCAATTTGAGGAAAGAAACACACCACCTCCAAGTGTCAGTAAAGCAACATTTTTTTGCTGCTTAGGAGAGCTCTTTTTAAAATGATTCCAATTTTGTCGCATCACTTTTCTTCGAAAAATAACATTGATCAATACCATTGTAATTACACTAAAAAACACACGGTAAAATAAAATATCTAACGAAGGATAATTATGCAACGGTTTTAAAGCAAAACTAAAAAAACCCCAGACAAAGAAAGCTAGAAAAGCAGCTGAATAATATTTGTTAAGTCTCATGAACAGTATTAAATTGATACAAATATACAGATTTCTATTTGCTTTAAAATACCTTGATTTCAAAGTATCTTCATTATTTTTTTGATGTTTTAACGAAATTCAAAAAAACAATATCTTGTTAAATAATCTATTTTTAAACGGTAATGTATTTGGAACAAATTAAAAATTCTATTTTTGTTATAAATCTTATAAAATGAAAAAAATCTTAGGCCTGTTGTTTTTTGCTTTGTTCCTAAATGGTTGTGATGATGGAGATTTAATTCAGGAAGACATCAATTTTGAAAATGTTAGTACCCAAAATTGCAATACAAACAATATCATCTATAAATTGAAAGATAGTGAAGCACTTATTTTTGAAGCAAATGGAGTCGTTTTACCAACAGAAACAATTGCGCAAGAAATCAACATAAGCAGTTCAAATCGTGTTATTTATCGCTTTTACAATGGTCCTGTAACTACCGCTACTATTTGTGAATCCATCCCTCCGGCTGCACCTATTGTTACTGGACAATGGAGTGCTACAGGTGGAAAAATCATAATAAATACAACCGCAGTAAAAACTACAAATGAAACGGACAACAGTACCAAAATTACGGGCTATAATCATAACATAACCTTTAAAAATATAACATTTGATAAAGGAAATGGGACTCAAGTGTATGAGACATTCCCTTTTGGAGACTATTTAATCCCAGCTACGCCATTACCATTTTCTTTTAACAAAACGCTGGAACAATGCAGTGGTTCTAAACAATTGTATGATTATAACAGTAGCGAAGCACTCATTCTGGATGTTGATGCAACGCTGATAGTGAATCAAGCAACACCATTAAATACTCCTCGAACAGGATTGATAAGTGATACAAAAAACAAGCTTACGTATCGATTATTTTCTGGTTTACTAACTGATGCTTATTTTTGCAATACTACTTTTCCAACGACACCAGTAATAACTGAAGAATGGATTGGAGTGGCTGGCGTAGCAAATAGTAGTGGCCTAATTGAAGTTACAACTACTGCTTTTGGAAACGGTTTTAAACATACCGTAGTACTCAAAAAAGTAAAAATGAGGAAAGGAAACAGCGATTTTAACTTAGGCGATAATTACATTTATGGGGACTTATTAACCACAAATTAACACCAAAAAAAGATATAAAATTTGAGATAAATAAATATTTTTTTAATCTAAAAAAGGTCTAATTTTAAATAAAAATTATTTAAAATTAAACCTTTTTAGAGAATTTTAAAACATTAATAAAGGACTTACATGGCACTTTGCTTGATAAATACTTCTGTCGCCCCTTGACCATATTTTTGATAATTACCTTCTTGAAAAGCGATGTTATCGTACCTGCCTAATAAAAAATCAAGCTCCGCTTTTAGGATTCCTTCCCCCACACCGTGAATAAAAACAATTTTAGGAATGCGATTGCGAATGGCAAATTCAATGTGCCGTTTTGCCGTCTCGGTTTGTAAAGTCAGGATATCATAATTTGACATGCCGCGTTTATTCGGTACCAATTTTTCGATGTGCAAATCAAACTCTGGAGCCGCAATTTCGTGTTTATCCTTGCGTTCTTTGACAAAACTTCTGGGTTTTGGCATCTCTTTCTCCTTTGAGATTTCATCTACATTAATTCTTCTAATAGAATCCATTAAATTACTGGAATCGTTAATCTTAACCAACTCGTTGACTAAAAATGTCATCATAAAACCATCCTCCGTTTCTATCGTAATTTGTTTATCCTTGACTGATAACACTATCCCATTCATAGCTTCGTCAAGTACAGAAACCTTATCTCCTTTGTTAAACATTTTCTTCTTCTTTATCTTGATTTTTACTTGGTATCTTAGCACTCAACTGCATCATTCCAATCATAAAAACTACAATTGCAACAATCATTATATACACGTTTTTTTTCGCACTCACCTGCTCATACAAAGCAACAGTGATAGCAACAATCATTATGGGAATAATAAACTTTTTCATCTTTTAAAATATCAGAGGACAAAAGTAATGAATTTAAAATTGCTCTAATTTATTATAAAACTGTTTGTTATTTTTTCGTAAAATTGTAAAAAGAAAAACCATTGGATTTAAAAAAATACATGCTCCCTTGTCTAAGCAAGACGCTCTTCGGATTAGAGTGTTTGGGCTGTGGTTTTCAAAGAGGTCTTTTACTACTTTTACAAGGTGATTTTTCTGGAGCTTTTAAAATGTATCCGGCTATATTTACCACATTAATTTTTCTTGGAATACTAGGTTTGAATTTCTTAGATTCAAGTAGGAATTATAAAAAAATCCTTCTTAGTTCCGCTATCATTAATGGTGTTTTTATGATCGCAGGTTATTTTTTCAAACATTACTAAACAGTCCGTTTACAGTTATAAAACTAAAATATTATTTAATTCTTGATAGAATATCGCCCATCATCTCAATTTGAACTTTCTGAATTTCTATTAATTCTTCTTGTTGATGCATTATGAGATGATCTAGTTTTTCATGTAGCATTCTAATCTCAAGTTCGGATTTAAGATTGATCATATAATCCTTTTTGGCTCTTTCCCTATCTTTTTCTTCTTGGCGATTTTGACTCATCATAATTACCGGCGCTTGAAGAGCAGCAAGACAAGACAGTATTAAATTCAATAAAATAAACGGATAAGGATCAAAACCTTTATCCATCAGAATATAAATATTAGCTAAAATCCACAACAAAATAAATACTCCAAAGAGAATTATAAATTTCCAGCTTCCGCCAAAAGCAGCAACGTTATCCGCTACTTTCTGACCTACGGTTCGAGTACCAATTTCATCTTCTACATCACTAACTAACGACTTATCTTTGGTTAAAGATCCAATTACTTTTGTTTCCAAATTTGACAATTCTCCTATTTCGACTAATAAATAATTAGATATGTATTTTTCACGATACAGGTTCAATTCCCCAATCGCTAAAAACTTAGACTCATCAAAATCAGGAACGTCATTTTGCATGAGTGCCAAAAGAGGATTTCTAATTGATTTAGCCGATATTTTATCCGCAATGGGGAATTCTTTTTTAGAAATATCACTTATAAAAGTAGTTTTGGACTTCATAGTTTGTTCTTTGTGCGCTAATTTAAAAAAACACTTTCATCAAAACTAATTATAGACCCCTATACATTGAAAATAAAATAGTTATGGAGTACCTTTTTTATCTTAAAAAGATAAATGACAATAACCATTTCATTTTATAACAATTTATTTAACAAAGTGTCTAAATAAACTAGCTAGCTTTGTATTTATGAAAGAATTAATTCAAAATAGTTCAATATCTTTGTTGCCTGTTTTAAAATTGATAAAAATGGCACTGAATCACAAAAACATTCCTTTACACTACTCTTGTTGCTGTTTTAAAATACTCGCTTTAAAATAGTTTTTACAAATGGATCCCAATTGTAATTTTATCTAAAATAAGATTATTACAATGATAAAATTTAGACACTAAACTGCATGAAACCACAAAAATTAGTAGATCTCATAGGAAACACTCCATTGGTAGAATCTACAAATCTGATAAAAAATAAAAACGTAAAACTTTTACTAAAACTCGAAGGAAATAATCCGGGCGGGAGTGTCAAAGATCGAGCTGCGTATAATATGATCAAATCTGCACTGGAAAGAGGAGAGATTAAAAGAGGAGACAAACTTATTGAAGCAACAAGTGGCAACACCGGTATCGCTTTGGCGATGATTGCTCAACTATTCAATATAGAAATCGAGTTGGTACTTCCAGAGGATTCCACTAAAGAACGCACCCAAACCATGCGGGCTTACGGAGCTACTGTAATTTTAACATCCGCTGAAACGGGAATTATAGGTTCCAGAGACTATGCGGATAAAAAAGTAGCAGAAGGTGGTTATATCATGCTCAACCAGTTTGCCAATGAAGACAACTGGAAAGCACATTACAAAACTACTGGCCCTGAAATATGGAAAGATACAGACGGTACTGTTACTCATTTTGTTTCAGCTATGGGAACTACAGGTACCATTATGGGAACTTCAACCTACTTGAAAGAAATGAATCCGGAGATTCAAATTATAGGCGCCCAACCCAGCGACGGGTCTCAAATTCCGGGAATCCGTAAGTGGCCTCAGGAATATTTACCTAAAATTTTTGATGCCTCAAAAGTAGATACAATAATTGAAGTTTCAGAACAAGAAGCACGTGAGACAACCAAACGTTTGGCTCTGGAAGAAGGAGTTTTTGCAGGAATGAGTAGTGGTGGCTCAGTAGCTGCAGCAATAAAAATTGCAAATACAATAGAGTCTGGTGTAATAGTCGCTATTATTTGTGACCGTGGTGATCGGTATTTGTCCTCTGATTTGTTTGATTGAATTACTTTTAACTAATAAAGCAATCTTCCTTTTTGGTATCTTTAGCTTACACAAAAAAGGTTGTTCATCTTTTGTCTAAAAACCTATTTTATTTTAATGGAAAGAAACTTTTTTTAATTTCTAATCTGGTTAGCAATGAAAAAAACACAATTAGTTTACTGCATTCTATTTATATCAATTGTTATGGGAGGAAAAGTACTGGCCCAAGACTGGCCAAATTTAAATAAATACCAAGATCAAAATGTAAATCTGAAACCAGTACCACCTGGGCAAAAAAGAGTTGTATTTATGGGAGATTCCATAACCGAATTTTGGAGTACAATAAATGCTGACTATTTTACAGAAAAACAATATGTAAACCGTGGCATTAGTGGTCAGACTACTCCTCAAATGTTACTTCGTTTTAGAGCGGATGTGATTGCCTTAAAACCAACTGTTGTGGTAATTTTGGCAGGAATTAATGATATCGCGGGTAATACAGGTCCTTCAACTCTGGATATGATTACAAATAATATTTATTCAATGGCTGAATTAGCAAAAGCTAATAAGATTAAAGTAATTCTTTGTTCTGTTTTACCAGCTAATGATTTCCCTTGGAAACCCAATCAAGATCCAATTACAAAGGTCGCAGCATTAAACACTCAATTAAAACGGTATGCAGCCGCAAATCAAATTCTGTATCTGGATTATTATTCAACTATGGTAGACGAAAGGAAAGGATTAAAAAAAGCCTACTCTGCGGATGGTGTGCATCCTAATAAAACTGGATATCAGGTTATGGCTCCACTTGCTGAAAAAGCAATCCTACAAGTATTATCAACCCAATAATTGTAAAAGGAATAACTAGGTTAAACATCCACAAATTAAATAGGCTTGACTTATAATTGAGTCGAGCCTATTTTATACATGTGTGTTTTTAAATCAATGTAGCACTCGAGGAAATTGCTGCATTCAACACTTTAGAAATCGGACAGTTTTTTTCAGCTTTGGTAACTAATTCTTGAAAAACATCTTCGGTTATTTCGCTAATTTTTGCTTGTACTGTTAAGTGAGATGTAAGTATTGTTCCATCTACTAAATCAATGGCACATTTGGTTTCAATACTTTCAATTTCAAATCCAGCTTCTCCTATAAATGCTGAAAGTTGCATGGTAAAACAGCCTGCATGAGCTGCCGCAACAAGTTCCTCCGGATTTGTTCCCACACCCTCCTCAAATCGGGATTTAAACGAATATTGAGTTTCGTTTAGTGTTGTACTTTGTGTAGTTAGTTTCCCAGCTCCTTCTTTTAGTGAACCGTTCCATACTGCAGTTGCATTTCTTTTCATAATTATAGAATTTGTGTTTCTCAAATTTAGTTCATTTGTAAAAAAAACACTTTCAGCTATAGAAAAATTTAACAAAATTTTAAAGTTCGTTTTACTACAAAAACTGCTGTTCCGCACTTCTTATTAAATAATAAAAGTATCCCAAAGAATTTTCCCAGTAAAGAACTATCAATATCATTTATAATTAAATAAATATAATCCTTTTCGTATTTATTTGACTATGTTTGTTTGTAATAGAAATACTATTCGCAAAATTTTGGTCCGATTCTAGTAAAAAAACTTCCCCCATTGTAAATAGATTAAAAAATCAAAGACTTAGACCATCTCTATGCAGGAAACAATAAAAGAAACGTATGCTGATTTTATCACTTTCTTAAGAAATCCCAAAGATCAAGCTGCTAATCAACTCAATAGAGTTGAACAACTAAAAAAACTCTTCTCAATATTAATAATTGAAATACCCATAATGGGGATTTTAATCCTTTTAATAAGCAGTTTAGAATCGTTGGGACTTCTTGATCCGGACAACCATAAGATTCTGGAGATGATTAAAACTACTCCTGTTATATTGTTGTTAGTCTTAACAGTTTTAATTGGACCTTTTTTTGAAGAACTAATTTTCAGGATGCATCTGCGATATAAAAATAATTATGCAGTGCATTTTATCACTTCATTAGTTTCGCTTTCTGGCGTTAGGAATAAACAAAAAGTAGACGCTTACTTCACAGCTCTTTGGAAAAAAAGATACAAATTTATCTTTTTTTCCTCTGCTGCTCTTTTCGGGATTGTTCACATTACTAATTATGAGTTATCCTATACCATCTTACTTTTATCACCAATATTAGTGGCGCCACAAATAATTTCAGGACTTTTCATTGGTTTCCTGAGAGTTCGACATGGATTTGTTCTAGGTTTTCTGATGCACGCCCTTCATAATGCTTTTTTTATAGGGATTCCATTAATTTTTATGTTAAGTACTCCGGAAAAAATCAATATTAAAAACAGCATTTATACAATCGACATAGAGGAAACTAATAATCTTTACGGCTCTAGCTCGCAACAAAATTACCCTGACAGCATGGCCTATAAAAGCGTAAGCCTGAAAACAACATTGTCTTATTTATTGGATATAAATGAAATCGCGCTAAAAACGAATAAAAAAGAAGTATTAAACAAAACAATTAACCTAAACTTTAAAAACAAATCGAAAGACAGTTCCTTAACAAAAAAAATAGTTTTAGATCAATTAGCTAAAAGTTATAATTTTAAAATTCATAAACGCTCAATACTAACTGAGATCTGGAATTTAAGGGTTGTTAATCCAGAAATATTAGCGAAATACAAAACCACAAATAACTATCCCGAAAACATAATACGCATAAGCACAGAGAAAATTGTGATAAAAAAATCTAAAATCAAAACACTAGTTAATGCTTTAATCAAAGAAACCAATAAAATTATTTTGGATAAAATAGACCTAAAAACTAATTATAACTTTACGCTTCAAATCAAAAATTTTGAAAATTTAAAAAATCAGTTAAAGAATGAATATGGACTTTCCTTAATCAAACAAAAAATCTATGTAGAATATATCATGATTCTGTTTCCTCAACAAGAATAAATTGAAATCCGATAACTTATATTAAATTATTACAATAATAAGAAGGAATCTATAATGATTACTCCTTATAGGATCCTATTTTTATGGTGTTTACTTTATATAATCAAAAAAAACAGAAAATACTGCACCTTTGTTTACTCCTTCACTATCCACCAAAAGCCTTCCGTGGTATTTTTCAACTATTTTTTTACAAAGATACAATCCAATCCCTGTAGAAGCCTCATTGGCAGTTCCCAATCGACTTCTATTAGTGAATTTTTCAAACAGTTCTTCTTTGTATTTAGGATCAAAACCTATTCCCGAATCTGAAACCAAAAAGGCTATTTTATTATCAATAACACACATCCGAACTTGAATTTCACTCTCAGCAAATGAAAATTTAATCGCATTATCAATTAAGTTTACTAAAACGCGTACTAATAAATCTTCTTCAATTTTTAAAGAGGCTTGATTAAGTTCAATAACCGTATTTAATTTAATTTTTTTAGAAGCTAATTTTTGAGCCACTTGATTGGTCACCAAAATCATAATTTCTTGCAACTGAATTTTATTTGTCTGTAGAATTTTCTTCGAAATTTCTTCTTCATCTTTTATCAACTTAATAAACGTTTCTATAAAGATATACTGCTGATTTGTGGATTGCTTGATCAACTCCGCGTATTCCTGAACTGTTGCCGTTGGATTTTCTTCTAGGATAAGTTGTGCTAATCCTTGAGAATTTCCTGCAAAAGATCTAAAATCATGTGAAAGCAAATAAATCAGATCCTGTTTGTCACTGATGTATTTTTCATTTATCATAATCGATTCCTGAATATTTGACATTAACAAACCTGCTTCATCAGTAAATTCTGTTGGTAACTTCGAAATAACTCTATTATTTCTATAATTATCTAAGGCTTTAGAGGCTACTTCTATGGGTTTGATTAATTTTCTAAGTACCCATAATGTTATACCTGTCGCTATTAATGTCATTATCAATGTAAAAACTACAATCGAATCAGGCGAAGCTGACTGTTTGACATAAACAATAAAAAACAGCAATCCAATCAATGGAATATGAATCCCTATGAAGGTAACAAATAGAAATTTATATGCATAACTGTTTTTGAGAAAACTTATTTTTGATAAACTACGGTACAATTCCATTTAAGATGGTATTTATTAAAGCGGCAAATATACGTTAAAATTGACAGTATAAAATCACACCCTTAATTCTATCCGCCTATTTAAATACAAAGAGATTTGATACTTTTTCATTTATATCCAAAAAAACAATGAATCAATAAGTCTTTAACTTAGATATGTTTAAATTATTTTTATACAACTTTTCTTATTTAATAAATTCCTTTTATTATAAAGCGCTTCACGTTAATAACTAAACCCATTTCTTAAATTTAATGACCTTGACATAGATACTATCCGAAAGAAAACTTAACTCCGAACAAAAAAACACTTCTTATCGAAAATATTTTGCGATTTGAATTTGTAAAACCATCCAAACGCTTATTTTTGCGCTATGGCAAAGAAAAATACAGACAAAGTTGTCTTTCATCAAATAAAAGTCCTTGATGCTGGAGCAAAAGGCGTTTCGGTAGCAAAAGCTCCCGACGGAAAAGTAGTTTTTATTCCCAATGTGGTTCCTGGTGACGTAGTGGATGTACAGACTTTCAAGAAACGCAAAGCGTATTACGAAGGGAAAGCAGTTCATTTTCATGAATATTCAGAGCATCGCGTAACACCTGTTTGTGAACACTTTGGTGTTTGTGGTGGTTGCAAATGGCAAAATATGAAATACAGCCAACAGTTATTCTACAAGCAAAATGAAGTAAAAAACCATTTGCAACGCATTGGAAAAATAGAACTTCCAGAATTTGAACCGATCCTTGGTTCGGAAAAACAGTTTTTTTACAGGAACAAAATGGAATTTTCATTTTCGAACAGCCGTTGGTTAACCGAAAAGGAAATTGACAGCACGGAAGATTTAGGAAATAGAAACGCCCTTGGTTTTCATATTCCGAAAATGTGGGACAAAATCCTGGACATCAACAAATGTCATCTTCAGGAAGATCCATCAAATGCGATTAGAAATGAAGTGAGAGATTTTGCCAATGCGCATGGCTTGACTTTCTTCAACCCAAGAAACCACGAGGGATTGCTTAGAACTTTGATGTTGCGTACGGCTTCGACTGGTGAAATCATGGTTTTAATTCAGTTTTTTGAAAACGATAAAGCCAACAGAGAATTACTTTTGGATCATCTTTACGAGAAATTCCCTCAAATCACTTCGTTGCAATACGTTATCAACAACAAAGCCAACGATACTTTATATGATACTGACATTAAATTATACAAAGGAAGAGATTACATTCTAGAAGAAATGGAAGGGCTGAAATTCAGCATTAATGCGAAATCTTTTTATCAAACCAACTCCGATCAAGCGTATGAATTATATAAAATAACGCGCGACTTTGCTGGACTTACCGGAAATGAAATCGTTTATGATCTATACACTGGCACAGGAACTATTGCACAATTTGTTTCAAAAGAAGCAAAAAAAGTTATTGGAGTAGAAAGTGTCCCGGAAGCTATTAAAGATGCTAAATTGAATGCCGAACGGAATGAAATAACCAATTGCGAATTCTATGTAGGAGACATGAAAGTCGTTTTTAACGATAGTTTCATTGCTCAACACGGGCATCCAGATGTAATTATAACGGACCCTCCAAGAGACGGAATGCACAAGGATGTAATTGAACAAATCATGAAAATTGCGCCTGAAAAAGTGGTCTATGTAAGTTGTAATTCAGCTACTCAAGCACGCGATTTAGCTTTGATGGACGAGAAGTACAAAGTAACTCGGGTGCGCCCTGTGGATATGTTTCCACAAACGCATCATGTAGAAAATGTTGTACTTTTGGAAAGAAGATAACGATTGTAGAGATACAATTAACCTTTTTTGATTGCAGATTTACATAAACTGCAATCAAAAAATTTTCAATAAAAAACATGAAAAAAATAATTTTATTCGTTTTTACTGTTGCGTTCTTATTATCCAGTTGTGAGAAAGATGATATTTGCGATGCAAATACTCCTACAACACCACGTTTGGTGATTGGCTTTTATGATTTTTCGAATCCTTTGGTTTTAAAAAACGTATCAAATCTAAAGGTTGTGGGCGAAGGAATGACCGATGGAATTCTTTTTAACGGCAGCCAGACAACTAGCGGAAACACCATATCTATTCCTTTAAAAACTGTTGGAACGACCACAACTTATAGTTTCATATTAAATTCAGGAAATACAAACCCTGCATTGGTTGATGAAGACATTATAAAATTTGATTACACCACTCAGGAACTTTTTGTATCGAGAGCATGCGGTTACAAAACAATTTTTACACTAAACCCAACAAATCCATATACACATACTGATGCAACAGCTGCTAATCAAAAATGGATGAAATTTATATCGGTTGAAAAAAGTAACATCGAAAACGAAAATGAAACACACATTAAGATCTTTTTTTAGTTTCTGTATCCTATTGTCTTTGACAATAACACATGCTCAGGAACCGAGCCCAAAAAGTGAACCGGTAAAGCAAACTAATCCCGTAAAAAATACCCCAACAAATAGCAAAACGGACCAGATCATTCCTGAAGCTCCTTTATCATTGGTAGATATTAGCTCCGAAGAAAAAAAGAACGATACGATTCCCGTAAAAACTGATCGCTATGGAGTACGCATCGGTGTGGATTTATACAAAGTGACCCGAGCATTATATGACAAGGATTATAAAGGAATTGAATTTGTAGGAGATTATCGATTGACAAAAAAATATTTTTTGGCTGCTGAAATTGGTAACGAAAATAAAACTACGGATGATGACCGCGTTAATTTCACCACGAAAGGGTCCTATATAAAGGCGGGTTTTGATTATAATGCTTACGAAAATTGGCTTGATATGGAAAATATTATTTCTATAGGAATGCGCTATGGTTTTAGTACTTTTAATCAGCAATTAAACAGTTATAGAATTTACAATTCCAACCCCTATTTTGGAGAAGTACCTGTAATTCCTTCTGGTAAAAAGTTTGATGGTTTATCCGCAAGTTGGATTGAAGTTGTGGCTGGAGTAAAAGCCAAAGTATTTAATAATGTGTTTGTGGGTTTCAGTCTTCGCTTGAACCGATTGGTAACCAACAAAGAACCTGACAATTTTTCTAATTTATATATTCCCGGATTCAACAGAACCTATGACGGGAGTTTTGGAGTAGGTTTCAACTATACTGTTACTTACTTTGTTCCCATTTACAAGAAGAAAGTAAAACCTGCAGTGGTTCCCAAAAAAATTGAAAAGAAAAAATAAATAATTACGAATAGCAGATAAAAAAAATATCGCAACGAAATAAGTTTTCTTTGCGATATTTTTTTGTAGAATATTATAAAACTATCCTACTTCCTTAATTCCTTTCATGAAAATCCATTTCATGAATAATTTTTCCCCGTCCTTGGTTTTTACTGCTTGGAATTTTGGTGATAAAAGTGTTCCTATCACAAATGCGGTTAACGGAATCCAAAAACCTATTAAATTAGTGTAATGCGCTACTATATATCTAGCCGAAATAAATAATATTGCAAAACATCCTAATTGGTATATAAATGCTCGTATTTGTAATTTGGTCATTTTCTGTATGAATGTTAAAAAATTTAAAGTTAAACTATCTAATTATCACTGACTATTCTCTGAAGCTGTATCGGTATTTTCCGAATCCTGAACTTGAAATTTTGTTCTCTTACTACCTTCATACATTTCGTATTTTACCAAACGTGCTTCCAAACTTGCGTTAAAAAGTTTAATCTTTCTAGAAGGTTTCAATCCTACATATTTCAATGCTTCCAGATTTGCAGTAATAAACCAAGCATTTGTCCCTGGATAATTCTTCTTTAGAGTATCTCCAATACTTTTGTAGAATTCTTCCATGTGAATATCCAAACGCTCATCATAAGGTGGATTAAAGACCATGTGCAATTTACCTTGAGATGTTTTTTCGGTATCAAAAAAGTTCTTTTCCTCAATCGAAATATACTCGTCAAGATTGGCATTTTTGATGTTGTCTTTGGCTTTTTGAACGGCACTTGGTGCTTTATCGTAGCCTTTTATCGTATAATGAAACTCTCGAACTCGTTTCAACAAACTATCTGATATACTGTCAAACAAATCATTGTCCCAGTCATTCCATTTTTCGAAAGCAAATTCTTTACGGTTAATGTTTGCTGGAATGTTACAGGCAATCATAGCGGCTTCGGCAAGAAATGTTCCGGAACCACACATAGGATCCAAGAAATCGCCCTGACCGTCCCAACCCGAAAGCAATAGAATTCCTGCTGCTAGGACCTCGTTTATAGGAGCAATATTAGTGGCTGTTCTATACCCACGCTGATGCAACGAATTTCCAGAAGTATCCAGTGCTACTGAAACTTGGTCTTTATCGATATGAATATTGATTCTCAAATCAGGATGTACTTTATCAATGCTAGGTCGTTGTCCAGTTCTTTCTCGGAACTGATCCACAATTGCATCTTTACATTTTTGAGAAACAAATTCAGAGTGATTAAAATATTCCGAGTGCACGGTGGCATCAATCACAAAAGTTTGGTTGGCATTAATTAATTTAGACCAATTTACTCCTGAAATACCTTTATACAAAGCTTGTTCATTATTGGCTTTGAAAAAATAAATAGGTTTGAGGATTTTCAATGCGGTACGCAACGCTAAATTCGCTTTGTACATAAACCCTTTATCTCCTTTAAAACTCACCATTCGTACGCCTTGCTCCACGTTTTGTGCGCCTAGCATTTGCAGCTCTTTTGCTAATATCTCCTCAAAACCAAAAAAGGTTTTGGCAACCATTTTATAATTATTTTCCATTGTAAAATCAAGTATTCGGTGCAAAAATACACTAAATTTGCATCAATCGAATTAATTGAAAAATAATAAATGTCTGAATCTAGCAAACCGACTACCGATAATCAACCACAAACACCTGCAAACTGGTATACATCGTGGTTTGACACGCCTTATTACCATATACTTTACAAAGACCGAAATTACAGAGAAGCTCAGATTTTTATGGATAATCTAACCCATTACCTTAATCTTCCGGAAAAAGCAAAAGTAATGGATTTAGCGTGTGGCAAAGGACGCCATTCGATTTATTTGAACCAATTGGGATTTGATGTTCTTGGGGCAGATTTGTCTGAAAACAGTATTGCAGAAGCCAGTAAAAATACGAACGACACCCTGCATTTCAAAGTGCACGACATGCGTGAACCTTTTGAAGAGAAATATGATGCTATTTTCAACTTATTTACCAGTTTTGGTTATTTTGAAAATGATGAAGACAATCTAACTACGCTCAAAGCCATCAAAGAAAGTCTCTCGGAATATGGGTTTGCGGTGATTGACTTTATGAATGTGGCTCATGTTATTGAAACACTGGTTCCTGAAGAAACAAAAACGGTCGAAGGAATTGATTTTTATATCAAACGTTATTTAAAAGACGGGCATATTTACAAAGAAATTGACTTTGAAGATAAAGGTCAAAAATTTCATTTTACTGAAAAAGTGAAAGCTCTTACACTCAAGGATTTTGAGGAATTAATGGAAGAAGCCGGAATTTATTTATTGGATATTTTTGGGGATTATAAACTGAAAAAATTCCACAAAACAGATAGCGAACGCCTCATCATGATTTTCAAATAGTGAATTAATTAATCCAATATGTGATTAACATATAAAAATAGAATAAACGGTTAAGCAACAAATATGAATTACCTTTTACCCTTACTTTCCGTACTCATAGGTTATATCATCGCTTTGATTATAAAACCAAAAAATAAAACGAACCTTAAATTACTATTAGCTTTTAGTGGTTCTTTCTTGCTTTCGCTAACCGTAATGCATTTATTACCGGAAATTTACGAAAGTAGCCATCCTAATATTGGGCTTTTTATTATGTTGGGAATCTTATTTCAAATCATTTTGGAATTTTTTTCTAAAGGTGCCGAACACGGACACGTACATGGACACCCGTTGATGACTCAAATTCCTTGGTTGCTGTTCATCAGTCTTTGTATCCATGCCTTTCTGGAAGGTTTTCCTGTAAACCATCACCCTGATTTAGCCGTAGGAATTGCAATCCATCATTTACCAATTGCCATTATTCTGACTACCTTTTTTATCAATGCAAGTCTGAATAAAAAAGCAATATTTTTCTTTATGATCACCTTTGCAGTCATGACACCTTTAGGAACGCTCTTCTCAAATTATATGCCCCTATTAAATGTATATTATACCGAAATTACAGCTATTGTTATTGGAATATTATTTCATATTTCCTCAACTATTATTTTCGAGAGTAGCGAAGGACATAAGTTTAACATTGCAAAAGTTTCGATGATTGTAATAGGAATTGCTTTGGCGTATTTTATATAATTTTACAATTTGGGCGTGACCACAAGGGTCGGGCTATTCGCTATAATCTTTTTTCATTACGCTTACGCTACATGATAAAAAGGATTTTCGCTACTATCCCTCACGCAAAAAAAATATTGCACGGATAACTCTCGAGTTCTCCCTTCAAAAAACATAACTATGGAATTTACAAAAACCACCGAACAATCCTCAAAATACGACCATTTAGAAAAAATGTCCGTTCAGGAGTTGTTGTCTAATATCAATCAGGAAGACAAAACAGTTCCGCTTGCCGTAGAAAAAGCCTTGCCACAGATTGAAAATTTAGTGACAGAAATCGTAGCCAAAATGAAACTGGGCGGACGATTATTTTATATCGGCGCAGGAACTTCAGGTCGGCTGGGAATTCTTGATGCTTCAGAATGTCCGCCAACCTTTGGTGTTCCTTTCGATTTAGTAATTGGGATAATCGCAGGTGGCGACACT
Organism: Flavobacterium sp. GNP008; assembly: GCF_056428965.1. Lineage (NCBI taxonomy): Bacteria > Pseudomonadati > Bacteroidota > Flavobacteriia > Flavobacteriales > Flavobacteriaceae > Flavobacterium > Flavobacterium sp. GNP008. The sequence continues at coordinate 424,933 of NZ_JBWJVL010000003.1, read as the reverse complement.
GCAATTCGTAAAGCGGTAGAAAATGCCGAAGACAACGCAACTCAAGCTTGGGTTGATTTAAAAGCTTTCGATGTCAATGAAAATGATGTCGTTATTGGGATCGCTGCCTCAGGCACGACACCTTATGTCATTGGAGGATTGCAAGCCTGCAATGAAAAGAATGTTACTACTGGAAGTATTTCTTGTAACGCCGGAAGTCCACTTTCGCAAAAAGCAAAATTTCCAATCGAAATAATTGTAGGACCTGAATTTGTAACCGGAAGCTCCCGTATGAAAGCTGGAACAGCCCAAAAATTAGTACTCAACATGATTACAACCGCTACCATGATTCAACTCGGAAAAGTAAAAGGAAATAAAATGGTCGATATGCAACTGAGCAATAGCAAACTAGTAGATCGCGGCGTAAAAATGATTATGGAAGAAACTCCGACTTCCTATGATGAAGCCGCAGAATTATTGAAAAAACATGGAAGTGTGAGAAAAGCGGTCGATACTTACAATGGCCAATAAAGAAATACAAACGAACTTTTTTTCAGCATAATAAAACACTAAACCTCAAATTAAAGAAATGGCAACTAATAAAGAACTATTATCCAAAGGAATCAAATATTTAGCAGGTGCCTTGCCCCTTTTGTTTTTAGGCCCTGTAGTAATTTATAATGCATTTATGAACGAGCATAATATTTGGCACTATTTAGTTTTAGCAATAGGAATAATTGCTTGTTTAGCAGCAATGTTTTTGATGTACTGGGGATTAAAAATAATTATGAAAAGCTTATTTAACGACTAATGGAAAACCTAATTCATGTTCAAAAAACTTTTGAAAAAGTTATTTACATCGATAAAAAAGTAAACAACAGAGAATTTGAAGATTGCATTTTTAAAAACTGTGATTTCTCCAACAATGATTTCTCTTATAGTACTTTTATGGATTGTGAATTTATTGACTGTAACTTAGCCCTAATTAAAATATCAGGAACTAGCTTAAAAGGCATACAATTCAAGAACTGCAAAATGCTCGGTATACAATTTGAAGAATGTGATGATTTTTTATTTAATGTGAGTTTTCAGGAATGCATGTTAGATTATTCTTCGTTTGCCAATAAAAAAATGCCAAAAACAAAATTTAATACCTGTTCTTTGAAAGAGGTTACTTTTATAGGAGCTAATCTTGTAAATTCCATTTTTGAAAACAGTAATTTGGAAGGTGCAATTTTTAACAATACCCAATTAGCTGGAGCCGATTTTATAACAGCAATAAACTTTAAAATTGACCCTGAAGTTAATCCCATGAAAAAAGCAAAGTTTTCAACACAAGGAATTGTGGGGCTTTTAGATAAATATGATATTAAAATTCAATAGTAATGCGTTTCGCTCGATTTATTCTTAGTACAAAAAATTAAAATTACACTAAAATGAAAAAAATTATACTTCTCATCCCTATAGTATTATTCCTATCATGTTATGATGCAGAACGCAATTGTTCCGATTTCAAAACAGGAACGTTTAAATTTGAATACAATGTTAATGGTGTAAAAAAAACTACGCTCTTTACGCGCAACGATAGTATAGAAATTGAAACTTTTGAAGGCAAGACGGATACTGCATCGATTCGATGGGTAAATGATTGCGAGTATGTATTACAAAAAATTCACCCAAAAAACATGGCGGAAGAAAAGGCTATTGGAATGAAAATTTTGACAACCTCAAAAAATTCCTATACATTTGAATTTGGAATGGTTGGATCCGATGCAAAACAAAAAGGATCCGTCACTAAAATTGCTGATTAAGTAATATAAATTATAATTAAATAAATATGGAAGTATTTTTAAATCCGGATGCTTGGGTGGCGTTGTTAACATTAACATTCTTAGAAATTGTATTAGGGATAGACAATATCATTTTCATTTCTATTGCCACCGGAAAATTACCGCTCGAACAGAGAAAAAAAGCTACCAAAGTGGGAATGTTTCTTGCTATGTTTATGAGAATTGCGCTCTTGTTTGGTATCAATTTATTAATTCAAATGAAAGAACCTTGGTTTCATATTGATTTCAGTTGGTTTTCGGCTGGAATTACAGGTCAAAGTCTCATTTTATTAGGAGGCGGACTATTCTTAATTTACAAAAGCACGAATGAAATTCGAGAAAAGGTTGATGAAAAAGGACATGAAGAAAAAGAGTTAGGCAAAGCAGCTACAAAATCATTTCAAAACGTACTATTTCAAATTATTATGATTGATTTAGTTTTCTCCTTTGATAGTATTCTTACAGCGGTAGGAATGACAAATGGTGTAGAGGGTGCTATTTACATTATGATAACTGCAGTAGTGATATCTGTATTAATAATGATGCAATTTGCAGTTCCTGTTGGAAATTTTGTAAACAAACATCCTTCTATTCAGATCTTGGGTTTATCGTTTTTAATCCTAATAGGCTTTATGCTGCTTACTGAAAGTGCACATCTATCTAATGCATTGATCTTTGGCAATCACGTAACACCAGTACCAAAAGGATACCTCTATTTTGCGATCTCTTTTTCTCTATTCGTTGAAGTTTTGAATATGAAAAGTACTAAGAAAAAGAGTAAAATATAAACAATAAAAAAGCTTCTAAAGATGTGGAAGCTTTTTTATAGAGTTACCGTTATCGAATTTTATCAATTTATTAATTACTGAATAATATCATAACACAAAACAAGAACCTGTTAATACCATTAATTATTTAAACTTACTCAATGTAAATACCATAACTTTATTAAATTAAGTGTGTTTACTAATGATAATTAACCCTAATAATATTCCGATATTTTATCTATCCTTCAGAAATTTATTTATCAATAATCTTATAGTATACTTTCAAAATACCCCAACAATCTACTGATGATGCCTCTTTTTTGATATTTATCCACGCCTTCTTTCTGTATGTTTTCGAAAGTTCTGAAAGTAGAGATAAAAAAAGCTATAAAACACGATATTACAACACTAGTAAGTATTAATATGTCTAAATTTTTCATCTACTTCTTCAATTTAAGATTAAAAAATATTAATAGTCCAACAATAGTTGGAGGCCATAGACCAATAAATACAGCTCTTTGAAAATCTTCTTCTACTAAATAAATATATTCTGAGATGAATATTAATACGATCACGACCACTAAAATAAATAGCTCTGATTTTTTAAATTTTGTAAACATTTTTTTAGATTTAAATTAATTTCACAATAAGAAGACAGTTATTTATTAAAGCTCCACCATTATAAAAGTAAATTTAGTTCTAAATTTCGAAAGACTACTACTTTTGTTTAATTATTTTTCTTAAATAGTAAACAAAATATAAAATTATCTATATGGAAGCAATATGGGTATTACTATTGTGTTTTATAAAAAAAACGAGCAAAAAAACTTGCTTTTGGCTCATAATCCTTAAAGTTTATGTCTAATAAGGATATGACTGATCTTGTAGTTATTATTTTTGTAATAAAATTGGGCAAATTAACTAGAATATTATACAATTTAGATCTATAATTCTTGACTTAAAAAAACAACTAATGAGCGTTCAATAATTGTTCATTTATAGACAGTAGTACCTAAGAAAAAAAAAGAGTACCAAGAAATAATTAATTCATACCGTTTTACTAGATCTAAACGGAATAAATCATACAATACTTGCTGTACATTACTATGCTTTCAACTTACGAAAAACTCAAACCGATCTGACCATCATCATTGAGTTGAGTAGTTCCCTCACCACTTTCTATTTGAGTTTCTCCAGCAACTTCAAATTCTTCCGGGATTACTTCTAGTGGAATTTCGTATGGCAAAGATTCTAATAGGTTCACTTGTTTTAATTTATCGGTTGTCAATTGATTCCCTAAAGCTTTAAATCCTTTTAAAGCTATGAAAGATTCGATATCCACGGTAATATTCTCTTTTTGAACTCCTTTTACTTTAGTAAACACTATTTCGGCAACAGGCCGATAGTCCGTTGATACAATTTCAAGATTTGAGTTAGGATGTTCTGTAATAAAACTTTCTTCTTTATTCTCAGTTTCCACTAAGAAACGCTTGATGTAGTAGCGCTCTTTCTCACCATCAAAATAAATAGCTGAAATTGGTTTTTTAGGAACCCATTTTTCCAAAATTACCATATCTTCATCAAAATGTGTAGACAATTCTGGTGTAATTACTTTAATTTTTCCAGATTGCGTTATGACCAAAATTTTATCATTAGGTCTAAACTCCCCTAATAATTCACCTCTTGCATCCACATTTAATCGTTGAACGGTATCATCAAACCAAACTTTTCTTGGCAGTAAGGTAGAAATTCCTTTCTCTTTCAATTCTATTTTTTTAATCGGATATTTAGTAACTAAATTTCCTTTGGAGGCACGTCCCTTTATGGCTAAACTGGCAAAATCAATATCAAATTTAAGTTTTTTAACACTTCCTACCTGACGCAATAATATCGTGATAACTTCAGCTTCGCCATTTGGATTACAAGAGAAATATACTACTTGAGAACCTGCAGTTTCATTGGTTAAATCATAGGCTTTATCTCGAGTTACTCCCGAAACATTAAAACGTTTTATATAGGAAGGACCCGATTTTCCGTCACGATAAATCATATTATAAATCGTGCGCTTATCGCTTTTGTCAAAAATAGCAATGTGAATAATATCCTTACCCACAAAAGTTTTGGCGTCCACTTTGGTAATCATCATTTTCCCGTCACGCAGAAAAACAATTACATCATCAATATCAGAGCAGTCGGTTACGTATTCGTCTTTTTTCAAGCTCGTTCCTACGAATCCCTCTTCTTTATTGACGTATAATTTGGTGTTTCTCAACACTACTTTGGTTGCCTCGATATCATCAAATATGCGAAGTTCCGTTTGACGTTCCCTCCCTTTTCCGTATTTTTCTTTTAACTTGGTAAAATAGGCAATTGCAAAATCAATCAAATGTTCTAAATCGTGTTTAACTTGCTCTATATCTCCTTCTAGCGACTCAATTTTATCTTGTGCTTTATTGCTGTCAAATTTAGAAATACGCATGATTCGAATATCCAGCAAACGCAGAATATCGTCTTCGGTAACTGCTCGTTTTAAGTGTTGCGTGTGTGGTTTCAAACCATCATCAACCGATTTGATTACGCCTTCTCTAGTAGTTTCTTCTTCAATGTCACGATAGATTTTATTCTCGATAAAAATACGTTCCAAAGAAAGAAAATGCCATTGTTCCTCCAATTCGCTCAATTGAATTTCGAGTTCACTTTTTAGTAATTGTACAGTTCTGTTGGTTGAGATTTTCAACATCGCAGAAACCCCAATAAACAACGGTTTATTGTCTTCAATCACACAACCTAATGGTGCTACTGAAGTTTCACAAGCCGTGAAAGCAAACAATGCATCAATCGTTTTATCTGGTGAAACACCTGGAAAAAGGTGAATTAAAATTTCGACCTCAGCAGCAGTATTATCCTCTATTTTCTTGATCTTGATTTTCCCTTTATCATTCGCCTTCAAAATACTGTCAATCAAAGTAGTCGTATTGGTTGAAAACGGAATTTGGGTAATCACCAAGGTGTTTTTGTCGAGCTGAGCAATTTTGGCCCGAACCCGAACCCGACCGCCACGCAAACCATCATTATAATTAGACACATCGGCAATACCTTGTGTCATAAAATCCGGATAAATCGTAAATGGTTTTCCTTTCAGAATTTTTATTGACGAATCGATCAACTCGTTAAAATTATGGGGCAGTACTTTCGTTGAAAGCCCTACCGCAATCCCTTCAGCGCCAGAAGCCAATAATAAAGGAAATTTCACCGGAAGATTATTGGGCTCCGCTCGTCGGCCGTCATAAGATACGCCCCAATCAGTAATTTTCGGACTATAAATAACCTCCAAAGCAAATTTAGACAAACGCGCTTCAATGTAACGAGAAGCCGCAGCACCATCTCCTGTTAGTATATTTCCCCAGTTTCCCTGACAGTCAATCAACAGTTCTTTCTGGCCAATTTGCACCATCGCATCACCAATACTCTGATCTCCGTGAGGATGATACTGCATGGTGTGCCCAACAACATTGGCAACTTTGTTATAACGACCGTCGTCTAATTCCTTTAAAGAGTGCATAATACGACGTTGCACAGGCTTGAAACCATCCTCAATCGCAGGAACCGCACGCTCTAGAATTACATAGGACGCATAATCCAAAAACCAATCTTTGTACATTCCCGTAACCTTGGTGATCGTATCGTTTTCGTCTTCTTTATTATCGTAAAAATGCTGGCCTTCAGAAGATTTTTCTTCAGATTGAGTTTCATCAATTGAATTCTCCTCTTCTTGACCTTCTGGTAATATGTTATCGTCGTCTTCCTCTTTCATTACGTATATGCTACTAAATAGTAATCAATTATAATTTTGTCCTAAAAATTCTAAAAAGAATATTTTTCTTTACAAACATGTTCTTTCGTATAAATTTTATTTCCGTTTTGATCTAACTTTTTTTTCATAACAAAATCGCATTCTTTATGATCGTTGCTTTTTAAAATAAAAAAAGTAGCTAAAAAACTAATCACAAATAGGAAAAAAATAAAAATAAGTGTTTTTTTTGTAGGCATAGTTTAACTATTTAATTTTTCTCAATTACGTCTAATTCTACTTTCAAATTCTTGATGATAAATTCTTGTCTGTCTGGTGTATTTTTCCCCATATAAAAAGACAATAATTGCTCAATCGATGTATTTTTGTCCATCATAACAGGATCCAAACGTATCGTTTCACCAATAAAATTTTTGAATTCATCTGGAGAAATTTCTCCCAATCCTTTAAATCGTGTGATTTCTGGTTTTGGTTTTAGTTTTTCTATTGCGGCTTTTCGTTCTTCATCAGAATAACAATAAATTGTTTCCTTCTTGTTTCGAACTCTAAAAAGTGGCGTTTGCAAAATGTACAAATGCCCTTCTTTTATCAATTCCGGAAAAAATTGTAAGAAAAAAGTAATCAATAGCAATCTGATGTGCATTCCATCGACATCAGCATCAGTTGCAATCACAATATTATTATACCTCAATTTTTCTAAACCATCCTCAATATCCAGCGCTGCTTGCAACAGATTAAATTCTTCATTTTCATAAACAATTTTCTTGCTCATTCCATAGGAATTCAAAGGTTTTCCACGTAAACTGAAAACAGCCTGCGTATTTACATCCCGAGATTTGGTAATGGATCCTGATGCAGAATCTCCCTCTGTAATAAAAAGGGTACTTTCCAGATTTTTAGGATTTTTAGTGTCTGGTAGATGCGCCCGGCAATCTCTTAGTTTCTTGTTATGCAAATTCGCTTTCTTGGCACGATCTGTTGCTAATTTCCTAATACCTGACAATTCTTTGCGCTCTCTTTCGGCTTGAATAATTTTCCGTAACAATGCTTCTGCAGTCGGAGGATTCTTGTGTAAATAATTATCTAATTTCGTTTTCACAAAATCATTAACAAAAGTGCGCACTGAAGGCATTCCTGGCTCTGAACCCATATCCGTTGAACCTAATTTAGTTTTAGTCTGTGACTCAAAAACAGGTTCCATTACTTTGATGCTTACAGCGGTAACAATAGATTTTCGTACATCCGAAGCTTCAAAGCTTTTATTGTAAAATTCCCTGATGGTTTTCACTATCGCTTCCCGGTAGGCTGCTAAATGCGTTCCTCCTTGTGTGGTATTTTGTCCGTTTACAAACGAATGGTATTCTTCGCTATATTGTGTTTTACTGTGTGTTAAAGCAATTTCGATATCATCCCCTTTCAAATGAATGATTGGATATTCTAAATCATCAGTGTGGATGGTCTCTTCCAGTAAATCTTTCAAACCATTCTCTGAAAAGTATTTTTCGCCATTGAAAATAATAGTCAAACCATTGTTTAAATAACAATAGTTTTTAAGCATTTTAATTATATATTCATATCGAAATTTATAATTTTTGAAAATCGCTTCATCCGGTATAAAAGTAACTTTAGTCCCTTTTCGTTTAGTCGTTTCAATAATATCTTCTTCAAGAACAAGATTTCCTGCCGAAAATTCAGCGGCTTTTTGTTTTTCGTCCCGAACGGATTCTACACGAAAATAATTAGACAATGCATTTACGGCCTTTGTTCCCACTCCATTCAAACCAACCGATTTCTTAAATGCCAATGAATCGTATTTCCCACCCGTATTCATTTTAGAAACTACATCAATCACTTTACCCAATGGAATTCCACGACCATAATCTCGAACAGTGACAGTTTTATCTTTGATTGTCACCTCGATAGTTTTGCCGGCACCCATGACAAATTCATCGATGCAGTTATCCAATACTTCTTTTAACAGAATGTAAATACCATCATCTGGGGAAGATCCGTCGCCCAGTTTCCCAATATACATTCCGGGACGCATGCGAATGTGTTCTTTCCAGTCGAGTGACCGAATATTATCTTCGGTATATTGATTTTGATCGGACATTGTAAATTTTGTGGATTTGGTGCTAATGTAGTGTAATTCGATAAAATTTAAAACAGGAATGCGTCAAAGTTATTAAGAATACTATTGACAACCAATGGAAGATTTAGTATTAACGAGTTTAGATTGCAGATTTCAAATTGATATTAATTTTTGGCATTCCAATTTAAAAATTCTTGATAATCTCTTTCAACTGATTATCTAATTCGGGATTGGAAATTTCACCGTTAATAGCATCAAAATTAGCCTCAAAACTTGGGAGTGAAAAAGTTTCTTTTATATTGCCGCCATAAAAAGGAAAAGCATTTTTTGCAATACCCAAAACATTCCCGCCGCCTTTTGCTCCTGGTGAAGTGGCCATCAGTAACATTGGTTTTTCCTGAAAAACCTTAGCACTTATTCTGGTACACCAATCAAAAATATTCTTGATAGCGGCAGAATAATTTCCATTATTTTCGGCCATGGAAACTACTAATATATCTGCGGTAGCAATTTTAGCTAAAAATGCTTTTGCTAACGCATGCTGCCCTATTTCTTTTTCGATATCAACAGTAAAGATGGGCATTTGAAAATCATTTAAATCCAAAACCTCCACTACAGCATTTTCAAAAAGACTTGCTGCATACGTTGCTAATTTTTTATTGATCGAATTTTTGCTGGGGCTTGCACCAAAAGCGATTATTTTCATGATGATTTATTTTTACTAAAAGTACTAAAAATAATATAGCAACAATATAATTTACCGCAGATTGACAGATTGCAAAATCAATAAGAACCCAAACTTCATTTTTTTCTGAATCGATTTTACCCCATAGTACTTCACTAAGGTTTTTATTTTAATTGAAGTTCAGTGAACTTTGTTTGAAACGAAAAGTATTTTTTAATTCAATCCTATTCTTCTTGACACTAAAGAGCGACCAAAAAAGCTCCTTTTTTTGTCTTAAAAAAGATTGAAGGAGAAATCTTGAAGTAAAAGATGGATTAGGTTTATAAAAAAAGTCGAAAGTTAGTACTAACTTTCGACTGTATGATTTTTGACAATATGCTTTTTTTTAAACGTTGAATCTAAAATGCATTACATCTCCATCTTTTACAATGTATTCTTTACCTTCTACTTTAAATTTCCCTGCTTCTTTACATTTAGCTTCAGAACCGTAATGAACAAAATCTTCATACGCAATGACTTCGGCACGAATGAATCCTTTTTCGAAATCAGTGTGAATAACTCCAGCAGCTTGTGGCGCAGTTGAGCCTGCATTTATAGTCCATGCACGAACTTCTTTTACACCTGCAGTAAAATACGTTTGTTGCTTTAATAATTTATAGGCTGCACGAATAAGAACTGAAGCACCTGACTCCGTTAACCCCATATCTTCAAGAAAAACCTGACGTTCTTCATAGCTTTCTAACTCTGTAATATCTGCTTCAGCACCTACTGAAAGTACAATGACTTCAGCGTCTTCATCCTTTACCAATTCACGAACCTGATCTACATATTTATTTCCCGTAACTGCAGAATTCTCATCTACATTACAAACATACAATACTGGCTTTGAAGTAATCAACTGAAATCCTTCCATCAGAACTTCTTCGTCATTATTTTGAGGAATTACAGTTCTGGCAGATTTAGCTTGTAACAATGTTTCTCTGATTCTGTTTAGCAACCCTTCTTCTACTTGGGCTTCTTTATTACCCGTTTTAGCAGCACGCTTAACTTTTTCAAGACGTTTATCTACAGTCTCCAAATCTTTTAACTGCAACTCAATATCAATCGTTTCTTTATCACGAATGGGATTCACATTGCCATCAACATGAACAATGTTATCGTTATCAAAACAACGTACGACATGAATAATGGCATTACATTCTCTAATATTTCCAAGAAATTGATTTCCTAAGCCTTCCCCTTTACTGGCTCCTTTAACTAAACCTGCTATATCAACAATATCAACAGTAGCCATTTGAACCCGTTCTGGTTTTACTAGTTCCTCTAATTTCTCAATTCTTAGATCGGGTACGTTTACAACACCAATATTAGGTTCAATAGTACAAAAAGGAAAGTTGGCACTTTGCGCTTTTGCATTTGATAAACAATTGAATAACGTTGATTTTCCAACATTTGGTAATCCTACAATTCCTGCTTTCATATGTAGATAATATTTATTTTTAATGGAATACTATATTGTAATCTTACTGTTTAAAATAGATTCCAATACGATTTATGCTATTTCTTGTACAAATAATACGCTATTATTAAATGTAGCATTTGCTCTAAAAGTTTGCAAATATAAGATTTTATAAATCTTTAAATAAGTAAATAGTGCAGTTTAAACAGAGCTCATATGTTTTTTATAAAAATTTAAACGATTTGCTAATATTTTGTTAAAAAAAAATTATATTGCAACCGATTTTAAATCAAACAAAAACCAAACACAACTTAATTATGAAAAAATTTGCATTATTATTATTTCTATTAAACGTCTCATTTCTTTTTGCTCAAAAAGAAATTTCAGGTGTTGTTAAAGATGACACCGGCAATGCTTTGCCTGGGGTTAATATTATTGAGAAAGGAACACAAAACGGAGTCTCTACTGACATGGACGGGATGTATAAGATTAAAGTTAAAGAAGGCGCTACATTAGTTTTTAGTTATGTAGGTTTTTCTAAATTAGAAAAAGCAGTTACAGGATCTGTTTTAGATGTTGTTTTATCCGAAGAGGGCGGACAAAATTTAGATGAAGTAGTGGTTACAGGAACCAGAACGGCACCAAGAAGTAACACTACATCAGCATTACCTATAGATGTAATTTCTGCAAAGGACTTGGCTTCAACTGGTCAGGCTTCTTTTGACAAAGCGTTACAATATAAAATTCCATCCTTTAATACGGTTCAAACACCAGTGAATGATGCGACATCATTACTGGATCCTTATGAAATTAGAAATATGGGACCAAGTAGAACCTTGATCCTTATCAACGGGAAACGTAAAAACTTAAGTTCTTTACTATATGTTCAAACGTCTCCTGGACGTGGTGAAACTGGTGCAGACATTTCAGCAATTCCTACTGATGCTATCGAAAGAGTAGAGATACTTCGTGATGGAGCATCGGCTCAATACGGTTCAGATGCCATTGCAGGAGTAATGAATATTATCTTAAAAAAGAACACAAACGGTGGATCAGTAACTGTAAGAAGTGGAATGACTTCTGAAGGTGATGGTGAAATGTTAGGCGTAAGTATGAACAATGGTTCTACAGTGGGCGAAAAAGGATTTGTAAATTATACTGTTGATTTTTCTAAAGTCAACCTAGCTAACAGACCCGGAACAGTTGATGCTGCCGGTGAAGCAGGAGATTTTGGTGCTTCTCTTTCAGATGTTCAAGCCTTTCTTGCTAAAAAACCAGATGCTGGAAATATCAATGGTTCACCTGAAACTGCTGCTGCTAAGTTTCTAGTAAACGGTGGATTTAGTTTATCTGATGAAACATTATTATATTATAATGCAGCTTATGTATACAAGAAAGTAAATTCTTTTGCTAATTATAGAACTCCATACTGGAGAACTTTAGCTGATTACCCATTCCTTAAAGACTTTTTTGGTGATGGAACTCCAGGTTCTTATCAAGGTTACGTACCAACATTTACAGGAGACTTAAATGATTACAACGCAACATTAGGTTACAAATCAACAAAAAACGAATGGAATACAGATGCTAGTATTACTGTAGGTGGAAATACCCAAACCTATTCCGTTGACAATTCCTTCAATAGATCTAACATTAAGGATGGTAATGGAAATAATGTTTATTTAGAGAATAGTCCAATCTCTTTTAAGCCAGGAGGAACTGCTTTCAATCATATTGTAGGAAATTTAGACATATCTAAAGTATTATCTGATAAAATCAGTATAGGTTTTGGTTCTGAGATCAGAACAGAGACTTTTGAAGTAACGGAAGGTGACAAAGCATCTTGGGAGGGTATTGGAGCCGATTCATTCGCGGGCAACAGACCGGAAAATTCAGCAAAATGGAACCGTTACAATTTAGGTGCTTATTTTGATCTTGCTTATGATGTAACTGAAGATTTCTTAATAAATGGAACCGTACGTTATGAAGATTATAGCGATTTTGGTGATGCTACAGTATGGAAATTGAGTTCTAGATATAAATTCTTGGACGACAAAATTACTTTAAGAGGATCTATTTCTACTGGTTTTAGAGCACCTACATTACACCAAATTTACACTCAAAAATCACAATATTCATTCGTTCCTGGACAAGGAATCCAAGTTAGTGGAATCATTAATAACGTATCACCACAAGCACGCCAATTAGGAATTGATCCATTAGATGCTGAGAAATCAACAAACATCACTATTGGAATTGGAGCAAAACCTATGAAAAATTTTAATTTCACAGTCGATTACTATAATATTAAAGTAGAAGATAGAATTGTTTTAGGAGACAGACAAGATACTCAATTTGGTAATGTAGCTTGGTTTGAGAATTCATTTGACTCAAGAACTACTGGTTTAGATGTCGTGGCTAATTATAATAATATTGATTTAGGAACAGGGAAATTAGGATTCAACTTATCTGGAAACATTACTTTTCAAAATGAAAGAATTTCACCTGTAAAAAGTGGTAATTTTGGACCAATACTTGAATCTTTAATGTTTACTTCAAGACCAGAAACAAAATGGATTTTAGGAGCGAATTATGAAATTGGAAAATTTGGCTTTTCTCTTAATAATACTTATTTCGGAAAAAGCACATTTAATCAAGATGGTTTAGCTACAAATAATCCTAATGCTCCCGTTGGCTCTGTCGACTATTTAAAAGCTAACTTAAAAACGGAGTTTATTCCTAAAGTTGTTACCGATTTAGGCATTACTTTCTCTGCTACTGAAAAATTAACTTTAGCATTAAATGTAAACAATTTATTGAATGTGTTACCTGAGTGGAAATTTGTAGCTGAAAATGCTAAAGGTACTGAGCTTTTAAACGATCCTGTTCAAGTAAAAAACCAATCTAACTTGATTACTTTCAACCAACGTTATTCTCAAATGACGTATGATGGATATCATTTTAGCCAATTAGGAACGATGTTTAATTTATCGTTAAACTACAAATTCTAATTCATTTATTGAATAACTCAAAAAGGGCTGTCGAAAGATAGCCCTTTTTTTATTTCGTTTATTCTCCATACTTTAGTGCTAAATACACAAATATTATGGCAACTCTTTATGACGGAAAAATGGCTTCTATTTTTGACGCCATGTACCAAACCTTTATTGATTACGATGAAGAATATAAATTCTACAACAATTTAATTAAAGAGCACCATTGTAAAACCATTCTGGAAATTGGTTGTGGAACAGGTAATCTTGCTCAACGATTTCTAGAAAAACAACACGATTATATTGGTTTAGATTACAGCCAAAGTATGATTGCGATTGCCCAAAACAGAAACAAAAAAGGTGTTTTCATTCCTGGCGACATGCGTGATTTTCAACTTAAAACCGCTGTAGATAATACATTAATTACCGGACGTTCCACCAGTTATTTGATTACAAATGACGATGTAAATAGTACTTTTGGTTGTATTCATAAGAACCTAAATAAAGGGGGGATTCTCATTTTTGATTTTATAGATGCCAATCGATTTATTCCTTTTATCAAAGAAAATGAAGTAATAATAAACGAAGCAGAATATAAGGGAATAAGCTATTTCAGAAGCAGTACTTGGAAAACAACCTCATTAGAAAATTTTATGCTAGAATGGGCAGCCCAATATTACACCTTGAAAAATAATCAAAGAGAAATACTTGCAGATGATTTTTCGACCGTGCGTGTATTTACCTTAAATGAAATACAATTGTTTTTGTATTTAAATAACTTTGAAATAATACGAACAATTGACAGAAAAACATATGCTTACGATACGTATGTCATTGTAGCAAAAAAGAAATAAAACAAAAAATCCCGAGTACTAGACTTAGACTCAGGATTCCCATTTCAACCCAATACAGGGTTATATGCTATTCATTATGTAAAAAAGCTTGTCTGTTTAACAATGTTTCTTCACTTTCTACATGGCTATCATCTGGAATACAACAATCTACTGGGCATACCGCAGCACATTGTGGCTCATCATGAAACCCTTTACACTCCGTACATTTCCCGGGGACGATATAATACACTTCATCAGAAATTGGCGTTTGAGCCTCCTCTGAATCCACTTCGGAACCGTCAGGTAAAATAACTTTACCCTTCAGCTTAGTACCATCTTTATACCTCCAATCGTCTGCTCCTTCGTATATTGCTGTATTTGGGCACTCGGGTTCACAAGCACCACAATTGATACATTCGTCTGTTATAATAATTGCCATCGTTATATGTTTAAAAGTATACCGCTTTAGGTTTAAAGTTTGTTTTAAAACTTATGTTTTTTAACAATGCCTAATTACTTTATCCTTATTTTTGTGCAAAATTACAATCAAAACTATTCATAAGCAAACATTATGACATTAGAAACAAAAAAAAGTGTTTTTGTTGAATTAGGAAAATTTTTAAGTCAGTTTTCCGAGAATAACACTTTAAAAAATCCGGCTGTTTTGCAAAACGAAACGTTTTTTAATGCTTTTGTCGATTTAATAAAATTATCGCAATCGCACAATGGATGGTATACCCCTGAAAACGTTTATTTTTCAATCCAATCATGGGCACAAGCATTAACGGAAGATAACCTAAATAAATGGCTTTCTGCCTATGATTTAGAAATAAAAGACCCAAAAAAAATTGCCTTAATTCTTGCTGGAAATATTCCATTAGTGGGGTTCCATGATTTTCTGTCGGTTTTAATAACTGGAAATTCTGTTTTAATAAAAACATCTTCAAACGACCAACATTTATTGCCGTTTTTAGCTAAGTATTTAATTGCTATAACACCCGAATTAAGTCCTAACATCACTTTTGTCGAAGGAAAATTAGAAAATTTTGATGCTGTAATTGCAACAGGAAGCAACAACACGTCTCGTTACTTTGAATATTATTTCAAAGACAAACCATCCATAATCCGGAAAAGTAGGAACTCCGTTGCTATTTTAACTGGGAAAGAAACCAAAGAGGAGCTAACCGCTTTGGGCGAAGATATATTCCGTTATTTTGGGTTGGGTTGCCGTAATGTTTCTAAACTTTTTGTACCAAAAGGATATTCCTTTGTTGCTTTTTTTGAAGCCATATTTGAATACCAAGACATTATACATTACGAAAAATATGCTAACAATTATGATTATAACAAAGCCGTTTTCCTGATGAGTAATTTCAAATTATTGGATAATGGTTTTTTGACCTTGAAGGAAGATCAAAGTCATGCCTCTCCTATTTCAAGTGTGTTCTATGAGTTTTACGAGGATATTAATGAATTACAAATCAGATTACAATCTGAAAGTGAGCAAATACAATGTGTTGTAGCCGACAGTACTATTGAAAACAGTGTGGCTTTTGGACAAACGCAAAACCCCCTATTATGGAATTATGCAGATAACATCGATACAATTTCATTTTTGCTAACAACCTAGGCAAAAAAAGTTCAATTATTCCGAATTAATTAACGCTTTTTAAACTCCTATTGCCGAAATTTGCACTTTAATTTTTTGGACATAAACTACACCATGAAAAAACACAACTACAGCGCAGGACCTTGTATTTTACCGCAAGAAGTTTTTGAAAAATCAGCACAAGCAATATTAAATTTTAATGATTCAGGACTATCTCTTTTAGAAATTTCGCACAGAAGCAAAGATTTTGTTGCGGTTATGGAGGAAGCTAGGGCTCTAGTTCTTGAGCTTTTGGGTCTTGAAGGTAAAGGATACCAAGCCTTATTTCTTGCTGGAGGAGCGAGTCTAGAATTTATTATGGCACCGTACAACTTGATGAAAGAAGGAGGAAAAGCAGCATATCTTGATACGGGAACATGGGCTGGAGCGGCTATCAAAGAAGCTGTACTTTTTGGAGAGACCGTAGTTGTTGCTTCTTCTAAAGAGCAAAATTACAATCATATTCCAAAAGGCTATAGTGTACCAGAAGATGCTGATTATTTTCATTGCACCAGTAACAATACGATTTTTGGAACACAAATGAAGGAATTTCCATCAGTAAATATTCCTGTTGTATGCGATATGAGTTCAGATATATTCTCAAGAGCATTAGACTTTTCTAAATTTGATTTGATTTATGCAGGGGCACAAAAAAACATGGGCCCCGCAGGAACTACCTTAGTTGTTGTAAAAGAAGCCATTTTAGGTAAAAGTGGTCGAATTATACCAAGTATGCTGGATTATAGCAAACATATCAAAGCAGAGAGTATGTACAATACACCGCCTGTTTTCCCTGTTTATGCATCTTTATTAACTTTACAATGGTTAAAAAACCTTGGTGGTGTTGCAGCTATTGAAAAAATAAATAATGAAAAAGCAGCATTACTTTATGCAGAAATTGACAGAAACCCATTATTCAAAGGAGCTGCAGCCATTGAAGACCGTTCAAATATGAATGCTACTTTCTTATTAAATAATGAAGCACATGCAGCAATATTTGATGTGATGTGGAAAGCTGCTGGAATTTCAGGCTTACCGGGTCACCGTTCTGTAGGCGGTTACAGGGCGTCCATGTACAATGCACTTCCATTAGAAAGTGTTCAGGTGTTAGTTGATGTAATGAAAGAATTGGAAAAAAATATTTAATGATGAAAAAATTGAAAGATTCAGTTAATAAATCTTTTAATTAAAATTACACTTTAAAATTAAAAAATCCTGATTGAATCCTTAAGTCATTTAATTTTTCAATCTTAAAAAATAAACACAAATGAAAGTATTAGCCAACGATGGGATTTCTGAAAGTGGAATCCTAGCTTTAGAAAAAGGTGGGTTTGAAGTTATAACTGCAAAAGTAGCACAAGAACAAGTGGCTAATTTTGTCAATGAAAACAATGTAAGTGTTGTTTTGGTGCGTAGCGCTACTAAGGTTCGTAAAGACATTATTGATGCTTGCCCAGGATTAAAAATTATTGGTCGTGGTGGTGTTGGAATGGATAATATTGATGTCGATTATGCTAAAAGTAAAGGTATTCACGTCATTAATACTCCGGCTTCTTCTTCTGAATCAGTTGCAGAATTAGTTTTTGCACATTTATTTTCTGGCGTACGTTTTTTACATGACTCGAACAGAAATATGCCACTTGAAGGTGACACAAACTTTGAAGGATTGAAAAAAGCCTATGCAAACGGAGTTGAATTAAGAGGAAAAACTCTAGGTATTGTAGGTATTGGTCGCATTGGTCAGGCTACGGCTAAAATGGCTTTGGGTTTAGGTATGAAAGTGATTGCTGCAGATATGTTTATCCCACAAGTTGACGTTAAAGTAGAATTTTTTGATGGACAATCTATTACAACGAATATAGTTTCTCAGTCTTTAGAGTCTTTGTTCAAAGAATCTGATTTCATTACCTTACACGTTCCAGCGCAAGATGGATATATTATAGGAGAGAAAGAGCTTGCCATTATGAAAGAGGGCGTAGGTATTGTGAACTGTGCTCGTGGCGGTGTTATTGATGAAGTGGCATTAGTGAAAGCTTTAGACAGCGGAAAAGTATTGTTTGCAGGGTTAGATGTTTTTGAAAACGAACCAACTCCAGAGATGGCTATTTTAATGAATCACAAAATATCATTAACACCACATATTGGAGCTGCAACAGGAGAAGCGCAGGACAGAATTGGCACTGAATTAGCACAACAAATTATAAGCATCTTAAATTAAATTTTTCATCATAACTATTTAAAAGAGGTTGTCCTAAAAAGACAACCTTTTTTTTTGTTAAAACAACTATCATCAACCATCCGTTTTTCGTAACTTTATAATTCATTTATTTATTATGAAAAATAGCTATTGCATTATAATTTTCCTTTTTTGCGCCCTTTGGGGATGTACTACCGCAAAGTCAAACTTCCCCAGCACTGAAAAATCAGTTGCGGCTCAAGGAGATACGGTTCGAATTGCCAATGACAAACTGGAATATGAGGTTATTATCATTGACCCTGGTTTTAGCACTTGGCTTAATTCAAGAGCTTTACCTCGTAACTACCATTCACAATCTTTTATGGAGGGTAAGAATCAGCTTTATATTAGTGAATGGAATAATCGGGTTTTGCAACCACAGCGCTATGATCCCAATTTATATGAAATGACGATCAATTACAACTCTAATATAGATTATGGGTACGAAGTAAATTATCTGATTTACAATTACATGATTTATTTTCAGAACACGTACAAACAAAAACTTTTTGGTTTTGTCCCCATCAGATAATGTCACTATATTTGTATTCATTATAAATAAAAATGAATACACTAAAACAACGATGGGGAATTGAAACAAATTTCCAGCTTATCATTATATTAATTGTTTTTGCAATAACCGGTTCGGCTTCAGCATGGTTGTCAAAACCTTTTTGTTTTTGGCTGGGGATTACAAAAGAAGATTTAGGCTATTGGTTTACTCCTGTTCGGTTACTTTTAATTTTTCCTATATACCAAGTGCTTTTAGTCTTGATAGGATTTCTGTTTGGGCAGTTAAAATTCTTTTGGGCTTTTGAAAAAAAAATGCTAAAACGAATGGGACTTGGATTTCTTTTTAAAGATTAAATAAAAATGCCTCGATTACGAAGCATTTTTGTTTTTAAGTACATAATTATATAACCATGTTAAGGTAAATGTTGGAATAAAATCCGAAAAAGGTAATATTTCTTCCAGAAAGGTAACTATTCCTCCCACTCGCCCTATTGTTCCTTTATACATCCACGTCATCAAAAATCCTGCTAAAGGCGCCCAAATGACATCCGAAAATTCACCTATAAAAGGAACAGAAAAGGATAGCATTCCTATAGCATCAAATAAAATTCCCAATACAAAATCTCTGGATTTATTGTTGATTCCCTTTTCCTGAACTAGTTTTTCCATCTCATTTGAGTTTTCTAAAATATACTCAAATCTAATGCCAATTATTTTTTAAGTTTATCTTGGTATATTTTTTTCAATTTATCAATTTTAGGAGTAATAACATAACTGCAATATCCTTGTGTTTTATTTTGATTGTAATAGTTTTGATGGTAGTCCTCAGCTATGTAGAATTGGGTAGCTTGAGAAATTTTAGTTACAATTGGTTGTCCAAAAGTATTCTCACTAGTCATCAAAGCAATATAATCTTCTGCTAGTTGTTTCTGGAATGGGTTGTGGTAAAAAATTTCACTTCGATATTGTGTCCCTATATCATTACCCTGACGGTTTAATGTAGTAGGATCATGCGTAGCAAAGAATATTTCAAGAAGTTCACCAAAACTTATTCTACTAGGATCAAAAGTAATTTCGATCGCCTCAGCATGACCGGTATCCCCATTACTGATTTCCCTGTAAGTAGGATTCACAGTATTTCCTCCTATGTATCCCGATACTACTTTAGTGACGCCATCCAATTCTAAAAAAACTGCTTCTGTACACCAAAAACAACCTCCAGCAAAGGTGGCTATCTCAATTCCGTTTTGTATTTCCATATTTTTTGTTTCTAGGCTTTTAGGCAAAGTAATATTCTTTTCTTTTGCACAAAATGAAAACGGCAATAATGCCAAAAAAACTCCAATTACTTTATTCATATTTATGAATTTTTATCAAATTTATTCATTAATACGCCATGAATTTTTAATCTTAACTAAAGTTTATACTTTGTCAAACGAAAATATACCCCGATCCAATTCATAATCCTTAAAATCTTTGTTTCTTTGTAAAAATAGTTTTAAAATGATTCACGCTAAAAATTTATATAAATATTACGATCAACTACAAGTACTAAAAGGAGTTGATGTACATATTCAAAAAGGAGAAATTGTCTCTATCGTTGGTGCTTCAGGTGCTGGAAAAACAACGCTTTTGCAAATTCTTGGCACTTTAGACAAACCCAGTTCAAAGAAACAAGAAGGAAAAGTTAATATAGAAATTGAATTGCGAATCAATGATCAAGATATTCTAACGATGAACGACAAAAATCTCTCTAAATTTAGAAATTTAAATTTAGGTTTTATTTTTCAATTTCATCAATTATTACCGGAGTTTTCTGCATTAGAAAATGTCTGTATTCCAGCTTTTATTGCCAATAAATCCAAAAATGAAACTGAGATTGAAGCCAAAAAATTGTTGGCCTACCTTGGTCTTTCGCATCGAATAAACCACAAACCAAATGAACTTTCCGGTGGAGAGCAACAACGTGTGGCAGTTGCCAGAGCGTTAATTAACAAACCAGCAATCATTTTTGCAGATGAGCCTTCGGGTAATCTTGATACGGCATCCGCTGAAAACCTGCATAAATTATTCTTTAAACTACGAGACGAACTGGGTCAGACTTTTGTAATTGTGACGCATAATGAGGAATTAGCAAATATGGCCGATCGAAAGTTAGTAATGGTAGATGGTTTGATTAGTAATTAAAAATGTTTGAAATTTTAGGCTTACAGTTCATTTAAAACGGCAAACCTTTTAAACACTAAACATAAATGAATCCCTCTGAACTTAAATCTTTTCTAGACGAAAAGGTTACACAATACAACACCCTCGATTTCATCGATAGTGATCCAGTACAAATACCGCATTTATTTTCACAGAAAGAAGACATTGAGATCGCGGGATTTCTAAGCGCAACAATAGCATGGGGAAATCGTAAAATGATAATCAAAAATTCCCATAAAATCATTGATTTGATGGGGAATGCACCTTATGATTTTGTAATGTCGCATACCGAAAATGATTTGGAACGACTGGAACCATTTGTACACCGCACGTTCAATGCAATTGATTTTGCCAGTTTTATTAAAAGCTTACAACACATATACTCCAACCACGGTGGCTTAGAAGCCGTATTCAGCAAACATCAGGAAATGCATTCGATGCAGAAAAGTATTCATGAATTCAAAAAAATATTTTTCGAAATTCCGCATCCACATAGAACTGAGAAGCACATTTCAGATCCAAACAACAATTCTGCAGCCAAACGAATTAACATGTTCTTACGCTGGATGGTACGGCAGGACAATAAAGGAGTCGATTTAGGCATCTGGAAAAGTATTTCGCCAGCTGCATTATCGTGTCCCTTAGATGTACATTCCGGAAATGTTGCTCGAAAATTAGGAATCCTAACAAGAAAACAAAATGACGGAAAAGCTCTATCTGAACTGGACTTAAAACTTCGTACATTCGATTGTTTTGATCCGGTTAAATATGATTTTGCCCTTTTTGGATTAGGTATATTTGAAGGTTTTTAAAACTGTCAAAAGTTAAATATTATTTATATATTTAACTTTTAATTATACTACAATAATACCACTTTTATTTATGGCATATGAGGTAATAAAAAACCAATTTTTATTCAACAAAAACGTAACAATCAATTTATGTTTTTTGCTGTGGAATGATATCAGCACAAATATATATTCGGAAGAACTTAAATTTTTTTGGCGACAAAATTTATTTAAAAAACACACTGAAGACTCTTAAGGTCCTTTTGATATTTTCAGATTACGCAACTCTTTAATTAATAATTTTACAAACTATAGTTCTCTTTTATCTATTCTCTTGATAAAGATATTATTTCATCTTACAAACAGTAACTTTGTAATAAAAATGTATTTTGTAACAAGTCATTTTTTAAAAGTAATTTTTGAAAAGATCAACCTAAAAACTAAATAGTACAACTAAAATAGAATCAGAGAGGCATACTATTTGTGTATTAATAATAATACTTTAACAAAAAAATAAGTTTTACATCAAATAATATAATGAAAAGTAAAACTGGTATTAAAAAAATTACGTAAACTAAAATAATACTTTGTAGTTTGATTGTAGAATAACAATAAATGATATAATGGACCTACAAATAGAAATAAATTATAGATTCAATTCATGATAAAAAAAATATTTATAAAAAATAGAAAATATAATGACTGGGCTTATAAACACATATACTTTGATTCTGTCAAGCATATTATTTACATTTTCACCAAAATTAAAGCACTATGAGTGATGTTAAAAAAATTGTACTAGCAGAAGATAATTCAATTTTTTTGACATTGCTTAAATTCAGACTGGAAAAAGAAGGGTATAAAATTATTACCGCAGTAAATGGAAAAGAAGCTATTGAATTAATTGAAGAATGGAATCCAGAATTAGTTTTGACTGATATCATGATGCCTTTCATAAGCGGATTAGAGGTAATTAGCTATGTAAGAAACAAATTGAATATGCAAACACCTATAATCGTTTTTTCATCAGCTGGGCAAGAGGAAATCGTTCTTAAAGCATTTGATTTAGGCGCTACTGATTTTATGAGTAAACCATTAAGTCCAAATGAATTAGTAATTAGAGTTAAACGACTATTGCGTTAATAATAAAAATAAATTATCACTTGGTTGTTATATGAATACGAAGTACTATTTCATTGATTATTTGAAAGAATCACCGCCTATCATCCAAGTAGCATGGATTGTAAGTGGTTTTTTTATTATAATAATTATTCCTTTGGTTCTTTATTTAAAATATTTAAGAAAATATTTGAGAAAAAAAGAGCGGATAACTGCTGAATATGAAAATGAATACGAATCTCATCTCATCTCCTATTTGTATTCTGGAAATGAAGATGGTGATGATGATATTAGTTCAGAACAACAAATGATTATTGATCAATTAAAAGAATCTATAAAAGATCCTTTCAAAAGAAAAATTTTAATTGCAGTCTTGTTAAAGTTAAAAAATGAAATTTCTGGCGAAATTGCAGAAGCTATTCAAAAACTTTATTTTCAAACGGGGCTTATAAATTATACTTTATCTAAATTAAGCAGTAAAAAATGGTACATAATAGCAAAAGGTATCCGAGAATTAAAACAATTTCATGTTAAGGAAGCCCACAATCAAGTTATTATTCACATAAACCACCCGAAGCGAGAAGTTAGGAAAGAAATGCAATTGTATATGGTGAGTTTATTCTATTTTGAAGGACTTAATTTTTTAGACATACTAGAAACACAGCTTTCTGAATGGGATCAGATTCAATTACTGGAAGTACTTCAAAGATTAGAAAATCAAAATATATCAAATATAAAATTTTGGTTAAATTCCCCAAATGATTCTGTCATCATTTTTGCCTTAAAACTGGCAAAAATTTACAACCAGTTTGAGGTAAAAGATGAACTTCTATATTTGTTGCATCATGTTAATAAAAAAATAAGATTAGAATCAATTAATGTTTTAAACTATTTAAACGCTTTCGAAGCCAAAGAAATTCTGAAATATAACATCCAAAAACGAAGTCAAGAGGAGCAAATTGCTTTTTTTAAAATGATGGGAAATCTTTACGAAAGTAGTGATGAATCATTTTTAATGGACTATATACATAACGAAATATTCGAAATTAAAGTGTCTGTATTAAGAATTTTAAAGGTTCTAAATAACGAAAAATTTAATATACTTAAGTTAGAATCTTCTGATCCTCAATTTCTAAGAATTATAAATTTTATAGAAAACAATTAATTATGGAAGGAAGTACTTTACAAATTATAATTCAAATCATTCATTATTTATTTTTCATTTATAGCTTTACAGCAATTGGGTCCTATCTTATACTCGCAATTATTTCAGCCATAGAAACAGTAGAGTATATGAGGAAAAATAGCTTTGTGAATTACAAAGAAATATTGTCTTCAAATATTTCACCTTCAATTTCAATTATAGCGCCAGCCTATAATGAAAGCTTAAATATTGTTGAAAATGTTCGCTCTTTATTGTCAAGCCATTATGTGAACTATGATGTAATCATAATAAACGACGGAAGTAAAGACGATAGTTTAGAAAAACTTATTAGTGTTTATGATTTGATTCCTATTGATTATCTAATCAACGAACAAATACAAACTAAACCCCTTAGAAAGGGTATCTACAAATCAACAAATCCTGCATTTGAGAAGCTAATTATTGTTGATAAAGAAAATGGAGGAAAAGCGGATGCATTGAATATGGGACTTAACATAAGCAACAGCAAATACGTTGCTTGTATTGATGTAGATTGTTTGCTCCTAGAAGATTCCCTTCAAAAAATGATTAAACCCTTTCTTGAAACAACCGATGGAAGAGTAATAGCGGCAGGTGGAGTAATACGGATTTCAAATTCCTGTATCGTAAAAGAGGGTAAATTACATGATGTCAATTTCCCTAAAAAATTACTAGAGCAAGGACAGATTCTCGAGTACATTCGGGCATTTTTATTAGGAAGGATGGCTTGGAGCAGGCTTAATGGTTTGTTAGTAATATCAGGGGCTTTTGGTTTATTTGATAAAAAAATTGCCATAAAGGTAGGTGGTTATGATACTAATACGGTAGGAGAAGATATGGAGCTGGTGGTAAGGATGAGAGGGTACATGGAAGAACAGAAAAAAAAATATAATGTAGCCTATATTCCCGATCCTCTGTGTTGGACCGAGGCGCCTGATAGTTATAAAATATTCATTTCACAAAGAAACAGATGGACAAGAGGCACCATAGAAACATTGAGAAAACATAGAAAAATTGGCTTTAATCCAAAATATAAAGCCCTTGGATTACTAAGTTATCCCTATTGGTTCTTTTTTGAAAGACTGGCTCCCGTAATTGAAGTTACCGGTTTGATCTATTTTGGAATTCTTATTGTATATAATCAAGTACGATGGGATTATTCATTTGCATTTATTATTTTAGCCTATTTATTTACCGTTTTCTTTTCTTTAATTGCTATAATTACAGAGGAATTAACGTATCACCAGTATAAAAAGAAAGGTACTGGTATTCGCTTATTAGTCATTGCTTTTTTAGAACCATTTGTGAACCATCCTTTCATTTTATATGCGGCAATTCGAGGCAACATCGATTACTACTTTAACAAAAAAAAGAAATGGGGAGAAATGACTCGAAAGGGAATGACTAAAGCATAAAACTATACAATTACAGATAAATGAAAATGAAATTTACTTATAAAAACAGTTTAGAATACATTTATTCAACGGTTTCATTAATACTTATTTTTTGCTTATTAAGCTTAATTGAAATATTTAAAACATTCGATTTACAAGCATTTACTTATAAAGTAATAAATGATTTTTTTACCGGAACTCTAATCGGATTATTATTTTTCCCATTGTACCTGATCTTAAAATACATAAAAAAAACGTTAGGGATAATTGTTATTCGAATCTTATTTTCCATTATCGTCATCATTCAACTTGGTTTAATAGGATATAGCCTTACCACTCACATCAATCTTGGAGCTGATCTTTTAGGATATTCTTGGAGTGACATGTACACTACTGTTACCGCATCTTTATCACTATCCTTCCTTTTGATTTTGCCTTTTATTGTAGTACCCATTATTTATTTGGGGCTGAATTGGCTGTTCCATTCGTATGGAGAAAAAATCAATCCGAAAATTTTACTTTTAGCAGTACTCCTTTTTGGAAGTTTACATTTATTCATTAACACCCGTAATAAACCTGCATTACAGAACAAATTAAATTTTTTATTCAGTGATATTATAAGAGCTAAAAATGACAACGCTTTAGCATCTCAAGGAAGCCTATCCTTTAAAAAAGAATACCCTTTAGAACAAGCTTCAAAAAACACTAAAGATGTATTGGCTCCATTTTTCAACATTGGTGAAGAGAAGCCTAATGTCGTTTTTATTATTGTTGAAGGACTTGGTAGTGATTTTATTGATGATGGTGAGTATAAAGGATTTACACCTTATCTCGACTCCTTAACGTCAAAATCGCTTTACTGGGAGAATTTTGTTAGTAATGCTGGACGGACATTTGGGGCACTGCCTTCTTTAATTGGTTCGTTGCCGTTTGGACAAAATGGATTTATGGAATTAAATCCATTACCTAAACACAATTCATTAATTAGTATACTTAAATCAAATGGTTACGCCACCAATTACTTCTGTGGTGATGAATCTAGTTTTGACAGAAAAAGTAATTTCTTAGAATACAATGGAATAGATAAAATTATAGATATTAATAAATTTGGACCCGGTTATATAAAAACAAAAGAAAATTCTGGTGGGTTTTCATGGGGCTATCCTGATGCAGAAATATATCGTAAAACATTATCTGAGATAAAAGATAATAAACAACCCCGGTTAGATATTATAATGACGCTTACTAATCATGAACCATTTGATTTCCCTTCTAAAAAAGTATACTTAGAGAAAGTAGAGCGTATTATAAAAACTAAACCATACTTAGAGAAAAATAAGATAGATGAATACAAAGACATTTTTGCCTGTCTGCTTTACACAGATAATTCTATTCAAAATTTCATGAAAGCCTATGCTAAAAGACCCGATTATGCAAATACTATTTTTATAATTACAGGGGACCACCGCTTGATTCCAGTCCCTCAGAAAGATAATTTGTCGCGTTTTCATGTTCCTTTTTATATCTATAGCCCTATGTTAAAGAAAACAGCAAAATTTAAATCTATTTCTTCACATAGTGACGTAACGCCAAGTTTAGTTTCTTTTTTAACTAATAATTACAAATTCAATAAATTAGAAAAAACGACTTGGCTTGGTCAAGGACTGGATACGGTAAGAGCTTTTAGAAATATTCATAGTATTCCATTGATGCGATATAAAGGTAGCATCAATGACTATATTTATAAGGAGTATTTTTATTCAGATGGTATAATGTTCAAAATTGATGAAAATTTAAATATTAGTCAAACTGATAGTGATCAGATAGAAGTTATTAGTAATTCTTTTACTGATTTTAAAAGATTGAATGCTTATTTAACCACAAAAAATAAAATTACAAGTGTAGCAACAAGCTTTAAAAAACCAGTTTATGAGTTTACCCAACAGCAACTTTCCACAATCAAAAAGTTAACTAAGGGATTAGATCGTGATCAGATTTTTTTATTAGCCCGAGATTTAGCATTTAAAAAAGACCGTGAAAATTCGAGATTATTATGCAATTATATTCTAAATGACCTCCCCAATTATGGCGATGTAAGGACACTAAAAGGCAGGACGTTAGCCTGGGATGGTGATTATAAAAATGCAGAAATAGAACTACTTGAAGTTACAAACAGAACCCCATTTTATGGCGATTCCTATTTAGCATTAATGGATGTCTATTGGTGGTCTGGGCAAAATAAAAAAGCTGTCAAAATTGGTCAAAAAGCTTTAAGCAATCAAATAACTGATGCTGAATTAGGCTATAAACTGGCACAAGCATACAACAGAATGAATAATGCTAAAGATTCGAATAGAATTATTGACAGTCTTATAAAAATATATCCTACTAATACAGAATACTCAAATTTTAAAAAATCCTTAAAAAAATGATTTCAAAAATAGATATAAAACTGACTTTTCTGGTGGTGTTTTTTGCTGCATTTCAAATGTCTGGACAACAAATTAAATTTGATGGTGATCCAGATGCTTCTTTTGAAAAAGCACGCAACTTAGCGTTTAATCAACAACGTAAACAGGCGCAGGATACCTTATTATTTATTTTGACCAGCTATCCGGATTACCATGACATTCGCTCTTTTTTAGGAACTACTTATTCCTGGGACGGTGAATATAAGAAAGCAAGAAAAGAGTTTGATTATATTTTACAAAAAGACAAAGAAAATAAAAACACCTGGATAGCAGCTATCAAAAACGAACTGTGGGGAGAAATGCCGTATGCTGCTCTTGATATGGCAAATAATGCTTTGAAAACGTTCCCAAACGACTCCGAGTTATTGTATTTGAAAGCGAGCGCACAAGAAAACACCAATAATACATTAGAAGCATTAAGCACAATTCAATTACTATTGAATAAAAATCCAGAAGATCAAAAAGCCAAAGATTATAAATCAAGTATCAATAATGGGCTGAGCCGAAATGCTATAGGTATCACCTCATCGGTAGACATTTATTCTGATGTTTTTGATCCAATGCAATATTATGCATTAATGTACAGGCGACAAACTAAGTATGGTAGTATCATAGCAAGAGTCAACTTTAATAGACGATTTAACGAAAATGGAATGCAATATGAAGTGGATTTATACCCAAAAATTGCAAAAGGTTTATATGCTTATGTAAATGTTGGTGTAGCGAATACTTTTCTCTTTCCTGATATTAAATATGGAGCCGAATTGTTTAAATCACTCCCTAAAAGTTTTGAAGTTTCCTTAGGATTCAGAACTCTTAAGTACAGTACTACAACAAATATTTATACAGGATCTCTTGGCTGGTATACTGGAAATAGCTACATCTCTTTTCGTCCTTATTTTACTCCCGGAGCAACAGGCACTAGTAAATCTGGAACATTAACTTACCGGAAATATGGTAGTGATGCTGACAATTATATTGGAATAGCTGCTAGTGTAGGATTCTCCCCAGAGATAAATCAGTTCAATACTAATGAAAATGCGGCTAAATTTGTAGACTTACAGGCTCAAAGGATTAATATTGGCTATTATTTCACCTCATCAAATAACCAAAATGCTTGGGGTACACAGTTTGGAGTATCTCACCAAGAAATAATATTCGATCAAGGAAATTATTTTTGGATTTATTCCGTTGCTCTGTCATGGGAACTAAAATTTAAATAACAGATCCCGTTTCACCGTTAATAATTTAAATTTCAAAATCCTTCTTTAACTCTAATTAAAGAAGGATTTTCATTTATATCAAATCTAAAATCAGCTAACCAAAAAGTAAAAAATCTCCTGTTACTTTATAGGTAAGACTGCTTAATTGTTAAAAAATTAAAGGAATGCATTAATCTAAAAACCATAATAATCTGATAAAAAACTAAGAAATCGAATTCTAAAAAATAAGTTTCTGTATTGTTCCGATTAAGTGTTTTGAAGGATATATAAGTAATACATCGAAAATATTTTTTTCCCCTTTTCATTATTTGTAATATTATATTATAAAACATTGATAATCATGGATTTATTTATTTCGTATCTAAAGTATTATATCATCCCCTTCCTTTTAATATTAACTTTATTACTGACATTTGTTTTATTACTAAAACGAATTCGTTATGAATATACCAAACCGTTGAGAGAATCCATAAGCAATAAAGCTGAGATTTTTTTGACCGAAATGATTCTATCAAAACCTGATGAGAAAACATTTAGAAAAAAACTATATCTTTTTAAAAAAGAAATTCCACTGCATAAAACCTGGTGCAAGGAAATGATTATTAATGATATGATACGATTTAAACAAAGTTTAAAAGGAAAAGCATCGGATCAAATTAACATTTTTTATCAAGCATTACACTTAGATAAATATTCTGCAGGACTAATACGGGATTTTAGAAGTTTTTACAAATGTGAGGGTTTTTATCATTTCCAAGCTTTAGACTATAAAAAAGGCAGCGCTTTTATAAAACCGTATTTAAAGCATCCTAATAATGTGATTCGGTCAAATGCTAATATGGCTTACATCTCATTATCAGAAAATCACATGGAAAGTTTTACAGAATTGTCCTCTGCCATTTCACATTTAAACATGATAAAAATAATGGATATTCTTCATGATAAAAAAATTCCTCTCCCAAAAAATATTGATCAATGGATTGAAACTAATAATGCTTCAGTTACTAAATTAGGTTTAAAAATTATGACTTTTCATAATTATAGACATAAAGCCAAAGAAATTATAACATTTATTCAGAGTGATGATGATTCACTAAAAAAGGAGGCCATTATGGCTATCAAAGAACTCTTCCTGACTGAAGCAAAAGACGAATTGATCCATCTATTTGATAATGCATCCTCAGAAATTAGATTAGAAATTTTAGATGCTTTAAAAGTAATCGGCGACGAGAGTATAATTCCTTTTTTAGAAAAGGAAATCCAAAAGGAAACTAATAAGGACATAAAATTAAAAGCGGTTGAATGCTTAAATGAAATAGATAAAGCTCAATTGGATTTTCTGTCCGCCAAAGATTATGATACTACAAAAATGATTCATCATGTTAGAGAAATATACTTATAATGATACACTATTTAACACATCAAATTATTGAACTTTATGAAATTTTTATTTCATTCTTTTCTCTTACCTATGTTGTATTTTACATTTTCTTGTCTATTCTTTCCTATTATGCAATACTAAAACACATAAGACATCAAAAGTATATTTCTGAAGATATTCTTACTAGGTCAAATCATTTGTTAGGCGTTTCAATTGTGGCTCCAGCTTTTAATGAAGGAGTCAGTATTGTTTATAATGTAAAATCATTGCTATCATTAACTTATCCAAAATATGAAATTATTATTGTCAACGACGGCAGTACAGATGATACTTTGATAAAATTAATAACTGAATTTGAATTGGTTAAAATAGATTTTTATTACCAAGAAAAAATCATAACTAAACCCGTACGAGGACACTATAAATCAACCAATCCAATATACTCTAAACTGATGGTTGTTGATAAAGAAAATGGGAAAAGTAAAGCAGATGGCTCTAATGCAGGAATTAATTCCTCACGCTATCCTTTGTTTTTATGTACTGATGTGGACTGTATTCTTAAAAGAGATACCATCCTTAAATTAGCTAAGCCATTTATGGAAAATGAAACTCGCGTTATTGCAACAGGTGCAGGTATTCGAATTTCAAATTCGTGCGAAATAAAAGATGGCTTTTTATATAAAGTACATTTCCCTAAAGATTGGTATCCAAGATTTCAAGAATTAGAATATGTGCGTTCTTTTCTTTTTGGTAGAATGGCTTGGAGCCAAATTAATGGTTTACTTTTAGTTTCTGGCGGTCTTGGAATGTTTGATAAAGAAATAGCCATAAAAGTTGGAGGGTATTGGCATAAATCATTAGGAGAAGATATGGAACTCATCACCCGGATGCGAAAATACATGCATGAAAAAAACCAAAAATTTTTAATTAAGTACATTCCGGAATCGCTCTGTTGGACTGAAGTCCCTGAAACAAGAAAAGTGCTAATACGACAACGAACGCGCTGGGCCAGGGGATTAATTCAAACATTATACCTACATCGAAAAATGTTTTTTAACCCTAAATATGGTAAAACTGCGTTCTTGATTTTACCTTTTTTCTTTGTATTCGAATTTTTGGTACCCATTATAGAATTTTTAGGTGTAATAGCTCTAATTATAAGCATTTATAATAAATCTCTAAATATCGAATACCTTGCTACTGTAGGTATATTTGTTTATGTATTTTATTTATTGATTACCCTAATTTCTATTTTAATAGATGATTTATTATACAAGAGCTATGCTAATCATAAGGAATTAATGGTTTTAATTTTTATGGCCGCAATCGAACCATTTGTTTACCATCCGTTGAATGTATATGCCTCCTTGAAAGGATATTGGTTCTTTTTTAGACAAACTGAACAAAAATGGGGGGTAATGATTAGAAAAGGATTCACAAATACTCAAAAAGTTACATCATGATTAAGAGTAAAATTTTTAATACGGTCTATTTTTTTATTATTTTATTACTTTTATCTAATGAGACTGTACTTGGACAAAAAATAGACTCCGACAGCCTTCTTTCTGTTATAGTAAAAGACATGCAAAATAATAAGAACTATGAAAAAAATATTGAAAGGGCTCTCTTGGGAAAAAAAATTGCGCCTACTTATTTAGATTATTATTTGCTACTAGGCAGAAATTATGATTTAGTAAAGAAAAATGACAGTGCTAGGTATTATTACAAATATTATATCGAAAAGAGCACACTGAACCGAGAAGCGCTCAACTATCTTATAAACCTGGAATTAGAAGAAAAAAAATACAA
Source organism: Flavobacterium sp. GNP008 (assembly GCF_056428965.1). Classification (NCBI taxonomy): domain Bacteria; kingdom Pseudomonadati; phylum Bacteroidota; class Flavobacteriia; order Flavobacteriales; family Flavobacteriaceae; genus Flavobacterium; species Flavobacterium sp. GNP008. The sequence goes on along the minus strand of NZ_JBWJVL010000003.1, from coordinate 392,515 downwards.
AGAGGCAGAAATTATAATTGATCAAGCAATTGTATTACATCCTGAAGATGATACATTTGAACAAAAAAAATTAACTGTATTTCAATTACAAAAAGACAGAAAGAAAGAATATGAATATTTAAAAATATTGCAATTAAAAAATCCGAATGATAATGCAATAACGCAACTCATTTTTCAATTGGAATCAAAATTAAAAACAGATCGAATGGGAATCAATTATGGCTACACCACTTTTGATCGAAAGGGCTATGGTCCGTGGCATTTATTAAGTTTCCAATACATAAGAGAACGGCAATGGGGCTCCTTAATAGGCCGGATAAATTATGCCGATCGCTTGTCTTCCGGGCAAAGTATTGCAAATGGAATTCAATATGAAGCCGAGTCCTATTTTTTTACCGGAAAAAATAATTATTCTTATATAAACGGAGCGTATAGCAAAGACCTCGTGTTTCCAAAATTAAGATTGGGGTATTCCTTCTATCAGAATTTTAAAAAAGGTTGGGAAGGAGATGTTGGAATTCGATATTTAAAAACAACAGATACTGAATTTAAAACCGTAGCTCTCGGTTTGGGAAAATATATCGACTCCTATTGGGTCAATTTAAGGACGTTTATTCAAAGTGATAATGACAATATTTTTCCCGCAGTTACTTTAACAATACGCTATTATTTCGATACTCGTTTTGATTATGTAACTTTAATCTCTGGTTACGGCTCTTCCCCAGAGGAGAGAACTACTTTAGGGCAATTTAGAGAAAGAATCTCGCTGGATTCGTACAGGATAGGCGCAGGATATTATAAAATGTTAAATAATCATTATATAACAGGCATTCAATTTACCTATAATGAACAAGAATATGTCAAAAACTTAACGCAAAACGAATTGGAATTATCAATAATGTTGCAATATAAATTCTAGATTATGCTTAATAAACGACTGACCTTAATGTACGTACTATTTTTTTTAGTTGTTTTTAACTTTAAAATAATGTCACAACCTAATATCGTCATGGAGAATAAACCAGGTTCTGAAAATGTCATTCATATCCTGGATGAAAATGCAAGTCCCACAGCAAAAATCTTAAAAAAATATTTGGATCAAAGTTTTTCTAATCCCTTTTTAATTGAAACTAATGAGCCTAAGAAGAAAACGACAGGTACCATTCATCTCACAATTACAAATTCAGAAAACAAAAAAAATAAAAATAGTTTTAGTATCAAAAGTAATACTGCAGATATTTTTTTAACTGCATCCAATGAAAAAAATTTACGCTATGCCGTTTATACATTGTTAGAAATTTGGGGATTCCGAAAATTTACAGCAAAAGAAATGTATGTCCCAAAATTGAAAGAGGTCGTTTATCCAAAAAATAAAGAGCAAGCCTATACACCTTCTTTTGAATACCGAGTACTCTTCTATCCAGATGCTTACGATGCTGATTTTAGAGATTGGCACAAATTAGATTGGCATATAAACGATTTTAGTATTTGGGGGCACTCGTTTCATACACTTTTGCCCCCAAAAGAATTTTTTAAAACTAATCCTGAGTTTTTTGCCCTGTATGAAGGCAGTCGAAGACCTGAATCACTTTGTATGAGTAATGAAGCTGTGGTTACTCATGTTATAGAGAATATGTCTCAAATTATTGAAAAAAATCCTAATACTTCATTTATATCAGTCAGCCAAAATGATGAAACAGTTTACTGTGAATGTAACCAATGCAAATTATTAAATGAAAAACACGGAGGTCCTCAAGGTTCTTTGTACTACTTTTTGAATAAAATTGCAAAACATTTTCCAAAAACAAAAATAGCAACTCTGGCCTATCAACATACTTTCAAACCACCCAACAATATAAAAATACAGCCTAATATTTATACTCTATTTTGTCCAATTGAATTGAATCGCGGAAAATCAATCCAAAAAGACAGCCAAAATAAACCATTTTTAAAAATATTACAGAATTGGGGCAAAACGGCTTCGAATTTATACTTATGGGATTACACCGTACAGTTCTCAAACTATTTGTCGCCTTTTCCTAACTTACATACGTTTTCCGATAATTATAAACTTTTCCAAAAAAATGATGTGACAGGGTTATTTGTGCAAGGATATGCAGATGTGCCGGGAGACTTTTCGGAATTAAGACAGTATCTGTTAGCTAAATTATTATGGAATACTGAAACAGATATTAAAGGAGCTACGGATGACTTTTTAAGAGGATTTTACGGCAATGCTGCAGCAAACATCAAAGATTATTTAAATCTTTTGACTAAAAATCAAGAAAAATTTAATCGTACTTTAGACATCTATTCCGGTCCAATTCAAAGCAGAAATACCTTTCTATCTCCTGTGGCAATGGATCAGTATGACCAATTATTGGACAAAGCTTCGGTAGCTATAAATCAAGACCCCATTTTAAATTCCAGAATAGAAAAATTACGTCTGGCCTTGGAATATGTATACTTTGAACAATCTAAATTTTACGGACAAGAACAGCATGGAATGTTCATCGTTAATAAAAATGGAATGTTAGTAGTCAAACCCGGACTCAGTGAACGAGTACTGAATTTTGCTAAAGCTTGTCATGAATTTGGAATTTATGAACTCAGTGAAGATGGATTGTCTCCAGAGAAATATTATAAAAATTGGCTAGAAATCACAAAAAATACGGCAAAACATCTTGGAGAAAAAATACAAGTCAATTTCCTTACAACACCTGCGCCAGAATTCTTTGGCAAAGGAGGCCCGGGCCTTGTTGATGGAATTAAAGGCCATACCGATTATAATATAAATTGGATTGGATGGTATGGTATTAATCCTGAAATAGAATTAATAACAAAAAAATTAAACTTTAATCATATTCGAATTCACTTTTTAGACAACCAACGAAATTGGATTTTTATTCCTCAAAAAGTGACCCTATTTGGATATAAAAATGAAGAATGGGTCTTTATATCTGAGAAAAAAAATATAGATTTAATAGAAGATTTTGAGGTGAAAAGTAATGAACTAGAGATTACTGATGATCGTTTTAATACTTTTGAAAAAATAAAATTGGTGGTACAAAATCAAGAAGACTTACCAATTTGGAGAAAACGAAAGAATAAAAAACCAATGGTAATGATTGATGAAATTGAGCTTTACAACAAATAAAAATTTAAAAATGAATAGCGACAAAAAAATACTGATTATTGAGGATGATGAATTAATGATTAAAATCCTTACTTTCATACTCACAAAAGAAGGATATCAGATAACCGTAATTAGAGACGGACTAAGTGCTATTGAACAATTGCCTACAATAAATCCTGACATGGTAATTACTGACTTGTTGCTACCCTATAAATCAGGACTGGAAATAATCAGTTTTGTCAAAGGACAATTTGAAAAAATGGCTATAATTGCTTTATCTTCTTTGGGCGAAGAAGAAAATTCTGTAAGTGAAGCTTTTAAACTTGGTGCTGATGATTTTATTTCAAAACCGTTTAATCCAAACGAATTATTACTGCGAGTGAAACGATTATTAAACAATTAGTCGAATTAAAATTCTAAAAAGGAGCCTGAAATCTATTGATTTTATAGCATTACTTTCAAAAAGACTATCTTTGCAAAAAATTTAAGCAAATGACTACTTTTGAGCAATTCAATCTTCCTAAATCCGTACAAAAAGCGATAGATGATTTGGGGTTTACTACACCTACTCCTATTCAGGAAAAAACATTTTCTGTGATAATGTCAGGAAGAGATATGATGGGAATCGCTCAAACGGGAACTGGTAAAACTTTTGCTTATCTATTACCTTTGTTAAAATTATATAAATTTACTCCCGGCCATACCCCAAAAATAGTAATTCTGGTTCCTACACGTGAACTTGTAGTTCAAGTAGTCGAAGAAGTTGAAAAACTGACTAAATACATGTCGGTTAGAACTATTGGAATTTTTGGTGGTGTCAATATCAATACGCAAAAGAAATCTGTTTACGCAGGTTGTGACATACTAGTGGGGACTCCAGGAAGAATCATGGATTTAACGCTAGACAATGTAATTCGTTTTGAAGAAATGCAAAAATTGGTAATCGATGAGTTTGATGAAATGCTGAATTTAGGTTTCAGAACTCAACTGACATCTATTCTGGCGATGATGCCAAAAAAACGTCAAAATATTCTTTTCTCTGCAACGATGACAGATGAAGTAGATGCTATTTTGAATGACTATTTTGACTATCCTGAAGAAGTGACGCTTTCGGCATCAGGAACACCATTAGAGAACATCAAACAAATTAGTTATAAGGTTCCCAATTTTAATACAAAGATAAACCTGCTTAAATACTTATTACAAAACAACGAAGACATGAGCCGTGTTCTAGTATTTGTTAACAATAAGAAAATTTCTGATATGGTTCACGAACGAATTGAGGAAGATTTTGAAGGGCAGTTTGGAGTAATTCACTCTAATAAATCTCAAAATTATCGTTTGAGCACGATGGCCTCTTTTCAAGAAGGAAATTTACGTGGTTTAATTACCACTGATATTATGGCCAGAGGTTTGGATATTTCCAACATTACTCATGTTATCAATTTTGAAATGCCTGAAATGCCTGAATTATATATGCACAGAATTGGTAGAACCGGTCGTGCAGATGCTACAGGAACTGCCATAAGTCTTATTGCACCTCGTGAAGAAGAATCAAAAGTGGAGGTAGAAGTACTGATGAATATGGAATTAGTAATTGAACCCTTCCCGGAGACCGTTGAAGTTTCCTCAAAATTAATCGAACCTGAAAAAGACAGGCAACCGATTAAGTTTATGATGAAAAAACAGAAACTTGACGGAGATGGTGCTTTTCAAGAGAAAAGTAAAAAGAATAAAAAAGTCAATCTGGGCGGACCTGGCGTAACCAAGAAAAAAACACATGGTTCTGTAAATAGAAACATGCTAAAAACAAGAGATAAAAAGAGGAAAGACAAGAATAAATAATTGTAGAAAAGGCTAAAATGAAATTCATTTTAGCCTTTTTTTTCTGAATATTAGTATGGCTCTATTTTAATACTTTGTAAAAACCAGACAAACCGGAGAACACAAAGCGATTTTTTTTCCTGTATTTTCTAGAGCACCCGTTTTTTTATTTCTTTTAAATATTACAATATCATTTGTATATTGATGTGCTACCAAAAGAAAATTTCCAGTTGGATCAATTGCAAAATTTCTAGGTCCTTTACCTAAGGTACTGGTTTGTTCTTTCAATACTAATTTTCCACTTTTTAGAATTTTAAAAATGGTAATGTTATTTGCCTCTCCGCGATTAGAAGCATATAAAAACTTCCCATCCGGCGAAATATGTATATCTGCAGCACTGAAAGACCCTTTGAAGTCTTTAGGTAAAATAGTAGTTTCATCAATCTTTTTTAAGATTCCCTCGGAATAACTAAATACGCTTAGCCCTCCGTTTAATTCTTGCAATAAATAAACAATTTTCCCATCCTTACTAAACGTTAAATGCCTTGGTCCACTTCCAGATTTTACTGCGACACTGTCTCTTAATTCTAAAACAGTACTTATAGCATCCGGATTATAGGCATATGAATATACTTTATCATTTCCTAAATCGTTAGACAAAACAAACTTTTTGTCAGGAGAGAAATATACCATGTGCGCATGTGGACCTTCCTGTCTTTGCACATTAATTCCCTTTCCATAATGTTGAATAACTTGTTTTGCTTCGTCTAGACTTCCGTCGTTATTTTTACCAAAAACGGAAATATTTCCCCCAGAATAATTGGCAACTATCACATTCTTATTATCATTTATAATGTAACAAGGATTCACACCTTTTGAGCTTTGTTTGTTAATTAAGTTAAGTTTTCCACTTGATGGATTGTAACTAAAAGAACTTACCGTACTTGCCGCTCCGTTTTCATTTACCGAATATATAAAGTTATTGTCTTTTGAAACTGTCAAATAACTTGGATTCACGACTTTTTCAGTAGCATTTTTAAAACTAAAATCACCTGTCTTTGAATCAAAATCATACACATAAATTCCTTTACTTTCGCAACCTTTTGTATAGGTTCCAATCAATAAATTATACTTGTTTTTTTGAGCTTGTATTGTGGTTAAAGCAATAATAGAAAGAAGAATTGTATATATATTTTTCATAAGTTAAATGGTATTGAAGAGCTAAAATACGCATTATATTCATAATGGATGTCAATTGTTTATTCCTTTAAAAAATTATAACAACTTCATAAAAAACTGTCAACAAATTTGTATTTTTGACTCACTAAATTCAATGAACTCCATTGAAAATAAAATCTAGTGCAGTAAACTCAACCTTAGAATGTATTTTAAACATCCCGAAATTTTATACTTTCTATTCTTGTTGATTGTTCCTGTTTTGGTTCATTTATTTCAATTGCGCCGTTTCAAGAAAGAATATTTCACTAATGTTCGTTTCTTAAAGGCACTTTCGATTCAAACCAGAAAAAGCTCTAAACTCAAAAAATGGTTGCTTCTAACCTGTCGTTTATTATTGTTATCTTGTATTATTATAGCATTTGCTCAGCCTTTTTTTGAGTCAAAAGACAGTAAAAATGCAAACAATGAGTTGTATATTATTTTGGATAATTCATTCAGTATGCAAGCCAAAGGCAAAAAAGGACAATTACTAAAAAGAGCCGTTCAGGAACTCCTCGAAGAAACTCCTGAAAATGTCAATTTCTCTTTACTCACCAATTCCGAAAATTATTGGAACACGGATATAAAGTTAGTGCGTAGTGCATTGCAAAATCTAAAATACAGTGCCACTCCTTTCCAATTAGACAATATAATATCCAAAATAAAAGCGCATAAATCGGCTTTTAAAAAAGATATTCTTATCATTACAGATGCTGTAGGTCTTGATGAAAATCAACTAAAAAATAGTAATGCAACTGATTCTCCTTTATTTATAATTCCTAAAGCAGAACAAAAAAACAATGTTTCCATTGACAGCGTTTTCATCAATAAAACACTAGAAACTTTTTATGAAATCAGTGTCCAAATATCCGGTTATGGAGATAATTTTAACCCGATTCCTATTTCGTTATACAATGAGAACAAGCTCATTGCAAAGACAATAGTAACATTAGAAAAAAAGAAAAAAAACATCAACTTTACGATACCAAAACAAGCCTTTCATGGCTATTTTTCTATTGTAGACAATGGTTTAAGTTACGACAACACGTTGTATTTTAGTATTTCAAAAATAAAGAAAACTAATGTTATCAGCATAGGAGAAAAAACGAAAAGCAACTTTCTTTCCCGAATATACACCAATCAAGAATTCAATTTCAATAATTATAATTTAAGTGCATTGGACTACAATACCCTGGAAGAACAAGATGCGATTGTTTTAAATGAATTGGATGAAATTCCGCAAGCTTTGACGACCACTTTAAAGTCTTTTGTAGAAAAAGGCGGCAATTTAATTGTGATCCCTTCGGCAATAAGTTCAATTACAAATATGAATTCTTTTGTGGGGAATTTTGGAAACCTCTCCTTCAATTGTTTAGAAAAAATAGAAAAATTAATTACTACAATCAACTTCAATCATCCTATATTCAGTAGTGTTTTTGAAAACAAAGTGACTAATTTTCAGTATCCAAAAACAAAAAAATCCTATGCAATATCCAGCTCCAGCTCAGCTGCTTTGTCTTATCAGGACCAAAGCGTTTTCTTGGCTTCGATAGCAAGTTCGGTTTCAGCGGTTACTGTTTTTGCAGCTCCTATCAACATCGAAAATTCAAATTTCCAACAATCTCCATTAATTGTGCCTACATTTTACAAGATGGCGATGAACAATCAAAACAATGGCGTAAATGCTTTAACAATTGGAAATAACAATCCGCACATGACAGAAGCGTCACTAAACAATGACGCTATATTAACTGTAAAAGGCTTGGAAGAACAATTTATCCCTATCCAACAAATTCTGAAAAATAAAGTCAAAATGACCTTCAACGATTATCCGAAACAAGCCGGAAATTTCAGTGTTTACAATAAAAAAGAATGGATCGAAAACATCAGTTTCAATTACAATAGAACCGAAAGTGATTTGGCAGTAGCTAATCAAAATAGCCTTTCAAATTATAAAACAATAGAATCGATACAATCATTTTTTGACACGCTACAAACTGACAGAACTGATAATCAAATTTGGAAATGGTTTGTTATCTTTGCCCTGATATTTATAATAACCGAAATGTTAATCATACGGTTTGTAAAGTAAACAACTAAGTTCAATTACTTAAAAAATCAATATGAAATGAGCATGACCGCAATTTGGTCGTAAAAGTTAATGCAACTATGCGAATTCCATATTCCATTAAAAAAACAAATATTATCTACATATGAAATTAATCATCAGAGGTGCTAAAATTATCGATTCGAAAAGTCCCTTTCATAATAAGACAGTAGATCTTTTAATTGTTGATGGTTTTATAAAAAAAATTGGAACTTCACTCCCAAATCCAGAAAAAGCGGAAGAAGTAAAACTTGATAATTTACATATTTCACAAGGGTGGTTTGACAGTAGCGTTTCACTTGGAGAACCCGGGTTTGAAGACCGAGAAACCATAGCAAACGGACTTAATGTTGCTGCCAAAAGTGGCTTTACTGCAATCGCATTACAACCCCACTCCTTCCCTATCATTGATAATCAATCCCAAGTAAATTTTGTTTTAAACAAAGCTATAGGATTTGCAACTCAACTGTATCCTATAGGTGCTTTAAGCAAAGAAAGCGAAGGAAAAGACATGGCAGAATTGTATGATATGAAAAAATCCGGAGCAGTCGCTTTTGGAGATTATAATAAGAGTCTGAACAATGCCAATTTGCTAAAAATCGCCTTACAATACGTTCAGGATTTTGATGGATTGCTTCTTGCTTTTTCCCAAGACGAAAATATTAAAGGAAACGGAGTGGCAAATGAAGGCGCTGTATCTACCCGATTAGGTTTGAAAGGAATTCCAAATCTTGCTGAAGAATTACAAATCGCAAGAAATTTATTTCTATTAGAATATACGGGAGGAAAACTACACATTCCTACGATTTCGACTAAAAAATCAGTCCAATTAATTAAAGAAGCTAAAGCTAATGGATTGAATGTAACCTGCAGTGTAGCGGTACATCATTTAGTTTTAACGGATGAAAAACTGGAAGGTTTTGATACCCGCTACAAAGTTTCGCCACCACTTAGAACTGAAACGGATAGAAAAGCATTGCTAAAAGGCCTAAAAGACGGAACAATAGACATGATTACATCTGACCATAATCCGATAGATATTGAACACAAGAAAATGGAATTTGATGGTGCCAAGAATGGAACGATTGGAATGGAAAGTGCTTTTGGTGCTTTGATGACCATATTGCCATTAGAAACAGTAATTGAGAAATTGACTGCTGGAAAATCTAGATTTGGAATTGATGTACATATCATTAATGAAGGTTCAAAAGCAAATATGACCTTGTTCAATCCAGAACCAAAAGGTATTTTTAGCAAAGCATCAATTCTATCAAAATCTAAAAACTCAGCGTTTTTGGAAACAGAAATAAAAGGGAAAGTGTACGGAGTTGTGAATCAAGGAAAATTAATTTTAGTATAAAAAAATGAATAATAATAATAATAATAATAATAATAATTCAGAGTCTGGAAAAACTGCCGCCATTACAAGTTATATTTTTGGCATTGGCGTATTTATAGCTATGTCTATGAACTCCGAAGACAAAAATGCGTTTGCTTCCTTTCACATTCGACAAGGATTAGGACTCACTTTGACTTTTATATCACTAGGACTAATCATTAGTAATTTTGACAGCTTACTGATTTCTGCTCCAATGTGGATTTTTGTATTTGTTTTGTGGTCATATGGCATCACCAGTGCTATTAAAGGAGAAACAAAACCCGTTCCTTTATTGGGAACTTATTTTCAAAAATGGCTCATAAACATATCATAATTACATGAATTTATCTTTAGAATATAAAATACGAGAACCTAAAATAAAATTAGATAAAAATCCCCTTATCCTTTTATTACATGGATACGGTAGCAACGAAGAAGACCTATTTTCTTTTGCAGAAGAGCTACCAGAGGAATACTATATCATCTCAGCTCGAGCTCCCTATAATTTACAATATGGTAGTTATGCATGGTATGCAATAAACTTTGATGCAGATGAAAACAAATTTTCAGATCACGAACAAGCCAAAATTTCAAGAGACGTAATTGCTGGATTTATTGATGAATTAATTGCTAATTATCCAATAGATGCAACACAAATTGCTTTAGTTGGTTTCAGCCAAGGATCCATTTTGAGTTATGCAGTTGCACTTTCTTACCCAGAAAAAATTCAAAAAGTAGTGGCTATGAGCGGCTATTTAAATTTAGAGATAGTAACTGATGATTACCTTAAAAATAACTTTACTGCCCTGAAAATATTTGCTTCACACGGTACTGTAGACCAAGTGATCCCTGTAGAATGGGCCAGAAAAACGCCTGAGATATTGAAAAATTTATCTATAAACCATATCTATAAAGAATATCCAATAGGCCACGGAGTCGCTCCTCAAAATTTTTATGATTTCAAAAGTTGGCTTCTTGAAAAATAGTCTCTAGTTTACGCTCGCAGTATCGAGTACTGATGCAACTCAATACTGTGAGAAGACACTTACTTCTGATACAATAACGACTGATTTACTTCAAATGTGATGCTTTCATCCTCATTTACAAAATACTTTAACAAAACTTCACCCCATATTTCACTATTACTATAGTCAGCGATAATCCATCGGTGGTTTAGAATTTTGACCTTATTAATAATAAATTTATTAGCTCCTATCTGATCTTGACCTGTATAAGGATTCCCTTTAGGATTTGAATTAAAGTCCAATAATTTTTCCGTAACAAAAGGTATTAATTTTTCGTATTGTATTATTTTACTTGTATTTCCCGACTCAAAATAATTTTGGGCGTTCTCATTTTTTTCCAAAGAAAAATAGTTAGCATCAACTAACTGATTTGAAACTAAAGCAAGACTGTCTCTTAATTTTTTGGTTGTTTTATCATACCGTTTTTGTTCAAAAGCTACTTCTTTACTCAAAAACATATAAGTAAAAACAGTAGAAAGTACAGCAAGAATAGTTAGGTAAAGGAATAATGATTTTTTCATTTTAATTGAATTAAATGGTAATTTCTAAATTATCGTAAGCCAGAAAAACATTTCTTGGAAGATTTTTTTGAACTTCTTCGTGATATCCCATTATATGACTAATGTGGGTTAGATAAGTAATATCCGGCTGTACCAAAGTTATAAAATCTAACGCTTCTTTCAAATTGAAATGTGTATCATGAGGCTCTTCGCGTAAAGCATTTATTACCAATACCTTTAGCTTTTTTAGCTTTGCAATTTCACTATCCGCAATAGTTTTCACATCAGTTAAATAAGCAAAATCCTCGATTCTATAGCCAAAAACCTGAAGATTTCCGTGCATTACATTAACAGGAATTACAGTTTTATTACCAATACAAAACGGTTCGTTATTGAAAACTTCTATAGTTTGTACAGACGGTGCTCCGGGGTATTTATTTATGGTTTCAAAAACGTACTCAAACCTTCTTTTCAGATTCTTTATTACTCGATCATGGGCATAAATTGGCAGGTCCCCTTGCCTAAAATTAAACGGACGGATATCATCTATTCCCGCAGTATGATCTGAATGTTCATGAGTAAATAAAATAGCATCCACTTTCTGGCAATTTGAGGATAACATTTGTTGTCTAAAATCAGGTCCGCAATCAATAACTAAAGAATAATTCTCCCAAGATATCCAAACTGAAACTCTTAGCCTTTTATCTTTAGAATCAGTGCTTTTACATACTGGATGATTGCTCCCAATAACTGGAATGCCTTGTGACGTGCCAGTCCCTAAAAAATATACCTTCAACGTTCTTGATTTTATTTACAAAAATAGGGTTAATTACCTTTCATTAGAAACCTATTTCATTAACTTTGCAACATATTAGCCATATTAAAAGAAAATGGATACAGAAATAAGATTAAAAGGTGATAAAATCATTGAACAAATCCCTTCAATTAAAGATAAAGCACTCCGTATCAATTTGAATGAAAATATTTACGGGACTTTCGCAGAAATTGGAGCAGGACAGGAAACTGTAAGACATTTTTTTAGATCTGGAGGGTCTTCTGGAACAATCGCAAAAGCGATGTCAGCTTATGATAAAGATTTTAGTGATGCCGTATATGGTATTGAAGAAGACGGCCGATACGTAACTGAAAGCCGACTAAAAAAAATGCTGTCTCATGAAGTAAATTTAATAGAAAAACGCTTGAGCAGGGAAAAACATCCTAACAAAATGTTTTTTAGCTATGCTAATACTGTTGCTACTATAGATTTTGCTAAACAATTCAAGGGACATGGATGGGTTGGAATAAGTTACCAAATTGAACCCGATGAGGATTACAACGAAATTATTATTCACATACGGTTTAAAGAGACTGACGTTCGGTTACAACAAGAAACACTTGGAATCCTGGGAGTTAATTTAATTTATGGTGCGTATTACAAATACAATGATCCCAAACGATTGTTACGTTATTTGTATGACCATTTAGATAAAGATCAATTAGAAATAGATACTATAAATTTTTCAGGACCACGTTTTGCCGATGTAGATAATCGCTTAATGAGTTTACAATTGGTAAAAAATGGAATGACTGATGCGGTAATGTTTAATCCTGAAGGTAAAAACATTCTTCCTGCAGCTATTTTATACAAGAAAAATATTCTTGCTTTTAGAGGTAGTTTTCGTCCCGTTACCAAAGTAAACATGGACATGTATGAGAAATCATTGAAAATGTTTCTAAACGAAAATAAAGTAAATGCTCAAAATACCCTTGTAATTTTTGAAATTACGTTATCAAACTTGCGCTCTGACGGTGAAATCGATGAAAGAGATTTTATGGATCGGGCCGAATTACTGTGTTCATTAGGACAAACAGTAATGATTTCAAACTTTCAGGAATATTATAAAGTTGTAGAATATTTCGCTAATTATACCAAGGCCAGAATGGGTCTTGCCATGGGCGTAAATAATTTAGTGGATATTTTTGATGAGAAATATTACCGTCATCTTAGTGGTGGCATTTTAGAAGCTTTTGGAAAATTGTTCTATCGAGATATGAAAGTATTTCTATATCCAATGATAGGAGAAAATGGAGAAATTATCACCTCCGAAAATTTAAAAGTGCATCCCAGAATGAAAGAATTATACAAATTCTTTAAATTTAATGGAAAAGTAGTCGATATTGATGATTATGATCCTGAAATCCTAGAAGTCTTCTCAAGAGAAGTGCTCAATATGATTAATCAAGGAAAACCAGGTTGGGAAATAATGCTTCCTTCTGGTATTGCAGAAATAATTAAGGAGCACAGACTTTTTGGTTTTGATCCCAATAAAGTACTAAAGGAAATTAAATAGTGTTTCCACAAAAAAGCCAAGAAATAAGATTACATCGCGATCTTGTTTCTTGGCTTTTTCTTTTAATTTTCTATCTTTTATTTTAATATTTGAGCGGCATGCGCTTTTGTTTTTACATCTGAAATCACCTCCTCAATAACTCCCTTTTCATCGATCACAAAAGTCGTTCTGTGAATACCATCATATTCTTTACCCATGAATTTTTTGGGACCCCAAACTCCAAAGGCTTGAATAACTGATTTATCTTCATCTGCAAGTAGTGGAAAAGGAAAATCATATTTTTCTTTGAATTTAGCTTGTTTTTTTTGCGCATCAGCACTAACGCCCAGAAGTTGATAATTATTAGCTTGAAATTGTTCATAATTATCTCTTAAATCACAGGCTTCAGCTGTACATCCTGGAGTACTTGCTTTTGGGTAAAAGAATACGACTAATTTTTTACCTGTATAATCTGCTAATTGATGTGTTTTTCCATCTTGATCAAGAGCTGAGAAATTAGGGGCTTTATCACCTTTTTTTAATGTTGTCATTATTTACATATTTTATTTATTTGAATCGAAATTGAATTTTGCTATTGCCAATGAAATTGTTTTTCTTTACAACTCAAATTTAGTGAATAATGAATAAACAAGAACGTGTAACGTTTGTTATAAATACGTTAAAAGAGTTATACCCAACAATACCTATTCCCTTAGACCATAAGGATCCTTACACATTGTTGATTGCCGTGTTATTATCAGCACAATGCACAGATGTTCGGGTGAACCAAATTACACCGCTACTTTTTGCGAAAGCTGACAATCCTTACGATATGATAAAAATGTCTGTTGAGGAAATTAAAGAAATCATTCGTCCATGCGGTCTATCGCCAATGAAATCAAAAGGAATTCATGGTTTATCACATATCTTAATTGACAAACATAGCGGAAAGGTCCCTCAAAGTTTTGAGTTTCTGGAGGAATTACCAGCTGTAGGGCATAAAACGGCTAGTGTAGTAATGTCACAAGCTTTTGGAGTACCTGCTTTCCCTGTTGATACACATATTCATCGTTTAATGTACCGGTGGAATTTAACCAATGGAAAAAATGTGGTGCAAACTGAAAAAGATGCCAAACGCATTTTTCCTGAGGAAATCTGGAACGATCTGCACCTTCAGATTATTTGGTATGGAAGGCAATATTCACCTGCTCGTGGTTGGAATTTAGAAAATGACCTTATCACGAAAACCATTGGAAGAAAAACGGTTCTCGAATCGTATTATAAAAAATAAACAGATCACAAATGCAAAATCCCTCTATTTTCATTAGAAATAGGGGGATTTTAAGCTTAATAATATCAAATTTAAATATTAAGCTGATTTTATCTTAATCAAAGAAAGCTTAATTCGATATAATTTCGAAACTTCTATTGTCAATTTTTATTATGCTCAACGCCTTGGAGTAGCTTAATAAAAAAGAAATTGTCTCTTTATTTGGTTTCATTGTTTGAGAAACTAACGGTTTTTTTGAGTAAGTTTTTGCCATAAAAATAATAAATATTCGTTTATTATTACAACGCAGCTAGTTTCAAGATATTGTTAATTAGTTAAAACAATTTGGTGTTTATCAATTACTTTTCTCAAATTCATCAAAGCATAACGCATTCTTCCTAAAGCTGTATTAATACTTACACCTGTAGATTCAGAAATTTCTTTGAAACTCATGTCCTGATACATTCTCATTACTAATACTTCTTTTTGATCAGCGGGAAGTCCCTCAATTAATTTCTTTAAATCCATCTCGACTTGTTCTGATATTATTTTATTTTCAATAGTCAGAGAATCATCAGACATAATCGAAAAAATAGAAAACTCCTCCGTTTCTCTAAACATTGGCATTTTTTTAGTCTTTCGGTAATGATCAATAACTAGATTATGAGAAATTCGCATCACCCAAGGCAAGAATTTACCTTCTTCATTATATGAGTTTGATTTCAAGGTATTAATAACTTTGATAAATGTATCTTGAAATATATCGTTAGTAGTCTCCCTGTCTGGAATTTTGGAATAAATAAATCCATAAATTTTTGATTCATGCCTTTTTATTAGTTTAGCTAAGGCATCCTCATTACCGGCCACATATTCCTTAACTAATGACGCGTCTGGGATTTGTATATTAACCATAATAATACTTTTTAGTTTTTAATTAAAATTGGAGATTTTTCTCTAAAAAGTAGTTTTTAAGTATAGGCTAAAGTATTTATAGATTATTTAAGTTTTCAAATTTAACAAATTATTATTTTAACAAGCAAATAAAATTAATAAAAATTAACATATCAAACTTATAATTTGTTAAAAATTTTATACTTTTTACACATTTACAATACAAATAGTATGCCGCCGAAAAAAAATAATAATTTCTGTAATTAAATTCTTAAAATATAAAACCAAATACTGATTCTAAATGAATTATAAAAAGAAAATATAAAAGTCAAATAAAAAAACATTCATTCGCCGAGTTTTTAAGCATTATTTGTGACTTGTTCAATCCTTTTACTCAATCGAAAATTGATTACTTTTGTGAAAATTATCATTTTATGCAAGTTGACCTTTCAAAATTAGATCCGAAGAAAAATATCATCATTAAAGGCGCTCAAGTACATAACTTGAAAAATGTAGATGTAGCGATCCCACGAAATAAATTAGTGGTCATCACGGGTCTTTCGGGTTCTGGAAAATCAAGTTTGGCTTTCGATACATTATATGCCGAAGGACAACGCCGATATGTGGAAAGTTTATCGTCCTATGCAAGACAATTTCTGGGAAGATTGGATAAACCCAAAGTGGAATACATCAAAGGAATTGCTCCTGCAATCGCTATTGAACAAAAGGTAAATACCACCAATGCGCGTTCTACAGTAGGAACTTCAACCGAAATATACGATTATATAAAATTACTATTTGCCCGAATTGGAAGAACCTATTCCCCTGTTTCTGGTCGTGAAGTCAAAAAAAACACGGTTACTGATGTGGTTACTGATGTAAAAAGTTTTGAACTTGATAGCAAATGGTTGCTCCTTGCTCCGATACACTTAGAAGAAGGAAGAAAACTGGAAGACAAATTAAAAGTACTTTTGCAACAGGGTTTTGCCCGGATTTTGGTAAATAATGAAATGGTGCGTTTGGATGATTTACCAGATTCACTTGAAAAAAAAGATCTTTTTCTGATCATAGACAGAATTGTAGTTAAAGAGGAAGAAGAATTCTATAATCGATTGGCTGATGCGGTACAAACTGCTTTTTTTGAAGGAAAAGGAATCTGCCATTTACAGGAATTAAATTCCGATAAAAAATTTTCCTATTCCAATAATTTTGAGTTGGACGGACTGACCTTTTTAGAACCCAACGTTCATTTGTTCAGTTTCAACAATCCGTATGGAGCCTGTCCGGTCTGTGAAGGATATGGAAATATTATTGGTATTGATGCTGAACTGGTGGTGCCAAACACCACATTATCCGTTTATGAAAATGCTATTTTCCCCTGGCGTGGCGAAAGCATGAGCTGGTTTAGAGATGAATTGGTCAACAAAGCCTATAAATTTGACTTTCCTATTCACAAACCCTATTATGAATTATCTGAAGATCAGAAAGAATTAATTTGGAATGGAAATAGCTACTTTCAAGGGTTGAATGATTTCTTTAAAGAACTGGAAGAAAAAAATTATAAAATACAAAATCGTGTGATGCTTTCGCGTTATCGTGGCAAAACTAAATGCCATGCTTGTAAAGGAAAACGTTTAAGAATAGAAGCTTCTTACGTAAAAATTAACTCCAAGACGGTTTCGGATTTAGTTGATTTACCGATTAAACATCTAGTTGCCTTTTTCAAAAATATAGATTTAGATGTTTATGAAAAGCAAATTGCGAAGCGATTAATAGTGGAAATCAACAACCGTCTATCGTTTTTAACCGAAGTAGGTTTAGATTACCTGACTTTAAACAGAAATTCTGCAACACTTTCTGGAGGGGAATCACAACGCATCAACTTAGCTACTTCATTAGGAAGCAGCTTAGTGGGATCAATGTATATCCTAGATGAACCCAGCATTGGTTTACACCCAAAAGACACCGAGCGCTTGATAAAAGTATTGCTCTCCCTGCGTGATTTAGGAAACACCGTGATTGTTGTAGAACACGATGAAGATATTATGAAAGCTGCCGATATGATTATTGATATTGGTCCGGAAGCAGGAACTTTTGGAGGACATTTAGTCGCTCAGGGAACCTATGCTGAAATCCTAAAATCTACTTCACTAACCGCGAAGTATCTCAATGGAGATTTAGAAATTAGTGTTCCTAAAAAAAGAAGACTTTTCAAGAACTTTATTGATATAAAAGGAGCTCGAGAGAATAATCTTCAAAATATAGATGTGACCTTTCCTTTAGATGTGTTAACTGTAATTACTGGTGTGTCAGGAAGCGGAAAAAGTACTTTAGTGAAGAAAATTTTGTTCCCAGCAATGCAAAAAAAACTGGAGAATGTTGGGGAAAAAGCAGGCCAGTTCAGTGAGATGTCCGGTTCATTTTCTCAAATAAAACACATCGAATATGTAGATCAAAACCCTATAGGAAGAAGTTCCCGTTCTAATCCTGTAACCTATATTAAGGCTTATGACGATATCCGCGAATTGTATGCTAAACAAAAACTATCAACGATTAGAGGCTATCAAGCCAAACATTTTTCTTTTAATGTTGATGGGGGGAGATGTGAAACTTGCAAAGGGGAAGGTGCTATCAACGTAGAAATGGTTTTTATGGCTGATGTTCAATTGCCTTGTGAAACTTGCAACGGGAAGCGATTCAAGAAAGAAGTACTGGAAGTAGCATTTGAAAGTAAAAATATTCATGATATTCTCACGATGACCATAGACGATGCTATTGCTTTTTTCAATACTAATAAACAACCTAAAATAACTCAAAAATTACAGCCTTTGCAAGATGTAGGTCTGGGTTATGTTCAATTAGGTCAATCCTCTTCTACTCTATCCGGAGGTGAAGCCCAACGTATAAAACTGGCATCCTTTTTAGTAAAAGGGGCTACAAAAGACAAAGCTTTATTTGTTTTTGATGAACCTACCACGGGATTGCATTTTCATGATATCAAAAAATTATTAGCATCCTTTGATGCATTGATTGACAAAGGACATTCGATTATTGTTATTGAACATAACCTTGATTTAATTAAATGCGCGGATTGGATTATTGATCTGGGACCTGAGGGAGGAGAAAATGGTGGTAAATTATTAGCAGTAGGAACTCCAGAACAGGTGTCAAAAATAAAAGCATCTGTTACCGGTCATTATTTAAAAGATAAACTATAGCAGTTTATCCCATATAACATTTCTCCTCAAAAGTATTTCCATCTTCATCAATTGCTATCAGTATTTTTTTAGCTTTGGAAGAAACTTGCGCAATATAAATCCAAACTACGGACCAAAGTCCAAGTGTAACACAAAAGACAAAAAAATTAAAAATATGATTTACCTCTTTTTTCCTTTTTAATAAAATAGCATAAGGTAGTTTGTCATTTCGTTCTAAAACTATAAATCCTTTATTGGTTTTATCTTCTAAAACAGTTGAAAATTTAATTAAATTCTCCTCACTTTTATTTTTATAGCTACTCATATGTCTTACTGTAATTTATTCGGATTTATTGCGGTAATAACTGACAACAACAATTTTGACAAAATTAATAGCAAATCAAGACTTTTACAATACCCACTTTTAGTGATATTTTAATATAAAAAATATCACTAACCTTCTACAGCCTTTTATTAAAGTCCTTTTAAAGAAAATAGTACCTATTTAAATCTTTTCAGAACGAATTTAATTACCTGATTAATTTCAACAGAAATCACAAATTTGTAATTAATATAGATGTATAAAATGGTAACCAAAATAGATTTTAAAACGATATTGAGTATGGGATCAAAAGGAAATTCCCAGAAATAAAACAATAGAAATAATACAAATGTAATCCCAAGAGAATACATCGTTTGATTTGTGAAAGGATATAAATGCAAACGCTTGACTACAAAAAGCAATTTAGCTACACTATACAAAGTAATTGATAATAAAGTAGCAAAAGCAGATCCTATGATGCCATACAATGGAATAAAAACCATATTTAGTGCAATGGTTAAAAGAACCAGAAATACCCCAAGAAACAATACTGCTCTGTAATATTTTGTGTTAAAAATAATAGCATTATTATTCCCTAAAATCAAATCAAAATATTTTGAAATTCCAATCATAAAAACAACCAAAATACCCCCACTGTATTCTTTTGGAACCATTTCGTACAGTTGATTGATATTCACAAAAATACCCAACATCACAAAACCACCTACAACTTGTAGATTAATAGACGTTTTTTTATACAAATCATTGAGTTCTTCAAATTTATTTTCATGCATCAGCCTGGCAGTAATTGGATAAACAATTTGATGCATCGCTCTACTTGGAACCGATATCACTAAAGCTATATAAGTAGCAACGGAATAATAGGCTATATTTTCAATGATCATATATTGATTGAGCATAATTTTATCGCCATCCAACAATAAATTTGCTACACTTCCTGATAAAATGATATAAAAAGTATACTCTATTATGCCTTTTACATTGTGCGGTTTAGTAAATTGAAATTTAGGCTTTTTTATATAAAAAGCATAAGTCATCGTTATCACAAGTGCCAAAAGATATATTCCTGCGGTTACATACACAAATTCTACAACAGTTATCCATTTATAGTATACTCCAATAAGCGCAAATAAAGAAAACAACCTTAATCCAACCTCTTTAACAAAATTTCCAAAAACTGAATGCATGTGAACTCTGGCCCAAGCATAAAAAATTTCAAAGTAAGCCATACACAATCCAATAAATGGAATTAGCCAAATAAAATCGTTAACTACAGGGTTTTTTTTAGTTACAAAAAATAAAATGTCATCAAAGAAAACCAAACCAATCAACACTAACGGAATACACAAAAGCAAAGGAAACAATACCGTAAACGATAAAAACTGGGATCTTTCCTCGTCAGATTCGTATTGAGAATAAAATTTCACTAAAGTATTTTGCATTCCTATAGCAAATAATGGCATAATAACATTTGCGCAGGAAAGAATATAACCCGTTACCGCGTAATAGGTAGCACCGAGGAAAATAGGATATAAGTAAAGTGTGTTTATTGCCCCAATACCAAAACCAAAATAGGTAATTATTGTATTCTTTAAAGATTGATTTAATACTATTCCCATTTTAGGAGTTTAAAATTTAAGGTTTAAGGTTACTGGAAATCCAGCTTTTATTTGATCAGTCCTGCTAACTCTTTGGTTAGGTTTCTTCTGGAATATTGCTGTAAACCTACAGCATTAGATTGCAATTTTCCTTCTAAAAATTGATTATAAAAGTTCAAAATCACACTTTTAAGTTTCATCTTCTCTGAATAATCAAAGAATACACCAGTGTTTGTATTGGTAATAATTTCTGCAAAATCAGAGCCGTTGGGACCAATCGCAACTATAGGTCTATTAGAAACCATATATTCAAATAATTTTCCCGGGATAATACTTTTAGTGTCTTCGGAATTAATTTCAATAAGCAACAAAACCTGTGATTTTCTTTGGTGTGCGATCGCATCTGTATGCGAAACATACCCCAAATTATTCAAATAGGTGTTTAACCCGAATTGAGAAATCGTTTCCAAAACTTCCTGACTGACTGCTCCGATTAGTTTAATTTCTACATGCGATTTGAACTCTGGAATCTCATGAATTAATTCGACCAAACTCTCCCATAAAATCAGAGGATTTCTTTCTGAAAGAAAAGAACCAATGTGCGCCAAACTAAATTTAGTATCCAACGCTTGTTTTTCGACTTGCTCCGTATCATACCCATTGGTAATTACCACAATTGGTTTATTTGTAATCGCTTGAAATTCAGTTTTGGTGGTTTTACTCGTTACGATAATCGTATCGGCTGTATTCAAAACTTGATATTCTAATGCTTTGTGTTTTTTGGCAGCAAAACTGGACAGTCGTAATGATTTGTGATAACCAATGGTCGTCCACGGATCCCGAAAATCAGCAAACCATTTTAAATCTAATTTTTGTTTTAATTCCAATCCAATAAGATGCAGACTGTGTGGTGGTCCGGAAGTAACAATGGTGTCAATATTATTTTCAACAATGTATTTTTCCAAATAAGCAACCGATGGTTTTACCCAAAAAACGCGCGCATCAGGAATAAAAAGATTACCCCGAATCCAGAGAAAAGTTTTATCCAGAAAAGACTGTTTTTTTTGATTTGGAATAATTCCTGAACTGATTTTTTTGATTTTGTTTTTCGAAAGAAAAGATGCCAGTTGGTACGGTTCAAAAATCTTCTGTTTCAGAATAATCGCTTTGTCAGAAACTTCTTTAACCAAGTTTTGATCAACAATAGGATACGTTGGATTCTCCGGAATATAAACGATAGGCTGAATGCCAAAATCAGGCAAGTACTTGACAAACTTAAGCCAACGTTGAACACCTGGTCCTCCAGCCGGTGGCCAATAATAGGTAATTATTAAAATCTTCTTGAATTCTGGTTTCAATTTAATTTTTTTATTTTAGTAGAGACGCACTTGCAGTGCATCGCTACAGTGCGTATCTATCTAATTAGTTCGCTTTTTTCCTTTCAAAATAAATCCCACCAATCAAAAGTAACAGCATTCCTATGGAACTAATCAACGTTATTGTGCTTCCGGTTTTTACAACTTGTGGCTCAAATTTGAATTCTATCGTGTGTTTCCCTGGGGGAATTTGTAATCCTCTTAAAACGTAATCCACTCTAATGTGATTTACACTTTTGCCATCTAAATAAGCATTCCAACCTTTTCCATAATACATTTCGGAGAAAACAGCTAAACCTTCGTTTGCGTTTTCTGAATTGTATTTCAAATAATTGGGTTTGTAATTTTCTAAAGTTATGATTGCTAAACTGTCTTTGGCAAAAGCCATCTTTTTAATTTTAAACTCTTTCTCGTTCACTACCGCTACATTTTTAGAATCTAAACCATCCAACGCTTTCATCTCTTCATCTGCAGAATTGACGAATTTTACTTGACTAACAAACCAGGCATTCCCGTTAGCATTTGGATTTGAAGTTGGAAATTCTTTGCCTTCTTTATTCGTTTGAATTACATATTTAACATCTAGCATATCCAGAATTTCCATATTGTTATTCGCAATTTGATAATCGAATAACTGTTGCATTCTCCTTGGTTTTACGGCGCTATAACCACCAATGGATTTATGAAAATAAGAAGCTCTGGCACTTGATAAATTCCCTGAAACTTCAAATACTCGGTAATGAGTTGTATCTTTTAAAATCTCAACATCTGAAGGAGATTCCTGAAAAGGAACTTCCACTTCGCTTCTGCTAACAAAATCTTTTCCTGAAACATAATTTTTATCTACAAAAAATAAATCAGAAATCATTAATAATCCTACGATTATAATTGTTGTATTCTGGGCAAATCTGTCTTTAATAGACAACCATAAAGCGCCTGCAGTTATTAAGATAAAAAAACCAGAACGCAATAAATCAGCGCTATACAAACTCATTCGGTCCTGCTTGAGTGCATTCACAAAGTCCGGACCATACGTTTCTTGAAAATAAGCATCGTTTCCTCCCGAAAAACTGAACATGCTTTTACTCAAGAACAAGATTACAATAACCCCAAGACTTAAAATTGCAGTTTCATACAACGCTTTCCATTGCATTTTTTTATCCAGTTGAAAGAAAGACTGTAATCCCATAATTGCCAAAACAGGTAAACATAATTCAAGGATAACTTGTATCGAGGAAACGGCTCTGAATTTATTATACATTGGAACATAATCAATGAAAAAGTCCGTCAATACTGGGAAATTCTTTCCCCATGAAAGTACTAATGCTACAACAGCTCCCGAAAGGAACACATATTTTATTTTTCTTTTATCGATGAATAAGGCTAAAATTCCTAGAAAGAAAACAACTATGCCTATGTACGCAGGCGCTGCAACAATAGGTTGGTCACCCCAATAGGTTGGCATTCCAGAAACAAAATCTGTTGCCTGATCTTCCGGCACACCCTGACCAATCATGAATTCATACATATTGCTGTCTTTTCCAACAGCCTCATTATTTGAACCACCAAAAAGTCGTGGTGCAATCAGATTGAAACTTTCGGTAATTCCATAACTATATTCCGTGATGTAATCATGAGTCAGTGCACTATCAGTAGTGTTCTTAGAGCCATCAGGATTATAACTCAATTCACTTTTTCCACGTGTACTAAAATCTGCATATTCGGCTGTTGCCAATAAATTAGTCGCATTGGCTCCTATAGCAAAAACACCTGCCACTGCTAAAATTACAAAGGAATACATTAACGATTTATATTGCTTTTGTTTGATTAACTGGTAGATAAAATATCCCGATAGTATCAGCAAGAAAATTAATAAATAATAGGTCATTTGGAAGTGATTCGCATTAATTTCTAATGCGGTGGCAAAGAGTGTTATCAAACCTCCCAAAATATATTTTTTTTGAAACACTAAAATAAATCCAGCAATAACGAGTGGCATATAAGCAATCGCATGTGCCTTTGCATTATGCCCCACTCCAAGAATAATAATCAAATAAGTGGACAATCCAAAGGCTAATGCCCCAAAAAAAGCTTTTAAAGGATCTATCTTCAGCACCAGCATCAAGCCATAAAAACCTAGAAAATATAAGAACAAATAATCTGCAGGCCGCGGTAAAAACCGCAAAGCATCATCAAGAACTCCAATATAGTCATGCGGATATTTTGCTCCTAACTGGTACGTAGGCATACCGCCAAAGGCTGAATTAGTCCAATAAGGCTCTATATTGTCTGAGGCTCTAAAGTCATTTTGCTCTTTAGCCATTCCGGTATATTGCACAATATCTGATTGAAATATTTGTTTTTCTTGCAATACAGGATAAAAATAAAGTAAAGAAACGATAACAAAACCAAGTATGGCAAGAGCGTGCGGATAGAACTTATTTATTATTTTCAATTTAAAAAAGTTTGGATTAGAGTAAAAAACTTGTTAATACCGACAAATTTAATCTATTTCTTCGTAATCAACATAATCTCCCACTATTTTGGTTTCGCGTGGGTTTTTAGTATTTGCTGTATTGTAAATTACTTCGTCCTTACTTTGTGTTTTTTTCCAAGTATTATCTTGCGCATATTGCTGTTGCTTCTGCATGTTTTCGCCTGCTTTTTCTACTACCTTTTTAACCAATAAAGGCAAAAATAATTTTGCCAAAAACCTGAAAATATAGTAAAAAGCAATCATATAAAATAGTGCTTTTATAAAACCAACAAATGAAGCTGTTTGCATATGAGTGAAATTTTTTTCAAAAATAATAAATCAAGCGCTCAAAATTAAAATATCTCTCTTAAATAAATAATAAAATATAGTACATTTGAAAAGCGTTGTTACTTTTTAATCTCAAAATAATATGTCTAAAATCAAAATCTTAATTGCTGCGGCCCTTTTAATGATTCCGTGCGTTCATTATGGCCAACATACAGATCAGATCAACTCGAACAGACCAGGGGAAACCATGTCGGCTTTTGCAGTTGGAAAATCAGTTATCCAGATTGAAACAGGTGTGTATGGTATCAAACAAAAGCATAGTCTATTAAATTATAATGCTAATGGTTTTGGCATTGATGCCACATTACGGTGGGGATTGTTTATGGAAAAGTTAGAATTGATTGCCGATATACAATATCAAAACGAGACCTACAACACTCTCTTTAATATTTCAAAACGTGCTGATTTCAAGCAAACCATTTTGGGCGCTAAGTATTTGATTTATGATCCTTTTAAAAATTACGAAAAAAAGGTTAATATTTACAGTTGGAAAGCCAATCGAGCTTTCAACTGGCACCAACTAATTCCAGCAGTTTCTGTATTTGCTGGAGCAAATTTCACCATGGCAGATAATCCGTATTCCTTTTCTGCAGAATCTAGTATATCTCCAAAAATAATAATCATAACCCAGAACCATTTGGGTGACGGAAGATGGGTTTTTGTAACAAATATAATTGCTGATTATGTAACTACTGATTTTCCAAGTTACGGCTATGTACTTACTTTGACCCGAGGTTTTAGCGATAAATGGTCCGGGTTTGTAGAAAACCAAGGTTTTAAAAGTGATTTTTACAGCGATGCAATTATTCGTGGAGGCGCCGCTTATTTATTAAACAAAGACATACAAATTGACGCCTCTATAAGTACCAGTTTAAAAGACACCCCATCGGCACTTTATGGCGGGATTGGCTTTTCCTGGCGTTATGACGCTAACTATCAAGAAGTAAGAATGGACATCGATTCAGGTGACTCTGGAAAGAAAGCAGAGAAAAGAGCAAAAAAAACAAAAAAAGGATAAACATAGCATTTCAAAAAACAGAATGATTACAATACTAGAAGCAAAAACAAAAAGGGAATTAACTGATTTTATTAAATTTCCTTTTTCCCTGTATAAAAACAATAAAAACTGGGTTCCTCCATTAATTGCAGACGAACTTGAAGGATTTGATAAGACTAAAAATCCAGCTTTTGAAACTGCAGAAGCGTATTTTTATGTTGCTAAAAAAAATGACAAAATAGTTGGTAGAATCACTGCTATCATCAATTGGAGTGAAGTAAAAGACCAACAAAAAATGAAAGTTCGTTTTGGTTGGTTTGATGCAATTGATGACATTGAAGTAACCAAAGCACTTTTAGAAAAAGTGTATGAATTAGGGCGCAAAAATAATTTAGAATATGTGGAAGGCCCTATGGGATTTTCAAATCTAGATAAAGTAGGAGTCATGACAGAAGGCTTTGACGAAATAGGAACGATGATTACCTGGTACAATCATCCCTATTATGCATCGCATTTTGAAAAATTGGGTTATGTTAAAGAAAAGGAATATATAGAAAGTAAATTCCCTTTTGTAAACGTAAAGCCTGAATTTTTCGAAAAAGCGAATGATTTGGTAAAAAGAAGGTATCAATTAAGCCCGCTTAATTTTAAAACCACTAAAGAAGTAATGCCCCATGTGGATAAAATGTTTGATTTATTCAATAAATCTTATGCTTCATTATCTTCATTTGTAGCTATATCAGACACGCAAAAAGAATATTTCAAGAAAAAATACATCAGTTTTATCAATCCTGAATTTATCAAATTTGTTGAAGACAAAGATCATAATATAGTTGCTTTCAGTATTGTGATGCCTTCCTTCTCGGAAGCGATACAAAAGGCAAAAGGAAAATTATTCCCATTTGGATTCCTTCATTTGCTCAAAGCAAAAAAACAGAGTAAAGATGTCATTTTCTACCTTATTGGTGTACTACCAGAATACCAAAACAAAGCTGTTACAGCGATTATATTTAAAGAATATTACGAGACTTTTAGAGAAAAAGGTATTATAAATTGTTTCAGGACTCCTGAATTAGTTGATAACGCCGCCAGCATCAATTTATGGAAACATTTTGATCCTCAAATTCACAAACGGCGATGTACTTACAGGACAGAATTGTAACTTTCCCTGTCAGAATGTAAGTCTTAATAAAATTAAAATAATTCGTTTTTTAGAATACACCCAATAGTATCTAACTTTTTTGGTACAGTCTAAAAAAACGAATTGTTTTATTAGTTTCACATGTTGATAATCTTATAATTTTAGAATAAAATTTACTTCTGACAATTTACTTTTGACAGAACTAAATTGCTATCAAAATTTAATTGTTTTGTATCTTTAAAAATTACCTTTCCTTTGTTATCATCAATAACATCCCCAAAACCTTCAATATAAGCATCCCCTTGTTTCAAGAAAGCTACTTGGCGAACCGTACTAATACCTTCTGACATAAAAGTATAATTTGCAAATAGCGTATCTCCTTTTATTTCTCCTATTAATGTTCCATTGCTTTTATCTTTTTCATAAAAATTATAGCTTAAATTCCCAGAGAGAAGCACACCGTTTTTTATATTTAAAGTTAATGAAACAGTGTCTTTTTTAAGAATTGCACGGTAACATTCTAAAGATACTGACTTTTCAGTAACACTTTTTTCTGATTCCACGGAAACTTTTTCCTTTTCGTTTTTACAGGAAACAAAAACACTCATAAAAACCAGACTCAATAAAATTACTTTTTTCATACATTTTTAATTTTAGTTTTTATAAATATACTACTTCTTCAGATAATAAAATTCAAAAAAAAACCATCAATACTGAGTTGATGGTTTTATATATAAGAACTTTGACACTTAATTAAGCATCTAGATCAACTGTAGTTCTGCTCGCTATTTCTTTGTAAGTACCATTTTCTAATTTTTCACGAATGGCTTCAAATGCTGTTAGTGTTTCCTCAACATCTGATAAAGTATGAGAAGTAGTAGGAATCATTCTTAACAAAATAATTCCTTTTGGAATCACAGGATAAATCACAATCGATAAGAAAATTCCGTAATTTTCTCTCAAGTCGTTTACCATAATCATTGCTTCTGGCACACTTCCTTCCAGATATACTGGAGTTACACAAGTATTAGTGTCTCCAATGTTAAAATTACGTTTTTTCAATCCGTTTTGCAATGCATTTACATTTTCCCAAAGTTTATCTTTCAACTCGGGATGGTTGCGCAACAATTCCAATCGTTTCAAAGAACCAATCGTTTGAATCATTGGTAATGCTTTGGCAAACATTTGAGAACGTAAATTATATTTTAAATAATCAATAATATCTTTATCTGCGGCAATAAAAGCACCAATATTTGCCATTGATTTTGCAAACGTTGAGAAATAAATATCTATTCCATCCTGACAATCTTGCTCCTCGCCTGCCCCTGCACCAGTTTTTCCAAGTGTTCCAAAACCATGTGCATCATCAACCAACAAACGAAAATTATATCTTTCTTTCATGGCAACAATTTCCTTCAATTTTCCTTGTTGTCCACGCATTCCAAAAACGCCTTCTGTAATAAAAAGAATACCTCCTCCAGTTACTTCAGCTAATTTTGTAGCACGTTCCAAGTTTTTTTCCATACTTGCAAGATCATTATGACGGTATGTAAATCGTTTGCCCATGTGCAAACGAACCCCATCAATGATACAAGCATGAGCATCAACATCGTATACAATCACATCATTTTTAGTTACCAGTGCATCAATTGTTGACATGATTCCTTGGTAGCCAAAATTCAATAAATATGCCGATTCTTTCATTACAAAAGCCGCCAATTCACTCTCTAATTGCTCATGATATTTAGTATGTCCACTCATCATTCGTGCTCCCATAGGGTATGCTGCTCCATATTGTGCCGCTGCTTCCGTATCGGCCTGACGCACTTCCGGATGATTAGCAAGACCTAAATAGTCATTCAAACTCCAATTCAAAATATCTTTTCCACCAAACTGCATTCTTGGACCCAATTCACCTTCCAATTTAGGAAAAACAAAATAACCTTCTGCTTGCGAAGCCCATTTTCCTAATGGTCCTTTATTGTTTTGAATCCTTTCGAATAAATCTTTTACCATAATATGTCAAGTAATATTTTAATTTTAAGAAGTTGCAAAAATAATTATTTAAACTTTATAATGGTCTCGAAAGCAAATTTATTTTTCAGGCTTTCTACTAATCAACATTTTTACCTATGTAATGATCTATACTACCTTTTTGCTACTGAACAAAAAATCGCACAAAAAGATGTCGTTTTGATCAGAGCTAAAAATTCGTTTTAAGCGGTAAACTTTGTATATTTGAATACATTTTTCAACTTTAAATTTATGTCACAAGATACAAAAGAATTAAAATTGGCCGTTCTCATTGATGCAGACAATGTTCCCTATAGTAATGTAAAAGGAATGATGGAAGAAATTGCTAAATTTGGTACTCCCACGACAAAACGTATTTATGCCGATTGGACAAAACCTAATGCGGGAGGTTGGAAAAGTGTATTACTAGAGCACGCTATTACTCCTATTCAACAATATAGTTACACGGTGGGAAAAAATTCGTCAGATTCAGCAATGATTATTGACGCCATGGATTTGTTGTATTCAGACAAAGTCGATGGTTTTTGTATTGTTTCAAGTGATTCTGATTTTACACGTTTGGCTATTAGACTTCGAGAGTCCGGAATGAAAGTCATTGGAATTGGAGAACAGAAAACTCCAAATTCTTTTATTGTTGCTTGTGATCGATTTATTTACATCGAAGTTTTAGATGGCGCCATTAAAAAGAAACTACCTAAAAGAACTACGACTGATGCTAAGAAAGCACCACCAAAAAGTTTAAACAAAGTCGATTTACATACCATCGAATTGATAGAGTCAACAATAGAGGATATCGCAGATGACAGTGGTTGGGCATTTCTTGGAGATGTTGGCAATCTCATTGTAAAGAAAAAACCAGAATTCGATCCAAGAAACTATGGCTTTTCTAAACTTACGCCAATGTTAAAGTCACTAACTGATATTCTGGAAATAGATGAAAGAGATTCTGACAAAAAAGGTATAAAACACGTTTATGTTCGATTACGATTTAGTTAAACTAACTTTTTGACAGCCTCGTATAACGTTTCTTTCTTAATTGGTTTAGACAGATAATCATTCATCCCTATTTCCTTTACACGATCTTTTGTAGTTTCCATAACATCAGCCGTTACTGCTACAATGGGAATGTTTTTATTATGTGCTCCTGCTTCCCCATTTCTAATGGCAATTGTTGCTTCATAACCGTCCATTATGGGCATTTGCAAATCCATTAATACTATATCAAATTGATTGGTCTTAAATGCTTCCAAAGCTTCCTGTCCATTATTTGCAAAGACAACAGTCGTATTCAACCATTTTTTAGTAATCATTTTTATCACCATTTGATTAATGGGATTATCCTCAACTACTAATATGCACTTGCCTCCTAAATCCTCAGCAACTACTGTAGCAAAAGTTTCTGTTTTTTTCTGCTCGGTTGAGACATCAAATTCCAATGTAATAATGCAAGTTGTTCCTTCATTGATTTTACTATTCATTTCAATTGTACCATTTTGCATATCGACTAAAGTCTTCACTATATAAAGACCCAAACCCAGTCCGCCAAATTTTCGCTTGTTATCGATTTTATTTTGAGAAAATGAATCAAAAATACTTTCAATTTTATCCTTCGAAATTCCAACTCCGGAGTCCGATACTGTTAAAATCAAACGCACTTTATTACCAGACTTTAGTTCCGAATCAATGTCAAATTTTACAAAACCGGAAGAAGTAAATTTAATGGCATTATTCAAAACATTATTAATAATCTGATTCAATCTGTTAACATCTCCAATTAAAAAATCAGGAATTGTATCTGATTTAGAAAACTCAAATCGCAATCCTTTTTCTGAAGCAATGTTAGTGGCATTATTCTTTAGGTTTTCAAAAACCTGCACCGGATCAAATTGATTTTTTTCCAGCTTTAATTCCCCTTTTTCGATTTTAGAAAAATCTAAAATATCATTTACAGAACTTAGTAAACTGTGAGAAGAATATTTTATGATTTGGCAATTTTTCCTGATTTTATCATCCTGTACTTCATTAGAAATAGAATCAATTAAATTCATAATAGCGTTGAGCGGCGTTCTCAATTCATGACTGATATTTGATAAAAAATACGATTTTAAATCATTCATTTCTTCGGATCGAACTAAAGCCAAGCGATTGAGTTCATTTTTTTCGTTTTTAAGATTCCGAATTAAGTTTGCCATCGAAAGTGAAAGAAAAATAACTTCCATACCTGTACCTAATTTAGAACTATTTTCAGTTAAAAATGAACTAGGAACTTGACCAAAATTATTGAGAATGAAGATCCCAAAACCAAGAATTAAAAAGAAAATACCAATAGTAAAAAAACCATCAACATATTTGTTCTTGTAATACAGATAAATCACAGAGGAAATGATTAGAATAAGAATCAATAATCCAAGCACGTTTGCCAATGGATAACTTATTGCTAGAGCTGATGGAACTAAAAGTATACAGACAATTAACAAGAAAGCTAAAAAATAAACGATATTAAAAAGGATATAAATTGTTTTATTATATTTTTTAATATTTAAGAAAACTTCACTGTATTTACCCAATAAAAAACCAGCCATCATTGCAAAAAATAATACTGCACGAAGAGAAAACCAACCTCCCTGCGGCGTAACTAACTCGTAAAAATAACCATCTAATGAGAATTGCATTAACCCTATAAAAACAACATATAAGCTATAATACAAAAATGTTTTTTCACGTAAAGCAAAATAGAAAAAAAAGTAAATAATGGAAACAATTGTCAATATTCCATAAAAAAATCCAAAAAACAATTGCTCGTTGGAAATCATCTTTATAAAACTTTCAGATGAATACAACATTACAGGCATTTTAATTACTTCTCCGTCACTTTTTAAATGTAAATATAATTGCTGGCTGGATTTTGGCGCTATTTTAATTTTAAAAATAGTTTTACGGTTATCAAAACTACGTTCAGAGTATTTCATAGCATCACCACTTACTTCTTTAGTAATTGCTCCAGTTTTCCCGTCAACACTATACAATTCAACTAAATCAGTTATAGGTCTAGCGGTTTCTAAATAATAACTTAATGCTTGATTTGTAGGATTGATAAGTTCTGTTTTTGACCAAAAATTATTTTTAGTAAAACCTAAATCATCACTTTCTGTTTTAAGTTTAAAAGGTTTCAATAGACTATAATTAGCAATCACATATTTAATATCTAAATTCCTTTGACCTACATCAGTGATTGTGGTAAACTTATGTAAAGAAACTTCTTGAAGTATTGTATCGTTTCTAAAGATATATTGTGAGTAAGAGTTTGAAAAAAACAAAATGAAGAATAACAATTTCAAGCTAGCACAAATCTGTTTGTATATTTCTTGACTCATGTTTAATAAATTATAATTAAGTAACATAGTATGTACGTTAAAAACAATGTTTTAGTTTTTAAAAAAATATATATTTTAAACTAAAAGATTGTTTTTCAAATATATCATTTTAAATGCACAAACGTTCCGTATTTACAGCATATTTTATGTGAAAAGACTTTATAATGAGAGAAAAATTTAGTTTCAATGGTAGACAATAAAATTTACATCCCAAGAACTATTTTTTTTATAATTCTATTGTATGCTTGCTGGTGCAGTATCTAGTAAATAAAAGAATGACAAGCTATTAGCATAGCTAATAATATCTTTTTGTATCCAAAATTATTTGACAAATTTAAATATTTTTTACTTAGAAGTTTATCAAAAAAAAGGAGGCCTTTTTAAAGGGCCTCCTAATATGGACTTTGGTGTGTTGTTATCAGTCTATATCTTACGACACATCTAACTAAAAAATACTCTTCTCTTTACAGATGGATATATTCAACAATAAACCAAAACCATACTCAAAGATACAATTAATAAATCATAAACACTTAATTTACATCATTTTAACCAATAATTAACAGACGTATTTTTATTTCTTTTTTAAAACAATTGCTTTTTAAAAACTTAAAGAATAATGCAATCGTTCCTATTAAATTTTTAAATCTATCCCTAAATAATAAAAAACAATTTGATTCATAATTCTGTTTGAAAATTATAAAAAAAGGAGGCCTTTTTAAAGGGCCTCCTGATATGGACTTTGGTGTGTTGTTATCAGTTTAAATCTTGCGACAACTCTGACTAAAAAATACTCTTCTCCTTACAGATGGATATATTCAACAATAAACCAAAACCATACTCAAAGATACGAGTATAAACCATTATTAAATAGCTATTTAACTATAAATTAACACCCAAAAATAACATCTTAAGAACATAAATTAATAGATTTTTTTGTTTGTATTATTATGGCGAAATATTCGATTTTAATTCATTTAAAAAACTTCTGTTACAAATCATAAAAAAAGGAGGTCTATTAAAGACCTCCAATTGTTCATTTTGATTCATCATTATCAACTTTACCGTTCAGTATAATTGACTATCTGAATAGTATCATCCTAGATTGGTGAAATATTCAATTGATTAATCAAAACAACATTCAAATATACAATTAAAAAAATTATATTATATTGAATAACAGTATTTTAACTTTAATTTATTACTTGTGAAATAGTAATTCAAACACTAAATTCTCCTTAATTATTATTCGAATATAAAACCTTACAAATAAAAAAGTAACAATAACGATTCTTGCTATTTAGAAAATGTATATTTGAAAATTAAAATTAAAAAAATGCAACTCGTATTCGCTTCCAACAACAAAAATAAAATCCTGGAATTACAAAGTATGCTTCCTGCATCGATAACTATTTTAAGTTTGGAAAGTATCGGCTGTTTTGAAGAAATTCCAGAAACACAAAATACCATTGAAGGTAATGCAATTCAAAAAGCCAATTATGTTACTGAAAAGTACGGGTACGACTGCTTTGCAGATGACACTGGACTTGAGGTAGATTCTTTGCATGGAGAACCAGGTGTTTATTCTGCTCGATATGCTGGGGAACAACGTAATACTGTTGACAACATGAATAAATTACTGGCGGCTCTATCAGATAAAAGTAATAGAAAGGCACAATTTAAAACGGTAATTACACTGAATTTAAAAGGCCAGCAGTATCATTTTACTGGAATTGCTCGCGGGGAAATCACTATAGAAAAAATAGGGAATCAAGGGTTTGGATATGATCCCGTTTTCCAACCAGAGGGCTTTTCTGAAACTTTTGCTCAATTATCATTAGAAATAAAAAATAAAATCAGCCACAGAGGAAAGGCAACTCAACAATTAATAAAGTTCTTAAAGCAAAATAATTAAAAGTCCACTATCTTTATTTATTACCATTTCAGTTGTTTTGTAGGATTGTTTTGATATATTTTCATTCACTCGGCATAGTTCGAAGCAAGTACCACGAAATAATTTAAAAAAGTACTAAACAACAACTATTTTACTATGAGATATTTAGCCAGAAGTCAGTGCTATTTTTTGAAAAAAATATAAACTTACCTGAACAAATTAAGTAAACAACAAAAAATCCTATTCTTATAAAATTTAAGTGGCCCTATTAAAATGCTCTAAATGTCTGATACATCTATTCTTTTTAGAAACTACTATCAGTCTCTTCAAATTTTAAAAACTAGAATTTAGCAAAAATAGGCACTTCAATTTTAGCAAAATTATCAATAACTCTTAACTTTGCAGACCAATAAAAAATATAAAAACCGGACTCTTTTTAATAAACTGAAAGAGTTTTAATTTGCTGATTTCTCCAAATCTTATATAAAATAGACTAAAATTATTTTAAACAATTATAAAAAACGGTTAGCTTACAACATATAATTAATTAGTAATAAACATCCTGTTTCAATTTTTAAAAAACATTTTTTAAAGTGTTTAAAAAAAACATTCCTAACAAAGTACAAACAGCCAAGCTTGCTGTTAATACCAGAAAAGAACCTATATAGAAAAACACCGTATTATTTTTTGCCCTAACCAATTTGTTGTTTTGTTTGTGTTGCCCTGTCTTTTTCATCTCCAGAAAAGTAATCGTTAGATAATCGTAATAAAATAAAAATCTTCGTTATGACAAATTTATAGCTATTAAAAAGATTTGACAATACCAACTTTTAGTGATTTTTTAGACTGAATCCCTTTATAAAAAACATTTGTCCTACAAGAATAATAGACCTTTAATCTAACGTTATTAAATCTTTTTTTTAAAATCTAACTTTTAAATCCATAACAGAAACAACTCATTTAAGTATTTAAAAACCTTCTTTAAAATAAATTCCATTCCTGTTCGTTATTTAAATAAATAAAAAAGTATTGTACCTTTATCTGGTAAATACCTTTAATTATTAAATAAATTCCCCCATTTCAAACCTTAAATTTTTATGAAAAAATTAATTCTTCTCTTATTATTATTAAGTTCCCTAGCTGGATGGAGCCAAAACCCAATCGCATATGATCTATTTGACAAAGCATTAAAGAAAGCTGAAGCCGGAAATATTAAAGGAGCCATTGATGATTACACCAAAGCAATTAAAGTGGATCCTATGTTTGCGGAAGCATACTTAAACAGAGCACTTTTGAAACAAAAATTAGGCGATATTAAAGGTGCTCTAGCCGATGCAAACACAACGATTAAAATAGATCCCAAAAAAGGCGATGCATACACTACAAGAGCAGATATAAACTATAAAGCCAAGGATTACAAGAGTACTATTGAAGATTGCACTATATCCATTGGCTTAAATGCAAAGGATTACATTGCCTATAATTTGAGAGGTCTTTCTAATTTTCATGCACAAAACAAGAAAAATGCTTGTGCCGATTTTACAAAAGCAATCCAATTAGGCAGTCAGAGCGCTATTAAAAATAAAAAAATGTTTTGTAAATAATTTTTTAACGATAATTTTCTAAAATTTAGGTTAAATAAAAAAGCGTCTTGAAATTATCAAGACGCTTTTTTAATATTTACAAAACCGTTTATTTGATTAATTGCTGTAACGGTTTCAATTGTTCTAAATCGATGTTTGACTGCTGCAACATACTCATCAGGGTCATAATAGTAGTTGGATTCATGTTTTTACCCAAAATCCGGACAACAGCAAAACCGTTTTCTTTTTTATTGGCATACAATATAAATTCCTCAATGTGTTCATCCGTGCCTACAAAACTTACCGAAGCACCTTCCTTTCCAGAACCAAATTTCATCAATTGCTGATACTTTTTATCTTTCAAAATCAAATTAACTTTGGCGCGTTCCATTTCAAATTCTGCCTTGTTATTATTATTCACTTTAAAAGCAAGGATATTCATTTTATCAAACGATTTCAAAGCATCGGTTTGGGCTACTGATAATTTTGTCTTATCAACATTCAAAATACTAGGAGAAACATCAAGGGCTACAAAATTTTTGTTTTCGGTATTTTCTACAAAATACTTTTGCAAAGTTGGCTCTGAGCTGCAACTGATCAGGAACAAACTAAACAGCAGCGTAATTCCATAAATTATTTTCATGTTACTTTTTTCCTTTAGTTGCTTTCTTCAAGTCATCGCCTCCAGGAATTCTCATTTTATCAGTTAGAACTGAAATTTCATTCAAATCGAAATTACCCGTCAATGACATGAGAACTGTATCATCATTTTTAGCTCCCTCAATAAACATCAGCAACTCTCTAATTTGGGAATCTGAAGCACCTGATTTAACCAAAATTTTTATGTTTCTTCCATTCTCATTCACACGCATCAACTCTTCTAAACCTGCTGATTTGATGTACTTGTCTGCAACTAATTTCATTTCGCCTTCCACTCGAGTACTTTTTGTGGTAAACACTTTTAGATTATCAAGTTTTTTTATTAGGCTTAAATATTGCTGCATTTCTTTATCCGAAGCATCTACTTTCACTTTACTCATTAAGTCGAACATTTTTTTATTGACAATGATCGAAGTTACATCATCTTGACCATCGAATTTATCGAAAGCTGCTTGCGCAAAAAACGGACTGGAAATTAAGACAAAAAGCAAAGTGAGTAAAATCTTTTTACCTGAGATTAAGGTTGTGTTGTTATTGTGCTGCTCTATTGCTGTGCACAAACTTGAATTGGGATTGATTGATTTCATTTTTAATTTATTTAGCATTGTTTAAAATTAATTCTAGTGGTTTTATTTTTCAATTATTTTCAAAAAGCAGTTAAATACCTCCTGATTTACGTTCCGTGTTTATGAACACTTTATTTTTAGTGATTTCATATTCCTCTATATACTGAACCGTTTCTATGCCAACATTTACTTTATTAGATAATAAAGACAATGCCTTTTGTGTTGCTTTTAAAGCTACTTTCGGATCATCATACGTTCCTAAATCTTTACTTTGACTTACTACAGATTCCGAATTATAAAACACATAGCTTCCTACTCCTAACAATATAACTACTGAAGCTGCAATAGAAAGCCATACTACATTTTGTTTTCTATCTCTATGTGGAATACGCTGTCCTTCAAATGGAAGCATTTCTTGTTCAAACTGCTGCGCTCTGGTAGCTGCAAAATGTTCAAATAATAACTTATATGCTGCTAAATGAGGAGCAACATCTTCCGATAAAAAATAATCTTGTAAATCTCTCTCCTCCTGAATAGTTGTTTCTCCATCAAAATATTTCTCTAACAACTGTTCTACTTTATATAATTCCATAATTGTGTGTATTTATCATGTATTCCCGTATAGTTTTTCGTCCTCTTGAAAGCGCCACCCTAATGGCACTCTCCTTCATATCTAACATTTTTGCCATTTCCTCAAACTCGTATTCCTCTATATCGCGAAGTTGAATAATGATACGCTGCTGCTCTGGTAATAGACTGATACTTCTTTCCACCCAATTTAAACTATCGTTATCTTCTAATTTTTTATCTAATGCAGGTTCGGAATCCGCATAATTAGTATGCACTATTTTAAGATTTCCAGCCCTTTTGGATTTTAATTGATCCAAACAATAATTTTTAGTCATCGTCATCGCAAATGCTTCAACACTCGTGAATCCAGTCAAACTACCATTTTTACTCCATAATTTTACAAAAACCTCTTGAGTAGCATCTTCAGCTTCCTCTGTACTTACCAACAATCGTTTCGCTAATCTGAAGACTTTGTCTTTAAAAGGAGCCACAAGCAGCACAAACTCATTTTGGTTCATAAAAGTTAAGTATTAAACTGGTTATACAATCAAGACGATTCAAATTTATTTTTGCAACATAAATTATAAAATAAAACTAAAGTTAGTATTTTTACGTTAATTAAGTATTAAAACAACACTATGAGAACCACATTCAAATTTACACTTTTATTATTCATTGCAACTTTATCTTTTCAAGGCTGTCAAGATAATGATGATATTGCGCCTCCTGCTAGTTTAGACATCCAAGATTTTATATGGAAAGGTATGAACCAATATTATTTATGGCAAGCTGAAGTCCCTAACTTAGCAGATGATCGTTTTGCGGACCAAACTGCGTTAAACACTTTTTTAAAAGGATACCCTGTTCCAGAGGATCTTTTTAATGCTTTGAGAGTTAATCGCTCCATTGATCGGTTCAGTTGGATTGTAAGTGATTATTTAGAGCTCGAAGGTACACTTCAAGGAACTACTAAAAATAATGGTGTCGATTTTGGTTTAAGTTATAAACCGGGGAGTACTACAGAAGTATTTGGTTATGTACGTTATATTATAGCAAATTCAGATGCTTCAACTAAAAACATAAAACGCGGTGATTTTTTTACTGCTGTAAATGGCACACAACTCACCATTAGTAACTATGAGTCGTTACTTTTTGGCACTAACGAAAGTTATACGCTAAATCTTGCCGAATATAACGGAACCACAATTGTGCAGAATGGAAAAACAGTTTTGCTAACCAAAACCGTACTGTCTGAAAATCCTATACTAATCAACAAAGTTATTACGTCTGGTTCTCATAAAATTGGCTATTTAATGTATAATGGTTTTTATGCAAATTACGATAGCGAATTAAACGAAGCTTTTGCTTCTCTAAAGTCACAAGGAGTGACCGACTTAGTTTTAGATTTAAGGTACAATGGTGGAGGATCAGTGCAAACTGCTACACGACTGGCGAGTATGATAACCGGACAATTTAAAGGGAAAGTTTTTGCAAAACAACAATGGAATGCTAAGATTAATGCGTATTTCGAAGCTGAGAATCCTGCCGCTTTATTTAATTATTTCACTGACAAAATTGGAACTACATCTATTAATAGTTTGAATATGAGCAAAGTTTATATTTTGACTACCGCAAGCTCCGCATCGGCAAGCGAACTGGTAATTAATGGATTAGAACCACACATTAACGTGGTACAAATTGGTGATGTAACCGTGGGGAAAAATGTAGGTTCTGTTACCCTTTATGACTCTCCTAGTTTTGGATCTGAGAACAGAAACCCAAATCACAGATATGCCATGCAACCTATTGTATTAAAAATTGTCAACTCAGTTGGGTTTGGTGATTATTTCGGTGGGTTACAACCTGACTTTTTGTTAAAAGAAACGTTGAGTACCCTTGGAATACTTGGCGATACTACTGAACCTTTATTGAGTACTGCAATTGGAAAAATAACCGGAACCTCCAGAGTGTTGAAACAAAGTCAAGGAAAAGATTTTGAATTTTTTAAAGATGCAAAATCAATCAAAGGAATCCAAAATCAAATGTATCTTGAAAAAGCTCCAGAAAGGCTTTTGAAAGCTTTAGAATAAAACAATTGTAGTGTAAAAAAAAGGAAGTCTCTTAGTGAGGCTTCCTTTTTTTGCTTTAAGTAATGAGACTCGTTATAATTTAATATTCATTCCTAATTTAAAATTTCTCCCCAAAGTACTGTACCCAACATTTTCAACAAAATCAGCGTTCAAAATATTACTTACCGCCCCAAAAAGAGACAGTCTGTTTTTTATCAATTCGTAACGAACAGATGAGTTTACAAGTTGATAAGAACCTAAAACGATCTTCTTTGTAGTGAACGTATTTCCATCAAAAAAAGCATCGTTTCTACTATGCACATATTGATAATTTACATTAAAAAACAACCTGTCATTGATTTGAAAATCAACAGCTGAATTCACTTTATGTTTTGGAATCAATCGATCCAGTGCTTGATCTACTTGTGTAAAAGTATAATTTGAATTCCAATTAATATTTTTGCTCAAGGCAAAAGAGACTTCTGTTTCTACTCCTTTTGCCTTATTCATACCATCTATATTGATATAATTAGAATCAAAAGTTATTGGATCAAAATAGAATCCTATAAAATTGGTTTGTTCCCGATAAAAGCCTACTGCATTCAGTTTAATTCTTTTATCAAATAACTGTGTTTCAAAACCGGCTTCTATCGTACTATTTTTCTCCGGTGTCAAATCCCCATTTCCATATTCTGAATACAATTGATACAAACTTGGCGTAACAAACGCTGTACTATAAGAAGCTAAAATTTTCAATGGAATCGATTGGAAATCATACGATGGATTTACATTATAAACTAATTGGTTACCATATTGACTGTGAATATTCAAACGTGCCCCAGCATTCAAATTCAACCCAAAATCGGAGGTAAAAACTCCCGTCACATAAGGATCAATCATATTAAATTTAGTAGCTTCCTTCATAATTCCTCCGTAAGGCGTTTCGCTATTCATGTCATGGAACTGGTATTGTGCCCCAGCAACAAAGAAAAAAGAATCTGCAACTTCGTATTTATTGAAGGCATCCGCGTTGACACTTCGGGACTCGTACTGAGAAAATCCAGCTTTGTTAGCGTAAAAATCAAAATCATTATAGGTACGGACAATTTTGTTAAAACTGGCATTCATAACAAATTCTCCCTTATTATATTTATATTTTGGCAGAAAACCAAAACGAAATTGCTCTGAGTCTGTAGAATTTAAATTGGTATCATTTGTACCAGTATTATCAAAAGAAGCATCATAATCTAAACTGATTTTATCATAATTTCCAAAGAAATCCAAGGTCAATTTATCAGTTGCTTTGTACCCTAGTTTAGCCAAATAATTGATCCTGGAAAAACGATCTTCTTCATAATTATCTTTTGGATTGACAGGGGCAATCTGAGAAATTCCGCTAACTTCGGTACTGTTTAAAGACGCAAAATAATTCACTTTATTTGCATTTCCGTTTACTGAAAAACCTTGATTAAAATTTTGAGCGGTAGTTTTGTTGGTCGTCGCAGTATTATTAGTCCCGATATTTACATACGCATTTCCCTCAATTGCTTTCTTACCCGATTTTTTCAAAGTAATATTTATGACACCTGTAGCCGCTCCAGACCCATAAAGAGTACTGGCAGCTCCTTTCATAATCTCAATACTTTCTACCTGCTCCACTGGAAGCAAACGCAAATCATACTCAAAACTAATTCCTGAAGCATCATTCACTGGAATTCCATCGATAAGAATAAGAACTTGATTGTTTTTCCCTCCACGAATGTAGTATCCTAAATTTTTACCGGCTGCACTCTGGTTCCCATTAATTTCTAGACCTGCAACGGTACTCAGGATGGTTGCAATGCTTTGCCCTGCTTTGTTTTTTAAATCTTCAGCTGTAATTTTAGTAATTACTTTTCCAGATTTTTCTTTCGCTAAAGCAAATTTCGAGTCTGAAACTACCACTTCGCTCAACTCATCTTGCGTGGAGATAACTTCATTTTGTTGCGCAAAAGCACAGGTTGACATTAGTACGCACAACGCACTAATACGAACGATTTTTTTGTTCATTTAATTAACATTTCGCAACAGGTATTTTTTACTGTTACATGACTAAAAAGTGGGAGAAAAGCATAGAATTACCCATACCCAAACCTTTTTTCCCGAAAGTTTGATACTCGATGTACTAGGCAGGTCTCCTGGCTTGCGTCTTGTTGTTTACCTTCCCATTCGTTAAAGCGAACAGTGGTTTGTAGATAACAACAAGCTTTATAGCTTACAGTTGCGGGTACAGCACAGGATTTTAATTCATGATTTAAAATTCATCCTTTAGGATTCAACTCCTAAAACTTTAATTCTCAAATCTATAATCTTTCACCTGATTCCCTTTTAATGCTATTCTGAAAAAACAAAACAGCAACCTCAATACGGGTGCAAATATAACTTTATGATTGGAATAAAAAATAAAATTTGATTTTTAAAAAGGATTAAATATACCTTTGTAGCTCTTGAAAATACTTTTATGAAATCATTTTTTTTAAATTTCACGCTTTTTCTATTTGTCATTTCCTTTAGCGGATGTAAACAAAACAGCAATGCTTCTAATACTGCAATGGTAACTATTAGGAATGAAATTCAATATGCTAAAGGATTAGAAATTTACAGATACAAGGGCTATGCAATCGTAAAAATCACTAACCCTTGGCCTGAAGCCAAAGAAAATTTTACTTATATTTTACAAGAAAAAAATGGTATTATTCCGGACAGTTTAAAACGATTTACAGTAATTCCAATTCCTTTAAAATCAATAGTTGTAACCTCAACCACCCATATTCCAGCACTAGAAATGCTAGGCGTAGAAAATACGCTGGTTGGATTTCCTAATACTGATTATATTTCTTCAGAAAAAACACGCAAACGAATTGACATAGGAAAAGTAAGAGAAGTAGGCACTAAC
Organism: Flavobacterium sp. GNP008; assembly: GCF_056428965.1. Classification (NCBI taxonomy): domain Bacteria; kingdom Pseudomonadati; phylum Bacteroidota; class Flavobacteriia; order Flavobacteriales; family Flavobacteriaceae; genus Flavobacterium; species Flavobacterium sp. GNP008. Next base: position 349,675 of record NZ_JBWJVL010000003.1, on the reverse strand, counting down.
GAGACATTAAACACCGAAGTCCTTATAGACATGGCTCCAGATTTAATTGTTAGTTTTGGTTTAAACAACAGCAATCCCACTTTAGACAACCTCCAAAAAAGTGGATTAAAGGTCATGATAAATGGGGATTGGACCGAACAATCACCGTTAGGAAAAGCGGAATGGATTAAATTTTTTGGTGTTTTGTATGGTTTAAATACTAAAGCAAATTCCGTTTTTTCCAAAATAGAAACAGAATATAAAAACACATTAGTCTTAGTCAAAAAGGCAGTTTCAAAACCTACTGTACTTAGCGGTGCTATGTTTCAGGATCAATGGTACGTACCACAAGGCGAGAGTTGGGCTTCTCTATTTCTAAAGGATGCACAATCAAATTATTTATGGGCGCAAACCAAAGGAACGGGTAGTTTACCATTACCCTTTGAAATCATTTTAGAAAAAGCACAAAATGCTGACTATTGGATTGCTCCTGGCGATTTTTCTTCATTAAAACAAATGAGCGACAGCAATCCCCATTACAGTGAATTCACTTCGTTTAAAAATAAAAAAGTATATTCGTACGGAATAAATAAAGGTGCTAAAGGGGGTATTTTATATTTTGAATGGTCTCCTACCCGCCCCGACTGGGTATTGAAAGATTTAATTAAAATTTTCCATCCCGAATTATTACCCAATCACAAACTTTTTTTCTTTCAGAAATTAGAATAAATTGACTGATACCAACCGAAATACTGTTCTTTTTATATTCCTAACCATCGGAGTTGTTTTCTTGTTTTTAGTTAACATCAGTTTGGGATCGGTTTCTATTCCTTTAAAAGATGTTTTCAATAGCCTTTTAGGAGGAAATGCCAGCAAAGAAACCTGGCAATATATCATTATCAATTACCGCTTACCCAAAGCTATTGCTGCGATACTTGTTGGAATAGGCCTGTCAATCAGCGGATTATTAATGCAAACCTTATTTCGAAATCCATTGGCAGGGCCTTATGTTCTGGGATTAAGTTCAGGTGCGAGCTTAGGAGTAGCAATGGTTATTTTAGGCGCTGCTTTTCTACCTCCGTTTATTGCGACCATTTTACTTTCTTCTTATGGAATTATTTTGGCATCAAGCTTGGGTAGTTTTTTAGTTTTACTAGCCGTTCTGGCCGTTTCTCATCGCTTGCGTGACACTATGGCTATTTTAATTGTTGGACTAATGTTTGGTAGCTTAACGAGTGCCATTGTTGGAACGCTTACGTATTTTAGTACCGCTGAACAATTGCAGAAATTCACTTTTTGGTCCTTGGGAAATCTTGGTGATTTATCATGGACTTCCCTTACCCTTTTATCCCTTTGCGTAACGATTGGTTTATTGTTAAGCCTGTTCAGTATTAAGCCATTAAATTCGTTGCTTCTAGGAGAAAATTATGCCAAAAGCCTGGGGCTAGATTATAAAAAAACGAGACTGATCATCATTTTTGCCACTAGTATTTTAGCAGGTAGTATCACTGCATTTGCTGGTCCCATTGCTTTTGTAGGATTAGCTGTACCACATATCGCAAAATTGGTTTTTCAAACTAGTAATCACAGTATTTTGTTTTGGAGTACCATCCTTTTTGGCGCTATAATAATGTTGGTATGCGATAGCATTTCACAAGTTCCTGGGAGTGATATCACATTACCGATAAATGCGGTGACCTCCATTTTTGGCGCGCCTATTGTCATTTGGCTATTAATTAGGAAACGTAAAATGATGGGATAATGGAAAATAAGATCATCTTACAGGCTACACAAATCAGCATCGGTTATACTGATAAAAAAGGAACCACTATTGTTTCTTCGGGAATTGATTTATCTTTAGAAAGAGGAAAATTGATAGCGGTTATAGGTGCAAATGGAATTGGAAAATCAACACTTCTCCGGACAATAACTGGTATCCAAAAAACAATCTCTGGAACTGTTTCTCTGAATGGAAAAAACATTCACGAATTAAACGCTTTGACATTAGCACAAAACTTAAGTGTTGTTTTAACCGAAAAATTACCGCCAAGCAATCTGACTGTTTTTGAACTCATCGCGCTGGGCAGACAACCTTATACCAATTGGATCGGAAAACTTACAGATATAGATATTGTAAAAATAAATGAAGCAATGCAACTCACTCAAATTAGTCACTTAGCCGCTAAAAAACATTATGAAATCAGTGACGGACAATTGCAAAAAGTTCTTGTAGCCCGTGCTTTATCACAAGATACGCCTTTAATAATATTAGATGAACCCACTACCCATCTTGACCTACTGCACAAAGTATCCCTTTTTAAATTACTAAAAAAACTGACACACGAAACAGGAAAATGCATTTTATTTTCAACCCATGATATTGATATGGCCATACAATTGAGTGACGAAATGATTATAATGACACCCGATACTGTTCAACAAGATCAACCATGTCATTTCATTTCAAAGGGAAGTTTCAATACCTTATTCAAAGACGAGCATATTGTTTTCGATGCAGAAAAAGGAAAGTTTACAATTATTTAAATACTGTTTTTTAAACGCCCTTCAACAAATTAATACTAACTGTTGCAAAAGCAGCATCCGGAAATCTTCTAAAAAAATTAGCATCAGCGTACAGCCCTGCTTCTGCAGCTACTTTATGCAAAACAGAAATTTCTACTATATATTGATCTGAAAAACCATGTGTGGCATCATAAGCTGTTGCGGCAGTTCTACCTAGATTAGCGGCAGTCAGGCTTGGAGCAATGGTGTGCAATTCAATTATTAACAACCCAAATTTACGAACATACGGAGACCATTTTTTAAAATGTTCTAATAAATTATCCTCAACCAAATTATTATTGATTCGCTCTCCCCTGTGTGAAAATGCTCCTGTAGAATGACTGACTCTCGTTTTGGTTACCTGTTTAGGCATTTCCCAAATGCGGTTGTGGTCTAGAAAGGTTCTTACATTGAGTAAATCTTTTAAATTAATATTATAATTTTCCAGTAAATCATTGGCCAACAAATCCGGCTGACCTATATCGCCCCAAATTACTTTGGCCCAAATATCTGCTTTGATTAAATTAGCCCGGGTTACTTTTAACGCCGCCTGATTATAATCGGCACCAACAAGGAATAAAGGATGGTCATCCAGCATTTTTCCTCGCAAAGTTTGTCTCTCAATTACATTATAAATATGTTCAATAAATGCTCCATTGCCACAACCCATATCCAGAATTCCTTTGGGCTGATCTTCTATGGGTAAATTAAATAATTTAATAATAATCTCATCCACAATTTTAAAATACGTGTCATGTGCGCCTCCGCTGCCCCAAACATTCATTTCCCGGTCTACATGAATTTCATCTTCTCCCTCCGCTACGATTCGTAGCATGTTTGGGTTGCCAAAAAGCAATTCTTCCATTTTACTGAAAGTAGGCAAATAAGAAACCGTCACGCCATAAGCAGAAGCCCTTTTGGCAAAAAATAAGCCTTTTTCAGTAAACTGATAATTGCCTTTTTTTTGGGTAAACCAACCCAAATGAACAAAGAAATCGAGAATTATTTTGAAATTTTCAGGGGACTTATGAAATTCTTCCGGACGGAAGGAAAGTTCCATAAAGTATTTGTGAAACATGCCACTCATGCCAAGACGAACTAAGGTAGGACCTACCAAACATCCTTCAATATGCGTTAAAATCTGATGCTGAATAGAATTCACCAACGGATCATCAGAAAAAGAAATTTCGTAATTTTTCTTGTATTTTTCAAAAATAATACGCAAGCGTTCAAAAGGAGCATCTTCGAACAAGCGAGGGTGAAATTGCATCGAAAAATGCAATAAATCAACTACATCTGTATACAAATGAAACAGTGAGAAAGCTGCAGCGCTTTTATTGTTTATGCTAAATTTTATTTGATCAGTACTGCTATTAATATCATAATCCATGAATCCTTGGGAACACAAAACACGCAAACCCACGTTGAGATACCCTTCATTCGCTTTGAAATATGAGCTAAGTTCGGCAAGTGTCGCCTCCTTCCGATCAAGAATATAAGACAGTATTCCCTTTTTATACAATTCATGCGCTACAGGTGCTGTAACTAACCCATCTAAATGTTTGAAAATGGCACTTCTAAGGAGAACTTTATCAATCATAGAATACGTTTTAAAAAAAGGAAAAATTCAATTAAATCTGGAATTACCTTCTCAAATATATGAAATTTCAACCATAAAAAAAGGTTGTGTTTTTAGAATATAAAATTCACAATTTACCTTTTACTTGTTATTTGCCTCTTTGCTTCGCCAATAACAAAAGCCACCGAATTTGCAATATTATAACTTCTAATTAGCGATGACATTGGAATTGTCAGATGATTGGGAAATTCCATTAAGACAGCTTGACTCAAACCTTTACTTTCTTTTCCAAAAACCAACCAGTCACCATCTTGAAAATCATTCTCCAAATATGATTTTTCAGCATTGGAACTCATCAAGAAAACCCGGGATAAATCTGGAATTTGTGCTTTCCATTCAGCTATATTTTGATATTCTGTCACATCAAGATGCACCCAATAGTCCAAACCAGAACGTTTTAGATTTTTATCATTAATAACAAACCCAAAGGGATGGATTAAATGCAGCCTACTCTCCGTACCTACGCACAATCGACCTATATTACCGGTATTATTTGGAATCTCAGGTTCTACTAAAACAATGTTCAACATTTTATACTTTATTAAATGATTGAAAAATTAAAAGATTGAAAAATTACTTCCAACCATTTAAACTTCTATGTGAAAATTTTCTACTTTTTTGACTTCTCCAGCTTGCAAATCCTTCAGCTGTATATTCCCTATTCGAACACGAACCAAGCGCAGAGTAGGAAAACCAACAGCTGCCGTCATTTTCCTTACTTGGCGAAACTTCCCTTCGTTGACTGTAATGGAAGCCCAAGAAGTTGGTCCGTGCCGTTCATCCCTTATTTTTTTCCCTCTAATTCCAAAAGCAGGAATTTCATCAAGCAATGAAGCTTTACAGGGCTTTGTTCTGTATTTTGTCCCGTTAAAACCTATTTCAACCCCTTCTTGCAATTCTTCAATTGCTTTCTGATTAATCATCCCATCAACTTGAACATAGTATTCCTTATCTATTTTTTTACTTCTAATAATTTCGCTCACCATTCCGTCTGTGGTTAACAACAATAACCCTTCAGAATCCTCGTCAAGACGGCCTATTGCCATTGTTCCTTTAGGAAAATCATACAATTCCCCCAGCAGTTTCTTTTTTCTTTTCAATTCATAAATAAACTGACTCAGATACCCGTAAGGCTTATGAATGATGAAGTGTGAATGAGACATTGAATAGTATTATAATTTCAGCAAAGATACCTTTGTTTTAGCTGCATTTAAAATAGTTGTATGTAACATTTATCGGCATAATCCAAAAGCTATGTTAAATACTTCTGTTAATTTGCTAAAATGATGTAATTTTAAATGAAATACCATTTTTCAATTAAAATTTAAGAATATGGAAAACAACAATTTAGGTTCAAAAAAGACAAACAATAAGCAAAATATAAACGAGGGATTTAGCGGCGAAAACCTAGCTGAAAATGCAAATCCGGAAGTACCGCATCTGAAATCAGAAGTAGAAACTGATACCGATGGAAATCAAAAAATTGTCAAAAGGGCACGAAATATTGACGGAACTTTAGAACAAAATGAAGGTAGTATTGCTGAAAAATTAAGTTCTGAAACTGCGAAGGTCCCCGAAGAGCAAGCAAAAAAAATGATTGAGAATAAAGACCACAACTCAGATATAATTCCCAACCGTTACCCCAATGAACACCCAGACAACAAAGAAAACAGAGGGAATATAACACTAGATGACTAAGTATCAATTTTAATTTTCAATCTTCCAATAAGAAAAAAAAGTCTTAATTAGAAGATTAGCATTCTTCATGTTTAAATTTTTATAACTGATATTTTGAATTTATCGGTGAAAATTAATTTAAAGTATAATAAATAGTTCTGTAAACTTTTTTAATTATAAAATATTTTCTTTAAGAAAATTAATATTTGATTCCTAAAAAATCTTTAAGGAGACTTTTTTACTATTAGAATTGAAACTATTTCTTTTTTAAGTTCTCTTTAAAAAAACCAATAGTCCTAGACCATGATAATGTAGCGGCTTTTTCATCGTATCTGGGAGTTGTATTATTGTGAAAACCATGATTAACTCCCAGATAGAAATAAGCGGTATGTTCAACTTTGTTTTTCATAAGCACAGCTTCAAAAGCTGGCCAGCCTTCATTAACTCGCGTATCTAAACCGGCATAATGCGCCAGAATGGGAGTCTTAATTTTTTCCGCTTCATCAGCAGTAGGTTGTCCCCCGTAATAAGGTACTGCTGCGCATAAATCTGGAATTTTGACTGCCATCAAATTAGCAATCCAACCGCCAAAACAAAATCCTACAACACCAATATGTCCATTACAATCTTTATGGGATTTAAGAAATTTGTAGGCTGCAATAAAATCTTCAAGCATTTCTTCACGAGTACGCTTTTTTTGTAATTCTCTTCCTGCATCATCATTCCCAGGATAACCGCCCAGAGGAGATAACGCATCTGGAGCCAGAGTAATGAATCCCTCAATAGCCGCTCTTCGTCCTACATCTTCAATATAAGGATTCAGCCCGCGGTTTTCATGCACAACAATAATTCCAGGTAATTTTTTTTTGGTACTGGTAGGTTGGGATAACAGTCCTTTAATTATTCCACCACCTTTAGGAGAATTGTAGGTAATAAACTCTGATATCAACCTTGGATCATCCAATTTTATTAAAATAGAATCTATATAGTTTGGTGTCATAAAGCTGAGCAACGAGGGAAGCGTAAGCGTTCCTACCGCAAACAACGATAGTTTCTCGACGAATTGTCTTCTTTCAATTTTGTTATGGGCATAATCATCATACAAGTCAAACACTTCCTGACTAATATCTTCTTTGGTTAGTTTTTTCATAGCATTTATTTGATTCCACTAATTTAGGCAAAAAAGCAACTGCTTTTGTATTAACAGTAATCCAATTTTACGACACTTGTGCTTCACTAAACAAAATATAGTATAATTGCTATCTTAAAAAAACAGCTCTTTATAACCCCTTAAAAAAGTATCAATAATAAGACTTCGAGGTGTATTGATTTTTTTCTTCAATGACATTGGAATTAAAATACAATTTACTCCAAATTCATCCGTTAGTTTAACCCTTCTCTCGAAAAAATTGCTCTGTCGTATTATCTTTTGGGATAATAATCAAAGAATCCCTATCGCGATTTTGTAAAATTTAATTTTTATTAGGCCAAAATTATACTCCAATATTATTCAATTCCATTAGAAAGGCTCAGCATCTGAATTACTTCATCGTCACTCACCTGATTGAATTCTTTATAAAAACTACCAACCCCTTTAAAATATTTAGACGCTATCAAATAGATACATTCATCAGCATTTTTCTCAATCACAGATACCACATCATAAGGCAAAACCGGTACAGCAACGATTATTTTTGCGGGATTTTTTTTTCTTAGCATTATTATACTAGCGAGCAAGGTATTACCGGTAGCAATACCATCATCAACTAGAATTATACATTTATTCTCAATAGCAATTCGTTTTCGGTTCCCCCTATACCGTTCGTATTGCTCTTGGAGTAATTTTCTTATTCTAATGATTTCATTATTTACATACTCTTTAGGAACATCAGGATACTCGTCAATAATCATAGAATCTACGGAGATAGCACCGATAGCAAATTCTTTGTTATTAGGATGTCCTATTTTTTTGGCAAGTACAATATCCAGAGGAAGTCGTAAGGTATTTGCAATTATATATCCCAAAGGAACACCACCACGAGGAACCGCGAGAATAACACTATTTGTACCCTGATATTTTTTTAATTTTTCGGATAGTAATAAACCTGCCTCTATTCTATCTTTAAATATTTCGTGATGCATACTCATTTTTTGCATATAATATTTTGTAAATATACTGATTTATAGCACTTTAAAATTTATGTATAGATGAATTTTAAACAAAAAATTTACGAATAAAGCATAAACGTATGCAATTAGTTTTGTCTAATTTTTAAAAAAAATGAACAGTAAAATCACTTCTTTTTTATTAAAGGTTTTTGTTATTTTTACTAGATAATTAATTGATAGCAATAACAGGAATGAAAAATATAAATTCGAGAGCAAAGACAGATACTAATACTGGTTTTGGAACAAACCCGAATAGTTATGGTGGTCGTTTTGTGAATAAAAATGGAACGGCAAATGTAGAGAAAAAAGGAATGCATGTTTTGCATAGGATTAGTTGGTATCATACAATGATTGATATGCCTGCTTGGAAATTTATGCTTATTATTTTATCCTTTTATATTGGAATTAATTTTGTTTTTGCTTCCATTTATTACAGTATAGGAATTGAGCATTTAGATGGTATACATCCTTCTGGATCTAATTTAGTAAAGTTTGGTCAGGCTTATTTTTTTAGTGCTCAAACATTTACTACTGTAGGCTATGGGCACATAAGCCCTTCAGGGTTTCTAGCCAGCATGGTTTCTGCTGCTGAAGCCTTATTTGGATTATTGAGTTTTGCAATTGCAACAGGTTTGTTTTTTGGTAGATTTAGTAAACCAACGGCCTTCTTAAAGTTTTCTCACAATGCATTGATTTCACCTTATGGAGAAATCACGGGTTTAATGATTCGAATTACGCCATTTAAGAACACTAATTTTACGGATGCTGAAGCCATAATGACTTTAGGAATGAGTGTGGAAGAAAACGGTACAAAAACTAATAAGTTTTATTCGTTAGAATTAGAATTAGCGCGAATAAATGCTCTTACCCTGAGTTGGACTTTAGTACATCCCATAACAGAAGTTAGCCCTCTTTATAACTTAACCAAAAAAGATTTTGAAACGATTCATGGTGAAATCTTAGTCTTTGTAAAAACTTTTGATGATATGTTTAGTAATACAGTTGCAATTCGTACTTCGTATACTTTTGATGAGGTAATTTATGGTGCAAAATTTGAACCCATGTACGCTAGAAGTACTGATAATTCAAAAACGATACTCAATTTGGATAAATTAAATACCTTTAACAATGTCACTTTAGACTAAAAAAATGATTTATAAACTATTTGAAACTTTTAAAGGGTTTTTTAATTAAATTTATTTTACATTTGTTTATTAAATTTTAATAAATGATAAACAATATTAAAAACGTGTTCAGCATAAAAGATCTTGAAAATCTTTCAGGAATAAAAGCGCATACCATACGGATTTGGGAGAAAAGATACAACATTTTAGAACCCATGCGTACTGATACTAATATTAGATTGTATGATTTAGTAAGTCTTCAAAAGCTGTTAAATATAACATTGTTACATGATTATGGCTATAAAATTTCAAAAATAGCAACTTATCCACAAGAAAAAATTCCGTCTTTAGTCCGAGAAATAATTTCAAGCAAAACAGCTAAAAGTCACGCAATAAGTGAGCTTAAAATGGCAATGATGAATTTTGATCAAGAGCTATTTTTTAATACTTATAATTGGTTAATAGCTGAGAAATCTTTTAAAGAAATATTCCATCAAGTTTTTATCCCATTGATGAATGAATTGGGCTTGTTATGGCAATCGGACACAATTACTCCAGCCCACGAGCACTTTATTAGTTATTTAATAAAGCAAAAATTATTGATAAATACCGAAAAACTACAAGTTTTAAAGCAAACTAAAGTAGATAAAGTTTTCGTACTCTCTCTTCCTATGAATGAGATTCATGAATTAGGATTGATGTATTTAAATTATGAGATTTTATTACATGGCTACAAAACCATTTATTTAGGCGAAAGTATGCCAATTGATAACCTTAAGGATTTAAAAAAGCATTTCGATTCTATTATTTTTGTATCCTATCTAACTGTGCAACCGGAAAGAGACAATCTAGATGGTTACATACAAAAAATGAGTGACGAATTGATAGATGAAACTACAAAGTTATGGTATATTGGACGAATGGTTGAGTTTATTAACAAAGAAGGACTTTCTGACAATATATCAATTTTCAATTCCATTTCTGAATTAGTAGATGAAATTTAGTGTAATCTGTTTAAACATTTTGTATATTTGCTAAACAAATGAAAAAAAATAAAAAAGTCACAATCATAGGCTCTGGATTTTCCGCCTTAGCAGCATCTTGCTATTTAGCACAAAGCGGACATGACGTAACCGTATATGAAAAAAATGCAACAATCGGTGGAAGAGCAAGACAACTAAAAAGAGATGGCTTTACTTTTGATATGGGTCCAAGTTGGTATTGGATGCCAGATGTATTCGATCGTTTTTTTGCTGATTTTGGTAAAAAAACAACTGATTATTATGAATTGATAAAACTATCTCCTGCCTACAGAGTATATTATGGAATAGATGATTTTATTACGATAGCCGATAATTTGACGGATATTACACTTGCTTTTGAAGCTATTGAAAAGGGAAGCGGACAAATCCTGAATGAATTTATGGCTAAAGCTAAAAGCAATTATGATATAGCAATTAAAGATTTAGTGTACCGACCTGGCGTTTCTCCTTTGGAGCTGATCACTGTTGAAACTACTTTGAAAATAGGTCAATTTTTTAGCAACATTAGTAAAGATGTTCGTAAGAAATTTAAAAATGAAAGGTTAATCCAAATTCTGGAATTTCCGGTTTTATTTCTTGGAGCTAAACCATCCGATACTCCTTCGTTTTATAGTTTTATGAATTACGCCGATTTTGGACTTGGAACTTGGCACCCAAAAACAGGAATGTTCGATGTGGTACGAGCAATGGAAAATTTAGCCAAAGAACTGGGAGTTAAATTTCATACAAATTCAAACATTAATAAAATTATAGTTGAAAATAATACGGCTAGAGGGATTGAGGTAAATGGTGAGGTTGTTATTTCGGACTTGATTCTGAGTGGTGCAGATTACCATCACACAGAAACATTATTAGATCAAGAACATCGAGCCTATTCTGAAAAATATTGGGAAAGCAGAGTTTTTGCTCCATCCTCATTATTATTTTATGTTGGCTTTAATAAGAAAATTGATAATATTTCACATCATGCGCTTTTTTTCGATGTAGATTTTAATCAACATGCAAAAGATATTTACGATGAGCCTAAGTGGCCCAACGAGCCTTTGTTTTATGCAAATTTCCCCTCGATTACTGATAAAACTGCAGCTCCTGAAGGAATGGAATCTGGTTTTTTCTTAGTGCCATTGGCTCCTGGAATTACTGATACTGATGCCCTAAGAGAAGAATATTTTGAAAAAATAATGAATCGTTTTGAGAAATTAACAAACCAAAGCATTAAAAATAATATTATATTTAAACAATCATTTTGTAAAAATGATTTTGTCTCAGAATATAATTCGTACAAAGGAAATGCTTATGGTATGGCTAATACCATATTACAAACCGCTTTCTTGAGACCAAAGTTGAAGAGTAAGAAAGTCAAGAACTTGTATTTTACAGGACAATTGACTGTTCCGGGACCTGGAGTTCCACCAGCATTAATTTCTGGAAAATTAGTATCAGAGTTAATTAATAAACAATTTTCAGAACAATAATTATGAAGCAATTATTTGACGATGTATCTTTTAAATGTAGCAAATTAGTTACTAAAAACTACAGTACTTCTTTTTCTATGGCTGTATACATGCTATCGCCCAGTATAAGAAATGCCATCTACAGTATTTATGGATTTGTTCGTTTTGCGGATGAAATCGTAGACACCTTCCATGGGTTCGATAAGGAAGATTTAATAATCGAATTTGAAGAGGAATATTACAAGGCGATTGAAAGAGGCATAAGTTTAAACCCTATCTTAAACTCTTTCCAGCAAACGGTGAAGAAATATAATATCTCTGATGAACTGATTCAGGCTTTTTTAAGGAGTATGAAATTAGATTTAATCAAATCTGATTATGATAGTAAAGAGGACTATGACGCTTACATTTATGGTTCAGCAGATGTAGTGGGATTAATGTGTCTAAAAGTTTTTGTAAATGGTGATATTAAAAGATACGACCAGCTCAAAGAGGAAGCCATGCGGTTGGGATCAGCTTTTCAAAAGGTAAATTTTCTTCGCGATCTCAAAGACGACAATTTAGTATTAAATCGTAACTATTTCCCTGGAGTAGATTTGAATTCCTTCGATGAAAATGCAAAGACGGCAATAATTAATGAAATTGAAGAAGATTTTAGAATAGCCTATCAAGGAATTATAAAGTTACCTATTGAAGCAAAATTTGGAGTATATACTGCTTTTGTGTATTATAAGAAATTACTAAAAAAGTTAGAAAATACTCCTTGTGCTGAAATTGGGAACGCCCGAATTCGAGTCTCTAACTATACAAAAGCCGGATTATTGGCAAAATCTTTTGTGTCGTATAAATTAAAGTTGGTTTAATTATAGCTAGTTTTGAAGGATTTTTTAATTAAATATAGAATAAAATGATATTTTTTTTGATTTTTTTAGGTACTTTTTTAATAATGGAATGTGTGACTTGGTGTACCCATAAATTCGTCATGCACGGTTCAATGTGGTATTTTCATGCGGATCACCACCAACCAAAATATGCGAATGTTTTTGAACGGAATGATATATTTTTCGTGATTTTCGCTATTCCAAGTATTGCTTTATTTTACTTTGGAGTTCAAGGAGGTTTAAATTATAAATTTTTCTTAGGACTTGGAATTATGTTTTACGGCATGTGTTATTTTATGATTCACGATGTTTTAATACACCAACGTTTCAAATGGTTCAAAAATACCCAAAACAAATATTTAATAGGACTTCGTAAAGCACACAAAGTACACCATAAACATTTAGGAAAAGAACACGGAGAATGTTTTGGGATGTTATTTGTTCCTTTCAAGTATTATAAAATATAACGTTTAATTTAGGTGTGACTCAAACAAATAGTGGGTCGGGCTATATATTAGGTTTTTATACCTAGCCAAAAAGCAAGATTTAAAAAGAGTTCCAGTATTATTTATCCAGTAAGCTAAATTACTCTACAAGAATATTCTCTCAATACACTACTATGAAAATTTACAAACAAGAAACCATCCAACATGTCAATGCAACTGTAGAACAATGCTGGGCTTTCTTTTCGAATCCAAAAAACCTTCAAAAAATCACACCCGAAGGGATGGGTTTTCAAATCACCGATTTTGATAATAAATCAATGTATGCCGGACAAATAATTCAATATAAAGTGACACCTCTTTTTGGTTTAAATTTATCTTGGATGACTGAAATCACGTTTGTTAAAGAAAATAGTTATTTTATAGACGAGCAGCGTTTTGGACCCTATAGTTTTTGGCACCATAAACATTTTTTTGAGGCTACAGAAGATGGCACAAAAATGACTGATATTGTTCATTATGGATTACCACTTGGTTTTTTAGGGCGAATCATGAATACACTAGTGGTTAAAAATAAATTAAAATCCATTTTTTCCTACCGTGTCGTTAAAGTTGACGAAATGTTTAATGCAAAATAATGAATAAACAACAAGTATCTTTTTTTTGGTTCAGGCGTGATTTGCGTTTAGAAGATAATATTGGATTATTTCATGCTTTACAATCTAAATATCCGGTGATTCCATTGTTCATTTTTGATGACTCGATTTTAGACAATTTAGTCAAAAATGATGCTCGGGTTGGATTTATCCACGAATCCTTATCAAAAATAAATACACAATTACAGGAAATTGGTAGTTCCGTTTTAGTCAAAAAAGGAAAAACCGTGGATGTTTGGACCGCGCTGATACAAGAGTTTGACATAAAGGAAGTCTTCTTCAACAAAGATTACGAGCCCTATGCCATCGCACGTGACACTGTTATTTGTGAGCTTTTAGAAGCTAATACCACTATTTCCTATTCTTTCAAAGACCAAGTTATTTTTGAAGAAAAAGAAATTACAAAAGCGGATGGATTGTCTTACACCGTATATACACCGTTTAAAAACAAATGGTTAGAAAAATATAAGTCATTACAACCCGTTCAAGAATACGATGCTACTAATTTCTTTTCTAATTTTTATAAAAGTGACTTTGTTTTTCCATCTTTGAAAGAAATCGGTTTCGAGCAAAGTAGTGTAAGAGTAAAATCTCATAATTTAAAATTTATTGCAAATTACCAAGAGATAAGAGATTTTCCGGCTTTGGACAAAACCTCCTATCTTTCACCACATTTGCGTTTTGGAACCGTTAGTATTCGAAAACTGGTGAATTGGGCATTTCATAAAAACGATGTCTTTTTGAGTGAATTAATTTGGAGAGAATTCTTCATGCAAATCTTATTTAGTTTCCCAAAAGTCGTTACCCAAAACTTCAAATCGGCGTATGACGGAATTGAGTGGCGCAATAATGAAGATGATTTTAAACGATGGTGCTCTGGAACTACCGGTTATCCCATGGTTGACGCCGGAATGCGACAATTGAACGAAACTGGATACATGCACAACAGAGTCCGAATGGTAGTGGCAAGCTTTTTATGCAAACATTTATTGATTCAATGGCAGTGGGGTGAAGCCTATTTTGCAGAAAAATTATTGGATTATGAATTGTCTGCTAATGTAGGGAATTGGCAATGGGCAGCAGGAACCGGTTGCGATGCAGCTCCTTATTTTCGCGTTTTCAATCCGGAGATTCAACAAAAAAAATTCGACGAAAAAGCACTTTATATCCGCAAATGGATCAAAGAATTTGATCTAGGATATGGAAAACCTATGGTAGACCATGCTATGGCTCGAGATAGGGCAATTGCTACATACAAAGCGGGGATTTTGAAATAATCTTAAAAAAAATCAACATCTAAGAAAAGTAAGCTCATTTAAGTGGTGAATTTAATTCATATTCTCCTAAAAACAGGCCTTTGTTTAGAAGCAACTTCTGAGATTTTAAAGTAAATAAACCCAAAAAATTCAAATTAAATGTACCAATCTAATTTAAAACGCATCTGTTTTTTATTTCAAATGAGTAAAAATTTTATTCTGTAAAAATTTAGTAATCAAAACTACAACCAAATTAAATTGATTAAAACAATTTAAAAATATCAACAATTATTTAATCAATTTCTTCAGCATTCCCTCAAAAATAAAACCATGAAAAGGTAAAACAGAATACCAATATAATTTACCTAAAAAACCTCTAGGTCTGAATGTCGCAGATTGATAAAGAGTATTGTTGATAATTTTAAATTCTAACCATGCCTCCCCTGGCAATTTCATTTCGGCAAATAAAATTAGTTTCCCCTCTTCTTTATTGGCATGTAAAACACGCCAAAAATCTAACGCATCTCCAGAATGAATATCGTGTCGGTTAGTTCTTCCTCTTCTAGAACCTACACCACCGTATAATTTGTCGATAAAACCGCGTAAATCCCATAACCAATCCCCATAATACCAACCCGTATCTCCACCAATGGACCATATTCTACTAATTGTAAAATCACGGTCTATGATTTCCATTTTTCGTCTATCGATGTAACAATCTTTTTTAGGAACTTTTAAATACTCTGACATATTGCTATTAAAACGCCCACTGATTAAGGAATCTTTCCAGCTGGAAGCTACTTTGTCTTCGTCTACTTTTATCAGAGCTCTGGAAAGCGCTTGCTTATAAGTCATGGGTTGCAGTTGCAATAATTCATTGATTTTATGATTTTTGCAAACTACTTCAACTTTCATGCTACTAACCAATGCTGAGGCGAGTTTATATGATGTTGAAGTGACAAAATACAGCCAATACGACGATAATTTTGGAGTCATTATAGGAACCGTAAAAATCCATCTTTTTAAATTCTTAGCTGCTGCATAACCCAAAAGCATTTCCTTGTACGTTAAAATATCAGGACCACCAATATCAAAACTCTGATTGTAAGTAACCGGATTTAATAATGATTTGGATAGAAAATCGAGTACATCTGGAATCGCAATTGGTTGGCACTTAGTATTGAGCCATTTAGGAGCAATCATAATAGGAAGTTTATTGACTAAATCCCGAATGATTTCAAATGAAGCACTCCCGGATCCAACAATAATTCCTGCTCTGAGGGTGGTTGTGGCAAAAGTCCCTGTGTTTAAAATTTCTTCTACTTTTTTTCTGGAAGATAAGTGCTTCGATAAGGATTTATCATTTACAATTCCACTTAAATAAATGACTTGTTTCGCTTTTGTTTCATTTAATCGCTGTACGAAATTCCGCGCAGAAAGACTTTCTAACTCATCAAAATTATCTGAAGATCCTGACATGGAATGCATTAAGTAATAAGCCGCATCAATTTCATTTGGAATAACTGTTACTGTTTCTTGTTTCAGAAAATCAACTTCTATCACAGTCACATTTTTTTGAAATTCTACAGGACAATAAAACCTATTTTTATCTCTCACGCAGCAAATCACATCGTGTCCTTGTTGTACCAGCATGGGTAAAAGTCGCTTTCCGATATAACCTGTTGCACCTGTTAAGAGAATTTTCATCGTTTATTTTTTTTTTAAAAGCGCAAAGGCACTGAATTTATAACTTTAATTTCTAAAGTATTTCTTTGTGTCTTTGCGCCCTTATGACATTTTTAATATGTTTTCTTAGTTAATTATTTTTTTAAATTAACTCAATTTATTAGACACTAAACTTATAAATTCTTTTCTTGTTTTATCTTTCTCAAAAGCACCCGTAAAAGAGGATGTCGTAGTGACTGAATTTTGTTTTTGAATGCCTCGCATTTGCATGCACATATGCTGTGCTTCAATTACTACAGCAACACCAAGTGGGTTAAGAGCTTCTTGAATGCAATTCTTAATTTGGTCTGTCAACCGTTCTTGTACTTGCATTCTTCTGGCAAAAGCATCCACCACTCTAGGAATTTTACTTAAACCTACAATTTTGCCATTTGGAATGTAAGCTACATGGGCTTTTCCAAAAAAAGGCAACATATGATGCTCACACATGGAGTACACTTCAATATCTTTAACAACAATCATTTGTTGGTGATCCTCAGTAAACATTGCCGATTTAAGGATCTCCAAAGGATCTAATCCATAACCATGGGTCAAATATTGCATCGCCTTAGCTACACGTTCCGGTGTTTTTTCCAGACCTTCTCGGGTTACATCTTCACCTAAATTGTATATTATAGATTTATAATTATCCGCTAAAGAGGCTGTTATTTCTGTGTCGTATTGTTCAATTTTCTCGTAACTTTTCATTTCTTTTATCATTATATGCTGTCTTTCAGTTTTAAATATTATTTATTAGATTTTAAAGGTCACTATTCCGTAATCCATTTCGAACACCTGACCTGAAATAGATTTGGCATTTTCTGAGATTAGGAAATTTGCCATATTTGCCACTTCTTCGGGCTTTAAATACCCTTTCATTGGATGGCGCTCTACCATATTTTCTTTCATTCTATCGTTTCTCAAAATACCGGCTGATAAGGTTGTTTCTGTAATGGTAGGGGCAATTGCATTTATTCTTATTACAGCTGCTAATTCTGCCCCAAGAGATTTCACAAGACCTTCTACGCCCGCTTTTGCTGTAGCGATACTTGCATGAAACGGCATACCTAATTTTGCGGCCACTGTACTAAACAAAATTATTGAAGGATCTGTGCCTTTCTTGAGAACAGGTAAATACTTTTGGATAACTTTTACAGCGCCAATAACATTAATTTCAAAATCATTTCTAAAATCATCAATGCTAAGGCTACCAATTGGTTTCAAATTGATGGAACCGGGGCAGTAAATTATCGTATCTATATTCTCTATATCTGGGAGCGTATCCTGTAAAACATCTATAGGAAAATGTTTCAAATTGGGATGTGTACTATCCGGTGCATTTCTGCTAATGTTGTACACCAAATTTGTTTCTAATTGTTGCACCAAAATGGCATTCCCAATTCCTTTGCTACCACCAATGATTACTATGTTTTTCATTTTATTATGTTATTTTAACTGTTGACTATACACTCAGTACTGCTTTTAACGCTTAGAAATCTTATTATTATTAATCTGTCTTTGCATCGTGCATTTAAAACGTCCTTCACGAAAATCTCTTAATTTTTCATGCTTTGTTTTTCGACCCTGAACTCTTTCACGCCACATTCTAAAACTAGAGGGTTTCATTTCGGTGCGCATTAAGTCAATCACCTCTTGTTCTTTTAATCCAAATTGCAATAAGATGGCATCAAAAGTGGTTCGGTCCTCCCATGCCATTTCAATGATACGATCTTTGTCTATATCGGTAAGCGCTGTTTTTATAGTCATGGAATTTATTTTTAATTGAAATTACTATTGATTCTTAAATTATTATTGAAGCATTATTCGCTATCGCCAATATCAGCCATTGTATGCAACTTTAGGATGCGGGAACTTTCCTCTTTTACTAACGGATTTTTTTTCATGTTCCATAAAAAATCACTTGCAAATTTTCGTGTTCGTTCCATGTTTATAATTGGTTTTGGATAATTAACTCCAACTTCAAAATCATTAAACTTCTGGTCTAAATACGTCATTTTATATGGTTCATGGACAAATGCCCTTGGTAATTCACTCAATTCCGGTACCCATTTTTTTATAAATTCACCCTCCGGATCGTGTTCGTAGCTGTTTTTTATTGGATTATAAATACGCAACATATTAATTCCAGTTTCACCAGCCTGCATTTGCAATTGCGGAAAATGAATTCCAGGTTCAAAATCCAAAAACATTTGTGATAAATGTTGCGTGGCTTCCTGCCATGGCTGCCATAAATTATGTGTAAAAAACGAAACTAACATTGCCCGCATTCTAAAGTTCAAATAACCCGTTTCGTTCAAGCAACGCATCGAAGCGTCAATTAATGGAAAACCCGTTTGTCCGGTTTTCCATGCTTCGATATAATTTTCATTGACTTTCTTTTTTAAAGAATGAAACCCTTTATTCACACTTTCAAATTCCATAATTTCTTCCATTTCAAATTTTTGGACGAAGTGAGCTTGCCAAGTCAGTCTGGAAACAAAAGAATCTATTTGTTTTTTATTGGTACACGTCAGTCTAAAGGTTGCCGCTTTTTGCAAAACTTGTCTGGAGGATAAATTTCCCCAAGCAATATAAGGTGATAATCTACTGCAACTTCTTCTTGCCAATAATGGTTTTGAAATATGTGAACTGTAATTATGATAGCGCTCTTCAAAGAAGGATTCTAAATACTTCCCCGCCATTGTAATACCGCCTTTTTGAAAAACAGCATCAGGAAAAGTTACTAGACTTGTTTTTTCTAATACTTTTTCGAGTTCGGTTATTGCTTGAATATCAAGAAAATTTTCTGGCTTGGAATCAAAAATAAATGGTGGCTCATTCATGTATTTTTCCCAATTAGAAACCCAACTTGTTCTATTTCTTAGAGCTCTAAAAATACCATTATTAATATTTTCAACCCAATTAATTTGATTATTCTTGCAAAATCTTTTAAATGTTTTATCTCTTTCGTAAGTGATTTTTAAACCAGTTTCCTGATGTGAAAAAACAGAATCTATTTTATAGGTTTCTTGAATCGTATTGAATACCTGTAATACTTCAGACGACACACTTAAAACATGGGTGTTGGAGTATTCTAATCGTTTATTTATGTCTACAAGGGATTGCTTGATAAAGTTCCAATGCCTTTTGTTGTAATGCGAATCGTTCTCTAACGATTTTTCGAATACATAAAGCAATAGTGTAGGTGTGCCAGTTTTTGTGGCATTAAAAATTGCTTCGTTATCTTGCAAACGAAGGTCTCTTTTAAACCAAACAATATTGATATGTTTTTTATTTGTATTCATCAAATTTTTAAAATAATTGTTGTTGCAACCATAATTTCTGGAACTTTGAATGTCCATCGTAATTAGCAGCTTGTGTCTTAATATTGAATTTTCGATCTCTTGGATCGTTTCCAACTCCCGAAACATACATCCAATTACCATAATTACTGTGCACATCATAATCAACTAGCATCGCTTCAAAATACGCTGCTCCTATGCGCCAGTCTAACAATAAATTTTTAGCAAAATAAGAGGCTACATTTTGTCTTCCCCTGTTGCTCATCCACCCCGTTTCTAACAGCTCTACCATATTAGCATTAACAAAAGGTTCTTCTGTAGTCCCTTTTATCCAATTATTTATAGCTGACTGGTTAGTTTTCCAATCGTAATTTTTATCTAAAATCCCTCCAATTTTAAAAATAGAGTTCCCGTTTTTCATCGAAACATATTTAAAATAATCCCTCCAAATTAATTCAAAAACCAACCAATACGTCGAATCATTTTTATCGACTTCTTGCTCGTATTTAATAATTTCCCAATAAATTGTTTTAGCCGATATACAACCGTTTGCCAACCAAGGAGAAAATTTCGAACTAAAATCCGCTCCAATCAATCCGTTACGGGTCAATTTATAGACGCTCAATTTTTTGGTTTCCCAAAAATAATGTGACAGTCTTTGCATTGCGGTATCTTCACCGCCGTGAAAAGGGAAAGCCGTTCTCGAATCCATTTCAAAATCAATAAATCCCAATGTTTGCATTGTAGGAATTGCAGTTCCATTTAGTGACCAATTTTCTTTAGACAACGCTTCAAGTTTAAATTCAGGTTTGACTTTCGTCAATTTTTCACACTGATTCCTGAATTGTGTAAAAACATTTGGAATTGATTCAATCGCAAATGGAATATCTTCAGGATGAAATAAGAACTGGTTGTAACTCGCCTTGAAAGCTATTAAAGGAGAAACTTTTGCTTGTGTTCGTTCAAATACTTTTAGCTCTTCACTGGTCCATTCTTCTTGCAGGTACACAGAATTAATAGCATTTGAAGTAATTATTTCCGGAATACAATCTTCTGGTTTACCGTAATAAACCAAAAACGGAATATTCAATTTTTCTAGATTTTCTTTTAAAGCTGTAACTGATTCAATAAGAAATTTGGCCCGAAATTTTTCTGTTTTTTTAAAACCGAAACTGGTTTGCTCAAAATGTCTTGGATCAAAACAATACACCGCAATTACGCTGTCATTTTCAAACATAGCATTGGTTAATGAGGCGTTATCATGGACTCTCAAATCATTCCTAAACCAAACTAATCCTTTTTGTTTCTTCTGCATTTTTCACTACAATATTTAACTTCATCCCAAACTTTTTCCCATTTTTTCCGCCAACTAAATGGCCGGTTGCAAACCAAACACATTTTTGAGGGCAGGTTTTGTTTTTTCATTAGTTGTATTTCTCATATTGATTAACGAGTATACTTGCTTTTAAATCGAACATCAAATTATATAATCCAAAAAAAGTTCTGTTCATATAAATAAAATGTTTAGAACCTCGATTCCCATTCATTTTTCTGAGATTAGTATCTTTTGAAAAACGTTCCCCTAACTGTGCAATACTTTCAAAAAAAGTTTCATCTGAAAAATCAAAGGTTTCCTCTTGAAAAGGTTTTGTAAATAAGGACAACAAATCATGGAACATCTCAGTGAAATATAGTATTTCTTCATTAGAATCGTCATTTCTCAGAATTTCCAATTCAAATAGTTTAGCATTAAACATTTTGGGATCATTAATAACTTTTTTATCAATTAATTCAAAATATGGTGTGTAAAAATCATTAGGAATTTGTTTCATACAACCAAAATCCAATGCTACTAACTGATTTTTATCGTTAACCAAGAAATTCCCGGGATGAGGATCAGCATGTACTTTTTTCAAAATATGTATTTGATACATATAGAAATCCCATAAAGCTTGACCAACACTATTGGCAACGTCCTGATCTCTATTTTTCTTAGTGAACTCTGAGAGATGAATTCCCGTCATCCAGTCCATAGTAATAATTTTCTCTGAAGAATATTTAGGATAGTAAATGGGGAAAAGTAGATTTTCAATTTTTTTGCATGATTCTACTACCTCTTGACTTTGTTTCAATTCCAATAAATAATTAGTTTCCTCGATTAACTTGTCTTCGACCTCTTTAAAATATTTATCAGAATCTTTTCCTTTCAGGTTAAACATTCTAATGGCAATAGGTTTAACCATGGCTAAATCAGATGAGATGCTATTTGCCACTCCAGGATATTGAATTTTCACTGCTAATTTTTTCCCATCTTTCATCGCAACATGCACTTGCCCAATGCTAGCCGCATTTAACGAGGTTGCATTGAATTCGTCAAAAATCTCATACGGTGTTTTTCCAAAATTTGTTTTAAATGTTTTTAACACTAATGGCGCCGAAAGTGGTGGAACAGAAAACTGAGACAATGAGAATTTTTCTACATACGCCTGTGGCAAAAAGCTTTTATCCATACTTAGCATCTGCGCTACTTTTAAAGCACTGCCTTTCAAACTTTTCAATCCATCATAAATATCCTCAGCATTGTCTTCATTCAATTTATCACGTGTTAAATCAGAATTAACCATCTTTTCACCATAATATTTGAGATAATTTACGCCAACTTTAGCCCCAGTTTGTACTAGTTTTGTGGCTCTTTCAATTTTTGATGTAGGAATGTAGTCTATGGTTTTCATTACTTGTTGTATATTTTTTCTTTGAAAATGAATTTTCCAAAGTCGATTAAGCTGTCAATTGGGGCGATATTCATTAATTCGAAAGTTACTTTTACTGATTTTTCAATGTAAATATCTGTTTTCTCAAATGCAGGAGATGAATCATCCAACCAGAATTTCAAGGTCAATAAAAGTTGTATCCATGACGCTTCTTGAAAGGTTTTTTCTTGAAAATTTTGAAGCTTCTCTTGCTGCGTTCTAAAATCATCTGAAATAATTTCTGTCAAGAAATTTTTAAAACTATTTCTCAGACCAGAAAGTTGCATTAATTTTTTCAACTGATTGTTATGCTCTTTCAAGATAAGCACCACATAACTCCTATTAGCAGTCAATATTTCAAAGAAAGTAAAGTAAAAACTTAACATCTTACTTTTCATATCATACATCTCGTACTCTTTGTTTTTATTTAATAAGTCTACGGTTTTCTCAATAAACATTTTAAAAATTTCTTTTTCAATGCTTTCAATTGTTCCAAAAAAAGCATAAAATTCCGTTTCTGTAAAATTATTGATTTTGGTAAAATGATATACTGATTTTGGTTTTTCACTATGATCAAGTACATAATCCATATACATCGAAACTATTTTGTCTTTTGTTATTGTTGTTTTTTTAGTAGCCATTTTTGATGTGTTTCAAATTAGGGTATAAAGATAGTGAATGTTTAACTATATTTTAATATAGTTAAACAAAATTTAATATAATTTTATGTCAGCATAAATCATTAGCTTTACACTATTATGAAAAAAAATATTTTAATAAGCGGCGGATCTGGATTTATCGGTAAACATTTAATGCGTTTATTGATTGCAAAAGGATACTCAGTTTCTATCTTGAGTAGAAGTGAAAAAGAGAATAAAGAAGACGTTTTCTATTATAAGTGGGATGTGCCTAATCAGACTATAGAGGAAGATGCCGTTTTAAATGCAGATTATATAATTCATCTTGCAGGAGAGAATATTGCGGAAAAAAGATGGACTGCTAAACGAAAAGCAGCTATTATCGACAGTCGGGAAAAATCATCATACCTTATATACACCGTATTAAAAAAACATCATAAAAAGCTTGATGCTTTTATTTCTGCCTCAGCTGTAGGTATATATGGTGCTGTCAATGGTCCAGAAATTTGTACTGAGGATATGGCTCCTGCAAATGATTTCCTTGGATATACCTGTCAAAAGTGGGAAAACTCTTTGGATCTTATCGAAAACTTAAACATTCGCACCGTTAAAATCCGAACAGGATTAGTTCTAGGAAAAAATGACGGTTTTCTAAAGAAACTGATTCCTTTGTTTCAGTATAGATTAGGCGCTGCACTGGGCTCTGGTAAGCAATACATGCCTTGGATTCATGTAGAAGATCTATGCAATATATACCTTCAAGCCATTGTTTCTGCTGAAATGGCAGGCCCTTATAATGCAGCAGTAAATGACAATACAACAAATACTATTTTTTCTAAAACATTAGCGCGTCTTTTCGGATACTCAATTTGGTTGCCTAATGTCCCTACATTTGTCTTGCAGTTCGCAATGGGGGAAATGGCAAAAATAGTATTGACAGGTCGGAGAATTTCTTCTGATAAAATTGAACAAGCCGGTTTCAAATTTAAATTTAAAAACCTAGAAGACGCACTGAAAGATTGTTTAACAAAATAGAATTATTGTAAGACACAAATAATTTGAGTGCTTACTTCTTTTGATATTTTGCTACGTACTATAAAAGGAATTTCAATATTAAAATCATCTGTATTTAAAAGAAATGCGGAATAGAGTTCAATTCCTGTGTTCACTTTTTTAAGATTCCCATTGATCACTATTTTTTTAGTTCGTCCCCGTATGGTTATTTTTCCATTAATTTGATACTGGGTTCCGTCTAAATTAAGGTTTTTTAAATCAAATTTTTCAATTTTACCTTTAAACACGGCTCTAGGGAAACGATTGCTTTCCATATAGTTTTTATTAAAATGATCTTGCATCAAATCTCTTTTAAACTTAAAATCTTTGATGGTTATCCAACAAGCAATTTCACCCGTTTTAGTTATCAAAATACAGGTTGTTTTTTCATTTATTGCTTTCACTTCTTCAAATAAAGGTATGGAAGCCTCAAAATTTGTAATTCCTACATAAGATACCATTTTTTCTTGTGCTGACAGTGCATTTGCAATAATGAGAAGCAGTATTTGAGCAATTTTTTTCATAACGATTTATGAATTAAATTACTTAAAGTTACAAAAAAAAGTGAAGAAATAAAAGCATTATCCCCCTGAAAAATAAGGAAATTAGTTATTTTTCATCTTTATTTTATCATAAAAAACGAAAAAAATTCATTGCTGAATTTTCTTAGATGATGCTTTTGAGAAAGTACATTACTACTACTTAATCCTCATTATAGTTGCAACTTGATATTGTATTTTTTTAAACTTTCTAAGGATTCTTTTGAAGTATAATCGAACTCTTCTTCATGGAGGTCTTTTTCCTTTTTTAAGGCAATTTGTTTGATGCAATTACAAAAACGACGAACATCATTACTATTCGATAAAATCAATCCAGGAACCAACATACTTTTTCCTGCACCGTCTTTAGCAACCATGGTAAAGTAAGAAGAATTACAATGTTTTATTTTACCCGTTTGGATATTCTCCGCTTCAACCCGAATCCCGATAATCATAGAGCTTTTACCAACATAATTGACACTTGCTTTCATTATTACCAGTTCACCAACTTCAATAGGTTTCAGGAAGTTTACGGTATCCACAGAGGCGGTTACACAATAATTCCCTGAAAATTTAGAGGCACAGGCAAATGCAATCTGATCGAGTAAAGACAAAATATAACCTCCGTGAATCTTCCCACTGAAATTTGTATGAGACGGCAACATCAATTCTGAAATACTGATATCTGACGAAGCGACTGTTTTGAAGATTCTATTCATTTATTTTATTTTAAAAGGAGAATTTACTTTTTTCACACTAGTAATAAAATAGCGTGTATCGCCCCACCATGGAAATGTTCTATAACGTTCCACATAACTCACCTGAACATACTGTCCTTCCATTTCTTTAAGATCAGCGATAACTTTCTCCTCGCTATCCAATACTGAAAAAGCAAAAATTTGTGCGCCAGAAATTCCCTGACTAATTTCTCCTTCCCATGTTTTGAAAGCAACTCCTTTGTTACTCACTTTTATCAATTCGCCTGAACGTACTCCTTCACTGTAAGTCGCATTGTATAAAAAAGTAAAATAACCTACAACTGACAATACTATTATTACCGTAACACCTATTAAAAATTTTCTCATTTTTTATTTAATTTAAAAACTGGTTTTCATCTTTTTCTGCTCGATTCAAGATACTTTCCGGAAGAGCTTTCTTTGCTTTTGCTCCCATTTTTTTCAATTTTTCGACACTTACAATCAGATTTCCTTTTCCTTCTACAAGCTTGTTCATAGCGCCACTGTATTCTATTTTACTTTCATCTATTTTCTTACCAATTTTGATCAAATCGGCAACAAATCCTTCAAATTTATCATACAAAGCCCCTGCCTGTCTTGCAATTTCTAACGCATTTTCCTGCTGTTTTTGATTCGTCCACATACTATCTATTGTGCGTAAAGTAGCCAATAGTGTAGCGGGAGTAACAATTACAATATTCTTTTCGAATGCTTTGTTATAAAGGCTGGTATCCTCATTAAGCGCCATCGCAAATGCGGGTTCTATTGGGATAAAAAGCAATACAAAATCCGGACTTTCTATTTGATATAAATCATGGTAATTTTTATTACCTAATTGCTCTACGTGACGTTTAATAGAACTTACGTGTTCTTTCAAATAACTGCTTTTTAAACTATCGTCTTCCTCATTGATGTACTTTTCATAAGCTGTTAAAGAAACTTTAGAATCGACAATCATTTTTTTACCATCAGGCAAATTAATAACCACATCAGGAAAAACACGATTTCCGTCTTCAGTAGTAAAGGCCTGCTGCACATCGTATTCACGTCCTTTCTCTAATCCTGATTTTTCAAGAACACGTTCCAAAACTAATTCTCCCCAATTCCCCTGCATCTTACTATCCCCTTTCAAAGCTTTCGTCAGGTTAATCGTTTCTTTACTCATTTGAATATTCATCTCCCGTAGGCCTACTATTTGTTGCCGTAAAGCAGCATGATAATCAATACTTTCTTTATGGGTATCTTCTACTTTCTTTTCAAATAATTGAATTTTATCCTGCAAAGGCGACAGAATGTTCTTCATATTTTCCTTATTTTGTTCCGTAAATTTATTCGACTTTTCTTCTAAAATTTTATTTGCGAGATTCTCGAATTCTTTTGTGAATTTTTCTTGTAATTTTTCTACCTCCTCTTTTTGCTCTTTATTGCGTTCCCAAAGATTCTCAAAATCGACTTCTTTTTTAGAAAGCTGGATGGCTAGACTGTCTTTTTCGTTACGGATGGTTTCTTTCTCCATATTAGAAACGAGTATTTGTTTTTCAACGATACTTTTGTCCACACTAATTTGCTCTTTTAGCTGATCAAATTGATTTGAGAAAGCAATCAATTTCTCTTCTAAACTTATTTTTTCTGACTGGAATCTAGCAGAGAAAATAAGTTTACCAAGGAAAATTCCAATAGCCAACGCAACAATGAAAATCAGTAAAAACGGAAGTATATTTGTCATAGAATTTCTTTTTGTAAGTTGGTAAAAATAAACAAAAGATTCCTAGTTTCTCCCGTGAAAGAAAAAATAGTATCACTAACTACAGTCTTTATCAGCACTAGATTTAAAAATATAAATGAACTCAAATAATTGTGTTCTTTCATTGCCACTATCCAATTTTTATACCTAGCATCGAATAATAACGTAAAATATACCCAACGCCTGTAAAACTGGAGGCTAAAAATAACTTTGAATAAAACGAAACACTTTATCATACAAAAAGCCCCGATTGGGGCTTTTTGTATGATAAAGTCAAGACATTATTTACTCAAATACATTTTTCTTCTGGAGTACAACTCGTAGAATTGATCGTCTTTTAAGTCGTCAATAAACAAGATGCTTTCTCCGGTTGATTTCATTTCTGGACCTAATGCTTTATTTATATTATGGAACTTGCTGAAAGAGAAAACCGGTTGTTTAATAGCGTATCCTTTTAGCTGTGGGTTGAAGGTAAAGTCGGTTACTTTATTGTGACCTAGCATTACTTTGGTCGCATAGTTCACATAAGGTTCTCCGTATGCTTTTGCAATAAATGGAACCGTACGGGATGCTCTGGGATTCGCTTCGATGATGTAAACGATATCGTCTTTTATCGCAAACTGAATGTTGATTAAACCAACGGTTCTCAAAGCCAACACAATATTTTTCGTATGGTCTTTTATTTGTTGCATTACAAACTCACCTAAGTTAAACGGTGGCAAAGTGGCGTTACTGTCTCCAGAGTGTAATCCTCATGGTTCCATGTGCTCCATAATCCCTATGATGTACACATTTTCTCCGTCACAAATTGCATCCGCTTCGGCTTCAATTGCTCCATTTAAATAATGGTCTAAAATCCCGATCCTGCGGGAGAACTGACGTTGGCAGTAATTGCAAAAAAAAAATCGGAATCTATATTTATTACTAACAAAAGAAGGTTTAGGTATGAGCGATGACCTTAATGCTACTCATAAACGGTTAAGAAACTAGGGTACAAAATAAAGTTCCAAATAGAATCGTTATGCGACACATTTCTTAGTAAACGAAACGGATTTACGTTATATTCGGAAATTATTAGAGCGTAATAGTAGAAAAACTCATAGTCAATGAAGTACTAAAAGTATTCAGCAAATAAAAAGTCATTTTGATGATTTGTAATAAAAGATTATCTATACATTTGGAAAGGCTGGGATATTCAATAGCGATTACAGACGGGCTGCCAATACTTACAGATCCTTTACGATTTTAAACTTTTCAATTTTTAAAAATAAACCTTATGAAATCCAAACAAATTCTTCTTTTAATATTATTTATTTCCACTTCGCTTTTTGCGCAAAGCACAGCACCACAAATAGATAAAATTAAGCAGCAAGATCTAAAAGATGATTTATATGAACTGGCGGGTGACGCCTTTCGGGGACGAAGAGGAGGAGAACTTGGCGAAATGCGAGCTTCTGTTTGGGTGGCTCAAAAGGCCCGTGAAGCTGGCCTTAAACCTGCAGGCGAAGATGGAACCTACTTCCAATTCTTTAATCTGAATCGCAGCCGTGTGGCCAATAGTAGTGCTGTTAGTGTAAATGGTAAAGCACTTGATCTTTGGAAAGAGATTTGGCCAACTAATTTGGTTGACACTACCCTAGAAGGATCCATAGTTTGGTTGGACAAAATACCGGATAATACTGTCGATCTGAAAGGTAAAATTGTAGCTATGAATATTATGCCTCCAACCCCCATTATTCAAGACTGGGTGAGCCTCTGGCAATACCGTTATACCGCTTCTGCCATGAACCAGCAGGGAAAAGAACTCCTCAGCCGCGGTGTTACTGCTATCATTTTTATTGCTGATGATACTGTAGAATCACTTATTTCGTTTACGGGATTTCATTATCAAGAAGGAAGTTATGGAATTGAAGGTACTGAATCCTCTACTGCAGCTACGGTACCAATTATATTGGCAAGTAAACAGTTAAAGAATATATTTTCTAAACAAGGCGCTTATTTAAAAACTAATTTGAAGGTAGAGAATTTTGACTATCCTTCTATTAATGTTATTGCAAAGGTTGATGGAACTGATCCTAAACTGAAAGAGGAATATGTTTTATTCAGCGGTCACCAGGACCATGACGGAGTAGGACCTGCTGTTAACGGTGATCCTATCTGGAACGGTGCTGATGATAATGCATCAGTAACTGTAGCGATGCTTGCAATAGGGAATGCATGGAGTGCACAACCCGCTAAGCGATCGGCTTTATTTGTGTGGCACGGATCCGAGGAAAGAGGTTTATTGGGTTCTCGCTATTTTGTTAGCCATCCCACCGTTAAACTGCCCTCCATAGTTGCTGTTTTAAATGGCGATATGATAGGACGCAATGCATCTGATTCTGCGGCGCTATTAGGCGTAACAGAACCTCATCTTAATTCTTCTGACCTTGTAGCTATCACTTTAGCAGCTAATAAAAGTATTGCTAACTTCAAAGTAGATACTTCTTGGGATGCTGCAGATCACCCAGAGAATTGGTACTTCCGAAGCGATCATCTTCCCTATGCTCAAGCTAATGTTCCTGCAATATTTTTCACCACCTTATTACACCCTGACTACCATACTCCTTTCGATAGCCCAGATAAAATTGACTATCTAAAACTGACTAAGATGACAAAGTGGATCTATGAAACCGGATGGAGAGTTGCTGAAAGTGCCAAACGTCCTGCTTTAACTATTGAAATAAAAAAGTAAAAAAAACTAACTATTATGTTCTTAATAGACAAGCCATTTGTTTCCGATTTTCTTATCAAAACAATAAAAGATAATAATTATAAAATAATTGCAACCAAAGTAGCAAAAGAATTGGTAAAAGATGATTCTTTGGCATGGATAGCCGAAGAGGAAGCAATCGCTTTACTAAAAAATAATCCAGAAATTTCTCTTTATAGCAATTCAGAGAACGCATTAGCTTGGATCGATCAATTATATGGAGAAAGTGAATTATCAAGTCAATTACAAGTTTTAAAAAATAAAGTAAAGTTTAGAGAACTTATAAAAGAGCTGTTTCCCGACTTTTATTTCAAGCAAATAAGTATTGATGAAATCCAACGATTGTCCGATGATGAAATTCGGTTCCCTTTTGTAATTAAACCTGCTGTTGGTTTCTTTAGCATAGGAGTTCATATAGTAGAAAATGAGAAAGACTGGATAAAAGCTAAAAGTGAGTTACAACCGGATAAACTTAAAAGTATATTTCCTGAAAATGTATTAAACACAAGTAATTTTATTATTGAAGAATTTATTCGTGGAGAAGAATATGCAATCGATTATTATTACGACAATAATGGAGATGCTGTTGTGTTAAACGTTTTACACCACCTCTTTTCATCCGGAACAGACACGAGTGATCGGGTTTATTCAACATCCAAAGCAATCATTGAAAAGTATAAAATTGATCTTGAATGTTTTTTAAGTAAAATTGGTAAAGAGTTACATTTAAAGAATTTCCCAGCTCATGCAGAAGTCCGCATAGATGAAAATGGGAAAATAATCCCCATCGAAGTAAACCCTTTACGCTTTGGTGGATTTTGCACCACGGCCGACCTTCTAGGAGTAACTTTAGGATTTAATGAATACAAATGCTTTTGTGAAAACAAAAAACCAGACTGGGATACTATATTTAAAGGAAAAGAGAATAAAACATTTAGTGTCATTGTTTTGGATAATAATTCGGGAATAATCCCTTCGGATATTTTAGGATTTAACTATTCAGATCTTGCTAA
Organism: Flavobacterium sp. GNP008; assembly: GCF_056428965.1. Classification (NCBI taxonomy): domain Bacteria; kingdom Pseudomonadati; phylum Bacteroidota; class Flavobacteriia; order Flavobacteriales; family Flavobacteriaceae; genus Flavobacterium; species Flavobacterium sp. GNP008. The sequence goes on along the minus strand of NZ_JBWJVL010000003.1, from coordinate 318,539 downwards.
AGATTTTGAAAAACCGATAGTAATTAGAGAATTAGATATAAATAAATATCCTGTATTTGGATTTGCTTTTATTGAAAGTGCAGCCAGTAATAAAAAGGAATTAAATGATATTCTAACCTCTGATTTAAGAAAATATATAGTATCAAAATAAGGAAAATTTTAAAGCTCAAATAACTTTTTTTAGCGACATCTTTTATTAACTCTATGTCCTTGTTTGCTTTTATAAAAAATCATCATGAAAATAAGATATGAGATATTTTCCCCGCTAGCGCACGAACCAGACCGCGCGGATATCTAATTTTTTGGATAACGATAGCGGATTTGCAATCCGTTCCCACAAAGAGAATGATTCAGCGAGAAATCATGCTAGTTTCGAGAGTGGATTAGAGGTGGTTTTATTAAAATTATTTTGATATTATTTACGGGCACGGATTGCTAATCTGCGCTATTGAGTAAACAGGTATTTATTAGCGAATCTACCCACAAAAAAAAAACCCGCTCTCCGATATGTTCATCGGGAACGCTGTACACATCTAATCCTAAACTAATAACTATCAAACATTACTCCACAAAAAAAGCCCCAATCGGGGCTTTTTCACTATAACAAATTCAAGTTTCTATTTACTCAAATACATTTTTCTTCTAGAGTACAATTCGTAGAATTGATCGTCTTTCAAGTCATCAATAAACAAGATGCTCTCTCCTGTTGATTTCATTTCTGGTCCTAATGCTTTGTTCACATTATGGAATTTGCTGAAAGAGAAAACCGGTTGTTTGATTGCGTATCCTTTCAACTGTGGGTTGAAAGTAAAGTCGGTTACTTTATTGTGACCTAGCATTACTTTAGTCGCATAGTTCACATAAGGTTCTCCATATGCTTTCGCAATAAATGGAACCGTACGAGACGCTCTAGGATTTGCTTCAATGATGTAAACGATATCATCTTTTATCGCAAACTGAATGTTGATTAAACCAACGGTTCTCAGAGCCAATGCAATATTTTTGGTATGGTCTTTTATTTGTTGCATTACAAATTCACCTAAGTTAAACGGTGGTAAAGTGGCGTTACTATCTCCAGAGTGCACTCCACAAGGTTCGATGTGCTCCATAATTCCTATGATGTACACATTCTCCCCATCGCAAATCGCATCGGCTTCGGCTTCAATTGCACCATCCAAATAATGGTCTAAAAGCAATTTATTACCTGGAATCGTTTTCAATAAATTGATCACGTGCTCCTCTAATTCTTGCTTGTTGATTACAATCTTCATCCCCTGACCACCCAACACATAAGAAGGACGAATCAATAATGGAAAGTCTAAAACATCAGCCAAAGCAGATGCTTCATCAGCTGTTTCTGCAATCCCAAATTGTGGGAAAGGAATTTTTAAATCAGTTAAAAGTTCAGAGAAACGGCCTCTGTCTTCGGCTAAATCCAAAGCATCAAAACTAGTTCCTATAATTTTAATACCGTATTTAGACAGTTTTTCGGCCAATTTCAAGGCCGTTTGCCCACCTAATTGTACGATAACGCCTTCCGGTTTCTCATGTTGAATAATATCGTAAATATGTTCCCAAAAAACCGGTTCGAAATACAATTTATCAGCTGTATCAAAATCAGTCGAAACTGTTTCTGGATTACAGTTGATCATAATCGTTTCGTAACCACATTCTTTGGCGGCAAGCACACCGTGAACACAAGAATAATCAAATTCGATTCCTTGTCCAATTCTATTTGGGCCTGACCCAAGAACGATTATTTTCTTTTTATCTGTAACAACACTTTCGTTATCAACGTAACGAGTTCCATCTGCTTTTTCAATTTCGGCTTCAAAAGTTGAGTAATAGTAAGGCGTTTTCGCCTTGAATTCGGCCGCACAAGTATCTACTAATTTAAACACACGATTGATGTTCATTGTAGTACGCAAGGTGTGCACCTGGCTTTCCAGGCAACCTACCATGTGCGCAATTTGTCTGTCGGCGAACCCTTTTTGCTTTGCTTCCAACAACAACTCTCTTGGCAATGAATCTACTTTATAGTTTGAGATTTCTTTTTCTAACGTATACAGTTCTTCGTATTGTTTCAAGAACCACATATCAATTTTAGTGATTTCATGAATGCGGCTCAACGGAATCCCCATCGCGATAGCATCATAAATCACAAAAACACGATCCCAACTTGCAAAAGTCAGTTTCTCGATAATTTGTTCGTAATTCGTGTATCCTTTTCCGTCAGCACCCAAACCATTTCTTTTGATTTCTAATGATTGAGTCGCTTTGTGCAATGCTTCTTGGAACGAACGACCAATTCCCATTACTTCCCCAACGGATTTCATTTGAAGCCCTAAAGTTCGGTCAGCTCCTTCAAATTTATCAAAGTTCCAACGAGGAATTTTTACAATCACATAATCCAAAGTTGGTTCGAATAAAGCCGAAGTCGATTTGGTAATTTGATTTTGCAACTCGTCCAAGTTATATCCCAAAGCCAATTTAGAAGCAATTTTTGCAATAGGATACCCCGTTGCTTTAGATGCTAAAGCCGAAGAACGAGACACACGAGGATTGATTTCAATCGCTACAATGTCTTCCCTATCGTCAGGAGAAACAGCAAACTGCACGTTACAACCTCCAGCAAAATTTCCGATGCTACGCATCATCAAGATGGCATAATCACGCATTCTTTGAAAAGTCGTGTCTGACAAAGTCATGGCAGGCGCAACAGTGATGGAATCTCCGGTATGTATTCCCATTGGATCCATATTTTCAATAGAACAGATAATCACCACATTGTCATTTTTATCTCTCAAAAGTTCCAATTCGTATTCTTTCCAACCCATCAAAGCTTTATCAATTAAGACTTCGTGAATGGGTGATGCTTCTAAACCTCTAGTTAAAAGTTCATCAAAATCTTCTTTTTTATAAACGATAGCAGCTCCGGTTCCACCTAAAGTAAAAGAGGGACGGATTACTAAAGGAAAACCAAATTCCTGAGCAATTTCTTTTCCTCTAAGATAAGAAGTACATATTTCTGCAGGAGCAGATGGTACACCAATTTTTTTAAGCAATTGTTTGAACTGCTCACGGTCTTCGGTAATATTAATTGCGTTTACATCAACACCGATTAATTTAACTCCAAAATCTGCCCAAATCCCTTTTTCATCAGCTTCCAGACACAAGTTCAAAGCGGTTTGCCCGCCCATTGTAGGCAAAACGGCATCAATTTGAGGATGTGCTTTAAGGATTTCAATTATTGATTTTGTAGTCAGTGGCTTCAAGTAAACATGATCGGCCATAGTAGGGTCGGTCATAATCGTTGCCGGATTCGAGTTGATTAGAATCACTTCAATTCCTTCTTCACGAATAGATCGAGCAGATTGTGACCCTGCATAATCAAATTCGCAAGCCTGACCAATAACAATAGGACCTGAACCTATTATTAAAACTGATTTTATGGAAGTATCTTTTGGCATTGGATGTATTTGTGTTGTGTAGTTATTTTTTACAAAGATCAAAGTTATTCTACTTTAAACCCTTCACCTTTAATCTTATTCTTTTTTTAACGAATAGGTATAAAAAAAGGCGATACTAAAAAAAGTAACGCCTTATTTATGTTTATAGAAACATTATTTTTTGTGTCTTGGTTCGCAAGAAACAGTCAATTTATGTCTTCCTTTAGCTCTTCTACGCGCAAGAACTTTTCTTCCATTTGCAGAAGCCATTCTGTCCATAAATCCGTGCTTATTTCTTCTTTTTCTTTTCGATGGTTGAAACGTTCTTTTGCTCATTGCTTTGTATCTTTAAAATCTTATTTATATGTCTTCCTATTTTTGAATAACTGTTATTCTAAAACCGAGTGCAAATATACAAAGACTTTTTTTTCTCACAAGTAGTTTTGTAAAAATATTTTCAATTCATTTTACTATATTTGTGATCTTAAAATAAACACACTATGTTTCACAGAAATATTAAACTTATTATCGCCGGACTTATTATCGTTACTGGCATTTGGCAATTTACAGAAAGTAACATTGGTAACGGAATTTTCCTTCTTATATTAAGTGCAATTCCTATTTTCCTTTACTTCAAAAACGAATTCATCTTATTGGCCTTCTTAAAACTACGAAAACAAGATTTTGAAGGAGCTAAAAAATGGCTGGCTTATATTAAAAACCCTGAAACGGCTTTGATACAAAAACAACAAGGCTATTTTAATTACCTGCACGGAATCATGCTTTCGCAAACGAATATCAATCAAGCAGAAAAATATTTCAAAAAAGCAATTGAGTTAGGATTATCAATGGACATGGATTTAGCGGTAGCCAAATTAAATTTAGCCGGAGTTGCCATGACTCGCCGCCGAAAATTAGAAGCTACATCCCTATTGAATGAAGCCAAAAAATTAGACAAACAGAATATGTTGAAAGATCAGATTACGATGATGAAAGATCAAATGAAAAAAATATAATTTATTCTACTATTAAAAAAGGGTCAAATGATACACATTTGACCCTTTTTTATTTAATTTAATATGAATTATTATAAGTGCAAACAGACTCCCCTTTGTTTTAACAACCGTATAAAATATAAGTTTATTTAACCACTTAAAGATTTTAGTTTTTATGTCACTTATGTTTTCTTAAACCCCTTATATTGTTCAAAAAAAAACAGTTAATATCCTTTTAACGGAATTTCGATTTGGTATTTTTTACCAGTATCATTCAGCAATTTTGTTTCCCTGAGCCAAGGATTGTGTATTTTCAAAATCTTGTAGTTAATTCCCTGACCTTTGGCAAATGCTGCCAAGTCCGTAATGGAACTGTCAATTTCGATTTTTCTAGTAGGCAAAATTTCATACCGATCTTCTGGAAGTATTGTAAACCCATATTTTATAGGATTTTCCATAATTTCTTTCAACGCCAAAATTCTAAAAACATAACGGGACGTTTCTTCAGTAAGCAGTAAGTCATAATAATCAGATACTTTTTGAATCCCAATTTGCTTGTTTATTCCCGTCATTCCTCCATTATAGGAGGCTGCTGCCAAAGTCCAATTACCAAACTTCCCTTTAGCACTCAAAAAATAACTACAAGCTGCTTGAGTTGATTTCTCCAAATCATAACGCTGATCCACATTTTCACCGACTTCCATACCGCGTTCTTTTGCTGTCTCTGGCATAAATTGCCAAATCCCTCTTGCTCCAGCTGGCGAAACTACATTGACTAATCCACTTTCTATAACTGCCAGATATTTAAAATCATCCGGAATACCATTCTTTTTCAAAATTGGTTCAATGACAGGAAAAGCACGATTGGCTCTTTTTATAGCCAAAATAGTGGAAGCGTGTAAATTCACATTCACCAGCAATTCCCGATCAAATCGTTCTTTAACATCTGATATCGTTAAGGGTGTTGCTTCTCCTGCAAAATCCAATTTTACAGGAAAACTATAAACAATTGCTTCTTTGGCTTCTTTTACTTTCGCATCGTTGGTTGTTGCAAAAATGAATATCCCACTCGCAAAAATTACAGTAAGGATCAGAATAACTTTATAAATAGGCTTCATCTTTTCTTATTTTTTTTCGTAGTTACAAAAACACTTTGGCTTCTTTTTTTACTCCTAATATTAGAGATGGTAAGTTTTCATTCAACCATTTATATTTGTTTAGAATCATAATGTGTGTCCCGCCTTTTACAACGATACAATTCTTGATATATTTAATCGGAAAAACATCGTCTGCATCTCCATGAATGTGAATTACTTCTTCATCAATAACATTTCTATCCCATAAAATGACTTGTTCAACCGCCCAATTCAAATAGCCAATATCCCGAACCGAAAGAAATTTTTCATACAGCTTGAGTCGCTGATTCACTTTTTCTCCAAAAGAAAATTTAGCCAAGCTTTCAATATTTGCAAACAAACTCATGGGAATTAATTTATACGCTTTGGTGGTTTTAGCAATTTTTAATCTTCGCGGAAATTCAGCATTGCATTTTACACTCGAAATAATAATGACCTTTCGTGCTTTCACATATTTAGCCATTTCCTGGACTAAGATTCCCCCAAAAGAAACCCCAATCAAAACTGGATTTTCATGCTTTATTTTGGATGAAATTCTCTCTGCATAATTCATCAAGGATTCATCATCCAGTGGAATCTCCCATTCTAATAAATGAATTTGAAACACCGCTTCAGGGAGCACAATCCGCTCAAAAATAGCACTACTTGAAGCCAAACCTGGCATTAGATAAACCGGAATTCTACTCATAACTATTTAAAAAAATTACATCAAAACTTCACTCTTTAGGGCTAATTTTTTATAAAAATAATTTTTTTTATTGAAAACCATTCAATTACTCACTTTATATTACCAATAATTTATGACTGCTCAACTATTGGAATCATACAAAAGGAGCTCTACTAAATTTAATTGGCCTAAACTAATTTCCCTTTTTCTTTCGGCAAGTATTTGAATTCGGACGGTTTAAAATTTGGAATACTAAACACTAAAAATGACAACAATACAACTGAGGTAACCGGTTTTGAAAGACAAACTAATACAAAAAATTCTTTATGAAGCACAGATCTAAAGCACAATAAAAGTATGGAAAATGATAGCGTAATTAATTTTAATAAGTCCTAATAATCTTTACAGAATCCTAGAGAGGAACATTCCTAAGCGAATGCCTATTTGGAAAACAAAAACTAGTTTAAGCAGGATTGCATCTTTAGTCCCAAAACACAACACCAAGATACGACTACAAATCGTTTGATATTGAAAATCAAATCAATACCTTTGTAAACACTACTTAGTCAAATGATAAAAATGATAGTAACCTAGTTTAGGTCTACCAGAAACCCTTTTTTCATTTAGGAATATTCGATACTAATATCCATTTGATATAGAAGATTAAAATTCCTAGAACGGCGTTTCAACGTTTTGATAAACGGCGAAAATAGAGGGTAACTATTCCATTTTGAAGGCAAGAGATGCCATGGAAATAATATATTTTATATGCATTTAAAATTTATTTTATTCCCAAATCAAAAATATTTTTGGTAGAAATACCAATCAAAAAGAATTAATTATTATGGATACAGCGATGACCATGGAAATCAAAGACAATACTTTTGCAAGACAATTTGAGACTACTGTCAATCAAGGATTAGTTACTGTTGAATATTCGTTTCAGGAGAAGAAAATATTTTTAACAAAAATAAATGTCCCTGAATCATTCGAAGATGAAGAATTCGTTTCAAATTTTCTAAAAAACATTATGGAAATTGCGATAGAACGAAAATTTAAGGTTGTGCCAATTCTACCTAAAATAGTTCTGTTTTTCAAAAAAAATCCTGTTTACAAAGAATTACTTCCTCCGGGAATCAGACTGTAATTAAAAAGAGGCTGTATTTAAAATACAGCCTCTTTTTTAGTTTTTATAAACAATCCAAGGATTATTTTTCTATTTCTTTCATACTGTCCATTTTTTTGTGAGCTAAGAAACCGGCAATATCTTCAAAGTGTTCTACTACTCTTTTGTTCCCAAATTCAAAAACCTTAGTCGCTAATCCGTCTAAGAAATCTCTATCGTGTGAAACCAAGATTAAAGTTCCATCAAAATCTCGTAGTGCATCTTTGATAATGTCTTTGGTTTTCATATCCAAGTGATTTGAAGGCTCATCCAGAATCAATAAATTCACTGGTTCTAACAATAATTTTATCATTGCCAACCGCGTTTTCTCACCCCCGGAAAGCACTTTTACTTTTTTGGTAACGTCATCACCTTGAAACATAAAAGCGCCTAAAATGTCTTTAATTTTAGTTCGAACATCACCTACAGCAATATCATCAATAGTTTCAAAAATTGTAGCATTTTCGTTCAACAATGAAGCTTGATTTTGAGCAAAATAACCAATTTGTGCGTTATGACCAATTTCTAAACTTCCACCATTAATTTCAATTTCTTTCATAATGGCTTTAATCATTGTCGATTTGCCTTCCCCATTTTTGCCCACGAAAGCTACTTTTTCACCTCTTTCAATAACCATATTCGCATTCGAAAAAACCACATGATCGCCATACGACTTTGATAAATCCTTAACAATAACCGGATACTGTCCCGAACGTGCGGCAGGTGGAAATTTTAGCTTCAATGCCGAGGTATCAACCTCATCAACCTGAACAATAACGAGCTTTTCTAACATCTTAACACGAGACTGAACGGCGTCCGTTTTAGAAAATGTTCCTTTAAAACGATCGATAAAAGTCCGGTTATCGGCAATCATTCGTTGTTGCTCATCATAGGCTTTTTGCTGATGAATTCTTCTGTCTTTCCTAAGTTCCAGATAATGAGAATATTTGGCTTTGTAATCATAAATTCTTCCCATTGTTACCTCTATCGTACGATTGGTAATATTATCTACGAAAGCTTTATCATGAGAAATCACCACAACCGCTTTGGCAGAATTAATCAAGAAATCTTCTAGCCACTGAATACTTTCAATATCCATGTGGTTGGTAGGTTCATCCAGTAAAATTAAGTCTGGTTTTTGCAAAAGAATTTTGGCTAATTCTATCCGCATTCTCCAGCCTCCCGAAAATTCTGAAGTTTGACGACAAAAATCTTCGCGAACAAATCCCAAACCAATCAGGATTTTCTCGACTTCGGCTTCATAATTTACTTCTTCTATCGCATAGAATTTCTCACTTAAGTCAGAAACTCTTTCAATTAGTTTCATGTAAGCATCGCTTTCATAATCAGTACGAATCGTCAATTGCTCATTGATTTCATCGATTTCAGCTTTCATTCCAAAAACTTCTCCAAAAGCTTTAGAGGTTTCTTCCATCACCGTTGCGCCATCTGTAGTCAATAAATGCTGAGGCAAATAAGCTACAACAGCATCTTTTGGTGCCGAAATATTACCTGTTGAAGGCTTGCTTTGCCCTGCTATAATTTTTAGCAGTGTCGATTTTCCTGCTCCATTTTTACCCATCAAGGCAATTTTATCATTTTCGTTTATAGCAAAAGAAACATCGCTAAAAAGTGTCGTACCACCAAACTGTACAGAAATATCGTTAACTGTAATCATTATTTTAGTTTAAAGTTAATGTTCAAAAGTTGTACTTTATGTTTCGCAATCGAACATTTTTTTTGAAAGTGCAAATATAGTTTAATTCAGTAGTTGAACAATTGAAATAGTATATAACAATTTTAATTAAAAAAATAAAAATTTATTAGAAAAACGTCAATATTTTTTATAGTTTTGTAATCTGATTAACAGTTACTTACGTGATTTTAAAAATCTATTTCTTTATAAAAAAAATCTTAGAAAAACAACAAACCCCTGAATCGTGAACCCGATATCAATCCGCGTTTAAGCCCCATGAAAACAGGAAATTCATATTGTAAAACAACACTATTAAAACTATAAACTTAAAGTTTGGGCCTAAAGGAAATTTTAAAAATCAGTTCATGAAAAAAATTATTACGCTACTTTTTCTATGCATTTTCAATTGCATAGCAGCTCAAGACAACGCCGAAATTGTAAAAAAGGCAACCGAAATACAAACTAAATGGGGTTTTAAAGCCAAGAATAAAAATATTATTACACTAATTGATTTTTCTAAGTCAATAGAGGAAGCAAGGCTTTATGTCATCGACTTAAAAAATAGCAAGGTCTTGCTCATTAGCAATGTCGACCATGGCTCTGGATCAGGAACCGGACTAACACCTAAATCATTTAGCAATACGGTGGGAAGCAACGCAACCTCACTAGGCTGTTATGTTACTTTACAAACTTACAAAGGCGCTTGGGGTTATTCTTTAAAACTAAACGGGTTGGAAAGCGATAAAAACTCAAATGCTTTGAAAAGAAACATCGTAGTCCATTCGTCAAAAAGAATGTACAGTAAATTTAGCTTGGGCTGTTTTTCTGTTCCAGATATCAATGCCACCACCCTAATTGATTTGATAAAAGACGGCTCGTTAGTGTACGCTTATCAATAAACAGCCAAAAAATAATGTATTTAAAACAAAAAAGCCCCACAAGAGGCTTTTATATCATGTGAAAATTGATGTGTTATTCTTTTCTCCACTTTTTAGATTCCTCAAAAATGTGTTCAAGAATTGCAGCCTCTCTTTCATCGAAATCTACGTTTCGACGGCTCATTACTAATCTTGCCGTTTCAAAAGCTTTCTTGGTGATGTAGGTAGTAAAGCCAGAAGCACCACCCCAAGAAAAACTAGGCACAAAATTGCGGGGAAATCCGCTACCAAAAATATTAGCACTCACTCCTACTACTGTTCCCGTATTGAACATGGTGTTAATACCGCACTTGCTGTGGTCTCCCATCATTAAACCGCAAAACTGAAGTCCGGTTTTAGCAAATCCCTCGGTTTCATAGCTCCACAATTTTACTTCTTCGTAATTATTTTTTAGATTCGAATTATTACTGTCGGCTCCAATATTACACCATTCGCCAAGTACCGAATTTCCTAAAAACCCATCATGCCCTTTATTAGAATACCCAAATAATACAGAGTTATTAACTTCGCCTCCAACTCTAGAATGCGGCCCTACTGTTGTGGCGCCATATATTTTTGATGCCATCTTTACCGATGCATTTTCACACAAAGCAAAAGGACCTCTAATGACTGAACCTTCCATAATTTCTGAATCCTTGCCTATATATATTGGCCCCATTGAAGCATTTAAAGTAACAAACTCCAACTTTGCCCCTTCTTCAATAAATATATTTTCAGGTGCAATTACATTGACACTTTTAGGAATAGGCTGTGAAGTTCTGTCTTCGGTCAAGAATTCAAAATCTTCCCGAATAGCGGCATCATTTTTAGAAAAAATATCCCAAGTGTTTTGAACTGTTAAGCAATCAGTAGTATATTCAATAATTTCATAGGTATCAAAATCTACTTCTTCCTGCTCTTCATTAGTATAGAAAGCAATCACTTCCTCCCCTTTAAAAATAGCCTGATTGGGTTCCAGATTGCCAACCATCTCTACTAATAAATCATTAGGAAGAAAGGAAGCGTTTATCATTACATTTTGCTCTAATTCTACCATTGGAAATTTCTCTGATAAATAGTCCTCTGTCAACGTAGTTGTAGTAGAGCCCAGACGCATTTCCCACTTTTGACGAATCGTCATGATACCAATAAGAATATCTGCAACTGGACGTGTGAAAGTAAAAGGCAATAAGGCATTTCTAGCAGGTCCGTCAAAAAGTATGTAATTCATAAAAACTGTTTATTTAGTTATTTGATTCATCGAAAATTAATTATAACAATTCCCATTTAATATTCTTAACCCCAAAGTTACAACGTTTTCAAATAGATAAAAATAAAAAAGCCTCCCAAAAGGAAGGCTTAATTGTATTTAAAAACAAGCTTTTATTATTTAGCGTGTTTAGCGTACTTAGTTTTGAATTTATCAATACGTCCTGCAGTATCGATAAGTTTAGATTTACCTGTGTAAAAAGGGTGAGAAGTTCTAGAGATCTCCATTTTTACAACTGGGTATTCAACACCGTCAACTGTTAATGTTTCTCTTGTATCTGCAGTAGATTTAGTAATAAAAACTTCGTCATTTGACATGTCTTTAAATGCAACTAATCTGTAATTTTCTGGGTGAATTCCTTTTTTCATCTTGTTAATCTTTTTTATTTGTTAATTATAACTTGTCTTGAAGCTTTTCTTCTAACAGAAAAGGTATAAACGCATTATAACTTTTTGTTTTACAATATTATTTTGAGTTTGCAAATTTACAATTTTTTTCCAATAATCAAATCTTTGCAACACTTTTTTTATATAATCGTAAAAAGCGATTTTTAGCTACGAATATATTGGGAATTGTTATATTTGTGGTCTAATCCTAAAAACTATAACAATGGTAAATGAAATCATTAAAAGAAACGGAATTACTTTTGGAGTAATAATTGGAATTGTTTCTGCATTAATTACAGCAACTATATATGCTATTGATTTAAACCTCTTTACTTCATGGTGGATTGGAGCTTTGAGCATTGTTACTTACTTGGTAATAGGAATAGTATTACTGACAAAAACAAAAAAAGACCTTCAAAATGTTTTTACTTTTAAAGATGCTTTTACTACCTATTTTATCGCTACTCTTATCGGTATTTTAATTTCTACTTTTTTTAATGTTCTTTTATTCAACTTTATTGACCCTTCTGCTAAAGAAACTTTAAATGAATTAATGATTAAATATACGGTCAACATGCTTCAAAAATTTGGTACACCAGCATCAGCAATTAATGAAGCTATAGCCAAATTAAAAGAAAACAATCCTTATTCTACTTTAGAGTTACTTAAAGGTTCTGTCTTTAGTATTGTTTTCAGTTCTATTTTCGGATTAATTTTAGCAGCATTCTTCAAAAGCAAATCTACACAAGAATAAATAGTAATGAATTTATCAATACTCATACCGCTTCTTAATGAAGAGGAATCGCTTAATGAACTATACAACTGGATCTTCAAAGTGATGCAATCTCATAATTATACGTACGAAATCATTTTTCTGGATGATGGTAGTACCGATAATTCATGGACTATTATCGAAGGATTTGCTAATGAAAATCCCCATGTAAAAGGCGTTCGTTTCATGAAAAATTTCGGGAAATCACAAGCGTTGCATGCTGGTTTTGCAAAAGCGAAAGGCGATGTTATTATCACTATGGATGCCGACTTGCAAGACAGCCCAGAGGAAATCCCGGGACTGTACGACATGATTACCACTGGCAACTATGATTTGGTTTCCGGATGGAAAAAGAAACGCTACGATTCCGTGGTGGCAAAAAACTTGCCGTCTAAATTATTCAATTGGGCTGCCAGAAAAACTTCGGGAGTGGAATTGAATGATTTCAATTGTGGACTGAAAGCCTACAAAAATATTGTGGTAAAAAACATTGAAGTTTCAGGTGAAATGCACCGATACATTCCAGTTTTGGCAAAAAATGCTGGTTTTGGAAAAATCGGCGAAAAAGTAGTGCAGCATCAAGCGCGAAAATATGGTGAAACCAAATTTGGTATGGAACGTTTCATTAATGGTTTTCTGGATTTAATTACCATTTGGTTTCTTTCCCGTTTTGGAAAAAGACCGATGCATTTATTTGGTGCTATGGGATCGTTGATGTTTATCATCGGATTTATGCTTGCCGGATACATTGGAATTTCTAAACTATACCACATGTACAATGACATGCGCTATAGTTTGGTTACGAGTAATCCTTGGTTTTACATTGCTCTTACCACAATGATTTTGGGAACACAATTATTTTTAGCAGGGTTTCTTGGCGAAATAATTTTACGAACAAAAAACAATGAAGAGCGCTATAAAGTGTCAAGTGAGGTTAATTTTTTATAGTTTTAACTAAAACTAAATGAAAAGACAATTTTTCTTGTGTAACTAATTACTAGCCCTGATAACAGCGGCATCCTTTTTCTTTTTTTTCTTTAAAAAAAGAAAAAGATACAGCGAATAGCAGGATATAGCTCCTAAAAATAAAAAACTGTGTTTAAATTTTAATTACGAATTTAGAAACTAAAAAAAAGTAGAATGGACATCAAACAAAATATTTTGGATGCAGTAAATGAGTGGCTTACGCCAACATTTGACACCGTTACACAGGAAGCTATCAAGGAACTGATGACTACATCACCTAAAGAACTGGAAGAAAGCTTTTATAAAAATCTTGAATTTGGAACTGGCGGAATGCGCGGTGTTATGGGAGTAGGAAACAACCGCATCAATAAATATACGCTTGGAAAAAGCACACAGGGACTTTCGGATTACTTGCATACTGCTTTTCCTAACCAGCCTTTGAAAGCGGTTATTGCTTACGATTGTCGTCATAATAGCAATACGCTGGCCAAATTAGTTGCGGATGTTTTCTCGGCTAACGGAATTGAAGTGTATTTATTTTCGGAATTGAGACCTACACCAGAATTGTCATTTGCGGTGAAACATTTAGGTTGTCAATGCGGAATTGTTCTTACAGCCTCTCACAATCCACCTGAATATAACGGGTACAAAGTATATTGGCAAGATGGTGGACAAATTGTACCACCGGAAGATGAGGGAATCATCTCTGTTATCGAAAATTTAAATTACAATCAAATCAAGTTTACTGCCAATGAAGACTTGATACATTATATTGATACCGAAGTGGATGAAGCTTTTATCAAATCGACTATCGAAAATGCCAGCTTTGGAACTTCGGCTGACGCCAAAAAAAATCTGAATATTGTTTTCACCTCTTTGCATGGGACTTCCATAACCTTAGTTCCTGACACCTTATCGCAAGCGGGTTATCCTAACGTGAATATTGTTGAAGAACAAAGAGTGCCAAATGGTGATTTCCCAACCGTTAAATCTCCAAATCCGGAGGAGCCCGAAGCACTGACAATGGCTTTGGCTTTGGCAGACAAAATGAATTCGGATATTGTTATTGGGACTGATCCTGATTGTGACCGTTTGGGAGTTGCTGTTAGAGATAACGAAGGCAAAATGACGTTGCTTAACGGAAATCAAACCATGATTTTGATGACTGCCTTTTTATTGGAACAATGGAAAAAAGCAGGAAAAATCAACGGAAAACAATTTGTAGGTTCTACAATCGTTTCTACTCCTATGATGATGGAATTAGCGACAAACTACGATGTAGAATGTAAAGTGGGTTTGACTGGTTTCAAATGGATTGCTAAAATGATTAAAGATTTTCCTGAGTTGGAATTCATTGGTGGTGGTGAAGAAAGTTTTGGTTATATGGTAGGTGATGCCGTAAGGGATAAAGATGCTGTTGCTGCTACTTTATTGATTTGCGAACTTGCAGCTCAAGCCAAAGCCAAAGGAAGTACGGTTTACAAGGAATTACTACAACTGTATGTTGACAACGGTTTTTACAAAGAACACTTAGTTTCGTTGACTAAAAAAGGAATGGATGGTTTACAGGAAATCAATCAGATGATGATTGACATGAGAGAGAATCCAATGAAAGAAATCAACGGACAACGAGTGATTATGTTAGAAGATTACCAATCATCGATAGCGAAAAATTTGCTTACGGATGAGGAAACTAAAATGAATATTCCAAAATCGAACGTATTGATTTATTACACGGAAGACGGATCAAAAATATGTGCAAGACCTAGCGGAACGGAACCAAAAATAAAATTTTACATAAGTGTAAATACTGAATTGAATGCTGTAGAAGATTTTCAGGAACTGGAAACCGTGTTAAACGAAAAAATTAAAAATATTATTATTGCAATGCAATTGAACTAATGGACAGAAATTTAATAAAATTAATTCCTTTTACTAAACCGTACAAAACTCATATCATCTGGAATGTGGTGTACAACGTTCTATATGCGTTGTTCAGCACAATTTCTATGTTGACACTGCTCCCGGTACTTCAAGTACTTTTTGGTAAAGTCAAAACAATTGAAAAAGAGCCAATATATACCGGAATTGGAAATATAAAAGATTATGGAACTGATCTTTTGTATTTTAAAATAACCGAATTAACAAAAGATAATAGTCCTCAGTTTGCCCTCTTACTTGTCGTTTCTTTGGTAATCATCACTTTTTTATTCAAAAATTTATTCAATTACCTTGCTTCCCATCACATCATGCACCTCAAAAATGGCGTATTACGCGATTTACGAAAATCAATGTATGATAAAATCATTGAATTACCTATATCCTACTATACAGAGAAAAGAAAAGGGGACATAATGGCGCGAATGCTTGGTGATGTCAACGAAGTTCAAAATTCCTTTTTTTCGATACTGGAACTGATCGTAAAAGAACCATTAACGATCGTATTTGCAATAGTAACCATGTTTTTTATAAGCGTAGAACTAACGTTTTTTGTTTTAGTTTTTATTCCAATTTCGGGATTTATCATTTCAAAAATCGCTAAAAACTTGAGAGCACAATCCTTACAGGCACAAAAAGAAAGTGGATTTCTGATTTCAATAGTAGATGAAAGTTTGGGCGGTTTGAAAGTGATTAAAAGCTATAATGCAGAACCTAATTTTAAAAACAGATTCAACGATTCGGTAACCCGATTGTTGCATTTATCAAATAGTATAGGCGATAAAAATAATTTGGCAACACCATTGAGTGAGTTTTTAGGAATCACTACAATAGCTGCGTTATTATGGTATGGTGGAAACTTAGTATTAATTGACAAAACCCTTGAAGGCGCGGCTTTTATTGTTTTTCTTACCTTGGCATTCAATATTTTAACTCCTGCCAAAGCCATTTCTAAAGCATCTTATGCCGTGAAAAATGGTTTAGCTGCCGCAGAACGGGTTTTTGAAGTTTTAGAAGTTGAAAATGAAATTACTTCAAAAGAAAATGCGCTCGAAAAAAATACTTTTGATTCGAACATAACCCTCAAAAACATTAACTTTAAATACGAAAAAGAAAATGTTTTGAAAGACTTTACGCTTGTGGTCAAAAAAGGACAAACGGTGGCTCTTGTTGGACAATCCGGGAGCGGAAAAAGCACCATCGCCAATTTGCTGACCCGTTTTTATGACACTAGCGAAGGCGAAATCACCATTGACGGAGTGAACATCAAAGATTTCAGTTTGAAATCGCTTCGAGGCTTGATGGGTCTAGTTACACAAGACAGTATATTATTTAATGACACGATCAAAGCAAATGTTGCATTGGGAAAATTAGAAGCTACAGATGAAGAAATTATCGAAGCGTTAAAAATTGCCAATGCTTATGAGTTTGTCAAAGATTTACCCTTAGGAATTCACACGAACATTGGTGACAGCGGAAACAAACTTTCTGGTGGGCAAAAACAACGATTGTCTATTGCAAGAGCCGTTTTAAAAAACCCTCCAATTATGATTCTCGATGAAGCTACATCAGCATTGGACACCGAAAGCGAAAAGTTCGTGCAAGTAGCTCTAGAAAACATGATGCAAAACAGAACCTCAATTGTCATTGCGCACCGCCTTTCTACAATTCAAAAAGCAGATTTGATTGTGGTGATGCAAAAAGGAAAGATAGTGGAGCAAGGAAAGCACGACGAACTAATTGCATTAAATGGCACTTACAATAAATTGGTTACCATGCAATCCTTTGAATGATACCCTGCGATAGCAGTTTTAAATGAATATTTTCTTGAGGAACAAAAATCTTAAAATAATTTTATTCTTAAAATAAATGTACATCAACAATCCCAACATAAAACTTCCAAAAGACCCAAACACGGTTGTTTGGAAGTATCTTGATTTGTCTAAGTTCCTGGACTTGTTGATGTCAGAAAAGCTATTCATGTCCCGATCTGATAAGTTTGAAGATCAATATGAAGGTACCTTTAGTGAACCTACTTTTGAAGAGATAAAAAAACTCTCCATTGACAATCCTGACTTTTTAAACTACTATAAAACACATCGCGAAAAAGTAGCCATCAGCAGTTGGCATATCAATGAATACGAATCCTTCGCAATGTGGCAAATTTTTACGCAAAACAGTGAGGGTTTAGCTATTCAGTCCACTATTGGACGTTTGCAAGAATCGCTTATTCCTGAAACCAGTTTCAATCAATATATTGGAGAAGTAAATTACATCGATTACAAAAAAGAACACATTCCGTTTGATGATCTATTTTTTCCTTTTTTATTCAAACGAAAAAGCTTTCAATACGAAGGTGAAGTCCGCATCATATCAGACATTGGTGAAAGCGACATCAAAATTAATGAAGGATTAAAAATTAATGTAAACATCAATCAATTGATTGAAAAAATATACATTCATCCCAAATCCGAAAATTGGTATAAAAATCTCGTTATCCAATTAGTGAAACAACTGGGTTTTGATTTTACGATTGAAAAATCCGACTTAGAAAGTGATATATTAATTTAGAAAAATTGCTTCTAAACCGGCTCATAACCAATTATTTTCCATTCTTTATTAGACAAATCAATATAGTAATAATTCACCACATCCTTTTTATCAAATTCACCGTTTTTATTAGTGTCCTCAACGGTTCTGAAGTACAAACGATTTCTGGAACCTATCAATTTCCAATCGATCAATTCCTGAAAATCTGACGACATCTTTGTGAACTTCTTGCCACTAATTTCACTTAAATACAACGCTTTTATATCACTCGTATCTAATTTTCCATCCTTATTAGTATCCATATCAACCATCGTATACACCATAATTTGGTTATTGGTTCTATCAGCAACTGACTTCAAATACGTTGCTGTTTGAATCAAAACGGGTTTGTCTGTCAATTTTCTGATGGAATCCGAATCGATTTTTTGAAATTTTATATTCTGTAAAAAACCAGTAATTTCAAATTCTCCATAATTAGAAATAGTAAAACTCAAATCATTTACACTCGAAGACCCATACCGTGCTTTGATGCCTTTTTCACGAATGCTTAAATCCGCAACCGGATGAAGCAAATAATCTGTACCTTCCATTTGAAGGGGCAAATCAGCAATTTGTATTTGAGAAGAATCGGCTCTAGCAAGTTCCCTTGCTCTATTGTTTCTATCGTAAGACACTTTCGGTTTTTCTATCTCTTCTTTACAACTTGCTAAAAGCAAAACTGCTATTCCTATTAGTGTGATATGTAATTTTTTCATGTTAATGTACTTTAAAATTCAAATGTAATCATTTTTAAAAAATGGTAATGGTATTCAGTAATTGATTTATCTAATTTATAGTATTCGATTTAAAAATTTCATTAATTTCTTGTTACAACTTAGCCGTCAATTTCACATTAAAAACCCGCGTTGTCATATAATTCGGAATCGCATATTGATTTTTCGAATATACATCGCGAACCCAGGTATTGGTGATGGCATTTTGATTGTCAAAAAGATTAAAAATCTCCAAACCTATGGCCAACTCTTTAAAATCTTTGAACCAACCCATATTCTTTTTTACTGTAGTGTTATCAATAAAAACTTTGGAGAAACCAACATCTACACGGCGGTAATCATTCAAGCGGTTTTGGTATAAATAAGGATCTGCGTACGATGGAGAACCTCCTGGCAATCCTGTGTTGTAGACCAAGTTCAAGTACAATTTTATACTTGGAATATTAGGCATGTAATCTTGAAACAAAAGCCCAAATTTTAATCTTTGATCCGTAGGTCTGGCAATATACCCTTTATCATTACTATTTTCCTCTGTTTTCAAATAACCAAAACTAAACCACGATTCTGTTCCCGGAACAAACTCCCCATTCAATCGAACATCTAATCCTTGCGCATACGCAGTTGCATTATTGTTAGCTGCGTAACGTATGCGAACATTGTCAATGGTATACGTATTTACATCTGTCAATGATTTATAATATAGTTCTGATACGAGTTTAAAAGGACGCTTCCACATCTTAAAACTATAATCATTCCCAAAAACTAAATGTACAGACTGTTGCGCTTTGGTATTGGGTTGCAGCATTCCATCAGCAGCTCTCATTTCTCTATAAAATGGCGGTTGATGGTACAATCCTCCCGAAAGTCTAAACACCATATCTTTCTCCCAATTTGGTTTTATGGCAAATTGTGCTCTGGGACTAACAGTAATTTGGGATTTTCCGGATATTGTAGCCCCTATAACTTCCCAATTGTGCAAGCGCACGCCGGCATTATACCAAACTTCACTCGAACCAATATTCGATTTCAAACTCCATTGACCGTATCCTGAAAATCTATTTATGGAGTTAAAATTAGTCGCCCGGATATTTTGATACGGAACAAGCGGTCCAGTATAAGGCAAATACGGCTGGTCCTTTTTAGGCAAATCAATAATTGGTGGATTCAATGAAAAACCAGCCGAATCAATTACCTCCCACTCTATTATTCTGTCGCGAATGGATTCTCGTGTATATTTTATTCCCCATTCAAATTGATTTTCTTTCCAATCGTGGAATCCTTTTATCTCCGTATTTACAATTAAGGCATCCAAATCATTTCTGGCATGATTGAGCTGAGAACCAATACCCCTTGTGAAAGCCACTTCCCCAAAAGTTGCTGATCCAATACTGGAATCGACTTCGCCTAAACGATATTGCGCGAAAATATCAAAATACTCTTGCTCTAAAGTATGAAAAACTGAACCGATAAATTTTAAAGTAAAAGTATCAGAAACGTTGAATGTTGTTTTTAAGGCGCCAAAATACGTATCGTATTTATCCTTTTCCTGACCTTCATAAAAAACAGTAAGTGCCATAGGATTATCTATGGTTCCAAAATTAGTTTGCCGTGATAACGGCTGATATTGGTATTTATTTTGAGAAATATTCCCCAAAAAACTCCATTGCCATTTCGCTGAAGCCTGATAATTTATATTGGTTTGAATATCGGCAAAGGATGGAGTGAAATTTGTTTGTGTCTCTTGGCTTTTTACCAAAAGGCTGTTGTTTCGGTATCGAACTCCCGTAACAGCAGACCATTTTTTATTCTTGGAAACCACATCAAGCGAGAGGCTTCCGCCAAGAAAACTCGCTTCCATACTAGCTCCAAATTTAATCGGCTTACGATAGGTAATATCTAAAACCGATGACAATTTATCACCAAATTTAGCTTGAAAACCTCCCGCCGAGAAATCTACATTTTGAACCAAATTCGTATTGGTAAAACTCAATCCTTCTTGTTGTCCTGACCGAATCAGAAACGGACGATAGACTTCGATTTCATTCACATAAACCAAATTTTCATCATAATTCCCACCACGCACGGCGTATTGTGTACTCAATTCATTATTCGAATTTACTCCGGGTAAGGTTTTTAAAATATTTTCGACACCAGCATTTGCACCGGGAATTTTTCGAAGAACTTCCGGTTCAATTGTAGTTATACCTTGAATACGCTTTTTGTTACTAGAGGTCACAATCACTTCACCCATCTGTTCGTCCTGATCACTCATCACAGGATTAAACTCTTTTTGCTCATCAGAACCCAAAGTAAAAGTTATCGTTATTTTTTTCAACGCTACATGTGTAAAAACGAGTATTACCTTTTGGTTCACAGGAACTTTTATATCGTAAAAACCATTTTGATTGGTGCGAGTACCAAAACCTGGGTAAGAAACATTCACGTTTTCTACTGGCTGATTATTCCTGTCCAAAACAACTCCTCTTATTCTAGCGGTTTGGGACCATAAATTTAGGTTCACCAAGAAAAAAAAGAAAATAAAAAATATTTTATTAGTACTCAACTGATTTTATTTTTTTTGATTTCTAAAAAAATGAGTATTAAAGGTAGTTGAATTTCCTACGTTATCAATTACAACCACTTTTAAATCATTGCGCCCTTCAGCTGCCATACCATCACTAAAATAATGAGTTAGTTTTCTGGTTTTATTATCATATTCTAATAGAATCCATTTTCCATTCAAATAACCGTTGTATGATTTGATTCCTGACAAGTCATCGTATACAGAAAGCTGAATTGTCTTTTGCCCACTCAACCATTTTCCTTCAACAGGTACCACCATACTTATTCTAGGAGCTACAGTGTCTGAAATCAGAGCGTATTTTCCTAAAATTTTAACCTTCGTACTGAATACATTGTCTTTTCTATACGTTGAGTTGTAATTTATTTTTTTTCCTTCAATTCTACCGATAAACATTTTTTCTCTTTGAGCTTCCGTAGCTGTACTATCTTCAATTGAGATAATGAAATTAGTATGTGCTGGAACTGTATCATCATGTAGAAAGAGCGTGTCATTTTTTACATCAAAATTCAAATCAAAATCTTCGTAAAAAGTTCCTGCAGGAAAGAAAACTGACATATTCGCTAAAGCAAAATTGCTGTCTTTATTAGCATTAACAAAATAATTTGACTTAAGAGGTTCCTGGCTTATAATTGTGGGTAACAAATCATATTGAATAGGAATGGTTATCATTTTTTTATTTCCAAAAAAATCTGAAACCTCAATGCGATACAACGATGCTACATTTGGAGATACAGGTAAAACTCCTTTGTTTTCATCAGCCTTAATAAAGCTCAAATTGTAAGGATTTTTCATGAAAAGTTTCTGAACCCGTTGTTGCATTTTTTTATATCTCGAATAATCAATCAGCGCATTGATGTAGCGCATGTCGTCAAATGAATAGGTATTGAATTCGTATCCGAAATTTGGCTTTCCATTATAAAAGGTTTGTACTTTATAGATCCCGTTATTATTAAACGAAACATCATCCATGTCATAAGCCGAAATCCCAAAACCTATTACACCATTGGCTACTACTTTCTCTGAAAGATAAGTTCCGTCTTTTTGTAAGGAAACATTCAATACCAAAGGTCGTTTCGAATGGTTCACCGTAGTTTTTGAATTTAAGGGATATACATAAACACCTGAAATAATTGGTTTTTTTGTGTCTTTTAAAAATTTATTATATCCAAAAAGCATCGGGTTGATCACGAACTCAGTTTTAGTATCCCTAAATTCAAAGTGCAAGTGTGGCCCTTCGGAAGAGCCTGTATTGCCAGAAAATGCAATTACTTCCCCTTTTTTCACGACCATTTCATCTGGCTTTAAAAACATTTCAATTTCAAATGATTGCTCTTTATAATGGATCGCCTTGAGGTATTTTTCTATAACATCATTCGCTAATTTTAAATGACCGTATACCGATGTAAATCCATTAGGATGATTGATGTAAATTGTTTTTCCGTTACCAAAAGTAGAAATCTTTATTCTTGAAACATACCCGTCTGCGACAGCGAATACTTTTAATCCCTCTTTTTGTTGGGTCCTCAAATCAAAACCAGCGTGGAAATGATTGGGCCGCAATTCTCCAAAATTCCCGGACAATTGTATTGGAATATCTAACGGAGATCTAAAATAATCTTTTGGATACTCAACTTGGGCAAAAACTGAGGTGCAAAAAAATAATAAATATAGGTAGGATTTCATTGTTTACATTTTTGCTAAGATAAAAAAAGTATTCCAAACAGCACTATAGAAAGCCGTTCTTAACCATTTGTACAACTGCTATTTAATTAATTTAATGCAAAAAAAATAATAAAATATTGCAAAATTAAAAAGGAATACTAACTTTGTATGATTATGTAATGAATTGTATATATAATGAGTGTTATAGCAGAAATTATTGATACTCTTGAAAATAAAGTCGAAAAACTTTTTATTAAAATGAAAAGTTTAGAGAAAAATAATCAAGATTTAAAAGATGAATTAACAAAAACTGCGTCAATTATACAAACTCAGTCACAACAGATTGAAGCGCTGAAAACGCAGTATGATACACTCAAAATTGCAAATACATTACTAGGCAGTGACGACAATAAAAGAGATACAAAGCTTAAAATAAATTCATTAATTCGCGAAATCGATTATTGCATAGCTCAGCTATCAGATTAATAAAGATATGGACGAAAAGCTTAAAATTAAAATATCAATAGCAGACAGGGTGTATCCATTAACGGTTGATCTCTCTCAGGAAGAAGGGCTAAGAAGCGCCTCAAAAAAAATTGATACGATGATAAAGCAATTTGAGGAAAATTATGCGGTTCGTGACAAACAAGACGTATTGGCAATGTGTGCCTTACAATTTGCCTCACAAACAGAACAAAAACAAATTGATAATGCTATAGATGGAGAAGCAACCATCGAAAGAATTAAAAAAATCAATGCGGTTTTAGATCAATATCTCGACAAATAAACGTTCTTTACAAAAACTAAGATACTGCCTACATTAGTTCATATTTGGTAAACTCAACACTAACAATTTAGAATGAGCAAATCATCACTACTAAAGCATGCCACGCTTCGGCGAGGAAACTTGAACAGTGAGTTAGCTCAAAACTTGTCTTTTCGAGTTTATTCAATCACTCTAATGTAGGCTTTTTTATATATAAATTTTAACAAACATGGACAACATATTAACGATTATTATTTCAGGAATTATAGGTATTGTAGCGGGTTTTGGTATCGCAAAACTGATAGAAAAAAGCAATATTTCCAATTTAATTAAAAATGCAAAAAAAGAGGCCGCGTCGATTTTGAAAGATGCTAATTTGGAAGCCGAGAATATAAAGAAAGATAAAATTCTTCAAGCAAAAGAGAAATTTATTGAATTAAAATCAGAACATGAACAGGTTATTTTATCTCGTGACAAAAAAGTTGCTGAAATAGAAAAAAGAGTACGTGATAAAGAATCTCAAATTTCAAACGAATTATCAAAAGCTAAAAAAGTAAATGATGATTTTGAAACTAAAACAGTAGAATTTACTACTAAAATTGAGAATTTAGATAAAAAACAAGCTGAAGTTGACAAGCTTCACAAAAGTCAATTGCAACAATTAGAGGTAATCTCTGGTTTATCAGCAGAAGAAGCTAAAAATCAGTTGGTGGAAGGTTTAAAAGCGGAAGCCAAAAGCAAAGCAATGTCTCACATACAAGACACCATCGAAGAAGCTAAATTAACAGCGCAACAAGAGGCTAAAAAAATCATAATCAATACTATTCAAAGAGTTGGAACTGAAGAAGCAGTAGAAAACTGTGTTTCGGTTTTTAACATTGAATCAGATGACGTTAAAGGTAGAATCATTGGTCGTGAAGGTAGAAATATCCGTGCATTAGAGGCCGCCACTGGAGTAGAAATCATTGTAGATGATACGCCGGAAGCGATTATACTTTCTTGTTTTGATCCTGTCCGAAGAGAAATTGCCCGTTTGGCTTTACACAAATTAGTCACTGACGGAAGAATTCACCCGGCTCGTATTGAAGAAGTAGTGGCAAAAACTGCTAAGCAAATTGATGATGAAATTATAGAAGTGGGTAAACGTACTGTTATCGATTTAGGAATTCACGGGCTACATCCTGAATTGATTAAAGTAGTAGGACGCATGAAATACCGTTCCTCATATGGACAAAATTTGCTGCAACACTCCCGTGAAGTTTCTAAACTTTGTGGAATCATGGCTGCTGAACTTGGCTTAAACGTAAAACTAGCTAAAAGAGCTGGTTTATTACACGATATTGGTAAAGTCCCAGACGCCGAAAGTGATTTGCCCCACGCATTATTAGGAATGCAATGGGCCGAGAAATACGGTGAAAAAGAAGAAGTGTGTAATGCTATTGGAGCGCATCACGATGAGATCGAAATGAAATCATTATTATCCCCTATTATTCAAGTTTGTGATGCCATTTCAGGAGCAAGACCAGGAGCAAGAAGACAAGTATTGGATTCATATATTCAACGTTTGAAAGATCTTGAAGAAGTAGCATATGGATTCACAGGTGTAAAAAACGCCTATGCCATTCAAGCTGGTAGAGAACTTCGTGTAATTGTGGAGAGTGAGAAAGTTTCAGATGAAAATGCAGCTAACTTATCTTTTGATATTTCACAAAAAATTCAAACAGAGATGACTTATCCAGGACAAGTTAAAGTAACTGTAATTCGTGAAACAAGAGCTGTAAATATTGCTAAATAAAACTTCGTAATTTCTAAAAAATAAAAAAGACGTCTTGATGTAATAATCGATACGTCTTTTTTTTATTCTTATTAGATCTTACTATTAAACATCTAAACTTTTTCTGGGATGAAAAGTGTTGATCACCTGAGTCAAAAATTTGCGATCCAGGTGAACATATATTTCTGTTGTAGTAATTGATTCATGCCCTAGCATCAATTGTATGGAACGTAAATCAGCCCCATTTTCAAGAAGATGTGTAGCGAATGAATGCCGCAACGTATGTGGGCTGATATTTTTATTCAATTCAATTTTCACCGCTAAGTTTTTAATAATAGTAAAAATCATTGCCCGAGTCAACTCTTTTCCCCTTCTGTTTAAAAACAAGGTATCTTCATAACCTTTTTGAATGCTCAGATGAGTTCGTATGGTATTGCGATAAATCAGGATGTATTTTTGAGTAAATTCACTTATGGGCACAAAACGTTGTTTGTTTCCTTTTCCTGTAATTTTAATAAATCCCTCCTCAAAAAATAAATCAGAAATTTTTAAAGTTACTAATTCGGAAACCCGAAGCCCACAACCATATAGTGTTTCGAGCATTGCCCGATTGCGTTCCCCTTCATTTGTGGTTAAGTCAATCGCATCAATAAGATTGTCAATCTCCTTAACCGATAAAGTATCGGGAAGTTTTCGACCAGTTTTAGGAGTTTCAATAAGCTCCAATGGATTGTCCGTTCGATAATCTTCAAATATCAAATAGGTGAAAAAACTTTTAAGTCCTGAAATAATTCTGGCTTGTGAGCGAGGATTTACTTCTTTTGAAACACTGTATATAAATTGTTGCAACGTCTCTTCTTGAATTTCTATTGGCGAAACTTCAATACCATTTGTTGCCAAAAAAAGACACAACCGTTCTATATCATACGAGTAATTTTCAATAGTATTCTTAGACAAACCGCGTTCTATTTTTAAATACGATTGATACTTTTTAATATATGAGATCCAATCCATAACCACAAAGTAACACTTTTTAAGCATAAAAAAACCACTACAATGAGTGGTCTTAAACTATTATTTTATAAAATAATTATTTTCTCCATTTTCCACCACCTAAATAAAAGCCTAAATGAATTCCTAAATAAGAATTCGCCACAGTTCCTTGATCAACTCCATTAGTATCTTGTAAGCTGGTATCAGGCATTAAATTATACTCTAAACCCATTCGGAATTTCCCCCATTCAAAACCTGCCCGAACTAAACCTCCAAAAACACCACTAGTTTCTGGCTGCAATTGAGTACCGGAATTAACATCAGATTCATCAAATTCAACATTACCAATCGCATAGTAACCAGCACCCCCGCCGATATAAGGAACAAAAGACTTGCCTGAAGTACTGAAATAATAATCATAGGTTCCAACAAAAGAACTGTTTGCCGAAAGTTTTGCACTGTCAACCTGGCCATTGCTTTGTTTGACATCACGCACAATTGCTGCAAGACCCATTCTTAAACCTATATTCATATTGTCTTTAATGTTATATTTAGGTTCTAAAGATAAGAGTAAGCCTCCTCCGCCATTTGAAGGAACCACACCTAAATCAAGACCTACTCTAAAACCACCCTCCTTTTGGGCATAGCTACTAAAACAAGCAAAAGCAATTAATACTAAGAAAATACGTTTTTTCATTTTTTATGATTCCAAATTAATATCTTCATAAAAGTATACTAATTTTAAAATAATTCCATTCCTACCGATACAAGTTATTAACATTTTAAACGATCCCGAAAGATCTAATATTAAAATGAAATTATTTTTATTAAGATAATTGACTGATATGAAAAAATAATAAGTTGTTTATTTATTTAAAAAATAATTTTTTAAATAAAAGACTCTAATATTATTATAAAAAACAATAAACTGCCCCGGCATTCAACAAACATCAACTTGCTGTACATCATTATCTTACACCTATAAAAAATACTTAAAACCTTAAAATGTTGTAAAAAAGAACAATAAATATTAATTTAGCACTGTTTTGGACCAATTTTTGGTTAATGTAAAATAAGAAAACGCTTAACAATAATTATCTAACAAAATAGTTTTAAGTAAAAGTCCCATTTCAATTAATACTAATTAACATTAAAAAAACAAATTATGAAAAGAATAATTCTAGTAGCAGTAGTACTACTTGCCGTATCAGTAGATATGCAAGCACAATTAGTCAAGTTTGGCTTTAAAGGTGGTTTAAATTACGCAAATCAATCAGGAAGCAATATTACCGTGAACAGTGACAATTATAACACGGATGCAATTACCAGTTATCATGCTGGTTTAGTGGCTGAACTTAAATTAACAGATGGTTTTTCTATACAACCCGAATTATTATATTCGACACAAGGAGCAACGTATAAAAATGCTTTTGAAGAATTCAAAAATGAATTGGGATATTTATCCATTCCGGTTTTAGCAAAAATACATTTTAACAAAACCGTTAGTTTAGATCTTGGACCACAAGCATCTTTCTTATTGAGTGAGAGAAACGAATTTGATGTTAAAAATGCAGAAACGTTTGAATTTGGAGTAGCAGGTGGATTAACTCTAAATGTTACTAAAAACATTTTTCTACAAGGTCGCTATGTATTAGGACTTACTGAAGCTTCAAAAGAAGCCGAAGTTAAAAATTCAGTACTACAAATTTCAGCAGGATTCACATTCTAAGAATAATAAAAATTAAATTTATCAAAACCGTTCTATAAATTGGAACGGTTTTTTTATTTTTACAAAAACAGTAATTATGAAAATCAGTATTATTAATGGCCCAAACCTTAATCTTATAGGCAAACGGGAACCTGCGGTTTATGGAAGCGAAACTTTTGAAGAATATTATAGTACTTTACAATTAAAATTCCCATTTGTGAAATTTTCTTATTTTCAAAGTAATATTGAGGGTGAATTGATAGATAAAATTCAAGAAGTTGGTTTTTCATCCGATGGCATTATCATAAATGCTGGCGCATATACACACACTTCTATAGGTATTGGAGATGCAGTGAAAGCTGTTACCACTCCAGTGGTTGAAGTCCATATTTCGAATACGTTTTCTCGTGAAAGTTTTAGACATCAATCTTATATTTCAGGAAATGCCAGAGGTGTTATTTTGGGCTTTGGATTAAAAAGTTACGAGTTAGCAATACAGTCTTTTCTATAGTTTTTAGCTATAATATTCATCCCTATAAATGTTTAACAAATATTTAATACGGTCTTTTTAAACTTCTTTTATTTTTGTGAAAGAAAAAACTTTCATGGAAAAACACTTTTTACTATTATTTTTATTGGTCTCGCTTGTCAGTACAGCACAATTAAAAGGAACCATTTCGGACGAAAAAGGGAATGCCTTGCCCTTTGTAACTATCTTCCAAGAAGATTCTTATAATGGCACCACTTCAAACGAACAAGGTAATTATGAATTCACTTTAAAGAAAAAAGAAAAACCGACGGTTGTCTTTCAGTTTTTAGGGTTTAAAACCCAAAAAATAGTAATACAAACTGACAAACTTCCCTATTTGTTAAATATAAAAATGATTGAAGAAAGTTACTCATTGAATGAAGTAATCATCAATAAAAAAATAAATCCAGCGGTAGCAATTATAAAAAATGCTATTACTAGCAGGAAAAAAAATACCGAAAAAACAAATCGATTCAACGCTGATTTTTATTCAAGAGGTATTTTTAAACTAAAAAATGCACCAAAAAAAATATTAGGCCAAAAAATTGGGGATCTCAATGGCTCTTTAGATTCTACAGGAACCGGTATTATTTCTTTATCAGAAACCTTTTCGAAAATAGCATTTGAAAAACCCAACAATTTAAAAGAGGTAGTTACCGCCTCTAAAGTAAGTGGCAGGGATAATGGCTATAGCTACAATACGGCCAGATCTTCATTCTATGATTTCTATGACAACTCTATCGATTTTGGTGTAGCAATGATTTCCCCAGTAGCAAACAACGCTTTCAATTACTACAACTACTCCTTAGAAAGTACATTTTTTGACGAGAATAAAAATATGATTAACAAAATAAAAGTGATCCCAAAACGCGATAGCGAACCCGTTTTTGAAGGGTATATTTATATTGTAGAAGATTCATGGGCCATTTATGCCGTTAATTTGGATATAAAAGGGTATCGAATGAAAGAGGAATTTGTTGATGTAATGACCTTACAACAAAACTTTAGCTATAACAACAGTAATAAAATTTGGGCCAAGAATACTCAGAGTCTTGAAATCACTGCAGGTGCTTTTGGAATACAATTTACCGGTAAATACAATTACGTATACAGCAACTATGAATTTATAAATGCTTTTGCTCCCAAGACTTTTACCAATGAAATTACGCGTATCGAAATTAATGCCAATAAAAAAGACAGTCTTTTTTGGAACAACAACAGGCCCATTCCGTTAACAATAGAAGAAAGCACGGATTACATTAGAAAAGACAGTATTTTCAAGGTACGAAATTCCGAAAAATACTTGGACTCAGTAGATGCAAAAGGAAACAAATTCAAACCATTAAAGGTACTAACTGGTTACACCTACAAGAATAGTAAAGAAAAATACAGCCTCAGCTATGAAGGTTTACTAAACCTTGGTTCGTTAAGTTTTAATACCGTGCAAGGATATAATTTTGATTCTGGTTTTAGATTTACAAATTGGAAAAATCAGGAAAACAAAGGAATATACACTTCCTTAAGTGCCAAACTAAATTATGGTTTTGCTGAAGACCGTTTGCGTGTTTCCGGACAATTTATCCATCGGTTCAACAATCAGGATTATGCCACTTTAAATATTACAGGCGGAAGTTCCGTCAAGCAATTTAATCCGAGCGAACCCATAAGCAAAATTATAAACACAGTAAGTTCACTGGCATTCAAGAACAATTTTATGAAGTTGTATAATCTAGAATCGTTAGCCATAGGCTACAGTCAAGATATTGCAAATGGAGTAAATCTGGGTGGAAGAATAGAATACCAACAACGCAAACCATTGTTCAACAACACTAATTTCTCTTTGTTTAACAAAAATGATGTATACACCTCCAATAATCCTTTGGCAGCAGATGATTATAGTACACCTGCTTTTGAAAAACACCATCTAACGAAAGCTAATTTGTATGCGAAAATCAATTTTGGAAACAAGTATTCTTCCCGCCCTGACGGAAAATTTAACATTCGAAATGAAAAATACCCCACGCTTTATTTAGGCTACGAGAAAGCATTTGCAGCCAATGAACAGAAATATGAGTTTGACCATTTCAACACCCGATTAACGTATGACCTAACATTAGCAAACAAAGGCGTTTTAGGTTTGAATCTAAAAGCAGGAAAATTTCTCAATGCAGATAATATTGCATTTATGGATTACAAACATTTCAATGGCAATCAAACGCACATAGGACAAACAGCGCGTTATTTGAACGTATTTAACTTACTGCCGTACTATTCTAACAGTACAAATGACCGTTATCTCGAGGCTCATACCGAATATAACGACAAAGGGTATATCATGAATAAGATCCCTTTGTTGAACAAACTAAAATCAACATTGATTTTGGGTGCTCATGCACTTTCAACACCCAATAACAAACCCTATACTGAAATTACCTTGGGTTTAGACAATTTAGGTTTTGGCAAATTTAAAATGCTCCGTGTTGATTATGTTCGTTCCTACCAAAATGGGTTTCAAGGTGACGGTATCATTTTTGGACTAAAGTTTTTAAATATATTAGAGTAAATTTTCGACTGAAATTTTAAAACCAAATTAAAAAAGGCACCGGAAACATTTCCGGTACCTTTCTCAATTTTTATGGAACTGTCCTGATTAATCATTTGGTTCTACATGAATCAACACGTGTCCTAATTCGGGGATTTCCTCCCGCAACGTATCTTTCAGTTTATGTGCCAGATCGTGTCCTTCTTTTACCGTAATATTTGAATCCACCCTAGCGTGTAAATCCACGTGATATTGCATCCCAGCTTTTCGGATGAAACATTTTTCCGTATCGATTATCCCGTCAACTTGAAGGGAGATCAATCTAATTTGGTCTATCAAATCATCGTATAAATGTTCATCCATTATCTCCCCTAAAGCCGGTCTAAATATTTGATAGCTATTGTACAGAATAAAACCTGACGCAAAAAGTGCCGCCCAATCATCAGCCGACTCATATCCATTTCCTAAAACCAAAGCGATTGAAATCCCAAGAAATGCCGCAACAGAGGTTATTGCATCACTACGGTGGTGCCAAGCATCTGCTTTTAGTGATGAACTATTGGTTTGAATACTTCTTTTCATCACCAATCGAAAAGAATATTCCTTCCAAATAATTATGGCACCCAGAACGATTAAAGTCCATGGTTTTGGCAATTGATGTGGTGTTCCGATATTAATAACACTTTCATAAGCAATGATCGTAGCCGAAGTAATTAAAAAACCTACAACCAAAAAAGTAATCAATGGTTCTGCTCTACCATGTCCGTAAGGGTGATTTTTATCTGCTGGCCTGTTGGAATATTTGATTCCAAACAACACTAAAAAAGAGGCAAAAATATCAGTAGTAGATTCAATGGCATCTGCTATTAAGGCATACGAATTTCCAAAAAAACCTGCCAAACCTTTGATAATAGCTAAACAAGTATTTCCAATAATACTAAAATAAGTTGCTTTGATTGCCGTTTGTTCGCTAGACATGCGCTTTGTTTAAAGGTGAAATAAAAGTAAAATCGTTTAAGTAAACCGAATTGAATATTAGATTCAAATCCTTTCTGGCTTACTTAAACGAAATTTTTAATGATTTATGTTAATTATGCGCGCACAATATTGGCACCAATAGCTCTCAATCGTTCGTCAATACGCTCGTATCCTCTATCAATTTGTTCTATATTTTGAATGGTACTGGTTCCTTTTGCAGAAAGTGCCGCAATCAATAAAGAGATTCCCGCACGAATATCTGGTGATGACATTGTTGTTGCTTTGAGTTGCGATTTGAAATCGTGTCCCATAACAACGGCACGGTGTGGATCACAAAGCATGATTTTAGCCCCCATGTCAATCAGTTTATCGACAAAAAACAATCTACTTTCAAACATCTTTTGATGGATCAAAACATCACCTCTTGCTTGTGTAGCGACCACTAGAACAATGCTCAATAAATCCGGAGTGAATCCAGGCCAAGGCGCATCGGCAATCGTTAAAATAGAACCGTCGATATCCGTTTTTACTTCATACCCATCAACATGAGCGGGAATGTAGATATCATCACCACGTCGTTCTAAAGTGATTCCTAATTTTCTAAACGTGTTAGGAATAACACCCAGATTATCCCAGCTAACATCTTTTATAGTAATTTCTGATTTTGTCATTGCAGCCAGACCAATCCAACTTCCAATTTCAATCATGTCCGGAAGAATTTTATGCTCACAACCGCCTAAACTTTCAACCCCTTCAATAGTCAATAAATTAGATCCTACCCCTGTAATTTTTGCTCCCATCGAGTTCAACATCTTACATAATTGTTGCAAGTAAGGCTCGCAAGCAGCATTATAAACTGTTGTTTTACCTTTAGCTAAAACCGCTGCCATAACAATATTAGCCGTTCCAGTTACCGATGCTTCATCCAGTAACATATCAGCTCCTTTTAATCCTTTAGGAGCTTCTACACCATAAAAATGGTCTTCTCTGTTGTAACGGAATTTAGCACCCAAATTTATAAAACCCTCAAAATGGGTATCTAATCTTCTGCGACCTATCTTATCACCCCCTGGTTTTGGGATATAACCTTTACCAAATCGGGCCAAAAGTGGTCCAACAATCATAATAGAACCTCGCAGGGAACCGCCTTCTTTCTTGAATGCTTCTGTTTCCAGATACTGTATGTTTACTTCATCTGCTTGAAAAGTATAAGAGCCTGATCCCGTTTTTTGGATTTTTACCCCTAAATTTCCTAAAAGCGTAATTAGTTTATTGATATCAATAATATCAGGAATATTATTGATAATCACTTTTTCAGGAGTTAACAGAACGGCACATAAGATTTGTAATGCCTCATTTTTAGCCCCTTGTGGCGTGATCTCTCCCTTAAGACTAATGCCTCCTTCTATTTTGAAAATTCCCATTTTTTACAGTTATAAATTATTTAATTTTGAGTTAAAAAGTTACGCGCTAAAAGTTACTATTAAAAAAATTCACAACTTATAATGCCTATTTTATAACTTACTTACAAAGGTTTTCTATTTTGGTTTTTGTGAATTGGGTTTGGCTTTCCAGTTTTTGCACTCTTATTGCTAAGAATTTTTGGTTGACCAACCGGCAAAATTTTATTAGAAACACGTTTATTGGTTCTTAATAAATCAGTGGTATTTAATAACTCTTCCGTACTTTGAATCAAGTTTAATTTACCATCGGATAGTTCAAATAAATGTTCGAATATAACATCATCCTTAACAGTATCTTTATTCCAACTCAAATAGGATTTTTTCATGTGATTGGCAATTACTTTTACCAAAGCACTTTTCATCTCACCATCTTCCCATTTATTGGCTACATCAATCATGTATTTTATGTTGTTGCCATAATACCTGTATTTCGGAAAATTTTGGGGGTATTTTAAAACATCCGGTTTTAATTGCAGTACTTCACGTGATGGAATAGGATACGGTGAATCGGCAACTAATTTAAAATCAGACATAATAAAAAGCTGATCCCACAATTTATGTTGAAAATCAGGAACATCGCGCAAATGAGGATTCAAACTCCCCATTACCTGAATAATGTATTTTGCAGCTTTATTGCGTTCTACATCATCTTCGATTTTAGTTGCCTGATCTATTAATTTTTGCAAATGGCGCCCATATTCTGGAATAATCAAATGCGATCGCTCAGCATTATATTCCAAGTGATGCACCACATCGTTTGAGTTTTCTTTAATATATTTTGAGTTCATATTCGAATGTATCTTTTTGATTTTTATGGCTTTTTTTCGAACATTAGAACCATTCGAACCTATTGCCTCAAAACTTTATTTTATATCTAAAGGGAAATAATCCCTTTTATGGTAGAAACTTCTAGGTATTTATCTACTATTTCTTGGGCATCTTTTACGGTGACATCAACAGATATACTGGTAAACTTCCCTGTCTTGGATTTAGTAGTTTTTATAACCGCACCCATGCAATCAAAAGCCAACTCAACACGTTCTACATTATCACTTTCTGTTGGTACAATAAATTTAAATAAGTATTCCGCTGGCCATGTATTACTCATATCCAACTCAACTTTTAATCTATCATAAAATTCTTCCGTCTTCTTATCCATTTTCTATTTAAAAATAAGGGCAAATATACGGTTTCAAACGTAAATTATGAATTTTGAATTATGATTTTTTGTCTATTCTTATTTTAAGCGCAATCATTTTTTCAAATCCCAATAAGTTTAAGTAAATTTGCCCCTTATTTTTTAAAGGTGCAGAAAGAAATCATAGTTATCATTGGCGGTCCCGGAACAGGTAAAACAACAATCATCGACGGATTGATCGCTAGCGGATATTGTTGCTATCCGGAAATTTCTCGGGAAGTCACATTAGAGGCAAAGAAACAAGGAATAGAACAATTATTTTTAGAAAAACCATTGTTATTCAGTGAATTACTTCTGGAAGGGAGAAAAAAACAATTTCAAAACGCTTCAAAAGAACCTCATAATGTCGTATTTATCGACAGAGGTATTCCAGATGTTTTAGCTTATATGCATTACATTGGTGATAGTTATCCAGCCACTTTTGATGTAGCCTGTCGCGAACATTTATATTCAAAAATCTTCTTGCTTCCGCCATGGGAGGAAATATACATAAGTGATCAAGAACGTTATGAAAACTTTGAACAAGCTAAACTTATCTACAACCACCTTACCGAAACCTATCAAAATTATGGTTATGAACTCATCGAAGTACCTAAAGATACACTTGATAACCGAATTCTTTTTATCTTAGATGAAATTTCTAAATAAATTGCAACTTTAGGATTTACGATTTGGGATGTTATCTACAAAATGAAACCTAAAATCTATGCAAGAAGCGGTAGCTATTCTTCAAAAATATTGGCAACACGACAAATTTAGATCGCTACAAAACGAAATTATCAACTCCGTTTTAAGTGATCAAGATACCTTTGCGTTAATGCCAACGGGTGGAGGAAAATCAGTATGTTTCCAGATTCCGGCCATGATGAAAGAAGGGATTTGCCTCGTTATTTCCCCTCTGGTAGCGTTAATGAAAGACCAAGTCGCTAATTTGCAAAAGCGAAATATCAAAGCCATCGCCTTAACGGGAGGTATCAGATCCGAAGAAATGATTGATTTACTGGACAATTGCCAGTTCGGAAATTATAAATTCCTTTATTTATCACCAGAACGACTCCAATCCGATTGGATTTTAGAGCGAATAAAAAATCTCCCTATTAATTTAATCACAATTGATGAAGCGCATTGTGTGTCCCAATGGGGGCATGATTTTCGTCCCGCTTATTTGAAAATTTCAGAACTAAAGAAACATTTTCCAAAAGTACCTTTCTTAGCGTTAACAGCTACGGCAACTCCAAGAGTCAGAAAGGATATTATCAGTGAATTAGGATTGCATAAACCACAGGTTTTCGAAAAATCATTTGCTAGAGAAAATATTGCGTATATGGTTTTTGAAGTCGAGGATAAACTTTTCCGAATAGAACAGATTTTGAAGAAAAACCCGCAACCCTCCATAATTTATGTACGTAACAGAAAATCGTGTGTAGATATATCTTCCCAACTGAATTCGTTGGGATACAAAGCAACCTATTATCACGGCGGACTTTCGTACAAAGAAAAAGATAAAAACATGGAATCCTGGATGAAGGAGGACGTACAAGTTATTGTGGCAACTAATGCTTTTGGAATGGGAATTGACAAAGCCAATGTAAAAACGGTAATCCATATTCAACTCCCCGAAAACATGGAGAACTATTATCAAGAAGCCGGACGTGCCGGAAGAAATGGAGAAAGAGCCTTTGCAATAGTACTTACAAGCCCTTCCGACAGGATTCAGGTAGAAAACCAATTTATAAATATCCTTCCTGACAAAAAATTTCTAAATGTAATGTATATCAAGTTATGCAATTATTTTCAAATTGCCTACGGAGAAGGTATCAACGAACAGTTTACATTCAATTTGCACCGTTTTTGTTCAAAATATGAATTCCCCACTTTAAAAACCTACAATGCCATGCAGTTTTTAGATCGGCAAGGAATTATTAATCTTTCCCAAGAATTTTCAGAAAAAATCACCTTACAATTTCTTATACCTTCCAAAGAAGTACTCCGGTATATGAGTTTAAATCCGAATGATGAGGAAATTATTTTAGCCATATTACGCACGTATCCGGGAATTTATGAAATGCAAACTGCTTTCAACGTACAATTGATTGCTAAAAAATCAAATCACAAGGAAACCGAAATACAGACTGTTTTACATAAATTAAAAGAAAAAAAAATTATAGAATACCATTCTAAAAATAATGACGCCACTTTATTATTCAATGAAGTACGAGAAGATGAAAGAACCATTAATCGGGTTTCAAAACATTTAGAAAATCAAAATCAATTAAAAATAGCGCAATTACAATCCGTTATTCAGTACATCAATTCCAAAAAGGTTTGCAAAAATAAATTGATTTTAAATTATTTTGGAGAAAAAACGACTGTTGACTGTGGTATTTGTTCGTTTTGCATTACCAATAAAATTAAGAATAAAGACATCGCCCTACTTGCGGAAGAAATAATTGCTTTATTGCAAACCGAAGATTTAAGCTCAAGAGACATTCAAACCAAAACTAAAAATAGTCAGGACAATGTTATCTTTGTACTTCAAGATTTATTAGAAAACAATACAATTTTGGTACAACCAAATAATAAATATACTTTAAAATTATAATGGAAAAATTACGAATTGTTTTTATGGGAACTCCAGAATTTGCTGTAGGAATTTTAGATACTATAATCCAGAACAACTATGAAGTTGTAGGCGTTATTACCGCTGCAGACAAACCTGCAGGTCGTGGACAAAAATTAAAATACTCAGCAGTAAAAGAATATGCACTAACTAATAATCTTACTTTATTACAGCCTTTAAATTTAAAAGACGAGACTTTTTTATCAGAATTAAAATCTTTGAATGCAACTTTACAAATTGTTGTTGCTTTTAGAATGCTACCAAAAGTAGTTTGGGAAATGCCATCCTTAGGCACTTTTAATCTTCATGCATCTTTACTGCCAAACTATCGTGGTGCAGCACCTATAAATTGGGCCATCATAAACGGTGAAACAAAAACAGGAGTAACTACTTTTTTTTTAGATGATAAAATTGACACCGGCGCCATGATTTTAAGTTCCGAAATTCCAATTGATAAAACCGAAAATGCAGGACACTTGCACGATCGCTTAATGGAATTGGGAAGTAAGACCGTTATTGACACTTTGGAGAAGATCGAAAAAGGAAACGTAACAACAACTATCCAAGAAGATGATGCTGATATTAAAACGGCCTACAAGCTAAATAAAGAGAATTGCAAAATAGATTGGACAAAATCAGCTTTGACAATAAACAATTTGATACGAGGCTTAAGTCCTTACCCTGCTGCTTGGTGCTTTTTTGCAGACAAAAACGAAGAATGGAATGTGAAAATATATGAATCCAAGATCCTTTCTGAAGAGCATAATTACACAATCGGCAGTTTGATTTGTACCAAAAAAGAAATGAAGATTGCTGTAAAAAATGGATTTATTCAAATACTCCAATTACAGTTTCCCGGCAAAAAGAAAATGAGCACGCCTGAATTACTGAATGGAATTACTTTTTCAAATGAGGCAAAAGCCTATTAACACCAACAAAAACGGGTAATTATAAACTTTAATCAGATATTACTATTGATTTATCAACAAAAAAAATAAGTTATTAACAAATCAAGCTAAATTAACATAAAACGCTTGCAAGGAACGTATTTCCTACTAAATTTGTGTATTAACAATTTATTTTAACCACAATTAATAACTATTTATTATGAACAAATCAGAATTAATCGATGCTATCGCTGCTGATGCAGGAATTACAAAAGCTGCTGCAAAATTAGCTTTAGAGTCATTTTTAGGAAACGTAGGAGGTACTTTGAAAAAAGGTGGAAGAGTATCTTTAGTAGGTTTCGGATCATGGTCTGTTTCTGCTAGAGCAGCTAGAGACGGTAGAAATCCTCAAACTGGGAAGACTATACAAATCGCTGCTAAGAATGTAGTAAAATTTAAAGCAGGTGCAGAATTAGAAGGAGCGGTAAACTAATTTTAGTCCCCCTTATATAATCAAAACCTTCCAACTGGAAGGTTTTTTTATGTGTTTCAACGATTTTATTTGGGACTATTATAATAAAAAACTTAAATTTATTAAAAATTCTAATCCGATGATAACAGATAAATTAAAAAAAGGATATTTGCTTATTGCAGAGCCTACGATAATTGGGGATTTATCATTCAATAGATCGGTAATTTTACTAGCTGACTATACCGAAGAGGGATCCGTTGGTTTTATAATTAATAAACCTTTGAAATATACCATTCACGATTTGATACCTGATATTGATGCGCGGTTTAAAATCTATAATGGTGGGCCAGTAGAACAAGACAATCTATATTTTATTCACAATATTCCAGAACTGATTCCCAATAGTATTGAGATATCGAATGGAATTTATTGGGGTGGTGATTTTGAATCTACTAAAGAACTCATCAATAAAGGAGAGATAAGCAAAGATAACATTCGATTCTTTTTGGGATACACTGGCTGGCATGAAAATCAACTAGAAAGCGAAATGAAAAGCCACTCTTGGATTATTACTGCAAATAGCTATGAGAATAAAATAATAGGAAAATCAGCAACTCATTTTTGGAAAGAACAAATTATGGAATTAGGTGGCGAATACCTGATCTGGTCAAATGCACCAGAAAATCCATACTTGAACTAAGCAATCTTTATCATTTCATTAAGCTTCTCTAACAGTTGTAAGGAAATGTTTGTTGCGAATGTTTTTTTGCGATATTGAGTGATTGGCTGAATTCCTTTAATAACATTTGTTACAAATAATTCATCTGCTTTTTGAAGTTCGAAAGGAGAGATTACTTCCTCAACAACTTCTAAATTTTCTATGTTTTTAGCAAGATTTAAAATCTGTTTCCTCATAACCCCATTAAGACATCCTTCAGAAACTGGCGGTGTAATCAATTTATTTCCCAAAACCAGGAAAATATTTCCTTGCAATGCTTCAACCACATTCTTACTGTCATTTAACAATAAACAATTGTCTAAGCTGTTTTCACTTGCAAAAATACTTCCCGTTATATTAATGATTTTATTAGTCGTTTTGATGGAAGAAAGCAATTGTTTAGTAATATAAAAATCTTTATATAAATCTACTTCATACTCCTTTTTTTCGATAGAATAAAATGTGTTTTCAAGCGCTACAGCATGAATCAAAAAAGACACCGTATTTTTTTGTGGTAAATAATAACCTCCATCATTCCTATACACTGTAATTCTGGCTCGAGAGGAATTAGATATTGCCTTTTTTGTTACTAAAGAAAGTATTTGTTCCTCCAGGTATTCCATTGTGAAATTCATGGGTATTTCCATTCTTACCACGCGCATGGAAGACATTAATCTAAAATAATGATCTTCCAGAAAAAGAATTTTATCGTTTATTATTTTAACTGTTTCAAAAACTCCATCACCAAACAAAAAAGCACGGTTTTGTGACAATATATTGCCATCCTCAGACACAATAGTCCCATTAAAATTAATCATAAAAAAAGCCCTAAATTTTATTCAGGGCAAATATAAGTTATAAAATATGATTTTCTACACAGAACCTATAAGATGTTTCAGATCCGAAATTTGATTTTCCCACAATAGTGTGGCTTCATCCACCTCGTCTTTATCTGCAAAATCGACTACCATTAAAGAGACATCTTTGGTAAGCTCATCGACTAAAATATGCAATTCAAAAAAGTACTCCGTATCTTTATTATTTCCATCTACCCATTTAAATTTTACTTTTTCTCCTGTTTTCTTAGAAGCTAATCTAGCTTTTTCTTCGGAGTCATTCCAAATAAAAGTAAAAAATTCACCTCTTGAATTTACATTGTCAGCAAACCATTCAGACAAACCTGATGGAGTCGATATATATTGATACAACAATTGAGGCGATGAATTGATAGGGAATTCGATTTCGTAACGTACTTTTTGATCCATGAGCTACATTTAATTTTTCGGAAATATATAGAATATAACTACAAAAAAAAAGCGTTTTTAAAAATATTTTTTTTTATTAAAAATATACTTGTAAGCTGTAATATTATTTTTATATTTGCACCCGCATTCAGGGATAGTTAAAGATTCCTATTTATGGCGAGATAGCTCAGTCGGTTAGAGCGCAGGATTCATAACCCTGAGGTCCCGAGTTCAAATCTCGGTCTCGCTACCAAAGCAAAAACCCTAACATCAATATGTTAGGGTTTTTTTATGTTTAAAATATTCTTCAATTATCTATAATGATTTTCGGAAGTGAGGAATTAGAATAAGAAATCTTATCAAAACACCTTAGTTTCTTAATTCTTTTTACAGCTAGTGATACGATTTAATCCTCAAAAAATATTTTTATTTACATTATCATGATTCAGATAATAGTTGTTGTTTCTATATGATTTTGGATATACAAACGATCTAAGTAATAAATACATCCCTTAAACTTCCCTAATCAATCACTTTTGTCATACAAATTTCACGAAATAAGTAAACACATTTGAAAGGAATTATTACTAACAAAGATTAGGTAGCTAAAAAGACTTGTTTGATGTAATGAATTACCAAATATCATTTCAAATTAGCCAGATAACCTGCAGTGGTGGAGAACTAAATGGAATATACATCGACAATATACAAAATCGAATAGACTAAAGCATATTCAGTAATGGGAATCAATTAGTCAACCTTATTTAAAACTATATACATTAAAAATAATTTCATGTATTAATTAAAATTAAACTTACATTATTTAAATAATTATGTTAATTATCGTCTTTATTTGCACTTAAACAGGTTAATTTGAAAAATAAATCTAATTTTGAATAATTAGAAAACCTTTAGGACCCTTCTTTTTGTCATTTTTAAACAAAAGCCTCAACCATAATTAAATACAGTCATTAAATTATGAAGAACATTATTTTAATAAATAAAAAACTATTTTTTATAGTTTGCCTTTTTTTTATTTCCTTTTTTATCCATTCGCAAACCTATACTACATCAGGAACTTATACTGCTCCATCTGGCGTAACCAGCATAACAATTCAAGCTTGGGGCGGCGGTGGAAAAGGTGGAAGAGCAACTTCAACAGGTGGGGTTGGCGGCGGCGGCGGCGGTGCTTTTGCTAAAAAAGTAGTTACTGTAGTACCAGGAACCACTTATGACGTAACAGTAGGTTTAGGAAGTACTACAACCGCTGATGGTGGTGATTCTTGGTTTTCAACAAATACTACTGTTCTTGCAAAAGGAGGTAAAAGTGTATCGAATAACATGTCAAATGGTGCACTTGGTGGCGCAATAACTGGCTCTATAGGAGATTTGAAGTATAATGGTGGAAATGGCGGAAATGGTACAACGATGCTTGGTGGCGGTGGCGGATCATCTGCTGGAAATAATACCCCTGGAAATAACGGAACCAGCCCAAACGGTGGTGCAGCCCCCATAAATGGTGGAAGTGGTGGTGATGGATCAATATTAGCCATGGGTGGAGTAGGCTCAAATGGTAATTCTCCAGGCGGTGGTGGTGGTGGTGCTTTTTTAGCTACGAGTGCGCAAAATGGTGGTATTGGTGCAACAGGACAAATAATAATTACTCCGGTAGAACCAGAAATAGATATTAAAGGAAATTCCATCTCTATTTCGAATGGCAACTCATCACCTAATATAGCTAATTGGAGTGATTTTGGAAATACACAAATAGCATCCTCTACTATAACCCGAACTTTTACCATTCAAAATACAGGTGGTTCAGCATTGACAATTGGTACTATTTCTTTCTCTGGAACAAACGCAAGTAATTTCACAATCACAACACCTCCAAGTACAACGATAGCCGCTGGAAGCACCACTTCATTTGTAGTCGCATTTAACACGCCTACAGTTGGTACAAAAACAGCCGTTATCTCAATATCTAATACTGATTCAAATGAGAATCCATATACATTTACGATTCAAGGAAGCGGTATTGAATCTTTTTTTGACAGTGATGGCGATGGAATTATGGACAATATAGACATTGATGATGATAATGATGGAATTAAAGATGTAACTGAAGAACTAAATTGTACATCTAGAAGTGCTAATAAAGTCAATTATAAATTTCTAAACGAAACCTTTGGCACAGGAGGTAGAACTTCAAACTTTACTGCTGCCTATAATGCAACAACTACCTATTGTTATGAAGATGGAATTGTGGGTACTAATACTGCTGCATGTCCTTCACAATCCTCAAAAATATTGGATGATGGGGAATATTGTGTTGTTAGTAAGATAACTGGAACAACAGCAAGCGATCCTGACAACATACATGGCGATTTAGCATGGTATAATGGAGAAGATCATACTACAGGAGATACTAACGGAAGAATGGCAGTTTTTAATGCCAGCTTCACTCCTGGGGTATTCTATGAAACTACTATAACAGGCGTTTTATCAAACTTACCAATAACGTATAGTTTTTGGGTATTAAATATACTGGCGCCATCCACTTTTCCCAACACTATTTTACCCAATGTCACAGTTGAATTTTATGATTTATCAAACAATTTTATTACCTCTTTCAATACAGGAGATATAGGAAGATGTTCAGGAAGTATTACTGACAATAGTTGCAGTCAAGGTGTATGGAAACAATTCACCACTAGTGTTAATTTAGGAAATGTAAATGCTTTTACTATTCGTTTCAAAAATAATGCTCCTGGCGGCAGCGGTAATGACCTTGCACTAGATGACATTCTAATTTCACAAACTCTGTGTGATTTAGACTATGATGGTGTTGCCGATGTATTTGATTTGGATGCTGATAATGATGGTATTGAAGACGTCATTGAAGTAGGTTTAGGGAATTTAAGCAATGGTAAAGGCAAAATAGATATGGCTTGGGTTGATGCCAACGGTAATGGACTCCATGATAGTGCCGAATCAATTGCTGCTTTAACTACTCTTGATTCTGATGGTGATGGAACTCCCAATTATTTGGATTTAGACAGTGATAATGATAGCGTTTTTGATGTAGATGAATCGGGAGCAGGAAATTCAAATGCACTTCCGGGTTTTGTCAACGGCGATGGGGATAGTAATGGTGATGGAACCGGAAATGGATTAGATACGGAAACTTTTAGAGTTAAAGATACAGATGGAAACGGAATCAACGAACTTTTTGGTGACGGAATATTAGATATTTATGATTATGGAACAGGAATCAATCAATTAGGGAATTTAGGACAGGGAAGTACAATTGCTCCTTTCTTAAATTATCTTTTAGATACCGATA
This sequence comes from Flavobacterium sp. GNP008, assembly GCF_056428965.1. Taxonomy (NCBI): domain Bacteria; kingdom Pseudomonadati; phylum Bacteroidota; class Flavobacteriia; order Flavobacteriales; family Flavobacteriaceae; genus Flavobacterium; species Flavobacterium sp. GNP008. The sequence continues at coordinate 274,378 of NZ_JBWJVL010000003.1, read as the reverse complement.
ATGATGGGATTCCTAATTATATTGATGTAAAATCTAACGATCTGACATTTGATATCGCCAATACTCTGTTAATTTATGATTATAAAACTTTAGATACTAATAACGATGGTATTATTGACGGGACAACTGATATCGATAAAGATGGAATTTTAGATGCTTTTGATACTAATACTGCTTATTTTGGCTCTCCAAGGGATTTACACACCAAATTACTTCTTGATTTTGACGGCCGAAATGATTATGGCCAAAGCACTTCAATTCTGGGTGGTTTGACCAATGCTTCCTTAATGGCATGGATTAATTTGAATGCTGCTTTTTCAACAGAAGGAGTTATTGTGGGCCAGGATAAATTTCAAATCCGCGTCACTGCTGCTAAAAAACTAGAAGCGGTTGTAAATGGTGCTACTGTAACTTTTGCTACAGCGCTCAATACTTCCCAATGGTATAATGTAGGTACTGTGTATGATGGCACTAATTTGAAACTGTATTTAAACGGAACTTTAGTGGCCACACAAGCAACAAGCGGAACCATCGCATCAGATCCTTCAGTTCTCACTTTAGGAAAAAATCCAGTTGCAAATACTAAATATTTTAAAGGCAAAATAGATGAAATACGTGTTTTTAATGTTGCCCTAACTGATTCTCAGTTGCAAAGAATGGTTTATCAGGAAATTCAGGATACTGGATCAGAAGTTGGAGGCACAATAGTTCCTAAAAACATTGCTACATCTCCTGCTTCCTTGCCTTTTGCCAATCTGCTTCGTTATTACAGAATGGACAACTATAAAGATGATATCATTGATGATTTGACAACTCCTACAATTGATGTCAGCGGAACAAAAATCTACAATCATAAAAACATTTATCTTCAACAAGCTCCATTGCCTTTTTTAACGGAACGAACTGGTAGTTTTGCAACAGCAGTCAATAGCCCTTCAAAAGAAATCCGAGGAAATGACACCATGGAGAATGACTGGTCTATTGTAAAGGTGCAACATGATATTACCGAAACGGCCAATAACATTGATTTGGGCATGGTGGTAGATTCCGGAAAAAAAATCGTAATGAATAACAATACCAAATTACAAAATGACTGGTATCTAAAATTAGATGGTATTATAGATCTAACAGGAATGGCGCAATTAGTGCAAACTACTGAAAGTGATTTAGATGTAACCAGTGCGGGTTATATAGAAAGAGATCAACAAGGGCAATCCAACTTGTACAATTACAATTATTGGAGTGCACCGGTAAGTCCTATCAATACTGCAGCCAATAACACTAATTATACCGTAAATGGGGTATTTAGAGATGGGACTAATCCTGCAACCCCAGCAAGTATAACTTGGGTTAGTGGATACAACGGTGCCCCAACAAGTCCCGTGAGCATGGCGCGCTATTGGCTTTATAAATTTGATAATAATGCCAGCGCTTACGCAAATTGGATTCAAATAAATGAAACAAGTGCATTACGGGTAGGTCAAGGGTTTACCTTAAAAGGAAGCGGAGCGCTCTCTGGAACTCAAAATTACACCTTCATAGGGAAACCAAATAATGGAACTATACTCACTAATACGGTAAGCGCTGATCAATTATTACTCACCGGAAATCCATATCCATCAGCAATAGATGCATATGCTTTTATAAATGATAACCTTAACTCCGTTGATAGAATTCAGGATAATGGTCTGGACGGGACCATCTATTTCTGGGAGCATTCCTCAAACAACAATTCACATGTTTTAAAAGAATATTTGGGAGGGTATGCTGTGCTTAATTTATCTGGTGGATTACCGCCTGTTGTCCCTGGAATGATTAGTGGTGTAGGATTAAGCAATAAAATTCCAAAGCAACATATTCCAGTAGGACAGGGTTTCTTTGTGTATGGAAAAACAGGTGGTGGCGGAACAGTTATTTTTAAAAATAGTCAACGTGCATTTCAGAGAGAAACTGATGCAACATCAAATACTCTTTTCAAAATTAAACCTAAAGGCAAAGACAAAAACACATGGAATACTAATAACAGTGATCTCGTACAAAAAGACACCTTAAAAAGAATTCGTTTGGGATTCAATTCTAGCACTAATTTCCATCGACAAGTTTTGTTGGCATTTATGCAAGAAAAAGCCACTAGCGCGGTTGATTACGGCTATGACGGTTTTATTCTGGATAATTACCCAAATGATATGTATTTCTTAAACGGATCTGATCAGCTGGTAATACAAGGCGAAGGATATTTTGATCTGGAATCCTCCTACCCTATTGGCATAAAAACAGATCGTGAAGGACTAGTGAAATTTTTAATTGACGATTTAGAAAATTTTGAATCCAATCAACCCATTTTTATATATGATGACGAAACTAAAATATATCATAATATCAGGAATCAAATTTTTGAAATTAATATTCCAAAAGGAGAGTTTCATACCCGTTTTTCATTGCGTTTCAAAGATAAAACACTAGGAGTAAGTGAAAAAATCAATAGTGGTAACGACATTATAATTCTGCATTCCCAAAATAGGGATGCGCTAATGATTAACAACAAAATAGTAGATACGACACTTCAGGAAATTACTTTATTCAATATTCTTGGACAAGCTGTAGCCAGTTGGGATTTAAAAAATCAAGACCAACAGGACATTCAACTTCCCCTCAAAAAAATGAGTTCTGGAGTATATATAGTAAAACTAAAAACCTCGACTGGAGTTCTCAGCAAAAAAATAATTATTAAATAATCCTTTATTTCTAAAAATAATTAAATACAATTAAATAGTGCTATGAATATTGAAATTGAGTGAAAATATTATTTATATTTGAATGTTATCCCAATTAAAAAGAAACCAATATTAAAATTTATAAAATGAGAAGAATACTAACATTTGTAGCATTTGCATTCCTTAGCGTAAATCTTAGTGCACAAGAAGTGAAAACTGTCGCTAAAGAAAAAACAACAAAAGAAGCTTGTTGTGCAAAAAAAGACTCCAATTCAAAAGGAATGACTGCAGCAGAACTTGAAAAATGTAAAGCAAAATGCAAGGGTGAAGGAAAAAAATGTGACGCCACTATGGCTAAAACAAGTGGAAAAAAATGTTAATTTAAACCATTTTTATTTAAATATATACTACAAAACGCCTCTAAATTTAGAGGCGTTTTTTATTCGAACCTGTATTAGATAGAAATAAAGGGTATTTTTATTTGACCCTCACACTCCATTCAAAGTCCATTTCGGAAACTTGTATTCCTTTTTCATCTATTCCTATTGATTTCATCCAAAATGTTTGTCCTGCGCCAGTGGTAATGGTTTCGTGAATTGCCTTTTCTATTAAATGGCCATCATTACAAGTAAACGTAATTATACCAGTCGCTTTTTTAGTGAAATTTCCTTTATTGTTCGCCACCAACATAGAGATTTTTCTTCCACTACTTTGAATTTGAAACATTACCAAAGCTCCTGTAGAAAGCTCTGCTGCCATTGCTTGAACAGCAAAATACATGGAATTAAATGGATTTTGGTTGATCCAACGGTGTTTTACAGCTACCACACATTTGTTTTCATCTATGGTTTTAACACGTACACCACAGATAAATGCCGAAGGTAATTTGAAAAATAAAAATTTGTTAAGTTTAGATGTGGTAAGTTTCATAAGTAGCTGATTTTTAAAGGAAAATAGCGGCGTTATCCTTCATTATTATTGGGATTTTAAAACCTTGTTGGTTCATTAACCTTAGGTTTTTTGCTAAAATACAAAAAAATAGTATGCATACATATAAAATTAATTTGTTAATATTGTGTTAATATTTGGTACTATGCGTAACAAGATACTGTCTTTTAGATATATATTTGCATAAGAAATTACTATATACTTTTAATCATGGAAACAACTACTGAAAAAAACGTCGCTACTTTTACCCATTTGAGTACATTAACTCAATATTTTATCCCTTTTGGAAATTATATTTTTCCAATAATTCTTTGGACTTCTAAAAAAGAAGAATCAGAATTTGTGGATCACCACGGAAAACAAGTACTGAATTTTCAATTAAGTTTATTATTGTACTCTTTAGTATTACTAATGATTGCAATTCCTTCCTTTATCATTTCTGTGTTTAAAAACATTCCCTTTGACACACTCGTAAATGATCATGAATTCACATTTTCAAATTTTAATTTTGGGGATAATATTGGAATATTAACCGTTGGAATAATTAGTGTGTTAATTTTTGGACTTTTGAAAGTGGCTGAATTCTTTTTGATTATTTATGCTTCCATCAAAACATCAAACGGAGAAAAATACACGTATCCGATTACGATTCCTTTTATAAAATAACAACAGCAATACTAGATTAGAGACAGCAACCGTACTAAATAAAGCTACCCCAATAGCCCTGATTACAATAGAAATCCTTTTTTATTTTTTCTTTAAAAATAAAAAGATTGAAATGGAAAGCAGGAATAAGCTCCAAAAAAATGCCTAATAGAGAGCGATTGCATTCTTGCTCAAAAAGGATTCATCAATAATCATCATCAATCAAAAAATGAACAGTTTAATCAACACAAAATCAAAAAAAAGAAATTATGAACATTGAAAACACAAAAGCCCAGATGCGTAAAGGTGTTCTCGAGTTTTGCATCTTATCCGTTTTAAAAGAAAAAGATGCCTACACATCGGAAATATTAGACACATTGAAAAACGCAAAATTATTAGTTGTAGAAGGAACCATTTATCCACTGCTAACGCGCTTAAAGAATGATGGATTACTCAACTACCGTTGGGAAGAATCAACTTCAGGACCACCAAGAAAATATTACGGCCTGACAGAAATTGGACAAACTTTTTTAAATGAATTAAATGGTACTTGGACAGAATTGTCGGATGCCGTAAACCTAATAACCAACCAAAAACAATAGTCATGAACAAAACTGTAAATATAAACCTAGGCGGAATGTTCTTTCACATAGATGAAGATGCATACCAAAAATTGACACGCTATTTTGACGCTATAAAACGTTCTTTATCCAATTCATCTGGACATGATGAGATCATAAAAGATATCGAAATGCGTGTTTCAGAATTGTTGAACGAAAAGCAAAAAACGGATAAATATGTTATTGGTTTGAAAGATGTAGATGAAGTGATTGCAGTAATGGGACAACCAGAAGATTACATCATTGAAGATGAGTTGAAAGGAACAAATACCTACAGCAGCAACACAACCAGAAGAACAAAAAAATTATACCGTGATAAAGAAAAAGGAATGATTGGTGGTGTTTCATCAGGCTTGGGTCATTACTTTGGGATTGATGCCGTATGGATCAGAATTGTACTTATTTTATTAGTTTTTGCTGGATTTGGAACAGGAATAGTAGCCTATATCATTCTTTGGATTGTAACTCCAGAAGCCATAACGACTACTGAGAAATTAGAAATGACGGGAGAACCGGTTACGATCTCCAACATTGAAAAAAAAGTACGGGAGGAATTTGAAAATGTTTCGGATAAGATAAAAAATGCCGATTATGATAAATATGGTACCCAAATAAAAACAGGTGCAGGAAAAATCGGAAGTTCTTTTGGAGACTTTATCATGACAATTTTCAAGATTTTTGCAAAGTTCTTAGGAGTACTTTTAATACTTGGGGGAGTAACTGTACTATTTTTCCTTTTAATTGGAATTTTTACCCTAGGCTCAGGTGCTTTTATTGATTTTCCATGGCAAGGTTTTATAGAAGCAGGGAATTTTACAGATTATCCAATATGGGCTTTTGGACTTTTAATGTTCTTTGCCGTTGGCATCCCATTCTTTTTTCTAGCATTATTAGGTTTTAAACTTTTAGCTCCTAATATGAAATCTATTGGAAATATTGCAAAATATACACTTTTTGCACTTTGGCTAATTGCCGTTTCATTAGCAATTGCAATAGGAATAAAACAAGCTAGTGCATTTGCTGTAGATGGAAGAGTGGTTAAAAAAGAAACTATTAGTTTGAATCCAAATGACACTCTTTTTATCAAATTTAAACACAATGATTATTTTGCTAAAAATGTTGAAGATCGTAATGATTTTATGGTAACTCAGGATTCTACTGGAAATGATGTTATTTATTCCAATCAAGTTAGTTTTAGAATAGAAAAGACGGATGAGAAACTACCTTACATTCAAATTGAAAAAGAAGCAAAAGGAAAATCGTTATCTGAAGCCAAACGAAGAGCAGAACAAATTAAATACAGTTATACAATAAAGGGCAATCAACTAATTTTAGATAATTATTTACTGAGCGATTTAAAAAATAAATATAGAGATCAAGAAATAGAAATAACATTATTTGCACCAGAAGGATTGTTACTAAAAGCTGATTCAAGTGTACAAAACTACGACCGATCAGATGACGAATACTTCAATTTACACTACAGTTCAGATAATTACATTTACAAAGTTGAAAATTCTCAAATAAAATGTTTAAATTGTCCCGCTGATGAAAACGAATATAATGATGTAAATAGCGACACCCTAAACGATAGTACTGATGTAACTGTTACTATTAATAACGATGGAGTCTCTATTCAGAAAGACTCTGTAAAATCGAATGGAAGGAATAAAGGATTAAAAATAAATAAAGACGGGATAATCATTAAAACGAATTAATCATGTTAAAAATCATCACATTAATTACTAAATTTATTCTGGTTGTATTAACCGCTTTGTTGTTAGCATCATGCAACCATTCTATTAATTTAAATTCAATAGAAGGAAGCGGCAATGTAACCACGGAGAGACGCGTTGTTGACGGTGATTTCAAAAGTATAGAAGTCAATAATGCCATAGATCTTGTTATTGAGCAATCAGATAAAACTGAAATAGTGGTTGAAGCTGATGATAATTTACAAAAACACATCAGTACCACAGTTAAAAATGGAACTCTTATAATTTCTTGTGATAAAAATTCGTTTACCAACATGAAATCAAAAAAAGTAACCGTAAAAATGCCTGTTATTCATGAATTAGAAGCTACAAGCGGTTCAACAATTACAAGCAACAATATATTAAAAGGGGAACATATCAAACTAAATACATCGAGTGCTGCCTCGATGGACATTAATATTGAGTCCGATAACATTACCTGTGATAGTAGCAGCGGTAGCAGTATCACTGTCAATGGAAAAGCATTACAGATTAAAACTAGTGCATCAAGCGGAAGTGAAATCAAAGCAGAGTATTTATTGGCCAATGAAGTAACTGCAGATGTTTCTAGTGGAGCTACGATAAATGTTCATCCTATTGTTAGTTTAATTGCAGAGGCATCGAGCGGAGGAAACATTAATTACGATATACAGCCAAAAACAATTCAGAAAAACACTAATTCTGGAGGAAGTATCAATCGAGAATAAGAAACATTTTTTTTGAAATTTAAAAAATCATCCATCATAAGTGGATGATTTTTTTATATTTGTAAAGACTCTAATCCAAATCATTATGAAAAAATATACTTTTATACTCCTATTCTTTTTATCAACCACAGTACTCTTGGCACAGAAAAAAGAAAAAATAAAAGGATCAAAAACAGTCACTGTTGAGCAAAGAGAAATTGGAAATTTTGCGGCATTACTAGTTGAAGACAATATCGAGGTACATTTAGAAAGAGGAGAAAAAGCAGAACTAAAAATTGAAACGGATGAAAACCTGCAAAGTATTGTTTCTTTGGATTTAAGCGATCATATATTGCGCATTTATACCACTAAACAAGCCATCAATTATAAAAAAATGGTAGTAAGGGTAACATACACCAATGATTTAAATCTAATTACTGCAAAAAATGAATCAACTGTTACTGCAATACAGGAACTTTTATTAAATACTATTACAGTTAAAGCCCATGATGCTTCTCAATTATTTTTGAATGTAAATGCGACGAATTTCTTACTACAAGCTGACGAAAAATCGAAAATAGAACTCAATCTAAAATCCGAAAACACCACTATCGAGTTAAGTGAAAATTCATCTCTTAAGGCATTAATAACCACTATTGATTTGAAAGTGGATATGTATCAAAAATCAAATGCTAATCTAGAAGGGAATGCCGCTAATACTTCAATTCGGCTGGACAACAATGCCTCATTTATCGGAAGTAAGTTTACCACAAAAAATGCTGATATAACAACCGAAAGTGATACAAAGTGTAGTTTATTTACCGAAACAGCGGTAATTATTGATGCGGGTGAGAGATCTGAAATCCAACTTTTAGGTTCCCCAAAAATAGAAATACGAAAATTTGCCGATGAAGCAAAATTAAGCAAAAGATTGAAATAGAAAATCCTCTCCAAATGGAAGTCAGAACCAAAAAAAAAGTAGCCTTCAAATACTCCTAAAGAAAAAGTCCCAATTTTTACAAATTGGGACTTTTTTATATTGAAACTTCCAGATTCTACTTATTCTTTAGCCGCTAAGTATCGTTCAGCATCAAGCGCGGCCATACAACCTGTTCCTGCGGCAGTAATTGCTTGACGATACACATGATCCGCTGCATCACCTGCTACAAAAACGCCATCAACATTTGTTTTTGAAGTTCCGGGAATATTGATGATATATCCTGTTTCATTTAATGTGATGTAGTCTTTGAAAATATCTGTATTGGGTTTGTGCCCAATAGCAACAAAGAAACCAGTAGCTTCGATATCAAAAACTTCATTGGTAGTTTTATTCAAAGCTTTTACGCCTGTTACCACTTGTTCGTCTCCTAAAACTTCTACAGTATCGTGATTCATTAATATCATAATATTCTCTGTTTTACGAACGCGTTCCTCCATAATTTTTGACGCTCTGAATTTTTCACTACGCACCAACATTGTTACTTTTTTACAAAGTTTAGACAGGTAATGAGCCTCTTCACAAGCAGAATCTCCAGCTCCCACGATTACCACTTCTTGATTTCTATAGAAAAAACCATCACAAACGGCACATGCTGAAACGCCACCACCTATTTTTAAGTAGTGTTGCTCTGATGGTAATCCTAAATATTTAGCAGTTGCTCCCGTCGAAATAATTACGGTTTCGCAATGCAATTCTTTAGTACCATTAATCCAAACTTTATGAATATCCCCTGAAAAATCTACCTTGGTAGCCCAACCATCACGTACATCAGTACCAAAACGTTGTGCTTGCGCTTGCAACCCCACCATCATTTCTGGACCAGTTATCCCTTCAGGATTTCCAGGCCAATTTTCTACTTCATTAGTTGTAGTCAGCTGGCCTCCAGGCTGCATCCCTTGGTATAAAACAGGATTCATATTTGCTCTGGCGGCATAAATTGCTGCAGTATATCCTGCTGGACCAGAACCGATAATAAGACATTTAATTTTTTCGATAGTATCAGACATAGTACGATTTGTTATATTTTTTTGATAGTGCAAATGTAGTTTTTTAATAAAAATTTTGACTAAAAAAACATCATTTTTACCTATCCCGAAATAATATTCTCCTATTTCTATTTTTGATTTGCTCAAATAAAAAATAATTCTATCTTTGCAGCAGAATTACGGGGTGTAGCGTAGCTCGGTTATCGCGCCTGCTTTGGGAGCAGGAGGCCGCAGGTTCGAATCCTGCCACCCCGACAAAAGCTGAACTGTATGGTTCAGCTTTTTTTATGTGAAATATTTTATAATCGCAATCTAAAAACCTTAATACGAATCTTAAATTGTCTTTGAGTATTCAATCTAAGCTGTAAAATAAGGTTGTAAAATATCTTCAAAATTATAAAATCCTTTATTCTTATTTTTTAAATTTTCAGCAACAAAAATAACGCCACTCCCAAATGCTTCTCTAGAAATAGATTCATGTATGAGTCGAACGGTTTGAAATGGAAATCCAAAAATTATTTCGTGCTTTCCCACAATTCCTCCTGCCCTAACTGAATTTATATTTTCTTTCTCAACATCTAAAGCCTCGGCAATTTTTATTGCAGTTCCTGAAGTCCCTTCTTTTAGTTTAAAATGCTCTTCATTGATTTCAATATCTACCCAAGGGGCTATTTTTTTTAAAAATTTAGCCGCAAAAAGTAAAAAATTAACCCCTAAAGTAATATTTGGAGACCAAAAAACAGTGGTTTTTTGTGCCAATTCATGAAGTACCTTTATTTCTTTAGGTTTATAATGCGAGATAGCTGAAAGAATTTTAATCTCTCGCTCAGCGGCTAATAATCCATAGGTGTATATGCCTTGTTCTGAAGAAAAATCAATTATAAGATCCACCGAATGTGTATCTAAAAGTTCTTTCATAGAAATACTGGAAGTCGAATAAATTAAACCAGCCTCCTTAGCATCCAGACCTAAGAATTCAGACACAGATCGGTGTTCTAAAAGTGTACTTTTACGCAACACCCATTCCAGAGAAAATTCTTTATTTTGAAGTATTACCGAAGCTACGGCTCTACCTGTTTTTCCAAATCCTACTAATCCAATTTTCATCTTGCTCACTATTTTGTCAAATTAATTACTAAAAACATTGATTCTATAGATATTTAATAAAGAACTCTCTTTCAAAACTTAAAAATTAGTTTCCAATAACTGACCTTAATACTTCAGTTCTGTTTTAAATATTATTAAGAAATTGGAATATTTATTTCATAAAATCTCATTGTTGAAATTAACCCGCAAACTCCTTTTTACTGATAAGCATTCCCCTTGGAAGTAACACTTGAAAAAGAAAATAAATCTGACTTTTATAACTAAAGCCTCATTTTTTGTGTCTTTAACACTTGCTTATGTAAACATAACGATTTCAGTTTAGTTAAAGCCTACAGGATACCTTTATTATATCTCTTTGATCGCATCAGTAAAATACAACTCATAATCTTACGCTCTATCAGCTTACCTTACAGTTAATTATAGACTCGCTAGTCTGTTTTTTCTAGATGCACAGGTTATCAAAAGCAAATCAATTTATAGACTAAAGAAAAAGATTGTGTTCAATACCTGAAATACTGAGAATGAAACGAATTGCAAAAAGGGTTAAAGAAAAGCATACCGGTGTTAAAATGAAAATCTGTCAAAAGGCAAGGAATCAAGCTTTAACGAATGTTAACAAAATAGATTTTTAGAAACCATAAATAATTGTATTTTTACGGTTCAAAATTTAGAAAAATAAATGGGCAAAATCATCGCGATTGCTAATCAAAAAGGAGGAGTAGGAAAGACTACAACATCAGTTAATCTTGCTGCTTCATTAGGAGTTTTAGAAAAGAAAGTGTTGCTTATTGATGCTGATCCACAAGCAAATGCATCATCAGGATTGGGAATTGATGTTGAATCTGTTGAAATAGGAACATATCAAATTCTAGAACATAGCAATACCCCAAAAGAAGCTATAATAAAATGTTCGGCCATAAATGTGGACGTAATTCCATCGCATATTGATCTTGTTGCTATTGAAATCGAGTTAGTCGATAAAGAAAACAGGGAGTATATGCTTAAAAAAGCACTGGAAAGTGTCAAAGATGAGTATGATTATATTATAATTGATTGTGCCCCATCACTCGGATTACTTACCTTAAATGCATTGACCGCTGCTGACTCAGTCATTATTCCTATTCAATGTGAATATTTTGCACTGGAAGGCTTGGGGAAGCTGCTAAATACTATAAAAAGCATCCAAAAAATTCACAATCCAGATTTAGACATCGAAGGATTATTATTGACCATGTTTGATTCCCGTTTACGTCTATCAAACCAAGTGGTGGAAGAGGTTCAGAAACATTTTAACGACATGGTTTTTGAAACTATTATTCAGAGAAATGTAAAATTGAGTGAAGCGCCAAGTTTTGGCGAAAGCATCATAAATTACGATGCAACAAGCAAAGGAGCTACCAATTACTTGCATCTAGCTCAAGAAGTTATAAAGAAAAACAGTAAATAGTTTTATGGCAAAAGCACTTAAAAAACAAGCATTAGGAAGAGGATTATCTGCATTATTAAAAGATCCGGAAAACGACATAAAATCCGTTGCTGATAAAAATGCCGATAAAGTGGTAGGAAATATTATTGAGCTTGAAATTGAGGCAATCGAAATAAATCCATTTCAGCCCAGGAGCAATTTCAATGAAGAATCATTGAGAGAATTAGCAACTTCTATCAAAGAATTAGGGGTAATTCAACCTATTACTGTCCGTAAATTAGATTTCAATAAATACCAATTAATCTCAGGTGAGCGTCGTCTTCGTGCATCCACTCTTGTTGGTTTGAAGACAGTTCCTGCTTACATACGCATTGCAAATGACAATGAGTCCTTAGTTATGGCTTTGGTGGAAAATATCCAACGCCATGATTTAGATCCAATTGAGATTGCACTTTCCTACCAACGTTTAATTGATGAAATTCAATTGACTCAGGAGCAAATGAGCGAACGTGTAGGAAAGAAACGCTCTACGATTGCTAATTACTTGCGACTTTTGAAATTAGATCCGATAATCCAAACTGGAATTCGTGATGGCTTCATCAGTATGGGGCATGGTCGCGCCATAATCAATATTGAAGACCAAGACATACAAACGGATATCTATCAGAAAATTGTAAGTCAAAATTTATCCGTACGCGATACCGAAGCGCTAGTCAAAAATTATCAGGAAAGTTTAAAACCAAAACCTGCAGGAAAACCAAAAACAACTTCATTTGAAATTGCCGATTCTCAAAAAAGCACCTTTACAAATTATTTTGGGACTAAAGTTGATGTAAAAGTAGCTGGAAATGGTAAAGGAAAAATTACAATTCCATTCCACTCAGAAGAAGATTTCAACAGAATTGTTAAATTAATAAACGAATAGTGACTAAAATCCTTTTCATCGGGCTATTCCTTTTTATGGTAAGCAACACAACTGTTTTTGCACAAGCAGAAACAGCTGCGGTGTTAATCGCCAAAGACACTTTGAAATCAAATGATATAGATCCTCTGACTCCGGCAAAAGCCGCTTTTTATTCGGCTGTATTACCAGGTTTAGGTCAGGCTTACAATAAAAAATACTGGAAAATACCCCTCGTATACGGAGCATTAGGAACTAGCATTTATTTTTATATTGATAACAATAGGAAATACCATCAATACAGAGATGCTTATAAAAGTCGGTTAGAAGGTTATGTTACAGATGACTTAGCATTTCTCGATAACAATCGATTAATCGCTGGACAAAAATTCTACCAACGCAATCGTGATTTATCCGCTTTGGTTACACTTGCTTTTTATGCATTAAATATACTAGATGCAAATGTAGATGCAGCATTAATCCAATTTAATGTAGATGAAAACTTATCGGTAAGACCGGTTCTTTATCCAAACGATGTAACATTAAAGACGAATGTAGGACTAACATTTAATTATAGTTTCTAGAAGCTTAAATACAAAACAGCTCATTATGTCATTACTTAATAAGATTGGGAAGAAATATTTTTTTATCATCACGACCGTTTTGTTGTTAGTCACTTTAGTAAATTATTCCGCAATTAAAGTGCTGGATCCTATTCGAATGAATAATTTTTTTTCTGGATTCATTGCTGGAATTTTAATAGGTCTTTTGCTGGCAGGAATTGTTAATTATTCAAAATTTAAAAAATAAACAAATGAAAATTGCGCTTTTAGGATACGGTAAAATGGGTCAGGTAATTGAAAAAATTGCACTAGAAAGAGGTCATGAAATCGTTTTGAGAAAAGATAAAAACAACACTTTTGAGGGCCTTTCAACAGCTGATGTCGCAATAGATTTCAGTGTTCCAACTGCTGCTGTCAGTAATATTTCAAGTTGTTTCCATGCCAATGTACCCGTAATTTCTGGAACAACAGGATGGTTGGACTCTTATGATGAAATGGTGGCTCTTTGCAATGAAAAAAAAGGAGCATTAATCTCCAGTTCTAACTTTAGTTTAGGTGTAAATATATTCTTTGAAGTCAATGAATATTTGGCGAAAATCATGTCAAAATTTGACAATTACAAAGTAGAAATGGAAGAAATTCATCATACTCAAAAACTCGATGCTCCTAGTGGTACTGCCATTTCATTGGCAAGAGGTATTATAGAAAACAGTTCGTACACCAACTGGACACTAGAAAAACCGGAAGCTCACCACACGAGCGATTCTAAATTAACTACGCAAATTCACATTGAAGCCAAAAGAATTGGAACTGTTCCTGGTACACATAGCGTAACGTATAATTCATCTGTAGATGCCATAGAAATTAAACATACTGCACACAACCGGGAAGGTTTTGCCCTTGGCGCTATCATTGCTGCAGAATGGATTGCTGGAAAACGAGGGATTTTTACAATGAAAGATGTATTAGAACTTTCAAATTAAACAAATAGATTTATAGAAATCATGCCACTTTCTAATTCCTACTAAACAAATAACTGATCAAAAAATAAACATATTATGTCTACATACCAATGGTTTATATTCTTTCTGCTTTTACAACTAGTTCACTTTTTAGGAACCTGGAAATTATATGAAAGTGCCGGCAGAAAACGCTGGGAAGCTGCTGTTCCCGTTTACAACGCAATTGTTTTGATGAAAATAATAGGTCGTCCTACGTGGTGGACTATACTATTGTTTATTCCAATTATCAATTTGATTATCTTTCCGGTCATCTGGGTAGAAACATTGCGAAGTTTTGGACAGCGATCTAGATTAGATACTTTTTTAGTACTAATAACCCTTGGGTTTTACATTTATTACGTTAATTATACCCAAAAATTAAATTATATAGCGGATAGAAGTTTAAGCCCTAACAGCAAAACGGCAGATACTATTAGTTCGTTACTTTTTGCAGTTGTTGTAGCTACAATAGTGCATACCTATTTAATTCAGCCATATACTATTCCTACTTCTTCATTAGAAAAATCATTATTGGTAGGTGACTTTTTATTTGTAAGCAAAATGAATTATGGAGCCCGAGTACCCATGACCACTATAGCATTGCCCATGGTCCATGACTCTATTCCTTTGACAAAAAGCAAATCATATCTGATCTGGCCACAATTGCCTTATATGCGATTACCCGGAATTCAAAATATAGATCGCACAGATATAGTCGTTTTTAACTGGCCGGTAGATACCGTTTATAAATTTTTCGATACTTCAAAAAGACGTGCTTATAAACCCGTGGACAAAAAATCGAATTACGTAAAAAGATGCGTTGGGATTCCTGGAGATAATTTATCTATAAAAGACGGCATTGTGTATATAAATGGTAAATTGTTGCAATTACCAGAGCGTGCCAAACCGCAATTTTCATATAAAGTAGCTGTAGATGAAAAAACTCCTATCGATTTTGAATCTTTATTTAAAGATCTAGATATAACGGATCCTGCTGGCTTTATGGATCAGACAAAAAGAGATACGATTTTCATGAGTGCCTTAACCGAAGCAGGAGCGGAACGATTAAAAAACACACCAGGTATTACTGCTGTTATCAGACAAATTTCCAGAGATACTGACAACGGGGTCTTCCCACACATCAACAAATGGAACCGGGATAATTACGGTCCCATTTACATTCCAGAACAAGGAAAAACGGTTGGTTTAACTACCGAAACATTACCGTTTTACAAAGCAATTATTACTGATTATGAAAATAATGATTTAAAAGTAAACGGTTCAGAAATTAGAATAAATGGTAAGGTTGCAGTTACTTACACTTTCAAGCAAAACTATTATTGGATGATGGGTGACAACCGTCACAACTCTGAAGACAGTCGTTATTGGGGATTTGTTCCTGAAAATCATATCGTTGGAAAACCTATTTTTATATGGTTGAGTATAGATCCAAATGGCAAAGGAATAAATAAAGTAAGATGGAACAGAGTTTTCACCACAGTTAGTGGAGAAGGTCAACCTCAATCGTATTTCAAATTATTTCTTCTTGGACTAGTAATTTTCTTCGTTGGAGAATATTTTTGGAAAAAAAGAAAAGAGGCAAAAAATTAGTCAAAAGTTTCAAGGTCTAAAGTCATAAAGTTGCTATTTAATCCAGCTTTATGACTTTGGACTTTATGACTTTAAAAACTTTAGACAATATGAATATTCTCCTCCATCCCACCTATTTTCCATCGATAAGCCATTTCGCAGCTATGGCACAGGCAGATAGTATTACCTTTGAAATAGAAGATAATTTCCAAAAACAAACCAATCGCAATCGTGCTTATATTTATAGTCCCAATGGGATTCAACTATTAAATATTCCGGTAAAACATTCAAAAGAAAGCCATCAGAAAACGAAAAACATTAGAATTGAAACCGAATTTGACTGGCAAAAACAACATTTCAAATCACTGGAAGCTGCTTATAGAAGCTCTCCTTTTTTTGAGTTTTTCGAAGACGATATACGACCAATTTTTGAAAAAAAATACACCTTTTTGTTGGACCTAAATTTTGAAGCATTAACAATTTTATCGAAATGTCTTCGAATGAAAATCGATTACAAAACTACCACCGAATATTTTCATGAAATAGAACCAACTGCGACCTCCGACTTCAGAAATCTGGTAAACGGAAAAAAAGACCTTTCTAAATTTGAAAATTACATCCAGGTTTTTGATGATAAACATGGTTTTATCAATAATCTTAGCGTTCTGGATGTGTTGTTTAATGAAGGTAAATATGCATTAGATTACCTGCGAGCACAAAAATTGATTCTCGTATAAAGCAATCGATTTTTACTCGTACGTCAATCTTGCCATGATAGGAAAATGATCGGAGTTTACAAAACTGGAAAAATGTTCGAATTTTTTAACCGTCATTTTTTCATCCGCAAAAATGTAATCAATTCGAGCAGGATAATACCTAAATTTATAGGTTTCTCCAAAACCAGTACCGGCCTCTTCAAAACTATCTTTCATATTCCCTTTAATACTTCTATACACATAGGAAAACGCACTGTTGTTCATATCCCCACAAATTATGATCGGATAAGTACATTTCATTTTATGCTCTTTAAACAGCTCCGCTTGTTGCTGTTGTTGCTTAAAAGCTTTACTAATTCTGATGAAAAGCATTTGTGATTTCTGCTGATTGATAGCATCGATATTTTCATCTATCTCATTAACATCTGGAGAGATTTTTATAGACTGCAAATGCATATTGTACACTCTGATAATATCTTTCCCTTTCTTTATATCTGCAAAAACTACATTATTACTGGAATTAGGAAAAATAATATTTCCTTGATTAATGATTGGAAATTTAGAAAAAATTGCCTGACCGGTTTTAATTTGGTTTCCATCAGTAAAAATATACCGATGCGGATATATCTTTAAATCAATATTAGCTGAAGAAGAATACTCTTGCATACACAGTATATCTGGATTTTTTTCGTTAACAAAATCGAGAATATCTGAAGGTACATCATCTCTATCGATCCATTTAAATACATTTAACAAACGTACATTATAACTCATTACGGTAAAATCTTTCTCTTCTTTAGAAAACTTAGGAGACGAAAACTTATAAAATTTATTTATAAATGTAATTCCTATTAATAACACCAAACCCGAAACCATTAGTTGTTTTTTGAACTGTAGTGTCCAATATAAAAAAAACAAGGCATTAAAAACAAAGAAAAGCGGCATGAAAAGTGTCAAAACTGATAAGAAAGGAAATGACTTTGGCGCCAAGAAAGGCAAAACATAAGCAATAAAAGTTAAAAAAGTAAGGAGTATATTAAAAAAAAACATCCCTTTATTAAACCATGAAAGATTTTTCATTTTATACATTTTTGATTTTGACAAAACACAAACTGATTCTCAACTTACTTCCCTACTTTAAATAAAAATTCTTTTTCTTGTTTCGTAAGGCTATCATAACCGGACTGACTAATTTTATCTAAAATTTCATCAATTTGTTGTTGTGATTTGTCTTTTGCAATTATTCGAGACGTCGTTTTTTCAACTGGTTTACTATAATTTTTGTGTATTTTTCTAAATGGTGTTGTTTTATTTTTTTTGAATAGATTAACAAAAAAATCAAAAATCCGAGAAATTATAATACTTAAATCAGTTCCGTTTTTAAGCAATTTAATAAAAATAAAACCGAATAAAGCTCCAGCAAGATGAGAAATATGCCCGCCCATATTTTCGGAACGCAATTGCATTAAATCAATAATAATAATTACGGCAGTTATATGCCATAACTTGACATTTCCAATAATCAGTAATCGAAGATCCATTAGAGGATAATAGGTAGTAGTTGCAACTAAAATAGCCATAATCGCTGCAGATGCTCCCACAATTGGAGCACTAATATTTAAAACATAAAATACCAGCATATAACTAATTCCTGCAAAAATGGCACTCAATATGTACAAACCTAACAATTGCTTAGCGGTAAAAAATGTCATAAACAACCTGCCTGAAAAGTTCAGAACAATCATATTAAAAATAATATGCATAATTCCACCATGAAAAAAAGCATATGAAAGCAATGACCACGGTTTCCAAAGCAAATGTGCCGGATTAGATGACAAACTCACATAATGAATGTAATCAATGTTGACACCCAACACGGATAAAAGTGCAAAAAACAACCATGGAAGAACAAATAAAGCTACATTCCAAAAGATTAGCTGAGTCACGATGCCTCCGATCTTGTATTGTACTTTCACGTCATCAATTATATTCATACTTTAATTATAATTTAAAATCTGTAATTTGGCTACAACTACTTTAAAGAGTTACAGTTTTAATTCCAACGATTTTTATTAAACTGATTTTTCTTCCAGTACCACATGATAATAAAACCAAACAAAGCACCCCCAACGTGTGCAAAATGAGCTATTCCGCCACCTCCAAAAATAGACTTTCCAGAAATCCCCAGGTACAAATCAATTAATACTAAACCGGGAACAAAATATTTGGCTTTTATCGGCACAGGAATAAACATCAAAGCCAATTCAGCATTGGGAAACATAAAAGCAAATGCCACAATCGTTCCATAAATAGCTCCCGAAGCACCTACTGCAGTTCCCATGTAGGCACTTGTAAAATTCTGAAAATCAGAAACAGATAGAATTTCCTGCCATCTCGTATTAATTTTCCCTTCGTTTAAAACTTGTAAAACTTCTTGTTTGGGAAATCCATTAGCGATTAAAGTATTCAAACTCTCTTGAAAATAGTAATAATTGACACCGGTGTGCAACAAAGCAGCGCCTAATCCACAAGAAATATAGAAAAATAAGAATTTTTTACTACCCCATATTTGTTCTAATGCTGATCCAAAAGAATACAAGGCAAACATATTGAAAAAAATATGCATAAAGCCACCATGCATAAACATGTGTGTTACTGGTTGCCACAATTGAAAATCAGGGTTCTCAGGGAAATACAAAGCCAGTATTTTATAGGCTGGTTCTTTTATAATAAGTGTTCCTACAAAAAACAATACATTGATAATAATTAATTGTTTTACTGTTTCAGTTACGGTTCTCATATTGCAAATTTTTTATCTAAATCTTCTACACGCATGGTGATGAAAGTGGGTTTTTGAAATGGGGAAACATTGGGATCTTTACAGGCAAAAAGTCCATTCACCAAATTTTCCTGTTCTTTTTCGGTAAGGTGTGTTCCTGTTTTTACCGCTAAACTTTTGGCCATTGATTTAGCAATGGTGTCGTTTTGACTGAAACTACTTTCTGGTATCCCATCCTGTAAGTCGCTCAATAATTGTTCTAAAACCAATGAAACTTCACTTTCGGTACTATTGACTGGAATTCCTGAAATAACAATATGGTCTGCATTATTTTCTTCAAAAACAAATCCGGTGTTCCTAAGGGAAAGTTGCAATTCAGCGATGAGCTCCATTTCGACAGATGAAAAAAACAAGTTCAACGGGAACAACAGCTGTTGGCTCGACGCTTGCTGCACTGTCATGTTTATCAAAAATTGTTCATATAAAACACGTTGATGCGCCCGCTGCTGATCGACAATTACCATTCCTGATTTGATCGATGAGACAATGTATTTCTTATGAATTTGATAGGTTTTATGAACGGAATGCTCAACCTCTTCGTCATTAAATAAAGAGGAAGTCACCTCTTCATTTTCAAAAAAAACCTGCCCAATTTCATCCGTATCTTGTTTCAACCCTACATATAGACTCTCCCAATTAGCGGTTGATTCTGGTTTCTTATAATTCAAAAAATGCTTATTGGGTTTATCATCAGAGAAAGGATTAAAATTTCCATCAACCTGAATAGTCGGTGTGGCTCCTTCTAAATCTTTATAATGGTAGGGTGTATCCAAATTCGAATCCCGTTCAAAATCTAAAATCGGAGCTACATTAAACTGCCCCAAACTATGCTTGATTGAAGCTCTTAAAATAGCATATAACGCATGTTCATCATCAAACTTGATCTCCGTTTTAGTGGGATGAATATTGATGTCAATAGTATTAGGAGGCACCGATAAATAGAGAAAATAACTGGGTTGCGCACCATCTTTCAAGATTCCATCATACGCTGCCATAACCGCATGATGTAAATAACCGCTTTTTATAAAACGATCATTAACAAAGAAAAACTGTTCTCCACGATTTTTTTTGGCAAATTCAGGTTTGCTAACAAATCCTTGAATCGCTACTATTTCGGTTTCTTCCTGAACCGGGACTAATTTCTCATTCGTTTTACCTGAGAAAATAGTAACAATTCGTTGTCGTAAAGTAGATGGTGGCAAATTGAACATTTCACTACCATTGTGATAAAACGTAAAATGTATTTTTGGATGAGCCAAAGCCACACGTTGAAATTCATCGATAATATGACGATATTCCACCGTATCTGATTTCAGAAAATTACGTCGCGCCGGAATATTAAAAAATAAGTTTTTCACTGCAAATGAAGTACCTTTAGGTAAAACAGCTACGGCTTGCGACACAAACTTACTTCCTTCAATAATTATATGATTTCCGAGTTCCTGCTGATCCTGCTTAGTTTTCATTTCTACATGAGCTATCGCGGCAATAGAAGCCAATGCTTCACCCCGAAATCCTTTAGTATGCAAGGAGAATAAATCTTCCGCTTTACGAATTTTAGAGGTGGCATGACGTTCAAAACACAAGCGGGCATCCGTAACACTCATTCCTAAACCATTATCGATTACATGTACCAAAGCTTTCCCAGCATCTTTGATAATTAATTTAATATCTGTTGCCCTAGCATCTACTGCATTTTCAAGCAATTCTTTGACAACGGAGGCAGGTCTTTGCACCACTTCTCCTGCAGCAATTTGATTGGCAACGTGATCAGGAAGTAATTGAATTATACTCGACATTAAAAAATTTAGGTTTAAAGTTTATGGTTTATCGTTTTTAAAAACCAAGAACTACAAATTTAATGAATTTCTAGTGGGTTTTATTATTAATATGCTTTTTAAAAACAAAAATTCACAACGTGATAATTTGATTAAGCATGTCATAGTAAGAATGATTACAACCCGTCCCAACTCGCAAGATCTATTACAGTCTAGAAAATATAGTAAACATAAATCTCCTCTTTTTAATTCTAAATCAAGCACAGAAAAGCAAATTAAGACTAAGTCATAAATAACTGATAAACAAGTACATGAAGTGTTAATTTTGAAAATTTTTAACAAAATTATATAATCCCTATACCTGTTTAAAACTTAAATTTGTTATTTCAAACAAGTTAACTATTAAAAATATTTATTATGAAAACGACCAATGAAAAACAAGAAGACACAAAAGTAGACCCTAAAAAAGGAGCTGTAAAAGCAAAACCAGATGCTGCACAAGGTTTAAGAGATTTTTTTGAAGACGGATTAAAAGATATCTTTTGGGCGGAACATGCACTTACAAAAGCCATTCCTAAAATGGCAAAAAATGCTACTTCTTCAAAACTAATACATGCCTTTGAAAATCATTTAAAAGAAACAGAGGAGCACGTAACTCGTTTAGAAAAAGTATTTGAATCTTTAGGTCTGAAAGCCGTTGGCAAAAAATGTGATGCAATGGAAGGTCTACTCAAAGAAGCCGATGGGATTATGGAAGAAACCGAGTTAGGTGTAGTACGTGATGCAGCAATTATTGCAGCAGCTCAAAAAGTAGAACATTACGAAATTGCTACTTACGGCACTTTACGTGCTTACGCATTGACACTTGGCGAAAACAAAGCAGCTACTTTATTAGCTAAAACTCTTGAAGAAGAGAAAAAAGCAGATGTATCCTTAACCGAGATTGCTTTATCTGATATCAATTTGAATGCAGCTCATGCGCACGCATAATTCATTGGTATAATTTGTAATTCATAAAACAGTTTACACCGTTTATCATTGCATCTTACTTTCGAAACAAGATTCGTACATAAAATCTCCTATAAATCTTTTAGAAAACCCATAAAAAAAACCTACTCCAATGGGGTAGGTTTTTACATATACATTAAAAATAAAATAAAATATCTATTCTTTTAATTCTAAAGGAAATCCTTCTTCTAACTGGATAGCACCTGAAGATAATAAATGCTGATTATCTATTTGATGTGACAATGAAGATTGTTGACGGATGTATGCCATTTTTATGGCTGCAATAGCCGCTTCAGTACCTTTATTTCCGTGAATTCCTCCACTCCTGTCTATGGACTGTTGCATCGTATTGTCCGTAAGTACACAAAATATAACTGGAACATCTGTTTGAACGTTCAAATCTTTAATTCCTTGTGTTACCCCTTCACATACAAAATCAAAATGTTTTGTTTGACCTTGAATCACACAGCCAATAACAATTACAGCATCGACATTTTGAGTTTGCAGCATTTTTTTAGCGCCATATACAAGCTCAAAACTCCCTGGAACATTCCAACGAATAATTTGTCCAGATGGAACTTCGTTTTCTAATAATGTTTGAAACGCCCCATTAAATAGACCTTCCGTTATGGCTTCATTCCACTCCGCAACTACAATACCAAAACGGAATTTTTTAGCATTGGGAACACTATTTCTGTCGTATTCAGATAAATTTTTATTTTCGGTAGCCATTTGATTTTAGTTTTAGATTGCACGTTTTATTGCATCATTAAAGATAGAATTTTCAAATTTAAAATCTACAATCTCATATCACTATTTATTCTTGTGCCAATCCTATCAAAACATCTATGGAAGCACCTTCTGGAGTAGCTTCATAATTTTCTTTGATAGTTGTAAAATATTTCAATGCGTCCGTTTTATTCCCTAAGGTCAAAGCTGTCTTTCCGGCTTTCAATAAGAAACGTGGCGTTGTAAAATCATTTTTATTTGATTCTGCAGCTTTCACATAACTGTCTAAAGCCTCTTTTGGCTGATTTTTTTGAGAATAAGCATCTCCCATTGCTCCTTTTGCCAAAGCACCTAAAACAATATCATCTGATTTAAACTTACTCAAATACGCAATCGCTTCAGTATATTTACCTGTGTTCAAATATGCAATACCCGCATAATAATTAGCTAAATTACCCGCATCAGTTCCTGAATATTCATCAGCAATTTTCAAGAATCCAAACTTTCCTTCTGAACCATTCAAAGACAATTTATACAACGAGTCACTTGCTATTCCGTCAGTTGCTTTTTGAAAATTTTGTTGTGCAACAAACATTTCATTAGCAGCTTCGTCTTGTTGTGGTGCAGCAATAAATCTTTGATATGCTAAATAACCAATAGTAAATAAGGCAGCAGCGGCAACTAATCCAATAATAATTTTTTGGTTTTTAGCAACCCAATCCTCCGTTATTGAAGCGGTTTCATCTAATTTTGAAAAAACCTCCGCAGTTGTGCTGTCTTTTTCATCAATAACTACTGCTTCAACTCCTGCTTCTTTTACTTCTTTTTCTTTTGGTGCTTTATATCCTCTTTTACTGTAAGTAGCCATTTCAATTTAATTTAGTGAATCGCAAAAATAAAATTTTTATTCAAACCCACGCAAAAAATATGCTTTTATATTCAAAAAAAATATCCTGCCTGATTCTTTCTTTCGAATGGCAAAATAATTGCCACAGAAAAATTGGAAAAGGCCTTTATATCAATATTTTTCAATAATTTGCACCCTCTTTGAAAAACGCGTCCAAAAACAGCAAAGTTCTCAATACCAGCAAGCCTTACCCATGTATTTAAAAAAAATTTCATTATTCAATTACAAGAATTTCTCAGAAGCTAATTTTGAATTTGACAGTAAAATAAATTGTTTCGTAGGTAAAAACGGTATTGGCAAAACCAATGTACTCGATGCAATCTACCATCTATCGTATGGAAAAAGCTATTTTAATCCGTTAGCCGTTCAGAATATTAAACACGGAGAGGAATTTTTTGTGATTGATGCTGAATTTGAGAAGAATAACAGGACTGAACAAATTGTCTGCAGTCTCAAGAAAGGCCAGAAAAAAATATTAAAACGAAACGGTAAAGCGTATGATAAATTCTCGGACCATATTGGGTTTATTCCTTTGGTTATTATTTCTCCAGCAGACAGAGATTTAATTGTGGAAGGCAGCGAAACCAGAAGAAAATTTATGGACAGCGTCATTTCACAGCTGGATTCTCAATACTTACAGCAACTCATTCAATACCAAAAAGTAATGAGTCAGCGCAATGCTTTATTGAAATATTTTGCATTAAATCATGTTTTCGAAAACGATACGTTGTCCATATATAATGAGCAGCTCAACGGTTTTGGAAATTATATTTTCGAAAAAAGAAAAGAATTTATTGAAGCATTTATCCCTATTTTCAACAGCCACCATCAAGCCATAACAGGTTCTCAGGAAACCGTTCAACTCGTCTATGAAAGCCATTTATTCGAAAAAGAGTTGTTGCTACTTTTACAAGAAAACATTAACAAAGACAGAGCCCTACATTATACCAGTGTAGGGATTCACAAAGACGATTTAGCCTTTGAAATTGATCAACATCCTATAAAGAAATTTGGCTCTCAAGGGCAACAAAAATCCTATTTGATCGCTTTAAAATTAGCACAATTCGAGTTTTTAAAAAAACAAAGTGGTGTAAAACCAATTTTACTGTTTGATGACGTATTTGATAAACTAGACGAAAGTCGTGTGGCTAAAATAA
The DNA here is from genome assembly GCF_056428965.1 of Flavobacterium sp. GNP008. NCBI lineage: Bacteria > Pseudomonadati > Bacteroidota > Flavobacteriia > Flavobacteriales > Flavobacteriaceae > Flavobacterium > Flavobacterium sp. GNP008. The sequence goes on along the minus strand of NZ_JBWJVL010000003.1, from coordinate 249,303 downwards.
TCGAAATGGTCAATAGCGATACTTTTGGACAACTTTTTATTTCTGACACGCATCCTGAACGAACTGAAGCAATTGTAAAATCGACACATCAAACCTATAAAATTTTCAACTTATAACTTTAATTTAATAATTATACCATTCAAAAAATTGAAAAATCACTTAATTTAGCCTCTCCAAATTAAAATTCAATGAAACTTAATCAAATATTCCTCTTACTCTTACCTTTTGTTGTTTTATCCTGTACCGGACAAACTTCGAAAGACAACAAAACGATCGATGCAAAAGCTTTTGCTGAAAAAATTGGGGCTACGTCGAATCCACAAATTCTGGATGTACGAACTCCAGAAGAATTTCATTCAGACCATATTGATAAAGCCGTAAATATAAATTGGCTAGGGGATCATTTTGTAGCCAGCACAGCAAAACTAGATAAAACAAAACCCGTTTTTGTATATTGTAAAAGCGGAGGAAGAAGCCAAAGTGCCGTTCAAAAAATGAAAGAACTTGGGTTTACAACAATTTATCAGTTACAAGGCGGAATATTAAAATGGGATGCTGCTGGATTATCTAAACCCACTAGCAAAATTATAGGAATGACTGTACTGGAATACAACAAATTAGTAGACACTGACAAAAAAATATTGATTAATTTTTATGCTGAATGGTGCGCCCCGTGTAAAAAAATGACGCCGTACCTTTTGAAAATGCAACAAGATTTATCAGATGAAGTTACTATTATTCGATTGAATGCTGACGAAAACAAAACTTTGATTTCCGAAATGAAAATCAGCGAACTCCCGACATTATTATTGTACGAGAATAAAGAAGTTAAATGGAAGCATTCCGGTTTTATAAAAGAAGAGGAATTAAAAAAACAAATACAATAAATCAAGATGCTTTCAAAAGACACACTGCAATTTATGGAGGATTTAAAAGCCAACAATAATCGAGATTGGTTTTTAGAGAATAAAAAACGGTACGAATCCTTTAAGCAAGACTACCAGCAATTAGTTAGTGCTTTACTGGACTCTATGAAACCACTAGATCCCTCGCTGGAAATGCTTGAAGTAAAAAATTGTACTTTTAGAATTAACCGCGATATCCGTTTTTCAAAGGACAAGACGCCTTACAAATCACACTTGGGCATTTGGCTTTCTTCTGGTGCAAAAGGTCAGAATCGCTCGGGGTATTACATCCATTTAGAAAAAGGAGGTAGTTTTATTGCCGGAGGATTGTACTGTCCGGAAGCAGATGACTTAAAAAAAATGCGTAAAGAAATTGCTTATTTCTATGATGATTTAGAAGTTATTCTAAATGAAAAAAAATTTAAAGAGGAATTTAACGATTTTGATCGCAATGAAAAAAACATGTTGAAAAACCCGCCAAGGGGTTACGAAAAAGAGCATCCAGCAATTGAATTATTAAAATTGAAAAGTTTTGAATCCTCGCAGAAAATTGATATTTCTTCCGTTTCTAAAAAAGATTTCGTAGCAATCATAAGTGAAAAACTAATTGCGTTAAAACCGCTGAACGATTTCATAAATCGAGCTTTAACTTCGGAGTGATTATAATGAAAAAAAAGAAAATACTTTTTCTTGGAGAAGCCTACAGAGCCGATGCCATCACCTGGATAAACGGACTCAAAGAATTTGGTGATTTCGAAATCATCACTTGGGAATTAAAAACGCCCAACACCGGTATTCGGAACCGAATCTTAAGGATTTTCGAATTTAAATTAGCTGTTTTTAAAATTAGAAAAATAATAAAAGCTCAACAACCAGACATGGTTATTGCCGAAAGAACAACCAGTTACGGTTTTCTTGCTGCATTATCAGGCATAAAACCCGTAGCAATTGCGCAACAAGGAATTACCGATTTATGGCCTGAAAATTCAATTTTACTACCTCTAAAAAGAATTATTCAAAATTATGCTTTTCAAAAAGCTACTTTAATTCATGCTTGGGGTCCTGTGATGACTTTTTCTATGATCGACGCCAAAGTTGATATGAAGAAGGTTTTAGTGTTGCCTAAAGGAATTGATCTGGCAAAATTTGAAGATAAAAACAATGCCAATCCAGAAAAAATTTCTGCTATAGTCACGCGTTCTTTGTTACCGGAATACCGACATGATATTATTTTAAAAGCATTTGCTATTTTAAACCAAAAAGAAATAGATTTCGTACTTACAATTATAGGAGATGGTAGCCAACTTTGCAAACTCAAGAGTTTAGCTGAGAAATTAGGGATTGAAGAGAAAGTTATCTTTACAGGAAGAATCCCTAATACTGCATTACCAAAGCTACTGCAACAGTGTAACATTTACATTAGTATGCCAATAACCGAAGGAGTTTCGGCATCCTTATTTGAAGCTATGGCAACAAATTGTTATCCCATCGTAAGTGATATTCCAGGGAATCAAAGTTGGATAAAACACCGTGATAATGGTTTACTGATTCCTTTAAATGATTCTAGAAAATTAGCTCAAGAGTTAATTTGGTCCTTCGAAAATTCTGAACATCGTAAACGTGCCGTTTTTAAAAACAGAAGACTTGTTGAGGAAAAAACAAATTACAGCATCAATATGAAAATAATAGCACAGAAATACCATCAATTAATTAACTCAAATCTCTCTCATTAATAATGTGTGGAATTAATGGAATCTTGCATTTACAATTGCAAAGAAAAGTTGACGAGCGCATACTTACTAAGATGCGGGATTCACTGGAACATCGAGGCCCCGATGACAAGGGATTATTTATAGAAAACAACATCGGTTTTGGACACCGAAGACTCTCAATTCTGGATGTTTCATTAGCAGGCCACCAACCTTTTCTTTCAGAAAACGGAAGGTATATTATGGTTTATAATGGTGAAATTTACAATTTTAAAGAATTTTATCCTGAACTAAAAAACAAGGGATTTGATATCAGAACTAATTCTGACACTGAAGTTCTGATGAAATTATTTCAATTACACGGTTTAAAAATGCTAAACCGCCTCAACGGGATGTTTGCCTTTGCCATTTGGGACAAAGAACAAAAAAAACTGACTGTGGTTCGGGACAGAATGGGTGTAAAACCCTTGTATTATTCTTTTTTCAATGAAACGTTCTATTTTGCATCAGAACAAAAAGCACTTTTTACTGCTGGAGTTCCATTTAAAATGGCACAGGACGGACTGGAAGAATATATTTTTAACCGATTTGTTGCCGGTGAAAACACTTTATATCAGAACATAAAAAAGGTATTGCCGGGACACATCATGACTATTCATGAAGATGGAAAAGTCACAACTGAAAAATGGTGGGATTTAAAAAGAGAAATACAGAATCAAACCGAAATTAAAAATCCGATTGAATGGTTCCGGGAAACTTTTGATGATTCTGTTAAAATGCGAATGGTAAGTGATGTCCCCGTAGGAGTTTTATTGAGTGGCGGACTCGATTCTTCCTCCATTTTAGCTTCCTTATACCACCAAAATTACAAAGACATACAAACTTTTAATATTGGTTTCAAAGAGAAAGAACATAACGAAGCCCATTTGGCTAAAAGGATGGCGGAGAAATGCAACTATGGATTTCAAACCCTAAAATTAGAAGACAACAACCTTTACGATCAATTAATACGGTCGACTTATTTTCAAGATGAACCCATAATGCATTTGAACGAACCGCATCTTTTAGCGGTTTCTCAAATGGCAAAACCCTCAGTAAAAGTATTACTTTCTGGTGAAGGAGCTGACGAATTAATGGGAGGATATGTGCGATACAAAACCTTACAATATCCATCATTATTGCATGCAATAAAAATGATTGGTACTATAGATCTTTTTACAAAAACCCCGAGATACGAAAAATTAATACGCTACGCTCAAATCAATAGTGAATCCGATTTAGTCATTTATAATGGCTCTAACATCTATCCAAATGATATTGCGAAAACTTTCGGAATTAATTCACAACCAAAAAACGAATACAGAAAACAAATTTATAAAGAAGCAAAATCTTTATATCCCAATAACCTGCGCAGACAGGCTCTTTATTTTGATCAACACACTTATTTATGCTCACTCCTTGACCGGAATGACCGGTGTACGATGGGTGCTTCCATTGAGTGCAGGGAACCGTTCTTAGACCCGAGATTAATTGTTGGATTAGGATCCTTGGACGATAAATGGCTCTTTACTGGAAAAAAAAGCAAGTTCATTCTAAAAAAAGCAATGGAAAAGCGTTTGCCTACAGAAATCCTAGAATTCAAAAAAGTTGGTCTGAGTGCTCCTTGGGGAGATTACATTACTAAAAGTCATGCCTTTAAAGATGAACTAGACTCTTTTTCGAAAAGTGATCTGTTTCAAATGCCTTATTTTGAACACATCAAAATACAGAAACTTGTACTGAATTCACTCAAAGGAGACTCTCGAATGATTCCTTACATTATGCCCTTATTTATGATGCATATTTGGATGAAAACGTATGCAACCAAATTTTAATACTTACTTTTGAACCTACGAGTAAATAATACAAAAGCACTCTCTTTTATGGAAATACTACATGATTTTTCACTAAAAAAATACAACACTTTTGGCATTGAAGCCAAAGCAAAACAGTTTGTCGCCGTTCATTCAAATGAAGATTTGAAAACTATTTTACAAGAAAATAAATCTCATAAAAAATTTATTTTAGGAGGTGGAAGCAATATGCTATTGACTAAAGACGTCGAGGCGCTTGTAATCCATATTGATTTGAAAGGAAAAAAAATAATTGATCAAAATGATGATTTTGTCTGGATCGAAAGTCAAGCTGGCGAAAACTGGCATGAATTTGTGCTTTGGACTGTACTTCAAAATTTTGGCGGATTAGAAAACATGTCACTCATTCCTGGAAATGTTGGCACTACACCAGTGCAAAACATCGGAGCGTACGGAACCGAAATAAAAGACACCTTTATTTCCTGTGAGGCAATGACTATAGAAAATCAGCAAATAAGGACATTTACAAAGGAAGAATGCCATTTTGGCTACAGAGAAAGCGTTTTTAAAAACGAAGTTAAAGATCAATACATTATTACCTCCGTAGTTTATAAATTGACTAAAAAGAACCATAAAATCAACATTTCTTACGGAGATATTTCGACCGAATTAACCCAAAATAACATTTTAAATCCTACGTTAAAAGATGTTAGCAATGCTGTAATTGCCATTCGACAAAGTAAATTACCCGATCCGGCAGTGTTGGGAAACAGCGGGAGTTTTTTTAAAAATCCTATTCTGCTTAAATCAGACTTTGAGAAAATTAAGCAAGCATTTCCAGCAATAAAATATTATGACATTTCAGAAACTGAAGTCAAAGTTCCAGCGGGATGGCTGATTGAACAGGCTGGTTTCAAAGGTAAACGATTTGGTGATGCCGGAATCCATAAAAACCAAGCATTGGTATTAGTGAATTATGGCAATGCCACAGGACAGGAAATTTTGAATGTTTCTAAAAATATTCAAGAGACAATTTTCAAAACTTTTGGCATTCATATTGAAGCCGAAGTAAATGTAATTTAATTATAGATTCAAAAATTTTAATTCCTAATAAACATGTTCATTCCAGAAATTTACAAAAACGAAAATCAAGAAGAAATCAAAAAATTTTTACAAGAAAACAGCTTTGGTATCTTAATCAATCAAACTCATGGAAAATTGTGCGCAACACATATCCCATTGGAATTAGAGACCAATACAGCTGGTAAAGACATTTTATGTGGACATATTTCTAAAGAAAACCCTCAATGGAATGGTTTTACTGACAGTGATCAAGTTTTAGCAGTATTCTCTGGACCTCATTCCTATATTTCGTCTTCATGGTACGATCATGAAAATGTACCTACATGGAACTATATAGCCATACATGTATATGGAAAAGTAAAAATTATTGAAGGAGATGCCGTCATCGAATCCTTAAAAAAATTAGTTGATAAATACGAGCTAAATTCTGAAAATCCAGTTCGAGTAGAAAATTTATCAAAAAAAACCATGTTACAAAGCCGCGGCATTGTAGCGTTTGAAATTGAAATCACTGAAATACAAGCCACTAGAAAAATGTCGCAAAATCGTGATGCTAAAAATTATAAAAAAATTGTATCAGAGCTAGAAAAAAGCAATAACAATCAGTCAATAGCTGTTGCAAATGAGATGAAGAAATGTCCAATATAGATTCTTTCAAAATTCATACTTTATAATTTACAATTGGCAATTGTATTCATACCTTCGCACTCTCCTAAAATTTCGGAAATAAAAACTCACTAAACTCAAATGCTTATACTAATCTTTTACATTTTTATCTTTATTGTTGCTGTTCAAATTTTATATTATTTAGGCGTTTTTGGGAAATTTGCTTTCGCAAAAACACAAAAAATAACACCCAAAAAAATTCCCATTTCAGTTATCGTTTGTGCCAAAAATGAAGAAGAAAATGCTATAAATTTCATTCCGCTACTTGCAGAACAAAACTACCCTGATTTTGAAATTGTCCTGATTGATGACGCATCAAGTGATACCACATTGGCAATTTTTGAAGGTTTTGAAAAACAATATCCAAATATTCGTCTGGTAAAAGTAAAAAATAACGAAGCTTTTTGGGGAAATAAAAAATACGCGTTGACTTTAGGTATAAAAGCAGCCAAAAAAGAGTATTTACTTTTCACTGATGCCGATTGTTATCCTACTTCCAAAGATTGGATTACCGCTATGAGTTCCCAGTTTACGATGCAAAAAACAATTGTTTTGGGATATGGAAAATATGAAAAAATTGCTAATTCCTTCCTCAATAAACTAATTCGTTTTGAGACATTGCTTACCGCAATTCAATATTTTTCTTGGGCAAAAATAGGACATCCGTACATGGGTGTAGGAAGAAATTTAGCCTACAAGAAGGAAGAATTTTTCAATGTAAATGGATTTATAGAGCACATGCAAATTCGTTCAGGCGATGATGATTTATTTATAAATCAAGCCGCCAAAGCTAAAAACACCACTATTGCCTACACAACAGAAAGCGTAACGCTTTCTAAACCTAAAACTACCTACAAAGACTGGTTGATACAGAAAAGAAGACACGTAGCTACGGCAAATTATTACAAACCTTTCGATAAGTTACAGTTAGGTACATTCTATTGTTCCCAATTGCTCTTTATAGTGCTGCCCATTGTATTGCTGTCTTTTCAATACCAATGGATTTTAGTATTGATTTTAATTGCGCTTAGATACCTTATTGCTTGGATTGTAATCGGATTTTCGGCAGCTAAATTAAAAGAAAAAGATGTTGTATATTGGTATCCAATAATTGAATTGGTTTTAATATTAACCCAAATCAATATATTTATTACAAATACATTCTCAAAACCGGTACATTGGAAATAAACACACAAATAGAAAAAGCGAAACAAGGCGATCAGGCTGCCTTTACTTTTCTATTGAATTATTACTGGAATGAAGTGTATGGTTTTATGCTAAAACGTACCGAAAATGAAACCAATGCCGAGGACATTACTATTGAAACATTCTCGAAAGCTTTTGACAAACTAGCTACTTACAACTCTGAATTTCAGTTTAATACTTGGCTCATCGCCATTGCAAAAAACGTACATATCGATGTACTGCGAAAAAAAAAATCGAGTCTTTTTATCGAAATTACCGATGAGGAAGACCATCAAGCCTACAACATAGCCGACACTACCCCATCTGCAGAAGACGAATTAATTACCGAACAAAATCTTTCGCAATTATTACGGTTTATTAAAGAACTAAAACCTCATTATCAAGAAGTTATTCAGTTGCGGTATTTTCAGGAAATGAGTTATCAGGAAATCGCAAATAAAATGAATGAACCCTTAAGTAATGTAAAAGTTAAATTGCTTCGCGCTAAAAAATTATTAGCAGAAATCATTCAAAGCAGACGATAAATTTCAAAAAATCATATTGTATAAAATAAAAAAACGATCCAAAATAACTTCAGATCGCTTTAAAAGATGCTATATATTCTAGGACTATCTTACAATTCTCTCTGGATAATCCGTAATAATTCCGTTTACTTTAAGTTCCTGTAAATCCTTAATATCCAGAGGTTCATTCACCGTCCAAGGATAAATTTTAAAATCATTCGCCTTCATTACGGCAACATTTTCAGCAGTTAAAGTCTTATAATACGGATTAATTGCTTGCGCATTAAGTTCCTTTCCTATTTTAATAATACTTTCAATAGGCTCTTTATACGTAAGTAAACCAATCGCTATTTCCTTACTTAAAGATCGCATGGTTTGTAATTCCCCAATACGAAAACTAGAAATAAAGAAATCCTTATTACTCCAACCTTTTTTCTTGTATTCTTCTATTATTCTATAGGTATCAGTCGCAGTATTAGTCCCTTTTAATTCAATATTAAGGACTGCCTTTTTATCGATAACCGCTATCACTTCTTGCAGTGTTGGGATTTGATGTTTCCCAGCTACCAGAACCTTTCTTAAATCATCAAAAGTGTAATCTTCAATTTTTCCTTTTGCATTGGTGAGGCGATCCAAATCATCATCGTGAAAAACCACCAGTTCGCCTGTTTTAATTTTAAAAACATCGATTTCTAGCATATCCGCTTTCAATTCAATTCCTTTTTTTATGGATGCTAATGTATTCTCTGTGGCATGCCCCATCGCTCCTCTATGCCCACAGACCACAAACTTGTTTGAGGAACAATTTAAAAAAAACAAGGCTAATAAGGAAGCCAGTACTAGTTTCGTGTATTTCATAATTTTTGTTTGAAGTATATCGTAAAAGTAGTTTTTAACAGGAACCCATATATTAAGGATGGATTAAATTATTGCAGTTTTATATCTATATATTAGACTTCTTGACAAATAAATTATCATCTAATTATTACCAAATAAAAAATATATTCTAAAAAAAAAGTCTCTTTTATATTTTTTAATTTAAGTTTTTTTATAAAAAAATGCGCTTTTTATAAATATTAAAATACGGCTCATAAATATTATTTTATTAACAATATCACAAAAACAGCCCTTAGATCATCCCATTTATAACTTTTTTTTAACACAAAAGTATTTTACAGTTATTGTTTAAATAACCCTCTTTTTTTAATAAGTCAATTCCTTTGTCAGCATTAAAAAACAAAAAAAAGTATTCATGAAACAACTCAAACTATTTTTATTTTCTATTGCGCTGACTATTTCAGTGGGCAATACGAATTTTGCCCAAACAACTCAAGCATCTATCTCTGGTACTATTTCAGGCACTAACACTGAGCCACTTAAAGATGCAATGGTTCAAATACGAAATGAGTCAACCGGATTTAAAACCAATTCATTATCAAATTTTAAAGGAGTTTTTACTTTTAAAGAACTCCCACTAGGTGGACCGTACACAATAAGCGTTACCGCTTCAGGATATGGCTTACAACAACGTTCTGGTTATACTTTAAATCAAGGTGATTTAATAAATATTGAAATACTGATGCAAGACGAAATGCAAAACCTTGAAGTGGTTGAAGTAGTTGGCAGAGGTTTAAAAAACAAAACTGGGAATTTAGGAGCTGCAACAGCAGTAACCGCAAAACTAATTAATGCATTACCCGTAAATGGTAGAAACTTTACCAGTTTGATGGATCTATCTCCTTTAACACGAGGAGGAAATATTTCAGGACAATTAGCCTCTTCAACCAATTACACGCTGGACGGAATGAATGCTAAAAATCCAACTTCAGCAGGAGCAACAACTAGCCGAAGCGGTGCTCCATACTCTATATCTATTGAGGCTGTTAGAGAATTCAAGGTGGTCACCAATCAATATGACGTAAGCTATGGCCGAAGTGGCGGTGGAACCGTAAGTGCAGTGACTAAATCCGGTACAAACGACCTTACAGGAAGTATGTTTGCTTACAATCGTGCGGATTGGCTGTCTAGTCCGTATGACATTAGAGGAAACAGGCGTCAAAATGATTTTTCTACAACACAATACGGCTTCACTCTGGGTGGACCAATCATTAAAGACAAATTGCACTTCTTTGTTGCCTGGGACCATCAACAAGATTTACGACCTCTAATCATTGCGGATGTTCAATCCCCAGAGGACGAATTACGTTTTAATGTAACAAGGGCCACTCTTGATAATTTTGTAACAATAGCCCAAAATAAATATGGCGTTTCCAGATCCCCTCAATACGGTTCTTTTGAGAAAAAACGAAATTCTGATGCGGCCTTTGCTCGTATTGACTGGCAAATAAACAATAATAATTTATTGACTGTTCGCAATAATTTTACGTATGACAATAATAAACTAGGTCTTCAAGACAATACTGCCATCAATTTATTTGAGTCAACTGGAGATGATTTAAGTATTGACAATAGTATTCTGGCTTCTTTACGAACCAAAGTAAACACAAGAGTTACTAATGAGCTAAAAATACAACACCTGTATACCTTTCAAGATAGCAGTCCCGGCGACCAACTGCCTTCCTACAACATTCCCCGCGCTATTGTAGAAAACGTTGCTTCTACAATTAATGGTGCTGTGCGAACCACCAATATCCAAATTGGTGGTCATCGATTTGCACAAGAAAAATTCTCTAATAATGTTTTCCAAATCGTTGATAATCTATATTTTAATACGGATAAGATTAAATATACTTTTGGTTTTGATTTAATGCACACCAATTCAAAATCTTTATATGGAAGCGAAGTTAATGGACGTTTCCATTTCAATAGCATTGCTAATTTTGATAACCAAACCCCTTACCGTTACTTCAGAGAAGTACCATTAGTAAGCGATCCTACAGTAACATCCAATATTCTAAATGCTGGTCTTTACGGTCAATTACAAACTAAAATAGCAGTTGGCTTAGACTTGACACTAGGTTTAAGATTTGATTATGCTAAATATCCGTCGGCTACATTTAACCAATTGGTTTTTGATGAATTAGGCATTCGTACGGATAATAAACTACAGTCAGCAATCCTGCAACCCAGAGTACAATTGTCGTGGGATGTAAATGAAAACCATAAGGATTATATACGCTTAGGAGCCGGAATCTTTGCATCTGATTTGAATAATTATGCAATCATCAATAATTTATATTTTGATGGAAATCATACCGCTACGGTAGATGTAAGATCACCAAATGTCCCTATGCCCAATTTTATAGATTATAGAAACAATTATGCTAGTATTCCCACTTTGGATGCTTTTCAATTGCCAACTATTAATTTTACAGGAACTACTGCTAAAGTACCGGTAGTTTATAAGGCTAATGTTTCGTATTCCCATTTTTTTACTGAAAAATTAAAAGCAGGAATAGCCGGTTATGCTACTTTGGGTCGCAACAATTATGTATATGTAGACCGAAATATGGTAGCGAATCCATTTTTCACTTTGGCCAATGAAGGAGACCGTGGTGTATTTGTACCCGCCAGTTCCATTCCTGCAAATGGGGCTGGAGATTGGATGCAAGGACGATTAAGTAATAAATTAGGGCGGGTTTTGGAATTAAACAGCGAAGGTAAAGTCAATCAATTTGCACTAGTCATGGATGCCACATACCGCTATTTTAAAGATGGCGAAATATCCGCGAGTTACACCTTGAATGAAACGAAGGACAATACTTCTTTTAATGGAAATGTAGCCAATACTGCAACTTTGGTATTACCTGTTGAAGATGACCCTAGAGACTTAAGCAAAATGAGTTATTCTGACAATCATTTCCGTCATAAAGTTGTCTTTTACGGAACCCTGCCGTCATTTTATGGGTTTAATGTAGGTGTTCGATATTCCGGTATAGGTGGTACACGATACAGTTTATTATCAGGAGGAAATACGAATGCAGATTTTGTTACAGCTTCAAATGATTTAGCCTACATTTTTGACATCAATAATCCAAGTGTCCCTCAAAACATCAAAACAGGTTTACAAACCATACTTGATAATCCTAATGCAAGCCAAAGTTTAAAAAATTATATCAATAAATACTCTGGTAAATTAGCAGAAAGAAACGGAGGAATAAATGAGTTTTACGGACTTGTTGATGTAAGAATTAGTAAAAAAGTTACTTTGTATAAAAAACAATTTTTAGAATTCACTGCCGACATATTTAATGTTGCCAATTTATTAAATAAAGAATGGGGCGTAAATAAATCCCTTGGAAGCCAGTCCTTGTATGCTTTAGGCACACCTGCCTCTGGAACAACAGCTGCAGTTCCTGGATTTGACAATACAAGACGTCAATTTAATTACAGAGTCAATAATGCCGGGCTTCCCACCCTTTCCGGAAACCCATTTCAAATACAAATTGGATTTAAATATGCTTTCTAAATAATTTAAAGCGTTATAAAACTTATTGCAAAACGCATCCATTAACATGGATGCGTTTTTATTTATAAATTAACTTAAAAATAAGGGTATAAATATTAATTTACCAACATATCAACTAAATAAATAAAAAAATTCTAATTTAGTTGAAAATAAATACTAAATTTATATACTACAATTCCAGCACTATTTTTTAATATAAAATATCCTCTGCTTATGATTTAACTGCTACTTAACCTTAAATCCTTTAATTATGTCAAAATTAAGCCTTTATGAAACTTGTTGGATCAACCTTGTATTTCAAGACAGAAACAAAGAATATGGAGCGTATCAATTGCGTCAGGAAAGCACTAAAATTTGCTTAAAGGCACTTTTTATGGGCCTTTTATTTTCTGCTACGATTTTTAGTATTCCTGCACTAATTAATTATTTTGGACAAGATAGCAGTACTACAATCGAAATACCTGAATTTAAAAATACTATAGTTCAATTATCTGATATAGTGCCAAATCAACTTGAAGAAACCCCAAAAAAATTATTGCCCGAAATAAAGAAACAAATTACAAAAATACCTTTTAAAAATGACCAACTCGTAAATCCAATTATAGTACAAGCGTCACAAGTGAATCCAGATAGTGCAAAAAACACAGATAACACTATTGCAAAATTTACAACTACTGATGGCACAACTACAGTTGTAGTAAACACCTCCCCTTCTTCAAGCACCAATATAGGAACCACCAATACCATCGATACCGAAAATACGATTGTTAATAGTATTTCTTTGGATAAGCTTCCTGAATTTCCTGGAGGAATTACTAAATTCTATAATTTTGTAGGTACTAATTTTGAAAAACAAGAAATCGAAGGTAGCGGTTCTATTCGGGTATTTGTTTCTTTTGTAATTGAGAGAGATGGAAGCATGACAGATATCCAAGTAAAAAAAGATCCTGGTTATGGGTTAGGCAAAGAAGCGGTTCGAGTACTAAAATCTCTAAAAACGAAATGGTCTCCAGGAATGATTGACGGAAAAGCTGTCCGTACTGCATATAATCTTCCCATTACGGTACAAATGAATTAATGATCTAAAGAAGGGTTAGAAAAGTATTCAAATAGAAATACATTTCTATTAATTAACTAAACTGTTTTAAATAATTACATTTAAAATGAATTCGATACCCTTCTTTTAAATAAAACTAATTATGCTTAAACTTTAAGATAAGTGATCCGTTTAAAAATTAAAAATATTTTTTAACGCATCAATTACAAACATAATGTATGAGACTCATAAATAATTACTGCTTATTTTAAGACTAAGAATAGTACCGATTTATCATAAAAATTTATAAAACTATAAATTATTTTTTGAAATCTTGATTTGTTAATTGTATTATTTCTTTTTTAAATTAGGCAAAAACAAGCCAACAATCCCTATTAACGGCAAATAAGCGCAAAGATAATACACATAAGTAATACTAGTATGATCAGCAAGATTTCCCAATAAAGCCGATCCCAAACCACCCATTCCAAAGGCAAAACCATAGAAAAGACCAGAAACCATTCCTAGTTTTTTCGGCAATAATTCTTGTGCATAAACCAAGATTGCCGGAAATGCAGAGGAGATTATGATTCCAATTACGACAGATAAAACGCCTGTCCAAAATAAATCCACATGCGGCAACAATAAAGTAAAAGGTGCTGCTCCCAAGACTGAAAACCAAATCACATATTTTCTTCCAAATTTATCCCCTAACGGCCCACCTATTAAAGTTCCAATAGCACAAGAAGCCAAAAATAAAACCAAATGAAATTGTGCTTCCTGAACCGACAATCCAAATTTTTCAATTAGATAAAACGTAAAATAACTGGACATACTGGCCATGTAAAAGAATTTTGAAAATATCAAAACCAACAAAATCCCCACGGAGATTATAATCTTTTTTTGGGATAAATTAGGCAAATCGATTACGGCTTTTTTGGCACTTCTTAAACTTAAATGGTTTTGGTACCACAACGCAATTCTACTCAAAACAATCAGTCCGATAATAGCAACCACCACAAACCAGATGATGTAATATTGTGAATTAGGAACTACAATTAATGCCACAAGTAAAGGTCCTATTGCAGTCCCAGCATTGCCTCCCAGCTGGAAAATAGATTGTGCCAAGCCCCGTTTTCCTCCAGATGCCAAAAAAGAGATTCGGGAAGCTTCAGGATGAAAAATCGAAGAACCAATCCCAACCAAAATAACTGAAATTATAATCATAGAAAAACTAGATGCATAGGATAGAAATACTATTCCCGACATAGTAAATAACATCCCAAAAATTTGAGAAAATGGCTTGGGTCTTTTATCAGTATACAAACCAACTAAAGGCTGTAATATGGAAGCCGCTAATTGATATGCTAAGGTGATCAATCCAATTTGTGTAAAGGTTAAATTGAAATTTTCTTTTAAAATAGGATAGGCTGCCGGAATTACGGCTTGTAATAAATCATTCAATAAATGGGCAAATGCAATGGAAAACAATACAGAATAAACGGTTTGCTGCACAATAGGAGTTGTATCCGTTTTTGATACACTATCAAGAGATGAATTCATATTTAAAAAACTAAATTAATAATTATTGGTTCGTTATAAAAAAACTTAAATAAACTGAACCACATAATACCAAAACAACAAAGTTAAAAAAGACAATGGTATGCCAAACCCAATCATCATACTGCTTAAACGGGGTTTTAAACCGTGAGTAGACGCTAAAATACAAGCAGTAATCATAGGCGCCATTGCTGACTCCAATATGGCAACCTGAATAATTTTGGAATGCTGTTGCAAAATTACGACATACAACAGGTAAATGAGAGCAGGAGTCAATATTAATTTATACAGTAGTCCAAGTCCTAAAAACTTCCAATGCTTACTTTTTCGATCAAAACGCAGTTGTAAACCAACCGAAAGCAAAGCTAAAGGTGTCACACCACTTCCCATTTTCTGTAATAAAAACTGAATGTAATCCTGAAAATCAACTTTAAAAACATTCATCAAACAGGCTATCAAAAAAGTTATAAATGGTGGAAAGAGAACAATCTTCTTAGCGATTTGAAAACCATTAGGATTGCCGCTGGAATATAAAGTTGCCACAAGGATTCCTAATGTGGAAAGCACTACAAAAGAACCAGGCTGATCCACTAAAATAGCTGTCTTTAGTCCTTCTTCTCCATATAATGCCTCAATTATTGGAAAACCTAAAAAGGAAGTATTTCCCAATCCGGCTGTTAAAATTAAACAACCAATAAGTTTTTTGGACCATCCAAGTCTATTTCCTAAAAAACTAAAAAGAAGAAAGGAAACAATAAATCCTATCCAAGCAACACCAATTGGGAATAATAATTCAGGACTCCATTTTATTTTTGGAATGTAATACAGCGCCAAAGCTGGAAGGCAGATATAAATAACAATTTTATTTAATAACTTATAAATAGTTACAGGAAACCCTTTTATATTCTGGAGTATAATACCGAGAAATAAAAAAATGAAGATTATAATAAAGTTGGTCATAATACGGCAAAGATATTGACTAATGATTTATAAACTGAATTCAAAAAATATAAAATTTGTGATATATTAGCAGTACGAAATTAACAATAATAAGGTAAATGACATTTTAAGAGAATGACTGTCAATTCAAAATAGTTTTTATTAATTTTACTTTTCAAATAAATTGCTTTGTCCAATAAAAAATCAAAACATTCTGCCCTTAACGAAAAACCTGGTATTTCTCCTCCAGAAATTATCAGTTCGGTTGTTGTTGAACAAATTCAGCACTTTAGAAGAATACAACCTACAGCAAAAGAACTCGTTGAAGGAATTAAAAAGGGAAATATAACTGCGCTGAGTCGTGCGATTACTTTAGTGGAGAGTACGAATGTAAATCATTTGACTAAAGCCACCGACGTTATAAATACTTGCTTACCCTATGCTAACAAATCTATAAGAATAGGAATAACGGGAGTTCCAGGTGTTGGGAAAAGCACCTTTATTGAAGCTTTTGGAAAACACTTGACTAGTTTAGGTAAAAAAGTAGCGGTACTTGCCGTTGACCCTAGCAGTACGATTTCGCATGGCAGCATTTTAGGTGATAAAACCCGAATGGAAGAATTAGTTAAAGACAAGAATGCTTTTATACGCCCCTCGCCTTCCGGGGAAACATTGGGAGGTGTGGCTAGAAAAACCCGCGAAACCATCACGCTTTGTGAGGCTGCTGGTTTTGATACCATCATTATTGAAACCGTTGGCGTAGGCCAAAGTGAAACTGCCGTTCACAGTATGGTTGATTTTTTTCTTTTATTAAAAATTTCTGGTGCCGGTGATGAATTGCAAGGCATTAAACGGGGCATCATGGAAATGGCGGATACTATTATCATCAATAAAGCGGATGGAGACAATGTTAGAAAAGCAAATTTAGCCAAGCTAGAGTTCAATAGAGCTTTGCATCTTTTCCCAGCAAAAAAATCAGGATGGACCCCCACAACTGCTACTTGTAGTGCTATTACACAGGACGGGATACCCGATGTTTGGGAAACCATTCAAAAATTTCTGGAGTTGACAAAAGGCAATAATTATTTCTTTGAAAAACGAAAAGAACAAAATCAATATTGGATGCTGGAGACCATCAACGAGCAATTGAAAACCAATTTCTACAGCAATCCGGAAATTCAAAAATCATTGGATTCAACCAAAAAAGCGGTACAAAATGATGAAATTTCACCCTTTGCAGCCGCTCAGTCATTATTAGAAAAGTATTTTAAACAATAAATTTATTCTTCGTAAAGTTTGATTTCTCGGTCATAAAACTCATTAGCAAGAACAATTAATCCTTCCATTTCAGCATTTAATTCTGCTTCGTCAAGGTCCTCAGCTTCTTCCATAAACTCTACCTCATCATCTTTAAGATTAATAATAAATCTAGGATAATCTAAATGTATGATAAAAATATCTTCGGGGAAATCAGTATTGTCGCCTAGTAAAAATTTTGGTAATTCCATGAATATTATAATTAAGTATTTATTGTTTTATCTCTTTTCGTTTTGTAACACTAACTTTTTTGTTAATCTCGCAAAGCGAATATACAAAAATATAGCGGCGGCGGTTAAACCTGCCAAAAGTCCTATCCAAATTCCAACTGCCTTCAAATTGGTGTATTCCCCTAAATAATACGAAATAGGAAAACCAATAATCCAATACGCCACAAAGGTAATATACATTGGAACTTTTACATCTTGTAAACCACGTAAAGCCCCCAAAACAACTACTTGAATTCCATCCGAAATTTGAAAAATAGCTGCAATCAGAAGCAATTTTGAAGATATAATGATAATTTCTTGATTATCAATCATTTGACCAGGATCACTCATATTCAAGAACAAATGTGGCAAAAAATTATGAAATACCACAAAAATTATCGCAAAGAAAGTTTCCAATATGATGGCTAACAGAAAAATAGAACGCGCCACAACAATCAAGTTTTTATAATCGTTCATTCCTTTTGTATGGCTTACCCTAATCATGGCAGTAACGCTCAAACCCATCGCTACCATAAACGTTGAAGATGCCAGAATTAAAGCAATTTGATTGGCAGCCTGGCTATTTTTTCCCAATGAACCCGATAGCCATATTGCAGCTGTAAACAATGCTACTTCAAACAACATTTGCATTGCCGAAGGCAAACCAAGATTGATTATTTTTTTTAAAATTGATTTTTGTATTTCTTTAAAGCTGAAATTCTTGAAATATTTCTTCATGTCCGAATTACTTTTCATTAGATAATGCATAAAGACTACCATCATAATTCTTGATAAAACTGTCCCCAATGCCGCTCCCAAAATTCCTAATTTCGGAAAAAACCAAATTCCATAAATCAACACATAATTAAAAAAAATATGCACTACGTTAGCCATAAAAATAGCATACATTGAGTATTTTGTTTTAGCTAATCCATCAGCAAATTGTTTGTATCCTTGATAGATAATTACTGGAATTAATGAGAAAGCAACCCAATCAATATATGGAGCAGCCATATCAACCACATCCTTAGGCTGGTGCATCAGATACATGATCTGTTTTGATAACACTGTCATAATAAATAATGCTACCCCTAAAACCGTACATAAAAGTAGTCCGTGATGAAAAGTAGTGCGGATTTTTTGATTGTCCTTTTCGGCATCAGCTTCGGCAACTAACGGAGTAATTGCCGTAGAAAAACCTATCCCTAAAGACAAAGCAATAAATATAAAGCTATTGCCTAACGAAACAGCCGCTAACTCTGTCGACCCCAGTTTACCGACCATAAAATTATCGACTATCCCTATTAAAGTATGCCCTAACATTCCTAAAATTACTGGATAGGCTAATTTAATATTATAGGAGAACTCTTTGAAGTACTGAGATAAATTCACTTTTACTTTTTTGATGGCAAATATAATTAGAAGCTTTCAATTGTATTCATACTATTGCATATATAACAGTCTTTTTTTTAATACTTATTTACACATAACAAGGAATTCTGTAACAAAACCAAACAATTGTATAACAAAACAGCCTGATGCGGGCTATACATTTGTAAAGTCGTTTTCAAACTAATACAAGCAACGACAAAAACAATTAATTAAAATAGTAGAATTATGAGAATTACAAGAAAAATTAAAACTGTGTTGGTAGTAGCAATATCAATAATGTTTGCAAGCAATGTTGAAGCACAAGAAACAAAAGAAGCGAAAGATGTTACAAATTACGATCAAGGATTCCGTTTAGGATTTGGTGCAAATGCAGGGTACTCAACTAATGATCCTTACAAATTATCACTTGGTGCAGATGTAAGAGGACAATATGATTTATCACAAAGATACTCTTTGACGTTGACTACAGGTTACACTAATTTATTTGTAAGTAAAGCTGATGCGTTTCCTGGTCAAACAGAAGGAAAAGATTTAGGTATTATTCCAGCTAAAGCGGGTTTCAAAGCTTTTATTTGGGAAGATCAATTTTACGTTATGGGAGAAGCTGGTGCAGCATTTGCAGTAAGTAATGTAGACAATACTAGAGACAAAACTTCTTTATTATTATCTCCAAGTATAGGTTATGCTACGAAATACATAGATATTTCTTTGAACTATACTCACTATAATCATTTTGATCGTTTAAACAGTAACGGTTCTCTTGGAAGAGGAGTTGGACAAGTAGGTGTACGTTTAGCTTATGGTTTTCAATTGTAAAAAAATATTGAATTAGTTAAGAAAAATGCGCTGAAATTCAGCGCATTTTTTGTTTAATATTGGGAATACTTTTTATCCGTTAAGCTTTTCATAAAAGCTATAAGTTGTTTTTTTTCCTTGTCAGTCAGCTTTAATTTGTCCTCGGGTAAAGTTTGATTCTGCAAATTAAAACCTAATCCGTTTCCACCGCCATCATTATAAAAATCAATGACTTCCTCTAGTGTTTTAAAAACACCATTGTGCATGTATGGGGCTGTCAATTCAACATTTCGTAAAGTAGGTGTTTTGAATGAATTTCTATGAATTGACGCTTTTGTTAATTCAAATTTTCCCAAATCAGCATCCAGTTTTTTATTCTTATCAGGAACACCTAATACTTCACTTTCCGATTTCATAAAACTTGGTGGTACCGTTCCGTTTGTTAATGGGATAAAATGACAGGTCGCGCATTTTGCTTTTCCAGTAAAGAGATTAAATCCAGCAATCTCATCTAAATCAAATTTCTCTTCTCCTCGCATAAAACCATCAAATTTTGAATCATAAGTACTCAATGATCTTATGTAGGAAGCCAATGCATTTTTTATAGCAAATTCATCTATTCCTGTTTTAGGAAATGCCTTTAAGAACTTTGCATTGTAATTAACATTCTTTTTTAAAGCTATAACTGATTTTTCTAAAGAGCCGTGCATTTCATTTTCATTAGTTATTACTGCTACTGCCTGATCTTC
Source organism: Flavobacterium sp. GNP008 (assembly GCF_056428965.1). Classification (NCBI taxonomy): domain Bacteria; kingdom Pseudomonadati; phylum Bacteroidota; class Flavobacteriia; order Flavobacteriales; family Flavobacteriaceae; genus Flavobacterium; species Flavobacterium sp. GNP008. Next base: position 228,952 of record NZ_JBWJVL010000003.1, on the reverse strand, counting down.
CAGATAACTAACTCTGGAATCTAAAAAAAATGAACGTTGAAAGGCAATATGAGTAAGTGTAGGCGTATTCCTTTTAACCAGAGAGTTACCATCTAAGGAAACTGATTTCTCCAAACCATCTGTAAACGCTTTTTCAATATGATGACACGAAGCACACGAACGAGAATTATCTCCAGATAAAACAGGATCATTAAACAACAATCTCCCCAATTCTATTTTTTCAGAGGTTGTTTTGTAATCTGGGAATGCTGAAAAAGCCTCAACATCAAAAGCTTTTTCATCAAAAAGTGTTTGTGCAGTAGATCTTAAACCTCTTGTTTCTTTTATGAAAGGAATTTTTAAATTCCCCTGACTTTTATATAAAGCCTTACTCAAAGGATTGGCAATTTCTCGAATAAAAACAGCCCGATTAAATTCATTGAACTTATTACTTTTTTTTAGATACTTCTTTCCGTTTCCAATGATTTTCAAAACCAATAGAGATGTCTTATCGCTTGAATCGCCAACATAAATTGTATGGTATTGCTCAATACTTTCTAATGTTGAAATCGCTTCTGAGATAGAATTTTGAGCAATTGGGGAATCAAAGCCTGTTATTCCCAAGGTTATGATTCTAAATACTTCTAATCGCATTGCGTCAAAAACATGTGAATCTGTTAATTCATTCGTTTGAGACACTTTGTCCAGCCGCTTTAAATTAGCAGAAAGAATGCCTATTTCTTTCAATAAACTCCCTTTAGTTTGGGAATTATAAACTGGAAAAATGAATTCTTCAATCACTTGAAATCCTTCTGGAGGCAAAGTCTTTCCATCATTTTCTTCAAATTCAGACAAGGCGGGACCGTTGATAGCTTTGGAAACAACCGGAAAATAATATTCACTGATCATTTCTACTTGTTTATAACTGGCATGAGCATCCAGAAATTGTTGCTGAAGTTTAGGCGTTGAAGTATTCGATTGAATTAAGTGCTCTAGCTTAGAAACGTTATCTATAACTTTCAGGATATCTGATTTAAATAAATCATTTACAGATTCATGCTTTGGTACTGCTTTCTGACAAGAAATCAATATAATTAGAACCAATAAAATACAACTCTTTTTCATGATAAACTTTAATAAATTTAAAAACAATATCCACGGTTCCCAATAAGAAACCGTGGATATTTGTAACTATTGTAATTGGGTTAACTATCGTGCTAATCCTTTGATTAATACGATTTGACTTGCCTGATCTTCATTGGGACGATTGGTTCCTCCATCGACACCTTTATATTTTGTTCCTCTCCAAGTATGAGGCTGAACACTCAATAAAAAAGTATCTTCAATTCCTAACTCCTCTGACACATCAATCATCGCTCCATACTCCCAGTCTCCAAATTTACTAACTCCACCAACATTATACTTAGCAGCATCAATCTCAGTACGACGATGGTCTAATTCAACAACTACCTTCAATTGTTTTGTTGCCATATTGTATTGATAAATATAAGCATCATGTGTTTCGTCACCATAACCGTTTGCATCTTCCTGAACATAAACATAGTTCTTTGTCACACAAATATTATCTGGATTTTGAAATTTTCCTGCAATTCCTGTTCGATCATCGCCATCAAGAATCACTTGTAAAGTTCCAATTAACGGATTATTAGCATCTAGATTTAACTTATAAACTCTGCCATATTTAGTTCTGGAACCATCTGCATTTGAACCTGTTGTATTTTGTCCAGTAACGTTAAAATATATTTCTCTTGCTCCGGCATCACTCCCTTTTTTATAATCTAGATCCTCAACTCTACCAAACTTTAATGCTTTCAAGGAATTGACAGATGCATTTATTGCCGCTCCAGTCATTGTAGTATGATTATCAATTTTTACGAAAGACACATTATACGTTTGGTTTGCAACCATATCTTTCTCTCTTTGGTTGTCATCCGTTCTTTTCATCATATACAAAGCACCATTCGCTAAATCTCCAACTGTATTGGAGACATACATAAATACCTGGCCCCCATTAGTCCCTGAGTCATCATCACCAATAACTACAACCGTTTTCCCAGTAAAAGCAGTTGCCTTCAATGGTAATGCATTTTCAGCACTTAGTCGTCCTAGACCTGGTAATTCTTTTGAAACAGAAGCAGAACCCACATCTCCAAAAGGATTTACGGCATGTGTACGAGATTCTTCACCAGACTCTCCACATGTCAAATACAAAGGACCAAAACCATGCTCAGCAACAGTAGCCATAGTGGCTCCACACAACCTCCAAGTTCCTCCATTAGAATTCAATAAATACTCCCCTTTTGTTGGTTTAAATGTTTTATCAAAAGTGACTCTTGACACGGCAAAGTTATCTTCATGATTTACCAAAAAAGTAAATGTTCCATCCGCATTTTTCAATAATCCTGATCCATCGGCTGAACCTCCAAAAACAAAATTTGGGCTTCCCGCTAAAACATCATCTGATGTGATCAATGAAAAAAGCGATAAACCTTCAAATCCCGCTTGTTTTTTTAATAATACTGGTGTGAGTGATTGATTGGCTAAAACTACACTTGTAGTCTCATTTGAAGATTTAGAATCACTTTCACAAGAAATTAGTGATGCTAAAAACAACATTGGTAGAATAATTTTTTTCATTTTGGTTAATAGTTTTAAATTCATTGCAAAGAAATGCACTGAGTTTTAACTTTAAACGAATAAATTATTAAGAAAAAATTAACAATTTGAGCGTTTTTTTGCTTAAAAAAACAATAAATTTACGTAGTAACTTTATATTAATACAATAGTAAACTTTAATTAACCTTGCCCCAAGAGGTGTTATAAACTACTTTTCCTTCTTAAGCATCTCCTTATACATTTCAATATTTGCTTTAATACTATCGTCCATTTTTGGTTCTTGAATGTCCGCATGTTTTCGCATTTCTTCCCAAATAATTTTGGCTACAATATAGCGCGCCATCTCCTTATCATCTGCAGGAATCACAAACCATGGCGCATAATCAGTCGATGTTTTATTAATTGCTTCTTCATAACAATGCATATAATCATCCCAACGTTCTCGCTCTTTCAAATCACCTGTAGAGAATTTCCAATTGTGCTTTTGTTCTTCTAAGCGACGCAACAAGCGTTTCCGTTGCTCCTCTTTACTTAAGTGCAAAAAGAATTTCAGCATGATAATCCCATTTTGTGTAATGTGCTTTTCAAAATTATTGATTTGTTCCATTCTATTTTCCCAAAACTGGGGCGTAACAGCCGCTATATTTTCAATTTCAGGTAAATTTTCCTTTAACAAATATTCCGGATGCACTCGAGTAACCAAAACATTTTCATAATGTGATCGATTAAAAACCGTAAATTTTCCTTTTTCAGGTAAAACTAAATAATGCCGCCACAAGTAATCATGCTCTAATTCATTCGAATTTGGCGTTTTAAAACTATGTACTACCACTCCACGGGAATTGAATTCCTTAAAAACTTCCCGAATCAAACTATCCTTGCCTGATGTATCCATCCCTTGCAGACAAATCAAAACTCCATACCGATTGTGTGCATACATCACGTCTTGTATTTCACTCAATTTCACTTGAACTTTATCTAATTTATCTTCCTTTTCATCGTTACTATTCCCATTAAAAAGGTTAGTAGCCATATTGGCCAAATTAATTTTGCCAATCACTTTAAAATCGTCGGGATTTATAGACTTCATATCAAATAATTTATCTTAGCGAACTCAAATATAACAAATAATGAGGATTAATCCTGATGAATTTCAGGAGCATTTTCCAGCTATTCGTTGCAATCTTTTATTATTTTAAAAAAAAATAACAAAAGGATTTCTACTACTATCTGGGCTAGGCATTCGTTTACATAAAAAATAATGGAAAAATTTACACTCGAATTATTATTTCAAATCATTGGCATTGGTTCCGCATCAGGACTTATTTACAAAGAGGATTCCCTTTACATCATTGGAGATAACAGTGGGTACCTTTATGCGTATCATATGAATTCGAATGATTTAAAGCGCCATGCTCTAATTGAAAATCCATCCGAAAATATTCTAAAAAAAGAAAAACCTGATTTTGAGGCAATCGCCCATTTTGAAGATAAGCTGTATGTTTTTGGTTCTGGTTCAACCAAAAAAAGAAACGCCATGGTGCAACTTGATACCCAAGATAAAAAAATGAATACTACAACAGATCTTTCCAATTTATATGCCGTAATGCAAAGTTTTGGCGATGTTAAACCCCAAGATTTCAACATCGAAGGTGCAATTTATAATGGTGAAAACTGGTTGTTATTGAATCGTGGCAACGGAAGTGCCAATAAAAATGTTATTTTCACTATTCAAGGAGAAAATCTGACCAACGATTTTAGTATTCTCTCAAACAACTACAAACTCCCTAAAATAAAAGGAGTACGCAGTAGTTTTACCGATGGTGTTTTAGTCGATGATAGCATTTATTTTTTGGCAACAGCCGAAGATACTGCATCTACTTACGATGATGGCGAAGTTTTAGGAAGCCTTATAGGGAGAATTAACCTCAAAACCATGAAAATCGATTTCACCCAAAAAATTAGCAGTACCCATAAATTTGAAGGATTAACTGTATTTACACATTCAAAAGAAAAAATCGAGTTCCTACTTTGTGAAGACAAAGACACCGAAGTTTTAGAAACAGACATTTACAAATTGACTTTGGATTTAAAAAAGAGTCTCCTAGATTAAAAATAATCGTTTCATTCAAAATACCATAACGTTAAATTTAAATTAAATAGAAACCCAAAATAGATTTCAAATATAAAACGAGGTACTTTTACAGTAAACGAAGCCTTATAATTGGCTTCCCAATAATTGATAAAATGACAGACTTAAAAAATAAAAATGCCCTGATTACGGGAGCTGGAAAAGGCATTGGAAAAGCCATAGCTTTGGCCTTAGCCAAAGAAGGTGTGAATGTGATTTTGGTTGCCAGAACACAAGAAGAGATTGACAGCGTCGCTGCAAAAGTACGCTCTTTAAGAGTAAAAGCGCTGGCAATAACCGCTGATGTTGCCGATATTAATTCAGTGAACGCCGCAGTTGCTAAAGCATTGGCCGAATTTGGATCTATTGATATTTTAATTAACAATGCCGGAATAGCGGCTTTTGGTAAATTTTTAGAATTAGAACCAACCGATTGGGAACGCATCATTCAGGTAAACCTGATGGGAACCTATTATGTAACCCGCGCCGTATTACCCAATATGATCGAAAGACAAATGGGTGATATCATTAATATTTCTTCAACAGCCGGATTAAGCGGAAATGCGTTAACAAGTGCCTACAGTGCTTCTAAATTTGCTGTTTTAGGATTAACGGAATCCTTAATGCAAGAAGTGCGTAAACATAATATTCGTGTCACGGCATTAACACCAAGCACAGTTGCCACTGAAATGGCCAAAGATTTAAAACTGACTGATGGAAATCCGGAAAAAGTCATGCAAGCCGAAGATATGGCCGAATTAATCATCGCGCAACTCAAACTAAACCGACGCGTTTTCATCAAAAACAGTAGTATTTGGTCTACGAATCCATAGTAATGGTTGAAGGTCAAAAGTCTTAAAGTCGAATCACCAATATCTAATAAAAAACCATTGAGAGATTAAGCTTTCCCTTAATATCTTAATGGTTTAAAATCTTACATGACTAATATGGTAAAAAAAACTTAAACCATAGTCTTTACAAAATCCATTCGCACACTTCCGTCTTCATCAATTTTAGTCAAATTGATTTCGTGTAATGTATTTACTAATTCTGGATTCCAAGGCGTCTTTACTTTCACATAGTTTTCGGTAAAACCATGAATGTATCCTTCTTTATTTTCACTTTCAAATAGAACAGTTCTGTTTGTACCCAATTGGCTTTCGTAAAAAGCACGGCGTTTTTTAACGGACAATCCGCGCAACATTTTGCTACGTTTTGCCCGAACATTTCCAGGAACAACACCTTCCATTACTGCCGCTTCGGTATTATCACGTTCTGAATACGTGAAAACATGTAAATACGAAATATCCATATCATTCAAGAAATGATAGGTTTCTAAAAAGTGCTCATCCGTTTCACCAGGAAAACCAACAATCACATCCACACCAATACAAGCGTGCGGCATTACTTCCCGTATTTTATTTACCCGTTCCGTATATATTTCACGTTGGTAACGACGCTTCATTAATTTCAAAATATCATTACTACCGGATTGCAACGGAATATGAAAATGTGGTACAAAAGTCCTGCTTTTTGATACAAATTCGATCGTTTCATTTTTCAATAAATTTGGTTCAATTGAAGAAATTCGCAATCTTTCGATTCCTTGTACTTTGTCTAATTCCTGAACTAATTCTAAGAAGGTATGTTCGTGTTTTTTATTTCCAAATTCCCCTTTTCCGTAATCTCCAATATTTACACCGGTAAGAACAATTTCTTTGATATTTTGAGCAGAAATATCTTTAGCATTTTTGAGCACATTTTCCAGCTCATCACTTCTCGAAATTCCTCTTGCTAATGGAATGGTACAATAGGTACATTTATAATCGCAACCGTCCTGCACTTTCAAGAAAGCACGGGTTCTATCTCCTATCGAATAACTTCCCACATAAAAATCCGCTTCCGAAATCTCGCAAGAATGTACTTCGCCCATATCGTTTTTGGACAAATCATTGATATAATCCGCCAATTTAAATTTCTCTGTTGCACCAAGAACTAAATCTACACCATCAACGGCTGCTAATTCTTCCGGTTTCAATTGCGCATAACAACCTACTGCCGCGACAAATGCTTTATCATTCAATTTCATTGCTTTTCGCACGACTTGCTTGAACTGTTTGTCTGCATTTTCCGTAACCGAACAGGTATTAATCACATACATATCAGCGACTTCTTCAAAATCTACCCGATCAAAACCCTCGTCTTGTAAATTACGGGCAATTGTAGAAGTTTCCGAAAAATTCAGTTTGCAACCAAGCGTATAAAAAGCAACTTTTTTTCTATTTTCCATAAGATAACTCAATTAATGAAATCGTTGTCAAAAAATTGAGAGTGCAAATTTACGCACAATATTTTGGAAAACGAAATCAATAATTTTCTATATATTAGCCTCTTGTATGTAAATAATTAGACTTTAAAAAATGAAAAAAATATTTATAATTACGTTTCTTTTAATTACAGTTCAGATAAATGCTCAAAATACTATTGAATGGGATGGTAAATACCAATTGCAAGTTTCGGACTTTCAATCTAGTGCTACTCAAATTGGGAATGTAAAAATCAATAGTATTCATACTGCTTCAAGTCTTGATTTTGCGTTCCAAATGAGCAATATTGAGTTTATGTTTACTAAAAATTTTAATTCTAAAGTGAATTCTACATTCAAGCGTGATGCGGCATCAATTATTGCAACTGATACTACTACAGCAAACTATTTAATGAATTTTGCTCAATATGAATTTGATTTGTCTGAACTCTACGCACGTAAATTGCGAAAAGAGATTTACGATCGAAAAGGTACCTTTTCTGACGCCAGTTTTTTACAACTTATCTATAATGACATTGAAAAAAAATATACTGAAGAACATGCCATTACATCAAAAATAACTGACCTTGGTCAAAACGAGAAAAAGCTATTAGAAATTCGAACAGATGTACTTAAAAGAATACAAGAATATCCAGATTTTTGTAAAAATTGCAAACCTCCTAAGAAAAAATCTTAGTTGAGAATAAATCGCCTCACCACCTCAGCCACACCGTGATCATTATTTGAGCCTACTATCACATCTCCTTTATCCCTTAATTCAGGATCTACATTATCAACCCAAACCCCCAATCCAGCATATTCAATCATGGTTAAATCATTTCCTGCGTTGCCAACAGCTATAATTTCGCTTTGAAGAATGTTCAGTTTTTCGGCTAGAAACTTAATGCTGGCTCCTTTATCAATTCCGTTTTGTGCTACTTCCAGAAAGAAGGGTTTTGACATGCATACGCTGAGATGCGGCATGGCTGCTTTCAAGTCTTTTTCTACTTCTTTGAGATAGTCTGGGGCTTCCAATAAAATACATTTTATAGCTGCTGATTTAACCTCTGCTTTAAAACTAAGTACTTTATTATGCTCTAAACCGGTGATGTTTTTTTCGATTTCAATGTATTCTGAATCCGTCTCACTCACAATCTTCCCGTCAAGGTACGTGATAATATGGGTCTTGTTTTTTAAACTGTAATCATACAAATCATGAATTTGTTCTTGGGTTAACGTTTGCTCAAAAATGATTTTATCTTCTTTTAAATCCGTTATAACAGCGCCGTTATACGATATCATATAGGAATTATCCAATTGCAATTCTTTGGCGTAAGCAATCATTGCAGGTGTTGGTCTTCCAGATGCCAAAATAACATAAACTCCCAGCTCTTGGGCCTTAAACAACATTTCTTTATTCTCGTTTGAAATGATATGGTCATCGGTCAACAAAGTGTCGTCCATGTCCAAAACTAACATTTTATATTTCATTCTGTTTTTTATTGTGAATGCTTTTAAATACTCATTCTGAATTCTTCAATAACTGGATTCACTTTTGAAAACTCAGTTTCTTGAACAAACAATTCTACTGCTAAATCTGAATTTCCAAAACCTCCTAATCGAGCTGATTGTATGTTATTTTTTAAAACGGTATCTACTCCAATTGCTTCAATTCTCTGTTGCAATGCTAAAGCTAAAATTTCACTTCCCGAAAACACTTTCATTAATCCCATCTTGTCTTTATTTAATTATTTAGTACCATTTTCTTCATCTCCTTCTTGCTCTTCGAACTCATCTCCAGTCTCAAGTTCAAAATTTTCTGCATCCTCTTCATCTGCATCAAAATCGAATTCAAAAGGCTCTACCAGCATTTTTTCAGCAAGAATTTCTATTCGCTCGGTGAATTGTTCTGAGAAAATGATACGTTGCGTTTTAGTGATGCTATTTGAAATACGCATGATTTTAGTTTCATGACGCAACTTCAAAATTGGATCTGCATCATCCAAAATAAACATTTTTAATCGGTTTACATTAAAACCGGCTGTAGTAAACATTTCACTTAATTTATTCGGAGTTCCAATCAACACATCAATTCCAGTTGAAATATAATTTTTATCATATTCCATATCTCCTTTGTCATGCACACCATATACTCTTAAATCTGTGTATTTTCCAAACTTCTCGAAAAGGTCTTCCATTTCCAGTACTTTGGCTTTATCTTCAACGATTATCAAAGCCCGAGGTGATTCTTCCCCTTCTCGAACCAATTGCTGAATTACATTTAATACTATTGTAGTCGATTTCCCGCTTCCTTTTGGTGCAATAACAATACAATCCGAACCGCTTTTCATTGTTGAAAAGGTTTCTTTTTGCATGGCATTGGCGTCTTTTAAACCATTTTCAATTAAGGCTTCTTGTAACGCTTCGTTTATTTTTTTTAGTTTCATTTATTTTAGATTGAAAGATTTAAATATTCAAAAATTAAAAGAGAACTCCACTAATTTTTAAATTATTTAATCTTTAAATTATTTAATTATTTCGATGCGAATAACTTCACATCATTCTCGGAAATTTCGCTTCCGCCAAGAATAATCAAGCGTTCTACTACATTTCGCAGTTCCCGAATATTACCCGTCCAATCGTATTCTTGTAAAAGACGAACAGCATCTTTTGAAAATCGTTTGATTGCATTTCCTTGCTCGGAAGCAATTTTTTCAGAAAAATGCGAAATCAACATTGGTATATCATTACGCCTATCATTCAACGATGGGACTTTTATTAAGATCACAGCCAAACGGTGGTACAAATCTTCCCGAAAACGTCCCTCTGCAATTTCTACTTTTAAATCTTTATTGGTTGCAGCAACGACACGAACATCCACTTTAATGTCTTTATCCGCTCCCACTCTGGTAATCATACTTTCCTGTAAAGCTCGTAATACTTTGGCTTGTGCCGAAAGGCTCATGTCACCAATTTCATCTAAGAAAATAGTTCCTTTATCAGCCGCTTCAAATTTTCCTGCGCGGTCTTTCACCGCCGATGTAAACGCTCCTTTTACGTGACCGAATAATTCACTTTCTATCAATTCTGACGGAATTGCAGCACAATTCACTTCGATTAATGGATAATTTGCTCTTTCACTTTTCTCGTGAAGTTGATGGGCTACAAGCTCTTTTCCAGTTCCGTTTGGCCCTGTAATCAAAACTCTGGCTTCAGTTTGAGCAACTTTTTCAATCATCACTTTAATGTGATTAATAGCATCGCTTTCGCCAATCATTTCATAGTTTTTACTGACTTTTTTCTTCAGAATTTTATTCTCTACTACAAGTTGTTTTTTGTCTAAAGCGTTGCGTACCGTATTCAACAATCGGTTTAAATCCGGTGGCTTTGAGATGTAATCAAACGCCCCCAAACGCATCGTATTGATAGCCGTTTCCATATCACCATGACCGGAGATCATAACCATAGGAATTTCAGGTTTGATTTTTTTGACGGCCTCTAGTAATTCTACTCCATCCATTTTTGGCATTTTGATATCGCACAAAACCAAATCGTAATCATTGTTTTTAATTTTTTCAAAACCTGTAACACCATCTTCCGCTTCTTCAACTTGATAGGTATCGTTTTCTTCGGAAAGTATTTTGGTTAATACTCTTCGAATTGCAGCTTCATCTTCTATGATAAGTATTTTACTCATTTAATTTTTTGTTTAATGGATAAATTGTCTAATGGGTCAACCAACTAAACAATTAAAGTTCTATTAATATTTTAACCATCGGTACATTTCCTTCCAGGTTGGTTTTTTACCATACATCAAAATTCCTATCCGGTATATTTTTGCGGCAAACCAAACTACCGAAAAGAAAGTACAAAATAATAATGCCACTGAAATGGTAATTTGCCACAAAGGTACGCCAAACGGAATACGCATTAGCATTACAATTGGTGAGGTAAGCGGAATCATGGAGAAGATGACGGCAATTGTACCGTGAGGATCATTTATAACGGTAAAAAAACCAATATAAACACTCAACATTAAGGGCATGATAATGGGTAATAGAAATTGTTGCGAATCGGTTTGGTTATCAACTGCGGCACCAATGGCTGCGTAAAAGGAACTATATAGAAAATATCCACCTATGAAATAAATCACAAATCCGATCAATATGCTTGCAATAGGCAAATTCCATAACTCCCTAATATACATTTGTGCGGTTCCGGTCATTTCTTGTTGTGCAGCTTGCATTAACTCCGGTGAAATTCTAGCTGTTGGGCCCACATTTACACCAAAAAATACCGAAGCAGCAAACATTAATGATAATCCGATTATTGCCCAAATAAAGAATTGTAGCAATCCCGCTAACGCTGTCCCTATAATCTTGCCCATCATTAATTGAAATGGTTTTACCGAAGAAATGATTATCTCTACAATTCGGCTGGTTTTTTCTTCTATGACGCTTCGCATTACCATATTGCCATAAATGATAATAAACATCATAATGAGATACCCAAAAGCACCTCCAATCCCTATTTTGATTTCGTTAAGCCCTTTTATACTTTCTTCTCCCGATGCTTTGGCCAAATTAATATTCACTTTGGCTTGAGCCTTATTAATGGCTAAAGTATCTAAATTGGCTTGTACAAGGTTAATTTTAGTAAGCTTTCCTGCAATCACCTCCTGAACATTTTCTATAAATGAAATACTGGGACTGTTATTTGAAATGAATTGTATTTTATTTTCAAAATCCTTTATGTTTTCTAATTTTGGAATGTATAACAGCCCTTCATAGCTTTCGTTAGTGATGCTGTCTTTCAAAAATTTTAAATCGATGAGAGATAAATTTAGGTATTTGCATTCTGCTTTTTCATCATTTTTAGCTGTAAATTCTTCTACAAATAAACCGGATTCATCGTGAATAGCGATTCGTTTCGTATCCGCCTTCATCGAACTCAAGTACCCCACAAATGCCGCAAGTCCTACAAATAGCAACGGACTTAAAAAGGTCATAACGATAAAAGATTTATTACGCACCTTAGCAATAAATTCTCTTTTTATGATTAATGATATGATACTCATTTATTTTATTTTCGATTATTGATTTATTGAATTCTTAGATTTTTTGAATATCGAAATATCTATTGTGTTACTGTTCTAATAAAAATATCGTTTACACTTGGTATTTTTTCTACAAAGTGCGTTACCTGTCCGCGTTGTGTTAGGACGTGTAATAAATCATTTGGCGAAGCAGTCCCAAGGTGAATTTCCAGTTTTAATTCGTTGTTGAGTGATTTAAAATTAGCGGGGCCAACAGTGAATTTTTGCGTAATCGCATACATCAAACCCTCAACATTATCAGACAAGATACCCACTTCAAAACTATTAGTTTTAAACTCTCTTTTAACATCACTTAACTTTCCTTCTATCAACTTATTTGATTTGTGAATTAACGCAATATGGTCACACAATTCTTCAACACTTTCCATTCGGTGAGTCGAAAAAATTATAGTAGCGCCATCTTCTCTCAGTGCCAGAATTTCATCTTTTATAATATTGGCATTTACAGGATCAAAACCGGAAAAGGGTTCGTCAAAAATCAATAATTTTGGCTTATGCAACACACACACTACAAATTGAATTTTCTGAGCCATCCCTTTAGAGAGTTCTTGAATTTTCTTGTTCCACCACCCTTGAATCTCAAGCCTTTCAAACCAGTATTCCAGTTGTTTTTTGGCCTCAGCCTTTGAAAGTCCTTTCATTTGAGCCAGATACAAACATTGCTCGCCTACTTTCATTGTATTATACAAGCCCCGTTCTTCTGGTAAATATCCTATGTATTGAACATGCTTGGGTTGCAGTTTTTCACCATCCAGAATAATTTCTCCACTATCTGGCAATGTAATTTGGTTTATTATCCGTATTAGTGATGTTTTTCCTGCACCATTTGGACCTAAAAGTCCGTAGATACTCCCTTTAGGAACAGCTAATGAAACACCATTAAGTGCTACATAATCACCATATTGCTTGACTACTTTATTAACTTCAAGTATGTTACTCATGCTGGATTTTTAATTGGGGTAAAAGTAAATAATAAGTACCGATATCCTTAGAATTATTACATAAAAAACCCATCCTTGTTTAGCAAGAATGGGGATTAAATTTTAAATACCATATTAAAATGGCTTAGGTATCATCTGGTTTAAACGCAATAAAGAGTGTCTAAAAAATTTACGAAAACATATCTTTTACTTTCTCGAAAAAGGATTTGTCAGATTTCTCCGGATTTGGAATAAAATTCTCATCCGTAAGATTTTTTTCAAAAAACTGCTTTTGGTCTTTGTTCAATGTTTTTGGTGTCCAAACATTTACATGAACCAGTAAATCTCCGTTTCCATATCCATTAATACTCGGAATTCCTTTTCCTTTTAATCTGAGAATTTTACCGGATTGAATTCCTTCTTCCAGCTTAATCCTCACTTTACCGTTAATAGCTTCAATATCTTTTGAAATTCCAAGAACAGCCTCGGCAAAACTGATGTATAAATCGTAATGGAGATTCTCTCCTTCACGTTTCAAAAATTCATGCTCTAATTCTTCAATTGCAACAATTAAATCTCCCGGAATACTATTTCCTGGAGCATCATTCCCTTTATTAGAAACTTTCAATTGCATACCGTCAACAACTCCTGCAGGTATTTTTATTGAAACGGTTTCATCTTCAAGAATCATTCCCTGTGAATCGGCTTCTGCTGGTTTTTTATCTAATATTTGACCTGAACCACTACAAGTAGGACAAGTAGAAGCAGATTGCATTCTACCCAAAATAGTATTGGTTACGCGCATTACCTGACCTTGGCCGTTACAGGTAGCACACGTTTTATAGGTAACTCCAGGCGCTTGAACCTTACGTTTTACTTTTACTTTTTTCTCAACACCATTGGCAATTTCTTCCAATGTTAATTTTACTTTTATACGAAGATTACTTCCTTTAGCACGACGAGCTCCGCCGCCGCCACTAAAACCACCAAAACCGCCTCCGAAAATATCCCCAAACTGACTAAAAATGTCATCCATATTCATTCCGCCGTGACCACCACCGCCAAATCCTCCAGAACCATCAAAAGCTTGATGCCCATATTGATCATATTTAGCTTTCTTTTGCGGATCACTCAGTACTTCATACGCTTCAGCAGCTAATTTAAATTTATCTTCTGCCGATTTGTCTCCAGGATTTTTGTCAGGATGAAACTGTAGCGCGTTTTTTCGATATGCTTTTTTAATTTCAGCAGCATCTGCATTTTTTGAAATGCCTAATATTTCGTAAAAATCTTTTTTCATTTTTATTTTTTCTTTTGTAGAGTCACACAGCAGCGCATCTCTAGGCGTAATATCAAAGACATTATTAATTCAAGATCCTATTTATTGCCCTAAAACAACTTTTGGAAAACGAATGATTTTATCCCCCAATTTGTATCCTTTTTCAAGAACATCTACAATTTTACCTTTCATTTTTTCTGAAGGCGCCGGAATTTGAGTAATTGCTTCAGCAAAATCAGCATCAAATGCATCTCCAGCATTAACCTCAACTTGCTCTAATCCTTTAGAAACTAAAGTGTTTTTTAATTTCTCATGAATAAGCTCTACACCTTTTAAAAGAAGTTCATCATCGGATTTGCTAATTTCTACTATAGCTCTGTCAAAATCATCTAAAACAGGTAACATTGCTAATAAAACTTCTTGATTTGCAGTCTTAAACAATTCTATACGCTCCTTAGAAGTTCTTCTTTTATAATTTTCAAATTCAGCAAATAATCGTAAATACTTGTCTTTCTCTTTGGCTAAGTCTTGAGTCAATTGCTCTTCCAGACTTAATTCCTCAATAATGATTTGCTCTCCATTGGCATTATTCTCTAATGTCACATCATCTATTTCTTGATCAATTTCTGTATTTTCAGTAGTCATATTACTAGTGTTTTTAAAAATATTCTTAAACTTCATTTTTATTCTTTTCTATGGATTGCAAAAGTACTGCCAATTCTTTCAAAATGTCAAATTGTCATCTTTTTACTGATTTCACTTTTCTTTTCAATATAACTCCTAACAACATAAAATTTTAAGATTATTTTAAGATTATCTTGATATTGTTTCTTTAGCTTTGTTAAACCTTTCTTTAGAAAAGTATTTCTAAGTAAAGATTAAAAATATTATTCCAAACAATTATTAATTCACTATTACCGTATATTAAAAAAAGCTTCGTTTTGAAAAATGAAGCTTTTTTTATATTTACAAATTTTTAAGACTGCAACAATGCCCGTTTTAAACCTTCAAAATCCAGTAACAGCTGTTCGCCTGTACCTAGATTTTTAAGAGAGAACATATTTGATTCCATTTCCTGTTCTCCAATTAGCACCGCAAAAGGAATTCCTCGCTTATCAGCATGCTGGAATTGTTTAGCTACCTTTACATTATCTGGATATAATTCTACTTTTACACCTGAATCTCGTAATTTTTGGATGGCCTGTAACCCGTAAAAAGCTTCTGCGTTTCCATAATTAATAAACAATGCGCTGGAGGTTGCTGTTACTGTGTCCGGAAATAAATCTAATTCTTCGACAACCAGATAAATTCGATCCAATCCAAAAGAAATTCCTACACCACTCATGTTTTTGAGTCCAAAAATACCAGTCAAATCATCGTAGCGTCCGCCTCCACCAATGGAGCCCATGGCGACTGATTTTGGCGGAGCCACTTCAAAAATAGCGCCTGTGTAATAATTCAATCCTCTTGCTAAGGTCACATCCAAGTCTAAAATCGAATTGTTTAATCCTAGATTCATCACATTCTCACAAATAAAACGCAATTCTTCTACGCCCTTCATCCCTTCCTGAGATTCCGCAAGCAAAATTGAAAGCTGGGTTATTTTCTCCGAAATCGTTCCTGTGAAATTAAATAATGGCTGCACTTTTGAGATCGCTTCTTCCGAAATGCCTTTCTCGATCATTTCTTTTTTGACACCTTCTTCCCCTATTTTATCCAGCTTATCCAGTGCTACTGTGAAATCTATTAATTTATCGGATGCACCAATTACTTCTGCAATACCGGACAAAATTTTTCTATTATTGATTTTGATTGTTACTCCTTTTAAACCCAAAGCCGAAAAAACAGTGTCGTACAACTGTACTAATTCTACCTCCTGCCACAATGATTTTGATCCCACAACATCAGCATCACATTGAAAAAATTCTCTGAAACGCCCTTTTTGAGGTCGGTCAGCTCTCCAAACGGGTTGAATTTGGTATCTTTTAAATGGAAACTCTATATCATTTTGATGCTGTACCACATAACGAGCAAACGGAACGGTTAAGTCATACCGCAAGGCTTTCTCTGAAATACTTGCTGTCAGTTTTGTACTGTCTTTGTTTTCAAGATGTGTTGCATTGGCTTTTGCTAAATAATCCCCGGAATTTAATATTTTAAAAATCAAACGATCGCCCTCTTCCCCATATTTCCCCATTAAAGTTTCGGAGTTTTCGAAGGAAGGCGTTTCTATGGGTTGAAAACCAAATTTCTCAAAATTACTTTTTATAATTTGAATGATGTATTGCCGCTTTGCCACCTCTGTTGGTGAAAAATCTCTGGTACCCTTAGGAATGCTCGGTTTTGATGCCATTATATGATTATTGGATGTTACGATTTTGGAAGTGTTGAAAAATTTCCAAAAATTAATTCTTTGCAAATATCTTATTTTTAAAATTATTCTGTTTACAAATTTTAGCATTTTATTCTCCGGTGCCTAAACCCGATTATAGTGGAAAAAGGGACGTAAAAAATAATAGTATTTTCTTGCCGGAAAGA
The DNA here is from genome assembly GCF_056428965.1 of Flavobacterium sp. GNP008. Taxonomy (NCBI): domain Bacteria; kingdom Pseudomonadati; phylum Bacteroidota; class Flavobacteriia; order Flavobacteriales; family Flavobacteriaceae; genus Flavobacterium; species Flavobacterium sp. GNP008. Next base: position 212,047 of record NZ_JBWJVL010000003.1, on the reverse strand, counting down.
GCGACCAGAGCAAGCTCCTTTTAGGTAACTGAAAAACAACTTATTTTTACGGAGCGATTACTTCACGTATTTTTTATTTTTATTTGAGTTCAGTGAACTTCGTTTGTATCTGGAAGCTTGAAAAAGCGCCCCAAAAAAAAGCCGCCAAATTAAAATAGTTTTTACCTGAAGAAAATTTGTAACAAAAATTGTATTTTCGTGTCAAACTTACATGATGTTAAAATTATTCAAAGAAAATATTCGGATTGCATTAGGTTCTATTAGAACGCAATTGTTGCGAACGGTTCTTACAGTGATGATTATCGCTATTGGGATTACGGCTTTAGTTAGTATCCTTACCGTTGTTTCAGCTCTTGAAAATACAATATCCTCTGATTTCGCATCCATGGGAGCCAATACTTTTAACATCAAGCAATATGAAAACACCACGCGAAATCGTGGAGGCAGTGAACGCGAAGTAATAAATCCGATTATTTCTTATCCTGAAGCTGTGGCTTTCAAAAATAAATACAAATATCCTTTTACAGAAACCTCTCTTTCTTTTACGGCAACATCAGCAGCCGAAGTAAAATATGAAGCTACCAAAACAGATCCCGAGAATTCAATTGTAGGCGTCGATGAATATTTCATGACCAATTCCGGATTGGAAACCAGCGCTGGACGTAATTTTACAGGATTTGATATTGATAATAACGCTTATGTATGCGTAGTCGGTTCTGATTTTCAAAAAGGTCTGTTGAAAGATGTAAACCCAATTGATAAAATAATTTCTATCCGGGGCGCTAAATTCAAAGTTATTGGTGTTTTGAAAGAGAAAGGATCCACTTTTGGCAACAGTCAAGATTTAAGGGTTTTAATCCCTATTCAATTAGCGCGCTCATTATTTACCGCACCTAATATTAACTATACTGTGAGCGTCATGGCAGGCAAAAAAGAGTTGCTTGATCAAGCCATTGACAACGCAAACAGCACCATGCGAAGGGTCCGGAAATTAAGTCCTGTAGAAGACAATAATTTTGGTGTGGTCCGAAGTGATGATCTTATTAACAGGATTTTAGGAATTACAAAATATCTAGGCTTAGCCTCATGGCTAATCGGTATTATAACCGTATTGGGATCTTCTATTGCATTGATGAACATTATGATTGTTTCGGTTACAGAACGCACTCGAGAAATCGGAGTCAGAAAAGCATTGGGAGCAAAGAAAACCACAATTGCTTTTCAGTTTTTTATCGAAACATTACTTATTGGTCAATTAGGGGGCCTCGTAGGAATTATTTTTGGAATTCTAATTGGATTTGGAATCGCTACCGCAATGAATTTTGTATTTGTAATACCTTGGGGAGCCATTATGGCGGCTTTTATCACAAGTTTTATTGTAGCAATCGCGTCCGGTTTGTATCCTGCTGTAAAAGCTGCAGTACTTGATCCTATAGAAGCATTACGATACGAATAATTTACTCTTTAGGCATAAAAAGTAAAACCGTTTTCAATTTATAAGCAATTGATACTGGAACTGTTTCCTATACACTTCCTTTAATCATCCTGTCATTACCATAGATGTCTTTTTTCAATTCGATGTTTTTAAAGTTCATTTTTTCGAGTAAATCAATCATTTCTTTCCCTAAATATTGATTGATTTCAAAATACAACAGTCCGTTTTTGGGTAGGTTTTTTTGTGCTAATTCGGCTATTTTTTTATAAAAAATCAATGCGTCATTGTCTTCTACAAAAAGGGCTAGATGCGGTTCATGATCTAAAACATTTTTCTTAATTTCCTCTTTTTCCAGATTTCGAACATAGGGCGGATTAGAAACAATAATATCAAATTGTTGCCTTAAATCTTCCGTTTCAAGAATGTTTTGATTGATAAAAGTAACCGTTACAGAATTATTTTCCGCATTTATTTTGGCTGTAGCCAAAGCCTTTTCAGAAACATCAATTGCAAAAATAGTGGCATTTGGAAGATTTTTTGCCAATGAAATGGCGATACAGCCACTTCCTGTTCCAACATCCAAAATACGGATCTTTTGACTTCCGACTTTCGACTTTTGACTTTCTAAAATCCAATCAACTAGTTCTTCGGTTTCCGGCCTTGGAATCAAAACATCTGAATTGACTTGGAAATCCAAACCATAAAAATTAGTTTTCCCTAACAAATATTGTATCGGAATTTCCTGTTTTAATGCTACTAAAATTAAATCCCAACCCGCAATATCTACTTCTGAAAAAAACAAATCAGGGTTCAAAGCTAAATCAATACGTTTCAAGTGGTGTTTGTCTTCTAAAATCAAATAGAAAAAACTTTCTGCTTCTCCCGCCTCATAAACTGACGTAAGTTCCTCAATAAAAAACCTTCTGTATTCTTTTATTTTCATTTTACTCGGTAATTGAATCTATGAAACAACAATCCATTGATTAGTCAAAACTTATAACTCTTTTAACATCCATATCGGACAGCTTGTATGACCTGTGCTGCCCATAGGATTAGAAATGTTTTCAAAACCTACTTTTTTATACAGTTTTTGAGCATCTAGCATAAATGGCATCGTTTCTAAATAACACTTTTCAAAACCAAAGCTTTTAGCACTTTGCAAACACACCTCCATCATTTCTGAACCTAGTCCAATTCCACGAGTTTCAGGAAGAAAATACATTTTTTGCAATTCACAAATGGTTACTGCTTCATTCGCGAGCGGAGCAATCCCTGCAGCTCCAACAATTTTTCCATTGTTTTCTACTACATAATAAACAGATCGGGGCTTATTGTACTCTTCATACATTAAATCCAAATACGGATCTTCATAAGCTGTACCTACTTTTGGTATATCCATTTCATCAAAAATAGCTCGAATTAATTGAGCAACTTCTTGATTGTCTTCTTTATTTATTTTTCTAATTACGAAGTTTTCCATTTTTCTTTAAATATAATTACAGTTGCAAAAATAGAAATTGTTTACTATTATTTTTAGAAGTTTTTAAAACAAAATCTTAAACTCAAAAATTACTACTTTTACAATGTGAAAATACATCAAAAATACATGAACCGTTGCCTTGAATTGGCTAAAAACGGATTAGGGACAACCTATCCAAATCCACTAGTAGGTTGTGTTATTGTTTATAATGACACAATCATTGGCGAAGGCTGGCATAAAAAAGCAGGAGAATCACATGCTGAAGTAAATGCCATCCATGCGGTAAAAGACAAATCATTGCTAACTAAAGCAACAATTTACGTTAGTTTAGAACCGTGCAGCCATTTTGGAAAAACACCTCCGTGTTGCAATTTGATTATCCAAAATAAAATTCCAAATGTGGTTATCGGAACGGTGGATCCCAACATACAAGTAGCTGGAAATGGGATCAAAAAATTGCTAGAAGCTGGACTTGAGGTTACCGTTGGTGTTTTGGAAGCAGAGTGTAACGAACTGAACAAACGTTTTTTTACCTACCACCAAAAGAAAAGACCCTACATTATATTGAAATGGGCCGAAAGTCAAGATGGATTCATAGCCCCAGAGCAGAAAACAGAAAAAAAACCTGTTTGGATTACCAATGCGTATTCCAGACAATTGGTACACAAATGGCGCACTGAAGAACAAGCCATTTTGATAGGAACTCAAACTGCCATTGATGATAATCCAAAATTAAACGCACGCGACTGGTTTGGAAGCGATCCCATCCGTGTGCTTTTAGATCAAAATAATCGCATCCCAAAAGATAGCCACATCCTTGACAATCAAGTTAAAACTATCCTATTTTCTAAATATAAAACTCTTGTTGAAAAAGAAAATAGTATCTTTGAAACAATTGACTTTCAAAATAACTTAGCCATACAAATAATCCAATTGCTGTATGAGCATCAGATTCAATCTGTTATTATTGAAGGTGGAAGACAAACATTAGACACTTTTATCAATGCCAATCTTTGGGATGAAGCCCGAATATTCATTGGAGACATCCAATTTAAAAAAGGAATCAACGCGCCAATTCTTATAAAAAAACAGTTTAAAAAACACATACTTGGTGCTGACGAACTTATAATTTCTAGAAACCATGATTAATGCAATAATTTTTGATTTTGGAGATATTTTTATCAATTTAGATAAACAAGCCACTGTAAATGCTTTTGAAAAATTAGGCTTAAAGGAATGGAATGAAGATTTAGACCTATTGAACTTGCAGTTTGAAACGGGGCAAATCTCTCGCGAAAATTTCCTTTTTGGGATTCAAAAATACATCCCAACGGCCAGTATTAAACAAATATTAGCCGCCTGGAATGCCATTCTTTTGGACTTTCCTTTATACCGGTTGGAATTCCTTCAATTGCTTTCCGGAAAATACCGCTTGTTTTTATTGTCTAATACTGATGCTATCCATATCGAAACTTTTGAGCAAAAAAACGGGATATCGTTTTACCGAGATTTTTATCAATGTTTTGAAAAAGTCTATTTTTCATTCGAACTTGGCATCAGAAAACCAAATCCTGAAATTTTCAATCATTTGATAAACAACCATGATTTGTCACCAAAGCGCACGTTATTTATTGATGACAAAAAAGAAAATACTGATGCTGCTCTGGCTTTAGGCTTTGAGGTTTGGAATTTACAAGTTGGAAAAGAAGATGTAATTCATCTCTTAGACAAAAAATTAATCTAAAATCCACGTAAGGTATAAACTCCCTTCCCATTTTTAAAATTCAAATTGAAAGATACTTACAATACCATTGAATTTCCTACGGAGGCACTTCTATATAAAGAAAAAAACAGCAAATTTTATGGATATGCCTTTCCCATTCACTCCGAGGAAGAAGTAAAACCACTCCTTGAAGTTTTACGTAAACAACACCCTAATGCCGGACATTTTTGCTATGCATACCAAATTGGCGTCGATGCCATCACCTACAGAGCAAATGACGACGGAGAACCAAGCAATAGTGCAGGGATGCCAATATATGGGCAAATTCAATCCTTCACAGTTACCAATATATTACTGGTAGTTGTTAGGGTTTTTGGCGGAATCAAATTAGGCGTTGGTGGATTAATTTCCGCTTATAAAACTACCGCCCAAATGGTACTAGAAACAAGTCAGATTGTTGAAAAAACCATAGATATTCGCTTTACGATCTCCTTTGATTACACTAATATGAATAAAGTAATGCGGGTTATTAAGGAAAAGAGATTGAATATTGTATCTCAACACATGACCATAAATGAAATCACTATGCTTCCTATGGGCATAATTGAGATAAAAACCCGAAAAAAAAATGCCGAAATGGTATTCGACATTTTTAATTTGATGTTTGAAATCGATATAAAACGACTCTAATTCCAATATAAAATTGCTCCTTTTACAATTTATTCTATTGTTTTTAACAATTCTAAAATATAATCCGGTGGCGCAGTAGGACGACCTGTTTTTAAGGACACAAAAACCAAAATAAATTGGGCAGTTGTTAATAACTCATCTGATTCATTATATATAGCACAATCAAATTCTATCTTCACAGAACTCTGACTTTTGAAAATTGTATGTACGGTGAGCAACTCATCATACCGAGCTGATTTTTTATAATTTATATTCATCGAAACAATAGGAAGCGCAATCCCGTTTTCTTCCATACTTTTATACGAAACCCCTTTGTTTCTTAGCCATTCCACTCTTCCTATTTCAAAATAGGGGATATAATTCCCATGATATACAACGCCCATTTGATCTGTTTCTGAGTACCTAACCCTCACTTCAATTTGATGATCTTTCATTAATTATGTATTAAAAATTTAAATTTTAAAAGCTCCTTACAACAATAATTCGTGAAATTATTACCCTATATATTTTTTTTTACAGAAATTTGTTCACATATTTGTTACCCCGATAAATAATAATAAAACATCTTTTTTTTAGTAAGATAACAATTACCAATAAAAAACAATTTAATAGAATATATGAACAAAACTGCTCAATCAGTATGGGAAAACTGCTTGTCTTTTATAAAAGACAACATCCAAGACCAAGCCTATAAAACTTGGTTTGAACCAATCAAATCAGTTGAACTTACCGATAACGCATTATATATTCAAGTTCCAAGTAAATTTTTCTATGAATGGTTAGAAGAACACTATGTAAAACTATTAAAAGTGGCCTTGACCAAAGAACTTGGAAAAAACGCTAAGTTACTTTATAAAATCAGAATGGAAAATACTTATGGCAATAAACAACCGTTTACAGAACAGTTGCCAAGCGCCAATAGAGTTCCTATGAAGCCCCAAGAAGTAGACGCTCCCTTTAAAAATTTAAACCCTGAATTACGAAATCCTTTTGTAATTCCTGGAATTCGGAATTTAAAGATTGAATCTCAACTGAATGCTAATTATAGTTTTGATAATTTTTTAGAAGGTGACTCCAATAGACTGGCCCGTTCGGCAGGGATGGCAGTTGCTAATAAACCGGGGGGAACTTCTTTTAATCCGTTATTAATTTTTGGTGGAGTTGGCCTTGGAAAAACACACTTGGCACATGCCATTGGTGTAGAAATAAAAGACAAACATCCTGAAAAAACCGTTTTATACATCTCTGCTGAGATTTTTACACAACAGTATATAGATTCCGTTAAGAAGAATAATCGAAATGATTTTATACATTTCTATCAGTTAATTGATGTCTTAATTATTGATGACGTTCAATTTCTTTCTGGAAAATCAGGAACTCAAGATGTATTTTTTCATATTTTTAATTATCTCCATCAAAACGGCAAACAGGTCATCTTGACCTCTGACAAAGCGCCTGTTGACATGCAAGATATTGAACAACGTTTGTTATCTCGTTTCAAATGGGGATTGTCAGCTGAATTGCATCAACCAGATTATGAAACTAGAATTTCTATTCTAAAAAATATTTTGTACCGAGATGGTGTGGAAATTCCAGAAGAGATCATCGAATACGTTGCACGAAATATTAAATCGAATGTTAGAGAATTAGAAGGAGCAATTATTTCCCTGATTGCGCAATCTTCATTTAATAAAAAAGAAGTTACCCTAGAACTTGCTAAAAGTGTCGTGGAGAAATTTGTGAAAAATGTAAAACGAGAAATTTCTATCGATTATATTCAAAAAATTGTATCGGATTATTTCCAATTGGATTTAGAAACACTTCAATCAAAAACCAGAAAAAGACACGTAGTTCAAGCCAGACAGTTGGCAATGTTTTTTGCAAAGAAGTTCACAAAAGCATCTTTGGCTAATATAGGCTCTCAAATTGGAGATCGTGATCACGCTACCGTATTACATGCTTGTAAAACCGTTGACAATTTAGTTGCTACTGACAAACAATTCAAAAAATTTGTTGAAGATATCAATAAAAAATTAACGCTATAAAAGCATTATGCCCATAAAAATTTTAATGGTTTGTCTAGGCAATATTTGTCGGTCTCCATTGGCCGAAGGTATATTAGCCTCAAAGCTCCCCAAAAATAAGTTCAAAGTGGATTCAGCAGGAACTGGTTCTTGGCACGTTGGCCATACACCGGATGACCGTTCTATTGCTGTAGCAAAAAAAAACAAAATCAGTATTTCTGATCAAAAAGGAAGACAGTTCAGCACGACTGATTTTGATTCGTTTGACTATATCTATGTAATGGATAATTCTAATTATGACGATGTAATTCAGTTGGCAAAAAGTCAGGAACAAAAAGAAAAAGTGCAACTTATTCTGAATGAATTATTTCCAGATGAAAAAGTAGACGTCCCTGATCCCTATTTTGGTTTGCCCAATGGATTCGAAATTGTTTATAACATGCTGGATGAAGTTTGCGAAGTAATTGCTAAAAAATTAATAGCCAAGCACCAATAATTTTTCAATCCTTAATTTTAAAGAAATAATTTTAAGATACATTCTACTTTAAAATGCAATTATAAAACAATGAAAACAAGTACTTTTTTAGGTAAACTCTATTTAATTCCAACTACTTTAGGCGATAGTGACCCGATGGATGTTTTACCCCAAACCATAAAAAGAAGCATTGATTTTATTGATTATTATATTGTTGAAAATGAAAAAACAGCGCGTAAATCTATTAAAGGGGTGCATCCTGAAAAAAAACAATCGGAGCTAAAACTTTTTGTATTAAATAAACACACCGAGACCAAAGAACACTTAGACTTTATTAAACCCTTATTAGAAGGTCACAACATCGGTTTAATGAGTGAGGCAGGCTGCCCTGGAGTAGCTGATCCTGGTGCAGTAATTGTAAAATTAGCCCACGAAAAAGGAATTCAAGTTATTCCTTTAGTAGGTCCTTCTTCAATCCTTTTGGCTATGATGGCTTCTGGAATGAACGGACAAAGCTTTACCTTTAATGGGTATTTACCTATTGAAAAAGCAGAAAAGAAAACAGCACTGAAAAATCTTGAAAAATTATCTCACGACAAAAACCAATCTCAAATTTTTATAGAAACACCTTATAGGAACAATAAAATGCTGGAGGATATTTTACAAGCTCTTAATCCTACAACTCATCTTTGTATTGCAACTGATATCACTTTACCTTCAGAATATATCAAAACTATGAAAGCCAATGATTGGAAAAAAGTAAAAGTAGATTTACACAATCGTCCAACTATCTTTATTATACATAAAATGCATTAATTCTATTTAGATTTATACCTACACTTCCTATTTCCCTTTAAATAATACCCCGACACTGACTTTTAAATTCTAAAAGTCAGTTTTTTATTTTTATAATTTACACCAAAATACAGGAATACAAACACTTGCAAAGCACTTTGTTCTAAAACACATCTCTACAGATCTCCCATAATAGCTATTGAAATGGATTTTCCTGCTAAAAAAGCCTTTAGAATGCCCTGTTAAATTAACACTATTTACAAAAAAATTAACCCACCTATTTCTTAAAAAGAGGTAATTTTACTTGTCCCAAAAATCATTTTTTAAATATAAATTTAAAATCTAAAACTACTACTGTTTTTAAGTCTAATGATTTAAATAACTCATAAAATAAAAGGGGGAGAAAAAAACAAGCCTTGCTGAATTTATTTAATCATTACTAAAAGTGTATTAAATTATAAATTAAAGCAAAATGTCATGAAAGCATATCAATTCGTTTTACTTTTTCTAAGTATAACTACAGCATCCTTAGCACAGGAAAAGATAAGTGGATCTGGGCAAGGAAATATTAAAATGGAAGAACTGCCCGCAGTTGTTATTAAAAGCGCAGGAAAGGATTTCTCTGTATACTTGCCAGATAGAAATCCCGATCCAAATGTAAGAGCTATTGAAGACAAGTTCATAGCCTATGATTTAGGAAGAGACTTTGAAGGTTTCGAAAATTATTTAGTTATTATGGAAACCAAGAAAGGGTCGTTGACTGCCACTTATAATGAAAATGGAAAACTAACAAGTGTTGTTGAGAATTATAAAAATATAAAATTACCAAATAGTGTCATCTATTCTATTTATAAAGCATTCCCCGGTTGGCAAATTGTAAATGATAAATATTTGTATTCTCAAAAAGAAGGTGATATCATCAAAAAGGAATATAATATCCGAATAAAAAAAGACAAAGAAAATCGCAAATTAGTAGTCACTCCAAAAGGAGAAATTGTTAGTCAAAATTAAACTTTAATAATTTATTTATAAAGAGCCACCATTATGGTGGCTTTTTTGCACATAGAAAAATAATAACCAATCGTAATCAACTATCATTTTTGTAACTTTTCCTTTTAAAAAACAATTCCAGTAAAAAACAGTACATTTATGAAGCAATCTATGTTCATTTATTATGAGTAAACTTCCAAATATCAGCACGAGTATTTTTACTATCATGTCAAAAATGGCAGCTGAGTATAATGCTATTAACCTGTCACAAGGTTTTCCAAATTTTCCTGTTGACGAAAGGCTTACAAATTTAGTCTCCATTCTTGCTACAAAAAATGCACACCAGTACCTTCCCATGTCAGGATATCCGCCTCTTTTATCAAAAATTGCAACACTCATTAATCATTCATACCACAGGAGCGTTCTACCTGAAACTGAGCTATTGATCACAGCTGGTGCCACACAAGGAATTTTTACGACTATTCTAGCTTTAGTGCAAACCAATGAGGAAGTACTTATTCTAGACCCTAGTTATGATTGTTATGAAGCACCTATTTTGTTATGCAACGCACATCCGATTCGAGTAGCATTAAACGATGATTACACCCCAAATTGGGGAATTATAGAACAAGCCTGCACACCCAAAACCCGCATGATTATCATTAATAATCCGCACAATCCTACAGGAAAAATCCTAAGTGAATCCGATTTTGAAGCATTGGAAGTTCTTTTAGATAAATATTCTAAAATTGTAGTGCTATCAGATGAAGTATATGAACACATCACTTTCGAGCAAAAATACATTTCAGCTCATACTCGGGGAAAAATATTACATCGCTGTATTATGGTATCTTCATTTGGAAAATCCTTCCATGTAACGGGATGGAAAATCGGCTATCTCGTAGCACCTGAACACCTTATGACAGAAATTAAAAAAGTACATCAATTTCTAGTTTTTAGTGTCAATAGTATTTGTCAGGTTGCCATCAGTGACTATCTAGACATAGTATCCATTGATAAAATTGGAGAATTATATCAAGAAAAAAGAGACTATTTCCGAAAATTATTAAAGGATAGCCGCTTTACACTACTGCCTTGTGAAGGAACTTACTTTCAGGTAGTTTGTTATGCAAACATATCAAAGGAGAATGATATTGATTTTTGCAAACGGTTAATAAAGGAACACGGTGTGGCCGCAATTCCTATCTCTACTTTTTATGCAGATGGCAAAGACCTCAATTTAATTCGCTTTTGTTTTGCCAAAGACAATGCAACACTGGAAGAAGCTGCTAAAAGACTGTGCGCCATATAAAAATATTGCTTTTAATTTTTTATTATGCACGCATACTATTTATTTTATTACATTTACATTAAAAAAATCAGACTATGAATTATACCGATAAAATGTTACGTGACGATGCACTTCAAGGCAAAGTGATAGTAGTAACTGGAGGAGGAAGTGGTTTAGGAAAAGCTATGACTAAATATTTCTTAGAATTGGGCGCGCAAGTTGCCATCACTTCCAGAGATTTAGAAAAGCTTAAAAATACAGCTTCAGAACTGGAAACGGAAACAGGCGGAACTTGTCTTCCGATTCAATGTGATGTACGTCATTACGAAGAAGTAGAAAACATGCTGCAAGAAGTTTTGAAAGCTTTTGGAAAAGTAGATGTTTTACTAAATAATGCTGCAGGAAATTTCATTTCTCCGACCGAAAGATTATCTGCTAATGCTTTTGATACTGTGATTGATATTGTTTTAAAAGGCACCAAAAACTGCACACTTGCTTTTGGAAAACACTGGATTGACACTAAACAAAAATCATCTACCATTTTGAATATTGTGACAACTTATGCCTGGACTGGCTCTGCCTATGTAGTGCCTAGCGCCACTGCAAAAGCTGGAGTTTTGGCCATGACCCGAAGCCTTGCTGTTGAATGGGCAAAATACGGAATTCGTTCAAATGCGATTGCACCCGGACCATTCCCTACTAAAGGGGCTTGGGACCGATTGTTGCCTGGAGATTTAGCAGAAAAATTTGACATGGCTAAAAAAGTACCGTTAAAACGGGTGGGTGACCATCAGGAATTAGCCAATTTAGCGGCTTATTTAGTTTCTGATTTCTCCGCTTATGTCAATGGTGAAGTTGTAGTGATTGATGGAGGTGAGTGGTTGAAAGGAGCAGGGCAATTTAATATTTTGGAAGCAATCCCAGAAGAACTTTGGGATCAATTAGAGATGATGATTAAGGCAAAAAAGAACAAATAAGTTTTTAATTAGCTCTACTTTTTGTTTTTACATAATCATTTTTAAAAATTAAACCATTCGGAAATTAAGAAAAATTAGGTGCTTTTTCCTAATTTCCGTATGGTTTAAAAATAACTTTTTATGTCTTATTACAGTCCAAGGCAACTAAAATTTCACTTTTTAGCAGACCACTTCCGCCACCGTAATGTTGAACTATTATAATATTAGGATTTTGTTTTTTGAAAAAATCACACAAATTAGTTTCACTTTCATCTTCAATTCCAGAGCCTAATAATACTATGGAGAAATTATTTTTTAGAAAAATTCCCTTAGCCTCCTCATCATTCAGTACCCCTACTCCAAACCAAGTATCAGTCGCATTTATTAATCGGACCACAGTTGCTGAAATTTCAAGATGTCTTCCTATGTATAAAATATTTATGGTTTTCATCGTCCTTCATTTACAGCAAAGCATGACTCAAAAATGATTTTTAAGCCATGCTTTTATTATTTCTAAAATTTATTGTTTGATAAATTGCAATTCAATATTCAATCGAACTTCATCACTAACTAAGACACCTCCAGCTTCAAGAGCTGAATTCCAGTTTAATCCCCAATCTTTTCTGTTAATTTTCCCTTCTAATGCTAGTGCCATTTTAGTATTTCCCCAAGGATCTTTCAATAACCCACCATATTCTGTGGCTAATTTTACTGATTTTGTAACACCGTGTAGGGTTAAATCGCCAACCAATTGATATTCTCCCTCCTTGATTTTAGTAAATGAAGTAGCGCTAAATTTTATTTCAGGAAATTGTGCTGCATCAAAAAAATCCGGACTCAATAAATGAGTATCTCTATCTGCATTCCCTGTTGTTATGGAATCAATCGCTCCAGTGAATTCAATTTTTGCATTTTCAAAATTAGTATCTTCGGTTTCAATTGTTGCATCGAATTTTGAAAACTTACCGGAAACATTGGTGAACATCATGTGTTTCACTTTAAAACCAATTTCTGAGTGTGTCGGGTCAATTACCCATTTTGTTGATGACATAGTATTCTTATTTATTATTAGTTATTTCTATTATTAATTTATTTGATTATAATTTCATTGGCACTTCCATCAATAAGATTTCGGCATCGGCTGAATTAGCAATAATTTTAATAGTACTGGTATCCCAAATTCCTAATCCGTCACGTTCCTTTAAATCGATTTTGCCTATGGTGAAATCTCCTTTTAAAACAAAAGCATAAATTCCGTTTCCTGATTTTTTCAATTCATACAAAGTAGAAAAATCGTTATCGAATTTCCCAATATGAAACCAAGCGTCTTGATGAATCCAAACCCCTTCGTCTTCAGGATTTGGGGATAAAATTTGCTGTAGTCTATTGTGACGGTCATCTAGATCCAAAGTAAGTTGATCATAACGGGGTGTCACATTTTTCTGATTTGGATAAATCCATATCTGCAAAAATTTAACCAACTGGTCTTTATTTTTATTGTATTCACTATGAAAAATTCCGGTACCAGCACTCATAACTTGAATATCGCCTTGTTTGATTACAGTTGTATTCCCCATACTGTCCTGATGTTCTAAATCTCCATCTAACGGTATCGAAATAATTTCCATGTTATCATGCGGATGTTTTCCAAAACCCATTCCCTGATTTACTCGGTCATCATTCAAAACACGTAATACTCCAAAGTTCATACGCTCTGGATTTTGGTAATTTGCGAAACTAAAGGTATGATACGATTCTAGCCATCCGTGATTGGCATGACCTCTTGTATTGGCTTTATGTAAAACGGTATGAGTTAATCCTTCCTCTTTTATTTTGTTTGAATTTTCCATTGTCATTTTCTTAATTAATAGAGTACAAAGTTGGCTCAAAAAAAACCCGCTTACATTGAACTAGGACAAGAAATTAAAAATAACGAAAATTTAGTGTTTGGCTATCTTGGTTCTTATTTTGCTAAGAAACTCAGCTGAAATTCCTAGATAAGAGGCGATGTAATGTTGGGTAACACGCTGAGAAAGCGCTGGATATTTTTCTAAAAATTCTAAATATTTTTCAGTGGCAGTTTTAGAAATAGTATTAAACAAACGATCTTGGGTAGCCGCTAGGCTTCGTTGCATCAAGATACGAAAAGCACGTTCAAACTTGGGTGCTTGAATAAATAAGGATTCTTTACTTTCAGGATTAAACATAAAAAACTCGCAATCCTCTAAGGTTTCAATATATACTCTACTTGGTTTCTCTTCATAAATGCTAAAAGAAATATCACTGACCCAAGCATTCTCTATAGCAAATTGAAGAATAACCTCAAAGCCATTGGCATCAATATAATATTTCCGGACACACCCCTTGACCACAAAGGCTTCAAAATTACAATTCTCCCCTTCGTGCAGTAAAATAGTTTTTTTCGGAACGGTTTTGTACTCCAACAAAGAATGGAACAGGGCTAATTCTTCTGGGGTAAAAGTGACGTACCTGCTTATATTTTTATTTATTTGGGAATACACCGCTTATTATTATTTTTAAAAAATAAAGATAGAAAAAATGGCAATCACTACTGTCCAAAAAATATAATAAATTAGCAATATTTGTTAGAAAAAGAAAAACTGCTCTCGAATAAATTCCTATTTTTGTTCAGATAAAAACATAACAAAAAATTTATGCTCATTATAGGAATTGCAGGTGGTACAGGAAGCGGAAAAACAACCGTTGTACATCAAATTATGAATGAATTACCAGAAACTGAAGTTGGAATCATCTCTCAGGATTCGTATTACAAAGAAAACCATGGACTTTCATTTGATGAGAGAGCGTTGATAAATTTTGATCATCCAAGAGCCATTGATTTTGAGTTATTGGTCGCTCATCTTAAAGAATTAAAAGATGGAAACAACATTCATCAGCCTGTTTATTCCTTTGTAACACATAACAGAACAGACGATACTGTTTTTACACATCCAAGAAAAGTGATGATTGTAGAAGGGATCTTAATCTTGGCAAATCCAGAATTAAGAGAATTATTTGACGTAAAAATATACGTTCATGCTGATTCTGACGAACGATTAATCCGCCGTATGAAACGCGATATCACTGAACGTGGTCGAGATATGCATGAAGTAATCAACCGATACCAAACAACATTAAAGCCAATGCATGAACAATTTATAGAACCCACTAAAGCATTTGCAGATATTATTATACCAAACGACAAATACAACACTGTAGCGATTGATGTGGTACGTGCCGTAATAAATCAAAAAATTCTATAATTTAATTGTAATTTTAGCGTACTAATTATTTGAAGCTATTTCCCGCTTTCCGTTTCAATCTTTAAGTTGGTGAATCTTCCTTCGTCATCATCACTCAAAGCATTTTCACTTTAATCGGGGCTAAAAAAAATAAAATGACAAATCCGTATAAAGATAAATCTTGGTTTAAATTATTGAGTAACAAATACGTTTGGGTTCTGTTGTTTTTTTGTACTTGGATGATTTTTTTGGATAACTATTCCTATTTTGGCCATCGTGTTTTAGACAAACAGATCGAAAATTTAGAAGAGAATGCTACTTATTATAAACAGGAAATAAAAAAGGATCAGGAGAATATCAAGCAATTAAAAAATTCAGAGCAAATAGAAAAATACGCCCGCGAAAAATACTATATGAAAAAAGATAGTGAAGATATTTATATCATTGAATTTGAAGGCGACACTATTGAAAAATAAAATCACATCCCCAACCCTTCCTAAAAGGAAGGGAATGTACAATTTATAGTAATTATTGAAATACAACACCCTGTTCCTGCTCACTTCCCTTTGGCGAAGCTGGAACTAGGAAAACCACAAACAAAATGACAACAAATCTTTTCGATGATTTTAATCCCATTTCTTCCAAACAATGGAAACAAAAAATCCAATTTGAACTCAGTGGAGCCGATTATAATGAAACGGTAGTTTGGAATTCACCCGAAGACATTCAGGTAAAACCTTTTTATCATAAAGATGAATTTACCAAAACTTTTCCGATGCCTACGCAAGCAACTCAATTCAGAATTTGCCAAAATATATTTGTTTATGATGTTGACAAATCTATCGAAAGAGCCCTAGACACATTGAGTCGTGGTGCAGACAGCCTTCGGTTTTCAATAGAAAACGAAACAATTGACATTACCTACCTACTTGAGAAATTACCTTTAGAAAATGTCAGTGTATATTTTAATCTGGGATTTATTTCAATCGATTTCGTCAAAAAAATTGATGCCTTTGCAAAGAAAAACAATACTACCATTTTCTGCAGTCTGGATCCTATTGGACAGTTGGCCAAAGACGGGAATTGGTTTGTAACCAAAGAAAAAAATAATTTTGAAACACTGGATTTACTTTCAAAAGAAACGGCAACTCTTTCTTTATTGAGTATCAATGCCGCTTTATATCAAAATGCGGGTGCTACTATGGTACAGCAAATCGCCTATAGTCTAGGGCATGCCAATGAATATTTCAACCGAATTGAGGCTGTTCATCAACCGATTGTTTTTGAAGTTGCCGTTGGGACAAATTACTTTTTTGAAATTGCAAAACTGCGCGCTTTGCGATTACTTTTTAATCTGATTGCCAAAGAATACAATCACAACTTAGATTGCAACATCATTGTTTCGCCTACAAAACGAAACAAAACACTGTATGATTACAATGTAAACATGTTGCGCACCACTACTGAATGCATGAGTGCTATTATTGGTGGAGCAAATGCTATTGCCAATTTACCATACGATTCGCTCTATCATAAAGACAATGAATTTGGGGATCGAATTGCTCGAAATCAACTATTAATTCTCAAAAATGAAAGTTATTTTGACAAAGTCAATAATCCGGCTGACGGCAGTTATTATATAGAAAATATCACTAACCAATTAGCCGAGAAATCGTTGGCTTTATTCAAAGATATCGAGGCAAATGGGGGCTTTCTTAAACAGCTTAATGATGGAATCATCAAAAGAAAAATTCAGGAAAGTGCTGATACGGCACAAGAATTATTTGATTCTGGTAAAGAAATTTTATTAGGAACCAACAAACATCCCAACAAACAGGATAAGATGAAACACGATTTAGAACTGTTCCCTTTTGTAAAAGTCAAACCAAGAAAAACCTTGATTACACCAATAATCGAAAAACGTCTAGCAGAAAAAATAGAGCAGGAACGGCTTGGTCTAGAATAATATTCAGAGGTTTCGACTAATCAAAATAAAAAAACCATTAGAATTCGTGTAATTTGGTACTAAAGAAATGAAAAGAAAAGATTTACAACATATAAAATTAGAAAGCACAACGTTCAAAATAGCGGATGATAGTTCTGTGACTACTCCATTTATAACAGCCGAAGGAATCGAACTAAAACCAACCTATTCCGCACAAGACATCCAGAATCTTACCCATCTTGATTTTGGAGCTGGTTTTGCACCTAATTTGCGTGGACCTTACGCAACAATGTATGTGCGCCGACCATGGACCGTGCGTCAATATGCCGGATTTTCGACTGCCGAAGAAAGCAATGCTTTTTACAGAAGAAATCTTGCTGCAGGTCAAAAAGGACTTTCCATAGCTTTTGATTTGCCTACACACCGTGGATATGACTCCGATCACGAACGTGTAGTGGGTGATGTAGGGAAAGCGGGAGTTGCGATTGACTCAATAGAAGACATGAAAGTATTATTCGACCAAATTCCACTGGACGAAATGTCTGTTTCCATGACCATGAATGGCGCCGTTTTGCCCATTATGGCTTTCTATATTGTCGCTGCCGAAGAACAAGGCGTTAAACCCGAATTACTTTCCGGAACGATACAAAATGACATTCTGAAAGAGTTCATGGTGCGTAATACCTATATTTACCCACCAACACCTTCGATGAAAATAATTGCTGATATTTTTGAATTCACCAGCAAAAAAATGCCTAAGTTCAACTCCATTTCGATTTCGGGTTATCACATGCAAGAAGCTGGAGCTACTGCTGATATTGAGTTGGCCTATACGCTTGCAGATGGACTGGAATACATCAGGACGGGTTTAGCAACCGGAATGAAGATTGATGAATTCGCCCCCAGATTATCCTTTTTCTGGGCAATAGGTATGAACCATTTTATGGAAATTGCTAAAATGCGCGCCGGAAGAATGATTTGGGCAAAACTGGTCAAACAATTCGAACCAAAAGATGATAAATCATTAGCCTTGCGCACTCACTGCCAAACTTCAGGTTGGAGTTTAACAGAGCAAGATCCTTTCAATAATGTGGCACGAACTTGCATAGAAGCCGCTGCAGCTGCATTTGGCGGAACGCAATCTTTACATACTAATGCCTTGGATGAAGCTATTGCTTTACCCACAGATTTCTCTGCAAGAATTGCTAGAAATACGCAACTGTATTTGCAAGAGGAAACTAAAATCACTAAAACAGTAGATCCTTGGGCTGGGAGTTATTATGTAGAAAGCTTAACCAATGAGATTGCCCAAAATGCGTGGAAACTTATCGAAGAAGTGGAAGAATTGGGCGGTATGACCAAAGCCATTGAATCCGGAATTCCAAAACTACGAATCGAAGAAGCCGCAGCCAGAAAACAAGCAAGAATAGACAGTGGCCAGGATATTATTGTAGGAGTCAATCAATACCGATTGGAAAAAGAAGACCCCTTGCAGATTCTCGATGTGGATAATCAAATGGTTCGCAAACAGCAATTGGAACAATTAGACCAAATTAAAGCAAGCAGAGATTCGGAAAAAGTACAAAATTCTCTAAAAAAACTAATCCTTTGTGCTCAAACCGGCGAGGGTAATTTACTTGAAATTGCTGTTGAAGCTGCCAGAAACAGAACTACATTAGGAGAAATCAGTGATGCACTGGAAACGGTTTTTGGAAGATACAAAGCACAAATTAAATCCTTTAGCGGTGTGTATAGTAAAGAAATAAAAGACGACAAAAGTTTTGAAAAAGCAAAACTATTAGCAGATGAATTTGCTAAAAAAGAAGGTCGCAGACCTCGAATTATGATTGCTAAAATGGGTCAGGACGGCCACGATCGTGGCGCTAAAGTTGTGGCAACTGGGTATGCGGATGTAGGTTTTGATGTTGACATTGGCCCACTGTTTCAGACCCCAGCTGAGGCTGCCAAACAAGCTATTGAAAATGACGTCCATATTCTTGGTGTTTCATCACTTGCTGCAGGACATAAAACGCTTGTCCCACAGGTAATTGAAGAACTTAAAAGATATGGACGCGAAGACATCATGGTGGTTGTGGGAGGGGTGATTCCAGCACAGGATTATCAGTTTTTATTTGATGCTGGCGCCGTAGCTGTATTTGGACCGGGTACAAAAATAAGTGAGGCTGCTATTAAAATATTAGAAATTTTAATGGAAACTTTTGAATAAAACACGGTATAAATAACTTGACTTTATAATTTAAAACATCAATCAAAAGGTTGGTGTTTTTTTTATATAATTCAATTTAAAATATAATATTCCTATTAAAAAAAAGATCATTTAGCTCCTATTATTAACATAAAATAATGGATGCATTAACGGTAATAACTTCATAAAATTGCTAAATTTACATAAGCATATTTTTTATTTACTAAATTATAGGCCTTTTATAATACTGATTTTTAGGTTATTCTATTAATAAAATGATATGCTTTATTTATTTATTAATTTAAAACTAAATATTATGAAATCATTTATCATTTTACTTTTTTTAAGTTTTACAATAATGTCCTATTCCCAAGAAACTGAAAAAGGTAAAATTAAAATTGAAGAGTTACCCGGAGTGGTAATTAAAAGAGTTGGATCTGATTTTTCCGTTTATATACCCGATAATAATCCAGATCAAAGAGTTAAAATGGTTGAAGAAAAATTCATTGCTTATGATTTAGGAAAAGATGCGGAAGGTTTTGAAGAATACCTAGTAGTAATGGAAGTGAAAAACGGATCTTTAACAGCAACTTATAATGAAAACGGAAAATTAGTTCGTGTAGTTGAGAATTTTAAAAACGTAAAACTACCTAGTGAAGTTATCTATTCTATTTACAGAACTTATCCTGGATGGTCTATTGTAAATGATAGTTTTCTTTATACACAGGAAGATGGAGACATCATCAAAAAACAATACAACATTAAAATTAAAAAAGATAAAGAGACCATGAAACTAGTGGTACGTCCTGATGGACAAATTCTAAAAGAAAAATAATCTAATTTTAATAAAAATAGGCTGCCAAAATGTTTTGACAGCCTATTTTTTATATTATGTAAAATAAATTATTTATTATTAACTTTTGCATTGATATCCGCCACAATAAAAGAAGTATCATAGCCCCCAAACATTTTCATGTAGCTTCTTAAAGAACTGCCATAAGCATCTCTAAAATTACGTTGACCTTTATTTTTAAAGTATTTTTTTACGGATCCTGCACCTCCAAGATGCGCAGCAGCTAATATTCCAGACTCCGTTATCTGAATTCCATTTAAAATAGTACCCTCGTATTTTTCGATTTCTTTTTTTAGCTCCCATTTATTCTTCGCTAAAAGAGCCAAAAATGCTTTTTCTTGTAGTTCTGGACTGTTCAAGAAAGCGGAGCGATTGGATATTCCAACTGATTTTAATGTTTCAATACCAAACTGGTATTTTCCCATATAGCCCAGAGAATTGATTTTTTTATATTTACTTTCCGATTCTCTATAACCTATAGCCTCTTTAAAGCCTATAAAGAAATTTCCAGTAAAAGGGATATTCAAATTCGTGTATTCGCCTTGTTCTTCTGATGGATATAAGTAGTGTGTTCCATCTTCTTCATTGATAAGAAACCATGGGTTGGTTTCTAAATTAAAAGGTCTAAAACCTGAGCTCAAAAAAACTGTTATTACAGTCAAACTTGTATAAAAATACCATTTCTTTATCATAAATTGTTTTTCTTCAAACGCTGTCCCGTTGTGAAATTTCTACGGGCAAAGATACAATAAAAATAATAATGCTGATAATCAGTTAGTTAAACTTTTCTAAAAATAGATGAAGTGGTATTTTACATCGTTAAAACGCACAAATTCAATTGTTGGTGCAGGAATTTTAACGGTATTAAAAACAGAAAAGACAGTCTTTAATAAAGAAGAATTGGTCTTAATTTTAGTCAAATCGACATCAATGCTTAAGTAAAATTGTCTAAATCGCTCGGGACTCATCGCCAAGAATGGATGGGTGTTCCCTTTGCTTGCAGTAACCATTCCTTCGCCTCCGTACCCTATCGCTAAATTGAGCCATTTTGGTACTATTGACTCTTTAGCAAAAGAATGCAGATTAACTGACAACCAATATGTCTGACCGTTATAATCCTTCAAAATTTGCTCTGATACTGAACTCCCTAATACTTCGGGTCTGTATCTTGCATAGGGTGTGGTGTGGAAAGAAAACTTTGGAATAATACGCTGTTCCTTCCATATTAATTCTTGGGAAACGTAAAGTGCGGTTCCAGATGCATTCGCAATAATATCTCCGGGCGAAGCTCCCCATTCAGAAGAATAACCATCCAATACCTCAACAGCTGTAAGAAATGCGAAACCTAGACCTGAACCGTAAAGCAATTGATTTTTTTCACTAGTACCGCTCCACTTTAGCATCTCAGCACCAAACCGTCCTAAATGATACGACGAAAACACATGTCCTGCTTTATCCATTTGAAGCCAATCTGAGTTATCGTTTATAAAATGAAAATCAGATTTGGGATAATCCGCATACCAAAGTTGGTTTAAACCTATCAAAGTCCCTGCAAAAAGCACTGCTTCAGCAACAGCAACTCCGTTTTGCCTTTTTTTATTTAAAGAGTCCGAAGGTTTCAGAAAACGTTCTACTTTATTTTGTGAATAGCCAATTTGAAATCCAAACAAGAATAAAAATAGAACTAATTTTTTTACTCTCAACACTATCTTTTCACACCTTGGCTGTTGATCCAATCTGAATATTTTTTTGCGTTTTTATTGTGCTCTTCCAAAGTAGCCGCAAATTCGTGGTACCCAAAACGTTCCACACTGGCACAGAAATAAATAAAATTATTCTTCTCAGGATTCAAAACGGCTTCTAATGCTGTGATATCGGGCATTGCAATAGGCCCTGGAGGAAGTCCTAAATTCATATACGTGTTATATGGATGCGCCATGGTTAAATCATTATAGAAAACTCTTTTAATCACTTGATCAAAATCATCTGCTTTCTTTTTTATAGCGTAAATAACGGTTGGATCAGCTTGAAGTGGCATTCCAGCTCTCAAACGATTCAAATATACCCCGGCTATTCTAGGTCTTTCGTCTTTTTTTACTGACTCTTTGTGAACTATCGAAGCTAAAATTGTTGCATCAATTGGAGTGAGTCCTTGTTTTTGAGCTTTTGCTACTCTTTCCTTATTCCAAAAATTACGATATTCCTTAATCATTTTATCTCGGAATTTTTCAGCTGTTGTATTCCAATAAATCTCATAGGTATTTGGGATAAACATCGCTAAAATGTTTTCCTCATTAAAACCATTTTCCTGTAAGAAAATAGAATCTTTGAATGTAGTCAATAAGGATAAACTATCCGCTTCAATCTGAGAGCCAACTCGCCCTGCTAAATTTTCTATACGTTCCTGGTTGTTGAATGCCAGTTTTACCGGTGAATTAAGTCGCAATGTTTTTACCAATTCATAACTATTCATTCCTTTTTTGAATAAAAAACGACCTGGTATAACATTATCAATATAGCCTCTTTTATTAGCTACCATTTCAAAACGTTCTAAATTCTCAATATATGGTGCCACTATTTTTTTGACCTCCTCGTATTTAGCGTCTGTTGGAATAAAAATAAAGACTTCTTTTTCCGAAAATTTTGTATTCGAAGAAAAGATCTGGCGTAAAATAACCAATCCGTAAATCATTAATATAGTTATCAAAACTACTGATACGATTGTGATAATTTTCTTAATATTCATAAGTGTTATTTTTTTATAGGTATAGCACACAACTATTCTTTGTGTCTTATTTGTTTTTGAAAGGGTCGTGAATCAAAACTAAAGCGTTTAAAATTCAGTATTAATCAATTGAAAAATCGCTTCGTCTTTGTATTTACCATTTACAAAGGTCCACTCTTTTTTTACACCGATCAATTCGAATCCAAATTTAGTAAAAAGAGCTTTACTTGCTTCATTTTCGGTACCTATATTTGCATACAATTGATGTAAATTAAGATTGTAAAAAGCATATTGTATTAATAGCTCCAATGCTTCTGACCCAATATTCTGTTTTCTATTTTCTTTCGCTTGAATAACAATACCAACACCAGCCCTATTATTCTTGGGATCAAAATCAAATAAATCGATTAGACCCAAGGCAGGAAAATCCTGATCCTGACAAATCGCCAATCGCAATTGCTTGGCTTCATAAATATCCTGATGGGCATTTTCTAAATATTGCTTGACTAAAAACCGGCTGTAAGGTGTATGAGTATTGCTGACTTCCCAAATGCTCTGATCGTTTTCAATCCCATAAACAAACTCTAAATCATTGGGTTCTAATGCGCGGATATAGATTGAATCCCCATTTAATGTTTTCATTTTATTTGGAATATTATTTATAGATCAATAGTCCCTTTAAATACAAATTCTGCTGGTCCTTTCAGAAAAATTCGGGTAAATTGCCCTTCTTTTTTATCAAAAGAAACGACTAATTTTCCACCTTCAACATTTAAGTCGATCGAAGAGGCCTTTGTTTTTCCTAAGACATTCATTGCAATAGCCACTGCTGTGGCTCCTGTTCCGCATGAAAGCGTTTCGTCCTCTACGCCTCGTTCATAGGTTCTGAGCGAAAAAGTGGTATCGTCAATTTGTTTGACAAAATTAATGTTACTACCTACTTCTCCATATAAATCACCGTATCGAATCGCTGCTCCGTTTTTCTTAATGTTATAATTTTCTAAATCATCCACCAGCTGCACATGATGTGGCGAACCAGTATTCAGAAACACATGATCGTCACTCACTTTTACCTCAGCAACATCAATCATTTGTAGCGAAACTAATCCATCCTCCGTAATTGTAGCGTGGTGCACACCATCTGTTGCGATAAAAGTAGTGTTGTTTTGAATTACGTTCAGCTTTTTGGCGAAAGCCACTAAACACCTGCCACCGTTACCACACATGGAACTTTGATTGCCATCAGAATTGTAATAGACCATTTTAAAGTCAGTTTCTGCGTCATTTTCTAATAAAATAAGCCCATCGCCACCTATACCAAAGCGTCTGTCACATAAATGCGCAATGCGCTTCGTATTTTCTTTTGGAAAAAAACCCAAACGGTTATCCACCATTACAAAATCATTCCCCGTTCCCTGGTATTTATAAAATTCTAGTAGCATTATAGTTATAATTAAGTCCAACAAAAGTACGAACTATTAATGAAATGTTAATCATTGTTAAAGAGCGTTAAAGAGTATTTTAAAAAAGCAATTTAGTTTTATTTTTACATGTGGATATCATAAAAACAAACTTTATTATGAAAAAATTTTCAACTCTTTTTTTGGTTTCTTTATTAAGCGGAGTGGTAACACTAGGTGCTTACAAAGTATTCTTTGACACCAATGGATATTTTTCTAATGAAAAAAGTTCGGCGGTGACAGTAGCATCTGATTCCTACGGTAAAAAAGTAGGATTGTCAGCAGAAGTTATTGATTTTACTGAAGCTGCAGAGAAAACAATCCATACGGTTGTGCATGTTAAAAACGTTTCCCGCAGAACCATAACCAATCCTATGCTAGAATATTTTTATGGGTACAAAGGGGGGCAATCCCAAGAACAAGTGGGAACCGGTTCCGGAGTCATTATTTCTGAAGATGGCTATATCGTAACGAACAATCACGTAATCAAAGGGGCCTCTGAAATTGAAATTACCTTAAACAACAAAAAATCATATCAGGCAAAACTTATCGGTACCGATTCTAAAATGGATATTGCTTTGTTGAAAATTGATACAGAGGAAAAGTTACCGTACACCATTTTTGCCAATTCTGATTCGGTGAAAGTCGGCGAATGGGTTTTGGCTGTTGGAAATCCCTATAATCTGACTTCAACAGTAACTGCAGGAATTGTTTCGGCAAAGGCCCGAGACTTAGACACTAGTGGAATACAGTCTTTTATACAAACAGATGCTGCCGTAAACCCAGGAAACAGTGGTGGTGCCTTGGTTAACACAAGGGGAGAATTAATAGGCATCAACACCATGATTTCCTCCATGACAGGTTCTTATGTAGGGTATTCGTTTGCCGTACCTTCGAATATTGCGCGAAAAATCATCGAAGACCTTATGGAATTTGGTAATGTTCAACGCGGAATTTTGGGTGTTGAGGGGGGCGAGTTAAACGGAACTGCCTCGAAAGAATTGGGAATTTCCCAAACCCAAGGATTCTATATAAATAAGGTTACCCAACATTCCGGTGCGGAAAAATCAGGTCTTACTAAAGGAGATATCATTATCAAACTAGACGAACAAAACGTAGCTACTTTTGCTGATCTTTCCGGATATATCAATACTAAAAGACCAAATGATAAAGTTCAAGTTACTTATATTAGAGCAGGGAAGACAAAAATGATTCCTGTAATTTTAAGCAAAAATGAATTTTTTAGTACGGAATTTAAAGGAATTGAATTAGAGAACATTGATGCTGCTGACAAAAAGAAATTCAAAATTGATTATGGGGTAAAAATCAAATCCATCACTGCTGAAAATTTAAAACAATATGATGCTGAGTTAAGAGGAAACATCATCCTGAGCATTGACAATGTAAAAGCGACAGATATTGAAACAGTCGCTAAACTTTTGAACAAAAAAGAGGAAAATCAAACGGTACGTATCGAAATGATCACTAAAAATGGGGAGGTACTTCGCGTAATCCTATAAGTTACTCTAATTTTAAAAATCAAAGCCATCTTGAAAAAACAAGGTGGCTTTTTTATTTTATAAATAAATCGCAAAATGCGTTACGAAATCGATTGAAATGGGTATTTTTGCGCAAATTTTAAAAAATACAATTACTTATTTTCATTAAATTTTCAACATGGCAATCACAACTTTATACGAAAAGGAAGTTTCTTTTCAGGCCGACAGGCGACGTGCAGGAGTAAAACTGATTAAAATAATCAGCGATTTATGGTATGATAAATCCATAGAAATGGTTTTATTCCGAAATCAATTAATTGATAGAAATGTCAGTGACATTATCAACCTGCATGAATATGCGGCCGAGTTTGTAGGCAAACCCATTTCTGTGTTTGATTCGGTTAAAATTGCAAAAGCTATTTTAGAATTGAATTTACCACCCGCAAAACTCGACATTGGTAAACTTACGTATGAATATGGTTTAGAAGAGGATAAATATCCTGATGCTAAATATTTTGTGATAGACAAATTAAAAAACGCCAAAAACTCAGAGGAAATTCATCCGAAAGATGTTGTGCTGTATGGTTTTGGACGTATAGGACGCTTATTAGCCCGCGAATTAATGTCTAAGACTGGAAAAGGAAGTCAATTGCGGTTGCGAGCAATTGTGACCCGTGACAAAAATGACGCTACCACACTTGAAAAAAGAGCCTCCTTGTTGCGTTATGATTCTATTCACGGTGATTTTCAAGGATCTGTAACGGCTGATCCTGAAAACAATGCTCTGATTATCAATGGAACTACCGTTCACATCATCACGGCAAATGCTCCAGAAGAAATAGATTATACCCATTTTGGTATTGATAGAGCCTTAGTCATTGACAATACTGGTGCCTTTACAACACACGAAGCCTTGAGCCGGCATTTAGTTTCTAAAGGTGTAGATAAAGTTTTGCTTACAGCTCCTGGAAAAGGAGTTCCTAATATTGTTCATGGTGTAAACCAAAATGAATACAATCCAGACGAAATTAACATCTTTTCGGCAGCATCCTGCACAACCAATGCAATCACACCAATCCTGAAAGTTGTTGAAGATACTTTGGGTGTTGTCAAAGGACATTTGGAAACCATACATGCCTACACGAACGACCAGAATCTTGTGGATAATATGCACAAAAAATACCGTCGCGGAAGAGCAGCCGCATTAAACATGGTCATTACCGAAACGGGTGCAGGAAGCGCAGTTGCAAAAGCATTACCAAGCCTTGCCGGGAAATTAACTTCCAATGCGATTCGGGTGCCGGTTCCTAACGGTTCTTTGGTGGTCTTGAATCTTGAAGTATCGAGAGAAACTTCGCTCTTAGAGATCAATGCTATCATGAAAAAATATGCCTTGGAAGGCGAATTAGTAGAGCAAATCAAATATTCTTTGAATAACGAATTGGTTTCTTCGGATATTGTAGGAACCTCAGCTCCTGCTATTTATGACAGTAATGCCACAATCGTTTCTGCCGATGGAAAAAATATCGTACTATACATTTGGTACGACAATGAGTACGGCTACAGCCACCAAGTCATCCGATTAGCAAAATACATTGCCAAAGTAAGACGATTCACGTACTACTAGCATACAGCTTACAGGTTATGGGTTGCAAGTAGTTGTAATTTTTAGTTTTAGTTTTAGATTGTATTAACAGCAGCCCAACCTGGATTAAATAAAAAATCCGTCGCGTTATAAAACGAGACGGATTTTTTTGTTTTAGGTTTTATTCTACCCTATTGGAACACAAATTAAGGGGATTTTCACTGATTTTAAAAAAATCTTGAACATAAATTAATTACGAGTCTTTTTAAACATATAAGGAATATAAGTTCCTTTAGGTTCGACTATTTTGAATTCATAAATGATATAATAAAGCCATAAATTCATAATTAATAACTCATAACTTAAAAACTACTCCTTAGCTTTTGTCAAATAATACACCGGTATCCCAATCAACATTATCAAAACTCCCCATCCACTTGTACTGGTTTTTGTATACAACAAAGCAATACAAATTGCCGAGGCAATAATAAGGTATAATCCTGGCAAAAATGGATATCCAAAAGCTTTATATGGTCTTTCGGCATTTGGCATTTTCTTGCGCAGAATAAATATTCCCAAGATAGTAAGTATGTAAAATATCAAAACGATGATAACCACAAAATCCAATAAATCTCCGTATTTTCCCGTAAGACACAACGCCGAAGCCCAGATACACTGCGCCCAGATAGACCAAGCCGGAACACTGGCATGATTCAATTCAGCCGCTTTCTTGAAGAAAACACCGTCTTGCGCCATCGTATAATATACTCTGGCTCCCGCCATAATCAATCCGTTGTTGCAGGCAAAAGTCGAAATCATAATCATCACAGCAATAATCAATGTTCCGACTGAACCAAAAATACTTTGCGAAGCCACAACAGCGACACGATCCGATTCTGCCGTAGCAATTTCATACAATGGCACTACCGCCAAATACATAATATTAGCTAAAATATAAATCACACTCACGATTAAGGTACCTAAGAACAAGCTCAATCCTACGTTGCGTTTTGGATTTTTTATTTCGCCAGCGATAAAAGTTACTCCTTCCCAAGCCACACTAGAAAACATTGAACCCACTAAGGCTGCCGAAATTCCAGATATCAAAGCCGTTCCGCTGATGGGCAACCACGAACCCGTGTCTACATTCAGTGTTTGTGACGTCCAAGCATTCGTCCAGTTCGCATCCCAAACTTCCGCTTTGGCAGCCATAAAACCAAAAATAATCAAACCTGCCAACGATAAAATTTTGATAACCGTTAGAACTGTTTGTAAAATCTTCGAGTTTTTCACCCCACGACTGTTGATGTAACTCAGCAAAATAATCGTAAAAATAGAAACAATCTGAGCCGCATTGAGTTTGAAATCCCCGATCTCGCATAAAATATTTTTATCACTTAAAGGTGCATACAAATAGGCGGCAAATTTAGCAAAAGCCACACCCACGGCAGCAATGGTACCCGTTTGAATCACGGCAAAGAAACTCCAACCGTACAAGAAACCCACCAGTTTCCCGTAAGCTTCCTTGATGTACACATATTGACCCCCCGCTTTAGGAAACATCGCGCTCAACTCGCCATAACTCACGGCGGCAATCACCGTAATGGTACCCGTGAGCACCCACATAGCAATCAACCAACCAGCTGATCCCAACTGGCGAACCATATCGGAGCTGACAATAAATATCCCGGAACCTATCATAGAACCCACCACAAGCATGGTTCCGTCGAGTAATCCTAATTCTCTTTTAAAATCGTCTGGTTTTTGGTCTTCCATAAAGTGACTTTTTGGTTTTTTGTTGGCTAAAGATATACTTTTTTTGGAAATTTCATAAAAGGGAGGATAAAAGTGAGAAGTTTAGACTGAAGAATATAGAAACAAGAGACAAGAGTATAGCGTGAGAATTAATAAACCGATTGTTCATTTGGGCGTGACCCTTCAGTGGATTTGTCGTTCCTCCTCGCCACTTTGGGGCGGGCGGTACGCTGTATCTTTATTTTCTTAAAGAAAGAAAATAAAGGATGCCGCTTCACTCCCTCACGCAAACCGCAATAACTAAACGTTTATCTTTTTAAGGAAAATTGTAAGAAAAATTGAATATATTTGAGAAATATAAAAAAGAAAATCAATAGCGACAATCTACCTGATTTTGGGTGTATATACGAAGGTTTGTTTCGCCTATATACTAGTTGCCAGAATTTTAAAACAGAACCGAAAAGAATTTGGAAAAAGAACCGAACATAAGTAAAACGATAATAAACGGAAAAGGAGAAATTGTTTTCTTTGGTCTTAAGCATTTTTTAGATGATATAGCTAATGGTGATTGTTGCTTCATTTGTGGAGCAAAACCAGACTCTAAAGAATTTAATGATGAACACATTATTCCCGATTGGATTTTAAGAAAGCACAAACTTCATAAGGAATACGTAACCTTGCCAAACGGCTCTAAGTTCAAGTATAGTCAGTATAAAGTTCCTTGTTGTAAGGACTGTAATTCTGAATTAGGTAAAACTTATGAAGAACCGATCAGTGAATTATTGGGTAAATCCTATAATGATATTGTCACAGAAATAAATAAAGATCCAAAAATTGTTCATTTTTTATTTAAATGGTTGAGTCTAATATTTCTAAAAACTCATTTGAAAGACAAATTATTACTCGCAGAAAGAGACACTAGAATTAATGCTGGATTTTTATCCGATGACTATTATTGGGAAGATATTCATCATATTCATTGTGTTGCAAGGAGTCACTACACCAAGGCAAAAATAGATAGTAACGTTTATGGAACAATATTTATTCTACCAGCTATGGTAGTTGATAGATTTGGTGGCTTTGACTTTATTGATAGTCAAGCTGGAAAAGCCATAATGTTGCAATTGGGGGAATTCACTATTATATCAGTGTTAAACGATTCTTGTGCAAGTTCTACAATTTTTATGGAGCAAATAAAAAGGATTAATGCACCATTATCCCCTTTTCAATTAAGAGAAATAGTTGCTCATTTAAACTTTATAAATTTAAGTTTAAAAGAAAGGCCAGTATATAAATCTGTAATAACTTATCAAGGTGAATATCGAATAAAAGCAACTGTTCCAGAAACTCTATATTTACTAGACGAGGAAAAACGATTTGTATCACCAGGCCAATTTTTGAAATATTATGTTGAGCCAATGATTGGAGACGTAGAAAATCGAGATAAAGTTTTGAAAGAATTAGAAGAAGGAAAACGAAATTATTTATTTGATGAAAATGGTGATTTTATTAAGCACGAAAAGTAAAAACCCCGATAGCGCGGATATCTAATTTTCGGACAACGATAGCGCGGATTTGCAATCCGTGCCCACAAAGAGAATAAAACAATTTAAAAATTAGAAGTGTAACTAATATATTGGGTGTTCCAGAGATTCGCTAAATAAATTAAATTCTCCCATAAAATTAAAAAAAACGATGTCTACTAAATACAAAGCCACAACTACAGAAGAAGCTTTTTTTATCACAATAACCACTGTAGGTTGGGTTGATATATTTACTAGACCAAATCAAAAATTTATCATAACCGATTCTTTAAAACATTGCCAAGCACATAAAGGTTTAGAAATTTATGCGTATTGTTTAATGAGTAGTCATTTACATTTATTTTGTAAAGCAACAAATGATTTCATTTTATCTGACATAATTCGGGATTTTAAAAAGTTTACTTCCAAAAAAATAATACAAACAATAAAAGAGGAACCAGAAAGCAGAAGAGAATGGCTGTTGGATTATTTTAAAAAATCATGTGAACATTTAAAAAAAGAACAACACTATAAAGTATGGCAAGATGGTTATCATGCAGAACATATATTTAGCAATTCGTTTATCAAAGAAAAAGTAGAATACATCCATAACAACCCCGTTAAAGATAAAATAGTTTCTGTACCAGAAGATTATTATTTTAGTTCCGCCAGAAATTATGCCAGTTTAGAAAGTGAATTAGAAGTACTTATATTAGAAATATTTTGATATTCGTTACGGGCACGGATTGCAAATCCGCGCTATCGTATTGGTTTTGCATTATGGATGATCTGGCAGACCGAAAACAGAGCTTAATTTGATTTAAAAAAAGCATATTACACAACATTATATAAACATCAAAACAAAATGAAATACGCTGAATTCAACATTGACTCGAATAAAATAGAATTCTGGAATTCTATTTTTGGAATTGAAAGTGTTTTACTGAATGGAAAAATAATTTCTAAAAAGTTTTCTTTTTCTGGAATTACCCATGAAATAAAACTACACGCCAGAGATTTAATATTAGAATCCAAATACAAACAATTCGACAAAAAAGAAATCAAACTTGAATTGAAAGAAAATGGTGAATTACTCCAGGAACAATTTGTAAAAATAGACAAAAAACAAAGATATTTTTGGATGCTAATTGGGGTCGCTACAGGAATCGCACTCTCTAAACTTCTAAATTTACTTTAGGAATACCTGAATTTATAAAACCCGTTCGCTTGGATGTTAATAATCCGTTCGACTCGCAATTTTATGTTTCTTTCCCAGAAATTAAACGTACTTTAGTGTCGCTTTCCTGATGTTAGTATAGCTTTAACACCAAAACAGGAAACGTATCATTTAGCACTAAAAATTATGAATACATTAAAATTAGGATGGACTGGCCTTGGCAACATGGGAAACCCAATGGTGATGAATCTACTCAAAGCAGGTTTTGAAGTATCCGTTTTCAATCGCACCAAAGATAAAGAAGCCCCATTACTGGCTGCAGGAGCAAAATCAGCAAGCAGTTTACAAGAACTAATGGAAACCTGTGACGTAGTTTTGACCATGTTATCCAATGACGCAGCTGTCAAAGAAGTTTTTGAAGGACCAACTGGTTTATTGTCTAAAACTAATCCTGGAAAAACCATCATCAATATGAGTACGGTTGCTCCGGAAACCTCGCGTTATTTAAACACCATTTGCAACCAACATCAGGTACATTTTATAGATGCTCCCGTTTCTGGAAGTGTAAAACCGGCACAAGACGGAACTTTGGTTATTCTCGTGGGCGCTTCGAATGAAGATTACGAAGTAGCCAAACCCAT
This sequence comes from Flavobacterium sp. GNP008, assembly GCF_056428965.1. Lineage (NCBI taxonomy): Bacteria > Pseudomonadati > Bacteroidota > Flavobacteriia > Flavobacteriales > Flavobacteriaceae > Flavobacterium > Flavobacterium sp. GNP008. Next base: position 179,556 of record NZ_JBWJVL010000003.1, on the reverse strand, counting down.
ATTTGACGTTTTGGGTAAAATTGCGATTCACGTAGGCGGGCCTGGCGTGGCGAGTTCAGCTAAATTAGCCATCAATTACCTATTAGGATTGAACCTTCAAGGAGTAGCCGAAACGGTTTTATTTGCCGAGAAAAACGGCGTAAGCAAAGAAGACATGCTCAACATCATCAATCAAGGCGCATGTGGCAACGGAATTACGAATATCAAAACACCTTCTATTTTGAACGATTCCTATCCGGCAGCATTTGCTTTGAAACATTTAGTCAAAGATTTAAGACTGGCCAAAGAGGCCGGACTCGATTCCCCATTGATACATCCTTTGTACGACAGTTATGCTGCAGCACAACAAGAAGGATTGGGCGATCAAGATGTTATGGCGATTATAAGTAGTTTGAAAAAGCATTGAGATAAAATTTTATAAAAACGCGTATAAAACAAAAAAGCTACATCTTTACGGATCTAGCTTTTCTTGTTTAATCGAATTACAAAATGATATTACTTCGTTTTTACTGGTGGCAAGTCAAATGCAGCTGATTCATGCTCAAAACCATTGCGATGTGAACCATCACAAAAAGGTTTGTTTACTGACAATCCGCAACGGCAAAGACCCAAAGCCGTTCTACCCTCTAATCCGTATGTTTTTCCTTCGCAGTCTGTTATTTCGAAATCACCTTCTATTTTTATAGAACCGTTGCGATTGATTGTTAGTTTAGTCTTACTCATAATACTTTTTATTTTTTGAGTTCAAAGATTGCAAAATATATTCTGACAGCTTAAAAATCGTGCTTTTTTTAGGGCATATAAAGCTAATTTACATTAATTCTATATTATGTGAAATTTAAATAATGAAAAAAGTACTAGCTGGCAGAATTTGATTTGATCTCATACCAAATCGACTGTATCCACATTTCCCTTTTGGATAAAGCGAACTTCAAATAGGATCTAAATCGATACTTCGCGGCTTTTTATTTTATGGTATAAGCAGAATGATTCCATCTAAATTGTACATTTGTCAAGAAGACAGTACCTATTGGGTGGCGATTGATTATTTTGAGTTTTTTTTGAATGAATATTCACACCCTTAATTAATTTTAACTAAATAAGAATTCAATACCCCATAATATTTCAAAAGCATGAGTATTTTACAACAAATAAATGTTTACAGGAGAATTGCAACCCATGCCTTGACCAAAAATATTGGCAGTTCACAAAAGAATCAGAAAATAGATTTAGCTCAAAAAATCGAAATTAAAAGGGTTTTAATATCCAGACCCAATCATAGACTGGGAAATTTACTGCTTATTACTCCACTGGTACAAGATGTAATTTCTACTTTTCCGGACTGTAAAATTGATTTGTTTGTAAAAGGAGGTTTAGCTCCAATTGTATTTGAAAATTATGCAAACATAAATCACATCATTGCACTTCCTAAAAAACCTTTCAAAAACTTAATTGATTATTTTAAGGTTTGGATAAAAATCAAAAAGCAAAAATATGACATTGTTATCAACGTAGATAAGAACTCCTCCTCAGGACGATTATCGGCACAATTTGCAGATGCAAAATACAAATTTTTCGGAGAAGTTGATGATAAAATGCAATTAAAACACACCGATTATGAGCACATTGCAAAATATCCAGTGTATGAATTTAGGAATTTCCTGATCCAATTAGGATATGAAAATAATGCCAATCCAGTTCCATCACTAGACCTTAAGCTAAGGCCCTCTGAAATTGCTCAAGGCCAAGAAATAGTGCAAAATATAGTAAAAAATGACAGTAAGACAATTTCTATTTTCACTTTTGCCACGGATGACAAATGCTATTCAGAAACTTGGTGGGAAGAATTTTATGACCTCTTAAAAACAGAATACCCAAATTACAATATTATTGAAGTTTTACCAGTTGAAAACATTTCACAAATTGGATTTAAAGCACCTTCCTTTTACAGTAAAGACATTCGTGAAATTGCAGCTGTAATTGCCAATACTGAAATTTTTATTGGCGCCGATAGTGGCATTATGCATTTGGCCAGTTCCGCCTTAAAGCCAACAATTGGGCTTTTCTCCCGCGAGAATATAAACACCTATAAACCATATAACAACAATAGTATAGCTATAAATACGAATATTGGCGATAAAAAGGCTTGGATCAAAATAATAAATAGCGTCCTTATAGAAGGCTAATTTTATTAGAGAATAAATATTCTTAAACATTATCTTTTAGATAAAATTATTGAACACAAAACATAAAAACTAAAGCTTATGAGAATTCCCTATTTACTATCAATCCTACTTACCTTTATTTGTTCGAGCACAATTTGGTCACAAAATCAAGATTCATTTACTTTAAAGTTAGATCACATGGCACTTTCAGTTAAAGATTTAGATCGTTCTGTTACTTTTTACAAAAACGTATTAAAACTTTCAGAAATCACTAACCTAACAAAAAAAGAAGGCATTCGATGGATGTCATTAGGTGAAGGTAAAGAATTGCATCTTGTCTCTACCATTAAAGAACCTGTTGCCCTAAATAAAGCGGTTCATCTGGCTTTTAAAACTACTAATTTTGATACGCTAATAAAAGTATTAAACAACCAGAACATTACATATTCTGACTGGCCGGGGACACTTGACAAAATTACTGTTCGAGCAGATGGTATCAAACAAATCTACATTCAGGATCCTGATGGATATTGGATTGAAATAAATAGTCTAGAAAAGTAATACTAATATTTAGATTAATCCTTATCTGTAAGTATCTTATATCAAGAAGTATCTTTTATATAAAAAACAATAACCGTCTAATTATCAGATGTGTGAAAATTGAAACTCTTACATGGAATTGTGTAATGTCTACTTCTTATTTATTGCTCAACTTTGTACTTTAAGTTTACCATTGTTTTATCCAAATAAAATCTACAATCATGAGTACTACAACAAGCAAGCATACCAGTGAAGGAATTGAAAAACTTAAAACTCTGGTCGAGGAAATTAATACATGCCTTTTTTGTACTAATCTGAAAACCAATGATGGTGCAACTACTAGACCAATGAGTGCCGTAAAAGTATGTGAAGAAGGAAACATTTGGTTTTTTAGCGAGAAAGGCAGTGATAAAAATAAAGAAATAGAACAAGACGCTGTAGTACAATTATTTTTTGCACATCCAGGAATTGGAAGTTATATGGTTGTAAATGGCGAGGCAAAAATCAATACCGAACGAGAAAATATTGATAAACTATGGACTCCTGTAGTAAATATATGGTTCCAAGAAGGGAAGTCTGATCCCAATGTTTCTCTAATAAAAGTAATACCATCCAGTGCTTACTATTGGGATACTGATGATAGCAAAATGATAAATTTTCTAAAAATGGCTGCATCCGTAGTAACAGGTGCCAATTTACTTAACAATAATGAAGGAGAAATCAATATTTAAAAAGGCACAAAAAAAGCCCCAAACATGGAGCCGTTTCGATAAAGTGTATTACATCTTACTGTAAAACCCTATTTATCTGCGAGAAATTTTTCTCATAGTATTTTTCTTTTGTTGAGGAAATAATAACTCCATTACTCACCGAGGAATGAATGAATTTAATTTCACCTTCACACACCTCAACTACCATTCCTACATGATTAATTTGACTTCTACCGTTAGTCTTAAAGAAAATTAAATCGCCTTTTTGAGCTTCTTCTGTATTAATTTTAGTTCCTATACTAGATTGTTCACGAGATGTCCTTGGTAATTTTATATCGAATGCGCCAAAAGTAGTACACATTAAACCAGAGCAATCAAATCCGGATTTTGTAGTTCCCCCCGTGCGATACCGTGATCCAATATTTTCTGATGCACGTTCTATTAACTGATCTAAAAATTCATGGCTAAAAGTAGGTTGTACGGAACTATTAAAATCAATTTTAGCAGTGGTAACAGTATTATCATTTCGAAGTTCTTCGTTGAGAACAACTTTATTTTCATTAGTCAAATTACCCGCACGAATATTCAATTTATATCCTACGGGAAGTCTATTTTTGACCTCTGGGTTTTGTTGCTCTAATTCTTGAACCGTAATACCATATTGTTTTGCAATACCATATTTAGTTTCTTTAGGTAACACTTCTCGAAGAATAATCTGTAAGGCCTTGTTTTCAATTGATTCCGTTTGAAAAACTAAACTATTATCCGTTTTTGATAAATCCGAAACAGATTCTAAAACTACAACTTCTTTTAATTTTGATATACTGGTTTGAAGTGGCGGATCACTTTTTAGTATCACTTTAGATAACTCCTTATTATCTTGAGAAACTAATCCTGTCTCAACGCTTACTAAAGGAGTTCCAGGAACATTGATTTTCTGACCTACTCTAAGGGTCTTGAGGCCTAAACTTGGATTGGCTTGATCAAATTCCTTGATTGTAATTCCAAATTTTTTGGTGATAGAATACTTCGTTTCTTTTGGCAATACTTCCCAAATAAAGGTTTCGGAAACAGAACCAGTAGTGATTGTTTCGCTTAATTGAGGTAAAACAGCGATTTCTTTTTTTGGTAACATGCTCGCTGTTTCAAGTGAAATTGCGCTATTAGGAATCATTATTTTTTGACCAATTTTTAATTCCGATGATGCTAGTGTTGGATTGAACTGACTTAATTCTTTAGCAGAGATTCCATATTTTTTTGCGATTCCGTAAAGTGTTTCTTTAGGTTGTACTTCGTGTTCTTTATTGGAATGATTGTTAGCAACCTTGTTTGAAGAGACAGTATTCTTTGCAGAAGTAGTAGGAATTAATAAAACGGAATTAAGTTTTAAAAGATTCTTGGCACTAGGATTTAATTTAAAGATGGAGCTTTGCTTAACTTGATACTGCTCCGCGATACTTGATATCGTTTCCCCTTTTACTATGGTATGCTTTGTGATTTTTTCTTGTGAAAAAAGAACGATACTATTTAAAAAAACTAATGTTAATGTTACTGTTGCCCTTAACCTCATATTCATTTGTTTCAAATTAATTACCCCATTGTATTATTCAAAGCGATTTCGGGATATAATTATTAAATCTCGCTTCGGTTTTTTTTGACACTTTCCTTTCAAAAAAGTATAAAAGATCCTAGTCTCTTTAATAAAAAGAGGGAAAAATGTGTGCTATTTAATTTTTTGCTGATTTTTTGTTCTTATTGTAAAAGCAATTTGAACAGTAACGCAAGTCAACTTTATTTTCTTCTTGCGCAGAAAGTAAATTATTAATTCGAGAACTGATTTGTACTAAAAATCAAAAAAGCTCGCTTATAATTTTATTTTTCTTATTTGCTAATTTAAACTATAATATCAGAAAACAACTATTTTTTTTCAATTTTAACGTTGTTTAAAGGGAAATATGACTTTTTTTTGATTTTTTACTATTTTTATATATTAAAAAAGATTGTTTATAGACTAACTATTTATTCATAATTATTTCCAGATAAGACTACAATTCGTCTTTTTTTTCTTTGCCCTGATGCACGTAAAAAGCCTTTAGAAGCTAAATTAGTCACTTTTTAATGAAACAAAGAGCAACTGAAAGAAGCGCCTATCTTTCTTATAAAAAAGGTAATGCTATGAAAAGCTTGAAACGGTCAGCTGTAAGTAGCTCTTGAGATAAATTGAAAATAAATCAAAAAAACTCTCAAGTTGCCCTGAGAGTTTTGAGTATAGTTATTTATTTAATGTACTTATGCTTTTCCAGCAGCAGCAATTAAGTTTAATGCGGAGCCAGCTATGAACCAACCAATCTGCCCTTCGTTGTAGGTATGGTTTGCTAAGATAATATCTGAAGTACCATCCGCGTGAACAAATTCTAATGTTAATGGTTTTCCTGGAGCAAAATTAACCAAATCAGTAAAGTTGATAGTATCATCTTCTTGAATTTTATCGTAGTCGGCTTCAGTAGCAAATGTCAATCCTAAAAGACCTTGTTTTTTAAGGTTTGTTTCGTGGATACGAGCAAATGATTTTACCAATACTGCTTTCACACCTAAGAAACGAGGTTCCATAGCGGCATGCTCACGAGAAGACCCTTCACCATAGTTATGATCCCCTACCACAATTGAAGGAACGCCAGCTGCTTTGTAAGCACGTGCTACAGCAGGAACTGCATCGTAAGTACCATTCAGCTGATTTTTAACTGTATTTGGTTTTTGGTTGAATGCATTGATCGCACCAATCAACATATTATTAGAAATATTATCTAAATGCCCACGGAAACGCAACCATGGTCCAGCCATAGAGATGTGATCTGTAGTACATTTTCCGAATGCTTTGATAAGCAATTTAGCCCCTGTGATGTTTTTTCCATCCCAAGGCAAGAACGGAGCTAATAATTGTAGTCTTTCTGAAGTTTCGCTAACCGCAATTTGAACACCTGAACCATCTTCGGCTGGTGCTTGAAAACCTGGATCTTCAGCATCAAATCCTTTTGGAGGCAATTCATTTCCTGTTGGCGCGTCTAATTTTACTTCTTCGCCATTTTCATTGATTAACGTATCAGTCAAGGGATTGAACCCTAAATCTCCAGCAATAGCTAATGCTGTTACTAATTCCGGTGAACCCACGAAAGCCAAAGTGTTTGGATTTCCATCGGCACGTTTAGAAAAGTTACGGTTGAAAGAATGAACGATTGTATTGCGTTCTTCTTTTTCAGCTCCTTCTCTGTCCCACATTCCGATACATGGTCCGCATGCATTGGCAAAAACAGTAGCGCCCATTTTATCGAAAATATCGATAAATCCGTCACGCTCTATTGTATAACGCACTACTTCAGAACCTGGAGTAATAGTAAATTGAGATTTAATTTTTAAGTTTTTATCAGTCACTTGTTTGGCTAATGAAGCGGCACGAGCAATATCCTCGTAAGAAGAGTTCGTACAAGAACCAATCAAACCTACTTCAATTTTCAAAGGCCAGTTATTTTTAAGCGCTTCCTCTTTCATTTTAGAAATTGGCGTAGCTAAATCCGGAGTGTACGGACCATTTAAATGTGGCTCTAATTCGTCTAAGTTAATTTCGATCACTTGATCAAAATACAATTCTGGATTTGCATATACTTCAGCATCACCTGTTAAGTAAGGTGCAATTTTATCTGCTGCATCAGCGACATCAGCTCTATTTGTAGAACGCAAATAACGCCCCATTGAAGCGTCATATCCAAAGGTAGAAGTAGTTGCACCGATTTCGGCACCCATATTACAGATAGTTCCTTTTCCAGTACAAGACATAGATGTAGCACCTTCACCAAAATATTCAACGATAGCGCCTGTTCCACCTTTTACAGTAAGGATACCAGCTACTTTAAGGATAACGTCTTTTGGAGCTGTCCAACCGGATAATTTTCCAGTTAATTTTACTCCAATTAATTTCGGGAATTTTAATTCCCAAGCCATTCCCGACATAACATCAACTGCATCAGCACCACCAACACCTATTGCTACCATTCCTAAACCACCTGCATTTACAGTATGAGAATCAGTACCAATCATCATTCCTCCTGGGAATGCATAGTTTTCAAGAACTACTTGGTGAATAATTCCAGCGCCTGGTTTCCAAAAACCAATCCCGTATTTATTCGACACCGAAGAAAGAAATTCAAATACTTCATTGCTTTGTGTTTTTGCTCTGGCCAAATCAGTTACTGCATCAACTTTAGCTTGAATTAAGTGATCACAATGCACCGTTGTAGGAACCGCTACTTTAGATTTTCCTGCATGCATAAATTGTAACAATGCCATTTGAGCTGTTGCATCTTGACAAGCTACTCTGTCTGGTGCAAAATCCACATAATCAGCACCTCGTGTAAAAGCTACAGAGGGTGTGCCTTCCCAAAGGTGATTGTATAAAATTTTCTCTGTTAAAGTAAGTGGGCGACCAACTATCTCACGTGCTTTATCAACACGAGTAGTCATGTTGTCGTACACTTTTTTAATCATTTCAATATCAAATGCCATAATATATAGGAATTGTTTGTTAATTGTAGTGCAAATTTAAGAATTAAAGATGAGAATTAAAAAAATTTAACGGAAGTAGCTTTTTTAAAAATTATTATTATAAAAAAACCGATTACATTGAATTAAATTAGAATAATCATATATTTTTAACTTAAAACATTATATTTAGCAATATAAAATGTTTTTTTTGACAAAGTCGGAATTGCACCTTTAAAACACAGCCGTAAAGCGTGCCTATTTAAAGAAAGAACCTTTCTAAATTACTATTTTGCATTAAATTAATTTCGAAATTATCATTTCTTCGGTGATCCCCTCGGCATCTGCTTTGTAATTTTTAATAATTCTATGACGCAAAACACCTATACAAACAGCCTTTACATCTTCAATATCAGGAGAAAATTTTCCATTGAAGGCCGCATTGGCTTTGGCTGCCAAAATTAAATTTTGAGAGGCTCTTGGCCCTGCTCCCCAATCCAAATAATTTTTCACAAAATCATTTGATAACGGATTGTCAGGTCTGGTTTTACTTACTAAAGTCACGGCGTATTCAATTACATTATCCGCTACAGGGATTCTTCGGATTAAGTGTTGAAAATCTATTATTTCTTGTGCTGTAAATAATGGATTTATAGTACTTATGATATCGGAGGTGGTGCGTTTTACCACTTGAACTTCTTCTAAGAAAGAAGGATATTCCAGTTTTATGGCAAACATAAAACGATCCAGTTGGGCTTCCGGTAATGGATAGGTGCCTTCCTGTTCTATGGGATTTTGAGTTGCTAAAACAAAATAAGGTAAATTTAACTTATAATTTTCGCCAGCAATAGTCACTGAGCGTTCCTGCATGGCTTCCAGCAAAGCAGCCTGAGTTTTTGGTGGCGTACGGTTGATCTCATCCGCCAAAATAATATTTGAAAAAATAGGACCTTTAATAAATTTAAACTGTCTGTTTTCATCTAATATTTCACTCCCAAGAATATCAGAAGGCATCAAATCAGGGGTAAATTGAATCCTTTTAAAATCAAGCCCTAATGCCTGAGCCAACGTATTTACCATCAATGTCTTGGCTAATCCTGGCACTCCAACCAATAAAGCATGCCCACCAGAAAAAATACAAAGTAAAATTTGATCTACTACAGCATCTTGACCTACAATAATTTTTGCGATTTCCTTTTTTAGCTCGTTTCTTTTTTGAACTAAGTTATTTATTGCTGCTACGTCTGACATTTATAAAGTATTTTGAAATTAAAAAGAGTTAGCATTATGACATCATAAAACTAACTCTTTTATTTATTTATCTAAAAAATATTCATTAAACCTTACGAAAATAAAAATTTACTTTTTTAACCAGTTGTTTGTAAAGTCACAATCTCTATATTCCCCAATAATTTTAATATACGTTTCTTTTATTTTTTCGTTAAACCATTTTCCAATTGCAGTGATTTGTTTGTCTTTCAAAGCTAAATCTTTAATTTTGATATAATCATTTGCGTAATCTGCTGCATGTTCATCAATTCTATTGGTAACTGTTATCAATTTAAATTTCTTCTTACCCTCTTCGCCTTGATCTAGTATTGGAGCCGAGATTTCATTCTCTTTCAAATTAGAAACTTGACTGTAAAAAGCCGGATCCATTTTAGTCAATTCAAAACGAGTATCTTGTGTTTTTGGATTGATTAAGGCACCCCCATTCGCTCGGGTTTCTTTTTCATCAGAGATTGTTCTGGCTGCTTCCGCAAACGTAATCTCTTTGTCTTCGATTCTCTTTCTGATTAAAGTGATTTTTTCTTTGGCTTCATTAAGCGCCTCATCCGTTACAGTTGGTGATAACAATATATGACGTAACTCGACTTCTTGGCCTTTTATTTTTTCCACATAAATGATATGAAAACCAAAGTCCGTTTCAAAAGGAGCTGAAATTTCACCTTCCGTTAAACTAAAAGCAACGTCCTTAAATTCTTTTACAAATGGTGTTTTTCGATTCATTTTATAAAAACCTCCATTAGCTCTAGATCCGGGATCCTGAGAATACAAAACAGCTTTAGTGGAAAAACTGGAACCTTCTTCTATTTCTTTCTTGAAACCATTTAATTTATCAATCACTTTTTGTTTATCAGCCGCAGAAACTTTGGGAGTGACAACAATTTGTGCGACTTCTAACTCCACACCAAAATACGGAAGATCCGCTTTGGGGATTGTTTTAAAGTAATTACGTACTTCTTCAGGAGTAATTTCTACATCTGCAATAATTTTATTTCTCATTTCAGTACTTAACTTCCCTTCTTTTAAAATATCAGAGAAATAAGTTCTAAATTCTTCTTCAGAATCTTTTTTATAGTACTGAATTACTTTTTCTAAAGATCCAATTTGCTCTATCATATAGTTCAATCGATCTTCCATCATTCCTTTTATTTCAGCATCTGTTACTACAATACTATCTTGAATTGCCTGATGTGCATATAACTTGTCTTCTAATAATTTGCCTAACATCTGGCATCTGGTGATGTCTTTTACTGAACCCCCTTGAGTAGAAATTTCAAGATATGATTTATCGATATCCGAATCTAATATAATATAGTCTCCTACGGTAGCAATAACACCATCAATTTTTTGTTTTCCAGTAGTTTGAATTTTAATAATTGGAGCAATCACTGAATCCTTAATAATTTCTTGCGCATTTGTGAAAACACTTGTGAATAGCAAAAGAAAAAAAGTAAATACAATTCTATTATTAATAGATTTCATTTGAATTTTATTTGTTGGCATTATTATAATTTATATTTTTTTGTGACAAATCTTTATTTTAGATCCATTTATAGAATGATGAATCTAAATAATTTGGGCAAATATACACTTTAAGAATCAAGAAGTGAAGTCAATTTTACAATACAAGTGACAACCTTTCTTTAAATTTAAAACAAACAAAAATAACAATTCAATTACATTAAACAAGTTTCGCAACTAGTATTAACAAAAAATTATATGACCGTTTATTCATTGATCCGATAAGCATTGAAAACCATAACGAGACGAAATATAAAACGTAAATAATTAAATATTGCTTGTGATTTATTGAATCGCGATTACAGAAACTCATTATGTTATTAAATATATCGATTTTTAGTAAAATATGCTGTTGCTTTTAAATGCCAAAAAATGACGCACTCCCTTAAAAATCAGGAACAATAAAATGCAAATAATAAATATTAAGGTACTCGTTTTTAATGCTCTACTAAAAAAGTTGTGAACACTACAACGTTATCGTTATAAATTAAAAAATTTCTCGTGATCTTTACGTAAGAAATTATATAAATTAGCTAAAAAAATATATTTTTACTAAAAAAACAACTAAAAAATTAAATTTATAACACCTATTTGATTCATTTATTTTGATTATAATAAATATATTTCTCAAAATCTTACTCTATATCTATTTTATTTAGTACTGCTTAAACCCAATCTATTATCTAACCTAAATTATTTTTTATGAAAAAACAAAATTTCAAAATCCATTTAGTCTCACTATTACTCGTTGGCTTTTGCTCGTGCAATTCAAATGATGATTTAATTACCAATTCAACAGAAGCTGCTGCGCAATTTAAAGTTATTAATGTAACCCATCATGATGGCCATCCATTCAGCACAGGCAAGCATTCAAATACTACAACAAGTAAATACGTGGCAAATCCCGGAGGTGGTGTCATGATGCAAGCTTTTTACTGGGATGTGCCAGCGGGCGGAACGTGGTGGAATACTGTAAACACCAAGATAACTGCTTGGTCTAATGCTGGTATTGGTTCCATCTGGCTCCCTCCAGTTTCAAAAGCACAAAACGGAGCCTTTTCTATGGGTTACGATCCTACCGACTATTTTGACTTTGGAAATTACAATCAAAATGGAACAATAGAAACAAGATTTGGTTCCCGTACGGAACTTGAAAGTCTAATTACTAAAGTACACATTGAAAATATGCAGGTATATGCTGATATGGTACTCAATCACAATAGTGGCGGACAGTTAGAAAGCAACCCTTTTACGGGAACACAAACGTATACTAATTTCACTGGTGTTGCTTCTGGTAAATTCCCCAGAACTAGTGCTGATTTTTATAAAAATTCGTACGGTAATAATGATGAAGGAGCTTTCGGTGGTTTTCCTGACTTAGCCCATGTGGTGCCAAATGTACAAGACTGGCTTTGGAAAAGAACAGATGGTGTGGGGAAATACTATAAGAACACAATGAAATTCGATGGCTGGAGATTTGATTACGTTAAGGGATTTGGTCCTTGGGTAGTGAAAGATTGGAATGCTAATGTAGGTGGTTTCTCAGTTGGTGAGTATTGGGACGCTAATGTAAACACATTAGAATGGTGGGCAAATAATGCGAACAGTTCGGTGTTTGATTTTGCCTGTTATTACAAAATGAATGATGCTTTTGACGGAAACAATCTAAACATATTGAATGATGACATGATGTGGAAAAGAAACCCGTACAAAGCGGTTACTTTTGTCTCTAACCATGACACCGATGAAATTTGGAAGAAAGAGTTAGCCTACGCTTATATTTTGACTCACGAGGGATATCCAACTATATTTTACAGAGACTATGAAGAATGGTTGAATAAAACAAAGATGGATAACCTTATTTGGATTCATAATAATAAAGGGACCGGGACCACCTCAATCCTATATACCGATACTGATGAATATATTGCCCGAAGAAACGGATACAACGGAAACCCCGGACTGGTAGTTTACCTTAACAACTCATCAACCTGGCAAGAAAGATGGATTCAAACCAACTGGGTCAATGCTCAAATTAAAGATTTTACCGGAAACTCGACTTGGTTACCAACAACACAAGCAGACAAATGGGTAAAAATTCAATGCCCTCCAAATGGCTATTCCGTTTGGTCGATAAACATGTAGTAAACAATATTTCAAAGGCTGCCTGAAAAGGCAGCCTTTCTTTTCATCTAAAAGCCTCACAGACAATTCTAATATCGATTCGAAATTTGTCAGAATTACGACTTCAAAACACACCAAATCCATTTAGCGTATAGTATTTTTTTAATTGGCATTTATAAATAGTACTTTTGCAAGCTATTTATATAAATATGGGCTTTTTAGAAGAAATACAACGCAGAAGAACTTTCGGAATTATATCACATCCTGATGCCGGAAAAACAACACTTACTGAGAAACTCCTCCTCTTTGGTGGTGCAATTCAAGAAGCAGGTGCTGTAAAGAATAATAAAATTAAAAAAGGGGCTACCAGTGACTTTATGGAAATTGAACGCCAGAGAGGAATTTCGGTTTCTACATCCGTTTTAGCATTCAATTATAAAGACAAAAAAATTAACATTCTTGATACTCCTGGACACAAGGATTTTGCTGAGGATACGTTTAGAACCTTAACTGCTGTGGATAGCGTTATTGTTGTGGTTGACGTTGCCAAAGGTGTTGAGGAACAAACGGAAAAGTTAGTAGCCGTTTGTAGAATGCGTAAAATTCCAATAATTGTATTCATCAATAAATTAGACCGAGAAGGAAAAGATGCTTTTGACTTGATGGATGAAGTGGAACAAAAACTGGGTTTAACAGTTACTCCGCTAAGTTTTCCAATAGGAATGGGGTATGACTTTCAAGGGATTTATAATTTATGGGAACAAAATATCAACATATTTAGTGGTGACAATCGCAAAAATATTGAAGAGACCATTGCATTTTCTGATGTCCAAAATCCTGAATTAGAGAAAATCATCGGTCAAAAACCTGCTGATCGATTGCGGGAAGAATTAGAATTAATAGATGAAGTATATCCAAAATTTGATCGACAGGATTATTTAGACGGGAAATTACAACCTGTATTTTTTGGTTCGGCGTTGAATAATTTTGGAGTTAGAGAACTATTGGATTGTTTTGTTCAAATTGCGCCATCACCCAGACCAAAAGATTCGGAAACGCGATTAGTAGATCCAAAAGAAGAAAAAATGACGGGATTTGTTTTTAAAATCCACGCTAATATGGATCCAAAACACAGAGACCGTTTGGCTTTTATAAAAATTGTATCAGGAACTTTTGAAAGAAACAAACCGTATTACCACGTACGTCAAAAAAAGAATTTAAAATTTTCTAGTCCAAATGCTTTCTTTGCTGAAAAGAAAGAAATTGTAGACATTTCTTATCCTGGTGATATTGTAGGTTTACACGATACCGGAAATTTCAAAATTGGTGATACTTTAACCGAAGGAGAAATCATGAGTTTTAAAGGAATCCCGAGCTTCTCTCCGGAACATTTCAGGTACATCAACAATGCTGATCCGATGAAAGCCAAACAATTAGACAAAGGAATTGATCAGTTGATGGATGAAGGTGTTGCACAGTTATTCACTCTTGAAATGAATAACCGAAAAATTATCGGAACTGTTGGAGCTCTTCAATACGAAGTTATCCAATATCGTTTAGAACATGAATACGGTGCAAAATGTACGTATGAAAATTTCCCGGTACACAAAGCATGTTGGGTAAAACCCAACGATTTAAAAAGCGATGAATTCAAAGAGTTTAGAAGAATAAAACAGAAATTCCTGGCACATGATAAATACGGACAATTAGTATTCCTAGCGGATTCGGATTTTACCATTCAAATGACACAAAATAAATATCCAAATGTCAAACTATTCTTCACTTCAGAATTCGAATAACCGTTTGGATTAGATAATTATTCCTGATGGACAACTGACCATACAAAAAATTAAAACTAGAAAAATAATTATACAAAAAAACGCTAATTTTTTAAATTAGCGTTTTTTTGTATAATTATGAAAATCCATTTAAACCTAAGCAATCATACTTTCCAAATTCACTGCTTTTTTCAAAAAAGCTTTGATTAACAAACGATTTGGAGCTGTACCTGAAGTAATAACTTGTTTTTTAGTAGTAGTCCCTTCTGTTGCTATTGTACTGTTTGGATCTTGTTTAGAACCCATAAACCACAATACAAAATTCATAGTATTAGAAGATGAAACGGCTGAAACGTTTTCTTGTTTAGTAATAGTAGTACCATCAATTGTATTTACTTCAACTACAGTTTTTGTAGTTTGAGCAAAAACAGCAGTATTAGATACTAAAATAAAAACAAACAAAATTAAACCGTTTATCACGTTTTTTTTATTTGCTTTAAAAGAAAAATATTTCATACTAATTTGTTTTTATGATAAATAGAACTTGTTCTTCTATTCCGAGAACGAAAGTATATCAATTAAAATCGAACAAAAAACATTTCCGATGAATGACCATTATAATCGTTTAAAGCGCAAATTTGTTGTTTACCCCGTAGACTTAACGCTATGTTAATGTTGAATTGCTGAAAACCTATTGATAGCAAATAACAAAAGGCTTATTAGGGGAAAAAAAAGTAGTCGAGCAGAAGTAGAAAGTGATACTCGATTTAAATACTATAACTATTTGTAAACACCCAAAATTGTAATCAATTTAAAGTCTCAATTTGAGTTATACAATATAGAAAAATTATAAAAAAATTACTTTTAGAATATAAACAAGAATAATAGAAGTGTTAATATCCATTCTTTATATTCTTCTATAAATAAAAAAGGCTCCATTTCTGGAGCCTTTAAAAATATTATGCTTGTCCCGCAGGACCAAAATTAAGCGGAATTGGCGCTTGTTCAGTATCTTTTATTTCGCCATGAGCGACTTCAAAACGATGAATATTTTCTCCAATTGCTTTCAACAATCTTTTAGCATGCTGTGGCGTCAAGACTATTCTTGATTTTACCTTAGCTTTAGGTATACCTGGCATGATACTTACAAAATCTAAAACAAACTCTGACGAGGAATGATTAATAATTGCCAAATTAGAATAAATTCCTTCTGCAATTTTTTCGTCTAACTCTATATTAATTTGCTCTTGTTGTTGATTAGAATTACTCATATCTTAATAAATATATTCCTCTTTGTTAGCCATCATATCATTGTAATCTTCTTTTGATCCTACAATTGTATGGTCATATTCTCTCATACCCGTTCCGGCAGGGATTCTATGTCCAACAATTACATTTTCTTTCAATCCTTCTAAGTAATCGATTTTACCTGCAACAGCAGCTTCATTCAATACTTTAGTCGTTTCTTGGAAAGAAGCAGCTGATATAAACGATTTCGTTTGAAGCGATGCTCTTGTAATACCTTGTAAAACTGGTGTTGCAGTTGCAGTAACAACATCACGAGCCACAACAAGATTTTTATCTGTGCGTTTCAAAAGAGAATTTTCATCACGCAATTCACGAGGCGTAATAATTTGTCCTTCTTTTAAAGCACTAGAATCTCCTGCATCTTCCACTACTTTCATACCATATAATTTATCATTTTGAACGATAAAATCTTTCGTATGAATCAATTGATCTTCTAGGAATAAAGTATCACCTGGATCTTGAACTCTTACTTTACGCATCATTTGACGTATTACTACTTCAAAGTGTTTGTCGTTGATTTTCACCCCTTGCAAACGGTATACTTCTTGAATTTCATTTACCAAATACTGTTGAACAGCTGCTGGTCCTTGAATTCTTAAAATATCATCCGGAGTAATTGCACCATCAGATAATGGCACCCCTGCTCTTACAAAGTCATTTTCTTGAACAAGAATTTGGCTTGATAATTTAACCAAGTATTTTCTAATGTCCCCAAATTTAGATTCGATAACAATCTCACGGTTTCCTCTTTTGATTTTTCCAAAAGAAACAACACCATCGATTTCAGAAACAACAGCTGGGTTTGAAGGATTACGAGCTTCTAACAACTCTGTAATTCTTGGTAAACCTCCTGTAATATCTCCTGATTTAGAAGAACGACGAGGAATTTTTACCAATACCTTACCTGCTTTAATTTTCTCCCCGTTTTCAACCATCAAGTGGGCTCCAACTGGTAAGTTATACGAACGAATCAATTCATTGTCTTTACCGTAAACCAATAAAGTAGGAATTAATTTTTTAGCTCTAGATTCAGAAATTACTTTTTCTTGGAAACCAGTTTGCTCATCAATTTCAACCATGAATGATTGACCTTGCTCTAACTCTTCGTAAGCAATTTTACCGGTAAATTCAGAAACGATAACTCCATTATAGGGATCCCATTTACAAATCACATCACCTTTAGCAACAGACTGACCGTCTTTAACAAAGATACTGGAACCGTAAGGGATATTATTGGTACTTAATAAAATACCTGTTCTTTCATCGATTAATTTCAATTCAGTAGAACGAGATACTACAATATCAACTGCATTACCTTCACTATCTTCTCCCTTAACCGTTTTTAAATCTTCAATTTCTAGTTTACCGTTAAATTTGGTAACAATACTAGACTCTTCAGATATACCACCCGCAACCCCACCAACGTGGAATGTACGTAATGTTAATTGTGTTCCGGGCTCTCCAATAGATTGGGCTGCAATTACACCAACAGCTTCTCCTCGTTGAGTCATTTTTCCAGTAGCTAAATTTCTACCGTAACATTTAGCACAAATTCCTTTCAATGCTTCACAAACAAGAGGTGAACGAACTTCTACTTTCTCAATTGGAGAAGCTTCAATTTGTTTCATCAATGCCTCTGTGATTTGCTCACCTGAACGTACTAGTACATCATTTGTCAAAGGATTTATTACATCTTGCAATGCAACACGCCCTAAAATTCTTTCTCCTAAAGTCTCAACTATTTCCTCATTTTTCTTCAATGCTGATACTTCAACACCTCTAAGTGTACCACAATCATCAATGTTCACAATAACATCTTGAGATACATCATGCAATCTTCTTGTTAAATATCCTGCATCGGCCGTTTTCAAAGCCGTATCCGCAAGACCTTTACGCGCACCGTGAGTAGAGATAAAGTACTCAAGGATAGACAGCCCTTCTTTAAAGTTAGAAAGAATCGGGTTTTCAATAATTTCACCACCACCAGCAGTAGATTTTTTTGGCTTAGCCATCAAACCACGCATACCGGTCAACTGACGAATTTGTTCTTTGGAACCCCTTGCTCCAGAATCAAGCATCATATACACCGAGTTGAAACCTTGCTGGTCTTCTCTAATGTTTTTCATTGCTAACTCTGTAAGTTGGGCATTTGCTGATGTCCATACATCAATAACTTGGTTGTAACGTTCGTTATTAGTGATAAGACCCATGTTATAATTAGCAGAAATACCTTGAACTTGTTCTCTGGCATCCGCAATTAATTTAGGTTTCTGATCTGGAATTCTAATATCACCTAGAGAGAATGACAAACCACCTTTGAAGGCAAATTTGTAACCCATATCTTTCATGTTATCCAAGAAAGCCGCAGTGGTAGGTACATCGGTAGCGCTTAAAACGTGTCCGATAATATCTCTAAGGTTTTTCTTAGTCAATACATCATTGATATATCCAGCTGCTTCCGGTACTACTTCATTAAATAATACACGACCTGCAGTAGTTTGTATGATTTGGAACACCAAGTCACCTGCTTCATTAAAATGTTTTGCTCTAATTTTCACACGAGCATTCAATTCTAATCTGCCTTCATTCAAAGCAATATTTACTTCTTCAGCAGAATAAAAAGTGATTCCTTCTCCTAAAATTTTAAGCTCAGGAGTAGATAAACGTTCTTTGGTCATATAATAAAGACCCAAAACCATATCCTGAGAAGGTACCGTGATTGGAGCACCATTTGCAGGATTCAAAATATTGTGAGAACCCAACATTAATAGTTGTGCTTCCAAAATAGCTTCAGGTCCTAATGGTAAGTGAACTGCCATTTGATCCCCATCAAAATCCGCATTAAAAGCCGTACAAACTAAAGGGTGCAATTGGATTGCTTTTCCTTCAATTAATTTTGGTTGGAATGCTTGGATACCTAATCTGTGCAAAGTAGGAGCACGATTCAGTAATATTGGGTGGCCTTTAATTACATTTTCAAGGATATCCCAAACTACAGGCTCTTTCTTATCTATTATTTTCTTAGCTGATTTTACAGTTTTTACAATTCCTCTTTCTATCAATTTACGGATAACGAAAGGTTTGTATAATTCTGCTGCCATATCTTTTGGGATACCACATTCAGATAGTTTCAATTCTGGTCCAACAACAATTACCGAACGAGCAGAATAATCCACACGTTTTCCAAGTAAATTTTGACGGAAACGTCCTTGTTTACCTTTAAGAGAATCAGATAATGATTTTAATGGTCTGTTTGATTCTGTTTTTACTGCAGAAGCTTTACGAGTATTATCGAAAAGTGAATCTACAGATTCCTGCAACATACGTTTTTCGTTTCTTAAGATCACTTCTGGAGCTTTAATCTCCATTAATCTTTTCAAACGGTTGTTACGTATAATTACACGACGGTATAAATCATTTAAATCTGAAGTTGCAAAACGACCTCCATCAAGTGGCACAAGCGGACGTAATTCTGGTGGGATAACGGGTACCACTTTCATAATCATCCATTCCGGACGATTCTCACGGTTCAAGTTAGACTCACGGAAAGATTCCACAACTTGTAATCTTTTTAACGCTTCAGTTTTACGTTGTTTAGACGTTTCATTGTTAGCATTGTGTCTCAATTGGTAAGACAATGCGTCAAGATCTATTCTTGCCAATAAATCCATAATACACTCTGCTCCCATTTTGGCAACAAATTTATTAGGATCAAAATCATCAAGATACTGATTGTCAGCAGGAAGTGTATCTAAAATATTCAAATATTCTTCTTCTGTCAAAAAGTCCAGCCTTTGCAAAGATTCACCTTCTGCATTTTTAGCAATACCTGCTTGGATTACTACGTATCTCTCATAGTAAATAATCATATCTAATTTCTTAGATGGAAGACCAAGGATATAACCAATTTTGTTTGGAAGCGAACGGAAATACCAGATATGAGCAATTGGCACAACAAGATTGATGTGACCCACTCTGTCTCTACGTACTTTTTTCTCCGTTACTTCTACACCACAACGGTCACAGATGATCCCTTTGTAACGTATTCTTTTATATTTACCACAAGCACATTCAAAATCCTTTACAGGTCCGAAAATACGTTCACAGAAAAGTCCATCACGCTCGGGTTTGTGCGTTCTGTAGTTGATTGTTTCTGGCTTCAATACTTCACCTCTTGATTCTTTCAAGATCGATTCAGGAGAAGCAAGTCCTATGGAGATTTTATTAAACCTTTTTACAGGGTTTTTATCTTTATTGTTATTATTTCTATTATTCATCATAGTTTTTACTATTGATTTATTTGCAATTAAAAATTGATTGTAGATTTATGATTTTCTTTAATCATTAAACTATTACCTCGAATTACTTCTCTAAACTTCAAATACAATTTTTGAAGTGCTATTTATAAAACCTATTGGGTCTAAATAAAAAATCGGAACGGGTTACGGGTATAAATCCTAAAAACTTATATAAATGCCAAAGTAGAGACGTTACAATGAACGGCTCTACCTGTGACAAATTATTATTTATTCTTCTAAACGAATGTCAAGTCCAAGACCTTTCAATTCATGCATTAATACATTGAATGATTCCGGTAATCCTGGTTCTGGCATAGATTCCCCCTTAACGATTGCTTCGTAAGTTTTAGCTCTACCGATAACATCATCAGACTTCACAGTCAAGATTTCTCTAAGTGTACTTGATGCTCCATACGCTTCAAGTGCCCAAACCTCCATCTCTCCAAAACGTTGCCCTCCAAATTGAGCTTTACCTCCAAGTGGTTGTTGTGTAATCAACGAGTATGGACCTATAGAACGTGCGTGCATTTTATCGTCAACCATGTGTCCAAGTTTCAACATGTAGATAACTCCAACTGTTGCCGCTTGATGGAAACGCTCTCCTGTACCACCATCATATAAATGTGTATGTCCAAAACGTGGTATTCCAGCTTCGTCAGTCAATTCATTGATTTGATCAAGAGTCGCTCCGTCAAAAATTGGTGTAGCAAATTTTCTACCCAAGTTTTGTCCTGCCCAACCTAATACCGTTTCATAAATTTGACCGATGTTCATACGTGAAGGTACACCAAGTGGGTTCAACACGATATCAACTGGCGTTCCGTCTTCAAGGAAAGGCATATCTTCATGACGAACGATACGAGCAACGATACCTTTGTTACCGTGACGTCCCGCCATTTTATCCCCAACTTTCAGTTTACGTTTTTTGGCAATATATACTTTCGCTAATTTCAAGATTCCTGCTGGTAATTCATCTCCAACAGTAATAGTGAATTTCTCTCTACGTAAAGCCCCTTGTAAATCGTTCAATTTAATTTTATAGTTATGAATTAAATCATTAACCATTTTATTAGTTGCATCATCAGCAACCCATTGACCTTTACTTAAGTGAGCAAAATCTTCAACTGCATAAAGCATTTTTTGAGTGTATTTTTTACCTTTTGGTAAAACTTCTTCACCCAAATCATTCATTACACCTTGAGATGTTTTTCCGTTTACGATCAAGAAAAGTTTCTCTACTAATTTGTCTTTTAATTCCACAAATTTAACTTCAAACTCCATTTCAAGTGCTCCTAAAGCATCTTTATCCTGCGTACGTTTACGTTTATCTTTTACTGCTCTTGCAAACAATTTTTTGTCTAAAACAACACCATGTAAAGAAGGAGACGCTTTCAATGAAGCATCTTTTACATCACCTGCTTTGTCCCCGAAGATTGCACGAAGCAATTTCTCTTCAGGTGTAGGATCTGATTCCCCTTTTGGAGTAATTTTTCCGATAAGAATGTCACCAGGTTTAACCTCGGCTCCAATTCTAATCATTCCATTTTCATCTAAATCTTTAGTAGCTTCTTCAGAAACGTTCGGTATGTCGTTCGTTAATTCTTCGTTACCTAATTTAGTATCTCTAACTTCTAATGAATAATCATCCACGTGAATAGAGGTAAAAATATCGTCACGAACTACTTTTTCAGAAATTACAATCGCATCCTCGAAGTTGTATCCTTTCCATGGCATAAAGGCAACTTTTAGGTTTCTACCTAAAGCTAATTCACCATTTTGAGTTGCATATCCTTCTGATAATACTTGTCCAGGAACCACTCTGTCTCCCTTTCTTACGATAGGTTTAAGGTTGATACTTGTACCTTGATTGGTTTTTCTAAATTTAATTAGATTGTATGTTTTTTCATCAGGCTCAAAACTTACCATTCTTTCTTCCTCAGAACGATCGTATTTGATAGTGATAATATTTGCATCTACATATTCAATAACTCCATCTCCTTCAGCGTTAATTAAAACTCTAGAGTCAGAAGCAACTTGACGCTCTAAACCAGTTCCAACAATTGGCGCTTCAGGACGAATCAATGGTACGGCCTGACGCATCATGTTAGATCCCATCAGGGCTCTATTCGCATCATCATGTTCTAAGAAAGGAATCAAAGAAGCCGAGATAGAAGCAATCTGGTTTGGAGCAACATCTGTATAATCTACACGTGTTGGTTCAATTACCGGGAAATCACCTTCTTGACGTGCAATTACGTCTTCGGCAGTAATTTTTCCAGTAGCATCCATTTGAATATTTGCCTGAGCAATCATCATTCCTTCTTCTTCTTCTGCGCTTAAGTAAACCGGAGTAGACACTAAATCTACAGTTCCGTTAGTTACTTTACGGTACGGTGTTTCTATGAAACCCATTCCGTTTACTTTAGCATAAACACCAAGAGATGAAATCAAACCAATGTTTGGTCCCTCTGGAGTTTCAATTGGACATAAACGTCCGTAATGCGTATAGTGAACGTCACGTACCTCAAAACCGGCTCTTTCTCTCGAAAGTCCACCTGGTCCTAGTGCAGATAATCTTCTTTTGTGCGTAATCTCGGCAAGTGGATTCGTTTGATCCATAAACTGAGACAACTGGTTTGTTCCAAAGAAAGAGTTGATAACAGAGGATAATGTTTTAGCATTGATCAAATCTATTGGTGTAAACACCTCGTTATCTCTAACGTTCATTCTCTCACGTATAGTTCTCGCCATACGCGCTAAACCAACACCGAATTGTTGAGACAATTGTTCTCCAACTGTTCTTACACGACGGTTTGATAAGTGATCAATATCATCAATCTCTGCTTTAGAGTTGATCAATTCGATCAAATATTTAACGATAGTTATGATATCTTCTTTGGTCAAGACTTGCTTTTCCATTGGAGTATCCAACCCTAATTTTTTATTAATTCTATAACGACCTACTTCCCCTAAGTTGTAGCGTTGATCAGAGAAAAATAATTTATCAATGATCCCACGAGCCGTTTCTTCATCAGGCGGTTCAGCGTTACGCAGTTGTCTGTAGATGTGTTCAACAGCCTCTTTTTCAGAATTTGTTGGATCTTTTTGTAGCGTGTTGTGAATGATCGCATAATCACCTTGATTAGCATCTTCTTTGTGCAACAAAATAGATTTAACGTTAGAATCAATGATTTCTTCCACATTATCTTTGTCGATAATCGTATCTCTATCAAGGATTATTTCGTTACGTTCGATAGAAACTACTTCACCAGTATCTTCATCCACAAAATCTTCATGCCATGTATTCAACACACGAGCAGCTAACTTTCTACCGATATATTTTTTAAGACCTGTCTTAGAAACCTTAATTTCTTCAGCAAGATCAAAAATTTCTAGAATATCTTTATCTCTTTCAAAACCAATTGCTCTAAAAAGAGTAGTAACTGGTAATTTTTTCTTTCTATCGATATACGCATACATTACGCTATTAATATCTGTAGAAAATTCTATCCAAGAACCTTTAAAAGGAATTACTCTGGCAGAATACAATTTTGTACCATTTGCATGGAACGATTGACCAAAGAAAACACCTGGAGATCTATGCAATTGCGAAACAACTACACGCTCAGCACCGTTAATAACAAAGGTACCGCTTGGTGTCATATAAGGAATTGTACCAAGATAAACATCTTGAACAATAGTTTCAAAATCTTCATGTTCTGGATCAGTACAATATAGTTTTAACCTTGCTTTTAAAGGCACACTATAGGTAAGACCTCTTTCTATACATTCTTGAATTGTGTAACGTGGTGGATCTACAAAATAATCAAGAAATTCCAATACAAAGTTATTTCTTGTATCAGTAATTGGGAAATTTTCCATGAAGGTATTGTAAAGCCCTTCGTCGCCTCTTTCGTCAGATTTAGTTTCTAATTGAAAAAAATCTTTAAACGATTTAACCTGAACATCTAGAAAATCCGGATAATCAGGAATATTTTTTGTAGAGGCAAAATTCAATCTTTCAGTCTGATTTGTTATCATCAATGGACAAAATTTTGATTAAAAAAGTAATTTTTTTGTATAAATATTGATTCATTTATACTTTTCTCTTTACAACCATTACATCTTTAAAAACCAATTTAAGATAACTACTTTTTTATTATCTGTTAATTTTTTTTCCTCGTAATGGGTAAAATGAATTTGTTTTAAAAGACTATTGTGTAATTACACATGGTAGACTTTCGTTATACGAAAAATGGTTTAGGTCATTGGGTGACTAAACCCAAGACCTAAACCTTATTCTTTAAAGCAAGTTTAACTATTTAAGTTCAACCTCAGCTCCAGCTTCTTCTAAAGATTTTTTAAGCCCTTCAGCCTCTTCTTTAGAAACACCTTCTTTAACATTACTTGGTGCGCTATCAACTACATCTTTAGCTTCTTTCAAACCTAAACCTGTAAGTTCTTTAACTAATTTTACAACTGCTAATTTAGAAGCACCTGCTGCTTTTAATACAACTGTAAATTCTGTTTGAACGTCTTCAGCCGCAGCTTCACCACCACCTGAAACTACTACAGCTGCAGCAGCTGGTTCGATTCCGTACTCATCTTTTAATATTGTTGCTAATTCGTTAACTTCTTTTACCGTTAGGTTAACTAATTGTTCTGCGAATTGTTTCAAATCTGCCATTTTTTCTATCGTTTTAAAATGATTTGTAAAAATATAATTTATTTATTGTGCGCGTTTTAAAATAAAACTAGGACTGTAAAGTCAGTTTTATTATGCTTCTACTTCTTCTGTAACTTCTTCGCTTTTTGCAAATTGGTTCTGAAGAGCAGATATAACTCTTTGTGCTGGTGACTGCAATAATCCAATAAGTTCGCCAATAAGCTCTTCTTTAGATTTGATAGTTGCTAATGCATCTAATTGATCGTCTCCAATATAAACTTCAGCATTAATATAAGCTCCCTTTAATACAGGTTTAGCTGATTTTTTTCTGAAATCCTTGATTATCTTACCAGGAGCGTTTGCTATTTCAGAAATGAATATAGCGCTATTACCAGTCAAAACTGAAGGTAATTCTCCATAATCATTAGCCGAAGCTTCCATTGCTTTTGCAAGCAAGGTATTTTTAACAACTTCTAATTTTATACCTGCTTTAAAACAAGCTCTTCTCAAGTTTGAAGTTGCCTCTGCATTCATTCCAGAAATATCAGATACATAAACAATGTTTGTACCAGCTAACTGTGCAGTTAAAACTTCAATCGCGATTGATTTTTCTTCTCTAGTCATACTAAAAATTTTTAACTACCAATTATACTGCTTTAGGGTCCAAAGCAATTGCAGGACTCATAGTGCTAGTTAGGTAAATACTTTTAATGTAAGTTCCTTTAGCCGCAGTTGGTTTAAGTTTGATTAATGTTTGAATAATTTCGTGAGCATTGTCAACAATTTGTTCCGTTCCAAAAGAAACTTTACCAATTCCTGCATGCACTATACCAGTTTTATCAACTTTAAAGTCAATTTTACCAGCTTTTACCTCTTGAACAGCTTTTGCAACATCCATAGTTACAGTACCTGTTTTAGGATTAGGCATTAAACCTCTAGGTCCTAAAATACGACCTAATGGACCTAATTTACCCATAACAGAAGGCATTGTGATAATTACATCAACATCTGTCCAACCATCTTTTATCTTTTGTAAATAATCGTCAAGACCTACATAGTCTGCTCCTGCTGCCAAAGCCTCTGCTTCTTTGTCCGGAGTAACTAATGCTAGTACTTTAACATCTTTACCAGTTCCATGAGGTAATGTTACCACACCTCTAACCATTTGATTCGCTTTTCTTGGATCTACACCCAAACGTACCGCGATATCAACAGACTCATCAAATTTTGCAGAAGCAATTACTTTTATCAATGCCGCAGCATCTTTTAAAGAGTATAATTTGTTCTTTTCAATTTTTGAAGCAGCCTCTTTTTGCTTTTTTGTCAATTTTGCCATGTCTTTCTCTTAATTAAAAAGGAGCGTCTCCTGATACAGTTATACCCATAGATCTAGCTGTTCCAGCAACCATACTCATTGCAGACTCCATAGTGAATGCATTTAAGTCTGGCATCTTGTCTTCAGCAATAGCTCTAATTTGTTCCCAAGTAACACTAGCTACTTTTTTACGATTAGGCTCACCAGAACCAGATTTTAGCTTTGCAGCTTCCATTAACTGAACTGCTGCTGGAGGAGTTTTTACAACAAAATCAAACGATTTGTCTTTATACACAGTAATTTGTACTGGGCATATTTTGCCGGGTTTATCTTGAGTTCTAGCATTAAATTGCTTACAGAATTCCATGATGTTTACCCCAGCAGCTCCTAAAGCAGGTCCAACCGGTGGCGACGGGTTCGCAGCACCTCCCTTAACTTGTAGTTTTACTACCTTACTAATTTCTTTAGCCATTTTTTAAAAAATTTAACATTACAATCATTGGAAGCGATTGCAATGGATATTATAGATGTAACAAAAAATTATACTTTTTCTACTTGCATGAAACTTAATTCTAATGGTGTTTTTCTTCCGAAAATTTTAACCATCACTTCAAGTTTACGCTTTTCTTCATTAATTTTTTCAACAGTACCGTTAAACCCATTAAAAGGTCCATCAACAACCTTGATCGTTTCACCAATGTTGAAAGGAATTGAACGAGTATCGGTATTTACAGCCAACTCATCGACCTTACCTAACATTCTGTTTACTTCCGAAATTCTTAAAGGAACAGGCTCTCCACCTTTTATCTCTCCCAAAAAACCGATAACACTTGTTATAGACTTAATAATATGAGGTATTTCACCAATAAGATTTGCTTCAATCATAACATAACCAGGAAAATAAACTTTGTCTTTGATTATTTTTTTTCCTTCTTTCACAGTAACCACTTTTTCAGTAGGAACTAAAACTTGCGAAACATAATCACCCATACCTAATCTTGCGATTTCAGTTTCAATGTATGCTTTCACTTTGTTCTCTTGTCCGCTTACTGCTCTAACGACATACCATTTCTTAATATTATTATCTGCCATAAGAAAAAAATTACCCTTTTATCCAGTTAAAAAATCCAGCTAAAGCTTTTGCGAAAATCTCATCAACTCCCCAAGTTGCCAAGGCGAATAGCACTGAAAAAACAGCAACAACAATCGTTAGGCGTTGCACCTCAGGCCAAGCTGGCCAAGTTACATTTGACTTTAATTCTTCAAATGCTTCTGATATGTAATTAACAACTTTTGTCATTATGATTTATTTTTTGCACGGGCGGAGGGATTCGAACCCCCATCAACGGTTTTGGAGACCGCTATTCTACCCTTGAACTACGCCCGTTTGTTAAAAGCCAGTAACAGTTAAAACCGTTACTGGCTTTCTAATTTATTTATAGGATTATGCTACTATCTCAGTTACCTGACCAGCACCAACTGTTCTACCACCTTCACGGATAGCAAAACGTAAACCAACACTCAATGCAATTGCACTAAGCAATACAACATCGATTGTTAAGTTATCCCCAGGCATAACCATCTCTACACCTGTTGGCAAAGTAATGATACCTGTTACATCCGTTGTACGTACGTAAAACTGTGGACGGTAATTATTATGGAATGGTGTATGACGACCACCTTCTTCTTTTTTCAAGATATAAACCTCTGCTTTGAAAGTAGCATGTGGCTTAACTGAACCTGGCTTACAAATAACCATTCCTCTTTTGATGTCTTCTTTTTGAATACCTCTTAAAAGAATACCTACGTTATCTCCAGCTTCTCCTCTATCAAGGATTTTACGGAACATCTCAACTCCTGTAATAGTAGAAGTCAATTTTTC
The DNA here is from genome assembly GCF_056428965.1 of Flavobacterium sp. GNP008. Classification (NCBI taxonomy): domain Bacteria; kingdom Pseudomonadati; phylum Bacteroidota; class Flavobacteriia; order Flavobacteriales; family Flavobacteriaceae; genus Flavobacterium; species Flavobacterium sp. GNP008. Next base: position 151,429 of record NZ_JBWJVL010000003.1, on the reverse strand, counting down.
AGCACCCATACCAATGATTTCAACTGGATCTCCAGTATTAGCAACACCTGTTTCGATACGACCTGTAGCTACAGTTCCACGACCAGTGATTGAGAATACATCTTCAACAGGCATCAAGAAAGGTTTTGCAACATCTCTTACAGGCTCTTCGATCCAAGAATCTACAGCTTCCATTAGTTCAAGAATTTTTGGTACCCAAGCTGGATCATTATTCAATCCACCTAAAGCAGAACCTTGAACAACAGGACCATTATCTCCATCATATTCATAGAATGATAATAAGTCTCTGATTTCCATCTCAACTAATTCAAGTAATTCCTCATCATCAACCATATCCACTTTATTCATGAATACAACCATTCTAGGAATACCTACTTGGCGACCTAAAAGGATATGCTCACGTGTTTGTGGCATTGGCCCATCGGTAGCAGCTACAACAAGAATAGCACCATCCATTTGAGCAGCTCCCGTAACCATGTTCTTTACGTAATCCGCGTGACCTGGACAGTCAACGTGAGCGTAATGACGATTAGCAGTTTCATACTCTACGTGAGATGTATTAATTGTAATACCTCTTTCTTTTTCTTCTGGAGCATTATCAATTTGATCAAATGATTTTGCTTGACAGTAACCTGCATCAGACAATACTTTTGTAATTGCCGCAGTTAATGTAGTTTTTCCGTGATCCACGTGCCCAATTGTTCCAATGTTTAAGTGGGGCTTGTTACGGTTAAAATTTTCCTTTGCCATTTTACTTAATTTTTAATCTTGTTATATATTAATTTCTATTTCCTACTTACTTGAGCCAACTACGGGAATTGAACCCGTGACCTCTTCCTTACCAAGGAAGCACTCTACCTCTGAGCTAAGTCGGCAGAGAATTCTGATTGTAGATTTACGATTCTAGATTTAAAATCAGCATCCTGAAATCTAATACTTTTTTTGTGGGGAGAGCAGGATTCGAACCTGCGAAGTTTACACAGCAGATTTACAGTCTGCCCTCGTTGGCCGCTTGAGTATCTCCCCTAAACCATAATTATCAATATTTCAAATAAAAGAGCCGGTGGAGGGACTCGAACCCACGACCTGCTGATTACAAATCAGCTGCTCTAGCCAACTGAGCTACACTGGCATTATCAATAAAAAAAGTCCGCTATTTCTAACGGACTGCAAATGTAGAAATTTTATCTCTCAATCAAAACATTTTTTAAAAAAAAATCATATTAAATGTGTGAACTTATTTTTTCTTTCCTTTTTACCAACATTCTTTGTAAAGATTCTGCAGATAGCTCTACCGCCTCTTCAAAAGTTTTACATTGTTTTTTAACCAAAAAATCATCCCCAGGTACATTAATTTTCACCTCTGCAATTTTATTCTCTTTATCACTTGTCTTTTCAACCTTCAAAAAAACATCTGCCGATACTACTTTATCATAATACTTTTCCAACTTGTCCAATCGCTCTTGAACAAAATCTACTAGCTTTTTGTCAACAGTAAAGTTAACTGCATGAACACTTACCTTCATAATCATCTTTTTTAATTGTTAAACATTTTTAAATTACTTTCGACCACGAGGATGCGCATCTTTATGAACACCTTTTAGTTCTGACAAACTGCTGTGTGTGTATATCTGTGTAGATGCCAAACTTGAATGCCCCAATAATTCTTTTACTGAATTTAAATCCGCACCACTGTTTAATAAATGGGTTGCAAAAGTATGTCTTAGTATGTGAGGGCTTTTTTTTACTTTTTCGGACACAGTACTAAAGTATGAATTTATTAAACGATACACAAAAGAATCATTTAATTTTAACCCTTTTTTTGTGAGAAAGAAATAATCATTATCAACAATCGCTACCAAGGAAGACCTTACATCTAAGTACAAGGAAAACTGATCCATTACTATTGGCAAAACGGGAAGAATTCGCTCTTTATTGCGTTTTCCTAACACTTTAACTGTACCAGAAGACAAATCAATATTAATGATTTTTAAATGCACCAATTCAGTTCTTCGCACTCCAGTAGTATAAAGCAAATCTATGATTAGCTTATTTCTGATCTCTTCAAATCCAATCGCACTTTGCATTGAAACCAAAACATCCACCATCTCTTTTTCAGAAAAAGGAATCTGCAGTGTTTTAGGAACCTTAAGTGCCTTATGCTTCGACAAGGGACTGCTCTTTATTTGCTTGATTTTTAATAGAAATTTATAAAATGCTTTTAAGGAAGCTATTTTTCTATTTACTGTCACATTAGAGATTGCCTCGTCTACGAGATACACAATCCAGCTTCTAATTTGGCTGTAATCAACCTGCTCAATACTTGCTTGATCAAATTGAATTTTATTGAACGATTCAAAAGAGGCAATATCCTTACAATAAGCTGTTATAGTATGTGGAGAATATTTTTTTTCGAATTCGAGATAATTACGAAATGCATTTATAGTTGTAGACATAAAAAAACCGTTAGCATCAAAGTTATAAAACTTTTAATGACTAACGGTATTTTATTTTAATACATATTGACTAACTCTCTAAGTTATCTCTCATATTTTGGATATAAGCCGCTTTTTGAATTTTGATTCTATTGGTTACTGAAGGCTTAATAAAAGCAGTACGTGCTCTTAATTGACGAACAGTTCCTGTTTTATCAAATTTTCTTTTGTAGCGTTTTAACGCTCTATCGATATTTTCTCCGTCTTTAATTGGTATAATTAACATAATATAGACACCCCCTTTCTTTAAGTGTGCAAAAGTAAACATTATTTTGAATTATGAATCATGAATTATGGATTATTTTTGGGCGTGCCGGCGAACATGACTTTTGTCCTATGCAAAACACCTCTTCACCCGCCGTCAGGCTGTCCGTTATAAGTCCTCATTGCATTGCGGGCTTTCCTCTTCCATCCTTCACGCAAAAAAAAAGAGTCAATATGCAATTTTAATGCATGTTAACTCTTCTTTCTATATCCACAATTCTAAAAACTATCCTTTTAATAAATTTCTTGAAATTACTATTTTTTGAATTTCAGTAGTTCCTTCACCAATAGTACATAGTTTAGAATCTCTATAGAATTTCTCTACAGGATAATCTTTGATATAACCATACCCCCCATGTATTTGAACGGCTTCATTAGCCACTTTAACACACACTTCCGAAGCATACATTTTAGCCATAGCACCCAATGTAGTAACAGGCCTGTGTTGCTCCTTTAAGAAAGCTGCTTTGTGCAATAACAATTCTGAAGCTTCAATCTCAGTAGCCATATCCGCTAGCTTAAACGAAATTCCTTGAAATTCAGAAATGGGTTGACCAAACTGATGTCTTTCTTTCGAATATTTTAATGCCGCTTCGTAGGCCCCTTTAGAAATACCTAATGACAATGCTCCAATAGAAATTCTACCACCGTCAAGGATTTTCATGGCTTGAATAAAACCTTGCCCTACTTCCCCTAATCTGTTCGAATCTGGAATTCGGCAATTATCAAAAATTAATTCTGCTGTTTCACTGGCACGCATTCCTAATTTATTTTCTTTTTTTCCTGAAGTAAAACCAGGCATTCCTTTTTCAAAAACAAAAGCAGTCATCCCTTTCGAATCTCCCTTTTCACCAGTACGAACAATCACAACGGCTACATCCCCAGAAATAGCATGCGTGATGAAATTTTTAGCTCCATTTACGATCCAAAAATCACCATCTTTTTTAGCAGTAGTATTCATTCCGCCAGCATCAGAACCGGTATTATGCTCTGTCAAGCCCCAAGCTCCAATATGCTCCGCTGTGGCCAATTTTGGAATCCATTTTTTCTTTTGTTCTTCATTCCCAAAAGTCAAAATATGATTGGTACATAAGGAATTATGTGCCGCAACAGACAACCCAATCGATGGATCTACTTTAGATATTTCCTCAACAATCGTGATGTATTCATGATATCCTAATCCAGAACCTCCAAGTTCTTCTGGCACTAAAACACCCATGAAGCCCATTTCACCTAATTTTTTAAACAATGGTACTGGAAATGTTTGCGCTTCATCCCATTCCATAATGTTTGGGCGAATCTCTTTTTCAGCAAATTCTCTTATAGATTGTGCAATCATAGATTGCGTTTCGTTGTAGTCAAAATTCATTGTGATACTATTTTATTTTAAAAGTCCAAATATAAGTCAATTATTTTTGCTTTATCAACAGGAAATCCTTTAATTTTTGTTAAATCCTCAATACTGTTAATATTCCCTTTCATACTTCTGTATGTCACTATCTCCTTAGCTAACGCGTATCTAAAATAATAAAATTGCGAAAGCTCTTTCAAAGAAATATTATTGATATCTATTTTTTTAAATTCCGGTAATACTGCTATTTTAAAATGAGCATTCAAATTAACGATCGCTTCAGGCGACAACCCCCAAACCTCTTGCATTTGATCCATCGAAACAAAAACTCCTAGTTTTTCTTTTTGTTTTAGAATTCGCAAGGAAATAGCCTCCCCAATTCCATAAATTTTTATTAAATCTTCTTTTGTTGCTTGATTAATATCAATTAGGACTATTTTTTCTTTTTTAATAAAAGCCTGATTGGGGTATTTATTATATTGCTCAAATTTTTTATTCAGTTTCTGGCTCCTTATCCAATCCGGAAACTTAAAATAAGGCGCTATAACACTTAGTAGAGAATCCGAAACTTTAGTAACAGCTTGAAATTCCTTAGCCGAGTTAACGTACTTATTTTCTTTTCTAAAAGCCAATAAACGATCAATTTCCTGAACTGACATCCCCAGTCTGTATCCTTTATAGTCTGTTATAAAATTCGGATTGAAAAGAAAAATCTTTGTCTTTTCTTTTTTAGAATCCGTTTTCATGGAATCCATTTCTGATTGTAGCGAAAGCCATTTTTGTTTTTCAGAATATTCTTTTATTGGAATGTTAAAATCCATAAAAAAATAGGCAGACTGCGAAATCAAGATTATAAAAAACAAAATAAAGATACCCGTGCGTTGCTCACGTGAAAAGTTAAAGTAAGATCTAATAATTTTAAAAGTCATTCTACAGCTATACTTTAATATAAGTAAATTTTAAACATCTAATTTCCGTGTAATACCTAAAAATAAAAGTTGACTTATTCAAGGTTAAAATTATAATTAATTTATGATATACTTTCTTTCATACCTACAAAATAGAATCAATCTAAATGAATTCTTCAAACACCATCTAATTTCAAAATTCAATAAACTTAAAATCTTGCCCTATCTGAGAAAAAAAATTGTAAAACAACGTTTATTTTATCAGTAAACTTAAATTTTTATTTTTATTTTTTATAAAAAACTATACATTTGGAGCTTAATAACAAACAAAACTATATAACCCATGTCAATTTGGAAAACTAAACCACTGTCAGTACTGCTAAATGAGGCATCAGAATCTGAAAAAGGTTTAAAAAGGACTTTGTCCTCACGTTCATTAGTAGCGCTAGGAGTTGGAGCAATTATTGGAGCAGGATTATTTTCATTAACAGGAATTGCTGCTGCAGAACATGCAGGGCCAGCAGTAACACTTTCATTTATTTTAGCCGCTGTAGGATGTGCATTTGCAGGACTTTGCTATGCTGAGTTTGCGTCTATGATACCTGTGGCCGGGAGCGCTTATACGTATTCTTATGCCACTATGGGAGAATTCATGGCTTGGATCATAGGTTGGGATTTAGTGCTTGAATATGCTCTGGGAGCCGCTACAGTAGGTGTAAGTTGGTCTAGATATCTACTCGAACTATTAAATAAATATGGTGTTCATCTGCCACATGATTTAATATGCTCGCCCTGGGAAACATTAAAACTGAGCGACGGAACTATTATTGAAGGAGGTATAATTAACCTTCCTGCGATTTTTATTGTTTCTATGTTATCGCTACTACTAATTAGAGGAACAAAAGAATCTGCCTCTATAAACAACATTTTAGTTGTTGTAAAAGTAATTGTAGTTATCATGTTTATTGTTTTAGGATGGAGTTTTATAGACACTGCAAACTACACCCCATATATTCCAGAAAACACAGGTGTTTTTGGAGAGTTTGGATGGTCAGGAATTGCTGCAGGAGCAGGAACCGTTTTCTTCGCTTTTATTGGTTTTGATGCCGTTTCTACCGCAGCACAAGAAGCAAAGAATCCACAGAAAGGAATGCCTATTGGTATTTTAGGATCTCTTGTTATTTGTACTATCCTATATGTATTGTTTGCACATGTTATGACTGGACTTGTTCCTTATAATGAATTTGCAGGAGATGCTAAACCAGCAGCTACTGCATTTGCCAGAACCGGATATACGTTTTTACAAACTGGTTTAATTGTTGCTATTTTAGCGGGCTACACTTCAGTGATGTTAGTCATGTTAATGGGACAGAGTCGTGTTTTCTACACAATGAGCAAAGATGGCTTACTGCCTTCTTTCTTCAGTGATATTCATGCGAAATTTAGAACCCCTTGGAAAACAAACCTTTTCTTTATGGTATTTGTTAGTCTTTTTGCAGGATTTGTTCCCGTGAGTGATTTAGGTCACATGGTAAGTATCGGAACATTATTAGCCTTTGTGTTAGTATGTATTGGAGTTCTAGTAATGCGCAAAAGAATGCCTGACGCGCCAAGATCATTTAAAACACCATTCGTTCCTTATGTCCCTATTGCTGGAATATTAATTTGTTTAGCTTTAATGTATTCCTTACCAAACGAAAGCTGGGCTAGACTTGTAATCTGGATGGCTTTAGGAGTTATCATCTACTTTGTATATGGAAAGAAAAACAGTAAATTAAACAATCCAGACAAATAGTTTACATCATTACTAAAAAAGGGATTATGAAGTACTTAAAATACTTTATAATCCCTTTTTTTATTTTAAAGACTTTTATAAATCAAAAACAGAAGTACGTTTTGCACGAACCAAATCCTTAAGCCGCATCCAAAAAGCGAGTGTCAAATAAACAGCAAACCATAATCCCGCGGTAACAAAAGATAAATATATAAAAAAAAGCCGTACACTACTTGCCCGCATCCCTAAGGTATCCGCCAGACGAGAAGATACATGAAAACCGTGTTTCTCAAAAAAAAATTTAAGTCTAATTACTGCTGACATTCTGTAAGTTAAGAATTAGAAACAAAATTACAAAATTATCGGATTGATTCATTTACTAATTACATTTAATAATTTTTTAATAATTCCATCCCAACGGCACATTCTAAACACTTACTTTTATCACAATATTGATTTTTGAGTTGCAATAAAGTCTGTGAATCAAAAGCACTTTTTGATAAAATTCCGAAAGAATTAAATTTATCAATAACCCCATTTTTTTCAGATGAAACTTCATTCAATAACCGAATTAAATCCTCCGAAATTTCTTTACCCTGGCTTTTTGCAAAAGCAAACTGAAGCGGAATTATAGTATTTACAACAATTAAATCAACAAATGCTTTAGATAGTTTTTTGTTTTTCTCTGGACTTTTTTTATCAAATTGGTAATGGTTAAACCAATATTCTGAAGCAGTAACTTCAAACAAATCATAACTGCTTTTTAAAGAATTTAGAACACTTATCTTAGAAAATAAATTTTGCTCATTATGGAATAAATTAGCCAATTGAGAGAGTCGTATCGTTGGAAAATTATCAGGCCGATGTTTGAAAAATTGAACAGGCGCTATATAACTTCTTTCCAATTGATATTTATGCGCTAAATAAAAATACCTGAATTTCAATTCTTTGAAATAATTATCTTCCTTTTCAAAATCCAATAAACCGGCAGTCCCAAAAAGCAATGCTTCGAGATTATCGACCTCAAAACATTCTTTTCTGATGATCGAAAAAGGGATTTTTTTTGCAATTTTTAAAAAAATTTCACCATTTGTATTCAAACCAAAATTTTTAGCCAAAAGGCAAAACAAGACCGCTTCCCAATCTTGATTGGTTTGTTCTAACAAATCAAATATCGGTTTTGATTTTCTTTCCAAACGCTCAAAAAACAAGCGTTCCTGCCAGTTTTTGAATACAAATTCATCAATTTCTTTAATTTGTTTTTCGCAAAAAATCCATGATTTTGGAGCTACTAAGGATGCATAGTTCTCTATAGTACTTTTTTCAACATAATTTTTAAGTTCCAAAACTGGAATTTCACTGTTGTTTTTTCTAAAAATCTCTACATCATGTTCCCAAACCACATGTAAAATAACATTTTCATATCCTGCATCCTGTTCGTGATGATGCACATACCAGTCCGACGATTTAAGATGAATTTCGACATTTCCTGCCCATTTTTGAGTACCAATAGTAATTTGAGCATTAAAAAAATCAGGACCTGCCACTTCAAGATATTGTCCAACATTTATAATTGTGATTTCCTCATTGTTAAACGTTTTTAAATTCAAGGCATCAAACTTCTTGAACTTCCAGAGGTAATGGAGGAAATCTTCTTTCATAATTAAGACATTAGACTGAATACTAAAGTAGTAAAAAAGAAACAAAAATTATCAAAATTAAAAAATGAAATACAGATTTCACAAATTCATAAAAAATCACTTCCGTTAATTAGTAAAGTTTATGTTTGCTTTATCTTCTTAAATACAATTTGGCGCAAGCCCTAGCATCTGACAAAGCTTCATGATGATTCAAGGCAATATTCATTTCTCGGCAACAATCACTCAATTTTGTGGGTTTTAACCCTTTGGCTTTGTAAATTTTTACAGTACATTCCCATCTAGGAGCTATATTCAAATCAGCATAATTTAAATTATATAACGCCATGGATTTAGCTAAAACGTTTCTATCAAAACTTTCATTGTGCGCCACTATTACTCTGTTCTGAAGACGCTTTTGAATTTCAGGATAAACTTGAGCAAATGATTTGGCGTTCATCGTATCGCGTGGGTGTATGCCATGTACTTGAATTGTAAAAGGAGAATACAAATTATTTGGTGGCTTAATTAAACTAACAAACTCATCTACAATTACTCCATTTTCTACGGTAACTATCCCTACTGCGCAGGGATGAAAAGCGATTGCAGTTTCAAAATCTATAGCAGTGAATGTCAATTTGATTTAAAATTTAAGGTTAACAATTTGCAAAAATACTATCATTTATAAATGTTCAAAGCATTCTACAACTTTCTTTTCATTTCTTCCTACAAACTCACTGGTTCTGGAATTTTCACGTTTCTGTTGATGAAGAATACGTGCAGATTACGCAACAAATATATAATCTAAAAAACCTGCAGCGTTAAAACATTGCAGGAATACAGTTTGGAAATAAATTTAGACTAGACTTATTTTATCGAACCAATGATATCATATTTAGTAATAATATGATGATTGCCATTTTCTAATTCAATCAGAACGGCTTCATTTTCTTTTGTAAACAATCGAGAAACCTCTTCAATTGAAGTTCCAAATTTGACTATTGGAAATGGTTTTCCCATAACTTCTTTTATAGGTTTATCAGCAACATCTTTGTCAGCAACATAACTTTGAAACAAATCGCTTTCATCAACAGATCCTACAAATCCAGTAACGTCTATAACGGGAATTTGAGAAATCTTATATTTACGCATTCTTTCAATAGCGTGCGAAACTAATTCTTCGGTACGCACCACAATTAATGGTTTATCAATATGATCTTTGATGACATCTTCGGCTTTAGTAATTACTTCTTCCAGAAAACCACGTTCACGCATCCAATCGTCATTGAACATTTTACCCACATAGCGGCTTCCCGAATCATGAAAAAGAACCACAACAACATCTTCGGGTTTAAAATGTTCTTTAAGCTGTAACAATCCTTTTATTGCGGCTCCAGCTGAATTACCTACAAAAATCCCTTCTTCAAGAGCGATTTTGCGAGTATATACTGCAGCATCTTTATCCGTTACTTTTGTAAAACCATCAATTAAAGAAAAGTCGACATTCTTTGGTAAGATGTCTTCTCCAATACCCTCAGTGATGTAAGAATAGATTTCATTTTCGTCAAAAATTCCTGTTTCATGGTATTTTTTAAACACAGACCCATACGTATCAATTCCCCAAATTTTAATATTTGGATTCCTCTCCTTCAAGTATTTTCCAACACCTGAAATAGTGCCTCCAGTACCAACACCCACAACAAAATGAGTAATTTTACCACCCGTTTGTTCCCAAATTTCAGGTCCGGTTTGCTCATAATGCGCTATAGTATTAGAAGGATTATCGTATTGATTTACATACCAGGAATTGGGTGTTTCTTCGGCTAATCGTTTGGAAACGGAATAATAAGACCGAGGATCTGTAGGCTCCACATCAGTAGGACAAACTACTACTTTAGCTCCTACTGCTCGAAGGATATCCATCTTCTCTTTGGACTGTTTGTCTGAAATCACACAAATCAGTTTATATCCTTTTATAATAGCTACTAATGCCAATCCCATACCTGTATTACCTGAAGTGCCTTCAATTATAGTACCGCCTGGTTTCAAGTTTCCATTTGCCTCAGCGTCTTCAATCATTTTTACGGCCATTCTGTCTTTTACGGAATTCCCAGGATTGAATGTCTCTACTTTGGCTAGTACTAAAGCATCCACTTCAGAAGTTACTCTATTCAGTTTAACTAACGGAGTGTTACCTATTGTCCCTAATATATTTTCTGCGTAGCGCATTATAGTATGAATTTAAGATTGTAGTTTGTTGTAAATATCTCTACAAAGATAGTATTTTGTTATAAATATTTCTTGTTATCTACATTTTACGTTCTGCATAATAACCGCATACAATACTTGCTTTATTTAAACAGATAAAGATATGGTGCTGGTACGATATAACACCCTAGAAATCTATTTCAAAGTTGTAATTATAAAGAAAAAATTAATTGAAGAAGTTCCAAATTAAACCAAATCGAATGGTAAAATCACGCGATGGGTTATTGGGAGAGGCATAAAAATTATTCCCCGTAAGAGAAGAGTTAAAATGTTCTGCTTTGAAATATATTCGCGTTCGTTGAATTTTTGCATTTATGAAAAAATCAAGATTTGGATGATTCCCAATTTGTTTGTCGTTTTGTACAAAAAATTCACCGATAATAGGATTATACTCATTGGCATAATAGCTGGAAAAATAATTTAGTGAGATGCCTGTTTGCAGAAACAGCGCTTTTCTAAACAAATAATTAGAGTAATAAAACGTATTACGCGTTACAATTTCAGGAACGTTCAGAATCGCGTCCTGTTGCGCTGTTTTTTGATATAAAATAGTATTATCTAAAGCAAATTTTCCGAACTTCAACTCTCTGCTAACTTTAACAGACAAATAATTTATGGTACCATCATATTGTGCGGGCGTAACAATTTGCGTTTGAGCAAGTGTTTGAGCTGAATTTGAAGTATTATTAAAATATAAATGATCCTTTAAAACTGAAAATTGTAATTCAGCATCAACCCATGGCGAGATGGCATTGGCCTTAAATGTATTTATTTTTTCGTTTTTGAAATCATTAGACCAATTGTATTGCACATAACTACTTTGGTGTAAATTATAATTATTATTTGGTAGTTTATTTATATTTTGATATTGAAATACCAATTGAACTTCATCATTCAGGTCATATTGTAACTTCGCATCTAAATTAGATAGAGACTGTGTTGTAACCGATCTGGAATACAAAAATTTTCCGTTCCATTTATTGAGTCGGTACTCATATTGCCCACCTACACTGTTAATTTGTTGACTGAATGCGCTTGGTATGCGTCGATCATCAAAAATAAGTATCTGATTATAGTAATAATTAGATCTGAAATCATCTACAAAAAATTGAAAATTCCCTAAAGTAGTATTCTCATATAATACTCCAACTCTATTATACATTTTATTGTAACGGGTTTGATCATTAATACCACTGCTAAGGAATGAATCCCCAAAACGAAATACTGTTTCACTACCCACAATTGACGGAACAGTGACCTGATTGTATTCAAAAAATTTATTTTCATAATTAAATTGGTGTGTCAAGTATAAATTATTAGTCCCTTTTTTAGGATTGATCCTAAAATTATGATCCAAAAAAACTCTTTTCCCTTTTAGAAATGACTTCGCATCATTAAAATAAACTTCAAATCTTTGACGGTTGTTATAGTTTGGGTCTTCACTTTCAAAATCCCCAATGGTTGTTATTCCACCATTTTCTTCATTTAAAATATCTTGGAAAGTGAAATGTGCTTTGGCAAAATATCGTTTATTTTTGGTATTGTAACTAGTGGTAAATCTGAAATTTCCCGTACTAGACAATTGATTAATATACTCCCCCTCAGAACGTAAACCTTTGTATGCAATAGAAAAATTAAGATTTTTAGACGTGTTTAAGGTAATAAAGGCATCCACAGATTGTCCTTTTCTTACGGTAGTTTTAAAATACAATTCAGTTACGGGAGTTGCAACGGAGTAATATCGTATTTGATTCGCTTCTAAAAAATTAAAATGCTTTGCTTTAAAACCGAATTCCGGAAACGGTGAAAAATCACTTAGGCTATATTGTAAAGTATTATAAGTTTGTCCATCATTAGCAAAAGGTAAAAGCCCAAAAATATCTTTTCGTAAATAATTGTGACTGTATTCTTTTTGAATGGTAAGCGAGGTGTCAATATAAGTGGTGTCCTTATCGATTGTAATCACTTTATAGAGATCAATGGTTGCGATTTTTTCTTTTTTCTTTTTAATAGAATCAGTCCTGTTATATTTACTATCCTGACTCAAATTTACACTCTCTTTTTCTTGAGAAAAAAGTAGCAAAGGCAATACTAAACTATAAAACAAAAAAAATATTCTCATTTGAAAGTAATCTAATTAGTCAATTTGAAAAAAATTAATCAAGCAAAGGTATATTATAAATACCTATAAATAAAAAAACATCCAACGGAAGTGTATTTTTTTAAAGACGAAAGTAGTAGTTATTTATTTACAGGCTTAAAGTGATATCAATCTAATCTCCCCTTTTAAATTTATATAATATAAGAGACTAATAAACATAAAAAAACCGGCACATAATGCCGGTTTAACTATTAAAAAATATTCTTATTAATATCCAGGATTTTGTTGAATACTTGGATTAGCATTTAATTCAACTTGAGGAATTGGTAATGCAAATTTAGGACTCGTTAAAGGTAAATTAGATGGATTCCCAGCTGGATAGTTCGATGAACTTGAACTATAATCCGCAGGATCTCTATTTATACCAGCACCAGCTAAAGTTCCTATTCTTTTTAAATCAATAAAACGATATCCTTCAAAAGCGAATTCTAACCTTCTTTGATCTAAAATAGATTTCCATGCAGCAGTTGCATTAGCAAACACTGGCAAAGCTTGTGGAGTTGAATACCTTTTATCTAAAATAGACTTTATCGCTAAAGCCGCTCCAGTTAAATCACCTGCAGCCACTCTTGCTTCGGCCTTGATAAAATACATTTCAGATAATCTTACAATCTTGAAATCACTATTTAGGTTACCCACTGTAGCAGAACCAGGATGTTTTGCTAAAACTAACCTGTCCGTATTTCTGTAATCTGTAGAAGTTGCATAATTAGGATCTGGTTTTGACGTTGGGTGAACTATCGTGGATGTTCTTATGTCTGATGGATTTGCTTTTAAAGCATTGTACAAAGACCTTCCAATTTCATAAAATGGAGAACCATCAACGGTTGGATTTACGGACGCATAACCGTTCCCAAGATTAGTACCTTGTGTAGATTGTTGTAACGTTCTTTTCAACCTAAAAATAACTTCCACAGTAGCCGGTTCAGAATCCGTATGGAAAATACTATTATAATTAGTAGCATCAGCCAAAACAAGACCTGATGTATTGATAACATCATTTGCCCAAATTTCAGCATTGGTATAATCACCTTTGTAAGCAAATGCTCTAGATTTTAATGCTTTTACTAAATTTTTACCTGCATACAATTTAGCAGTAGCTCCCGTGTAAGGAGAAGAACCATTATTAAATAATACTAAAGCAGCATCTAAATCACTGTGTATTGAAGCGTAGAATACTCCGTTAGTAGATCTTTGCATAGGCAATTCAGCTGAAGTTAATACTTTAGTAAGTAATACCGCGGCTAAAGCATCATTGCTTTTTAGATCTGGAGAAAAGTAAGAAAGCAACTTCATATGAGACAACGCTCTAACTGTCAAAGCTTCTGCTTTAAGTCTATTCAGATTTACTATTTCACTTGCAACAGTTGTAGTTGCCAGTAACTGATCAGCAAATACAATTACACGATTTGCTCTTGAAAGAGTTAAATAAGATGCAGTCCAGATATTCGAGGGTGATGCTGAGCTTACATTCAAAAAGAAAACGTAGTCTTCAGTAATTCCCTGACCTCCATTGGCAAATCCAATCCCAACTTCATCTGTGAAAACAGAGCTAAAAATGATATCCTCTCTATTGGTTAATAAGCCATAAGTAGAATTCATTAATCTTTGTAAATCTGTAGAACTAGTAATCGCAACATCTTCAGTTAACGATCCCGGTGTAAACGGCTCTAATAAATCATTATTGCATGATGCAAAAAGTGCCCCTGCTAATATTGATAAAATAAATATTTTTTTCATTTTCATAAGATTTTATAAATTAAAATTTCAAATCTACCCCAAAAGTAAATTGTCTAGCAGTTGGGTATTGGTATTGATCAGCGGCTCTTGAACTTTCAGGATCAAAACCTTGCCATTTAGTAATGTTAAATAAGTTTTCGCCTTGTAAAGTGAAAGAAACATCCGTTAAAAATGTTTGAGCTAAAAAAGTTTTCGGCACTCTATATCCTATTTGAGCATTTCTAAGTCTTACATAAGAAGCGTCTTTTATGAATCGATCTGAGAGATTTTGGGCTCCAAGATTACCTGCTCTTAATGAAGGAACATTAGTAGCCGTATTAGTTGTAGTCCATGCATTTAACAAATCATCCGTCACATTAAATGTACCTATATTACCTGGGCTATACAAGCCTGATAAATCAAAATCATAACGCACAACATCTTGAGCAAATGTAAATGTTGAAGAAACAAAGAATCCTTTATAGTCTAGATCAAAACCAAATCCACCTTGGTATTTTGGAAGATTGTTTTTTCCTAATGGTTTTCTATCAGCTGCTACCGGAGCTTCCGTCGGATTACCGTTAATATCTTCAAATAATAAATTACCATTCACCGGATTTACTCCTATATAATGATACACATAAGGCTCTCTAATACTACCACCATTCTTAGTAATAAAATTTCCTGTAATAATTGATCCATTATTAGCTGTAATTCCACCAACTTCATTATCATTAACAGATCCGTTAGCACGAACAGTAAACGTAAAATTATTGTTTCTTACAACATCATATCCTATACTCAACTCAAATCCTTTATTAATAATAAATGCATTTGAATTTTTAGTAAGAGAAGTTGCTCCAGTAGCAGGCACTAATGGCTCACTAATAAATAAATCAACCGTTTTTTTATTGTAATGATCAAAAGACCCTCTAATTCTTCCTCTTAACAATTCAAAATCAACACCTACATTGTATTGTTTTGTAGTTTCCCATTTCAAAGCAGGAAAACCTAGTGTAAGTCCGTATCCAGTTCCGTTATTGTAAGCATTATTTGTTCCAGGGTAAATATCTGCAAATGCCGGAGGATTTATTCCTGCAAAAATAGTACCATCAACAATTCTTTGGTTCCCAGAAGTACCTATCGATCCTCTAAGTTTCAAAACATTAATAAAATCTAAGGATTGCATGAAATTTTCTTCGTCAATATTCCATCTACCACCTAAAGACCAGAAATTATTAAATTGGTTTTCCTCAATAAACCTACTGCTTCCATCAATTCTATAAGAAGCAACAAGTCCATACTTATTGTTGAAATCATAATCAAATGTGGTGAAGTATGAAATCAAATCATTTCTCAATTGAGAAGCTGAAATTTGAGGCACATAGAAATCATTTGCTGAAGTATCCCCTATATAACCAGCACCTGTATTTGGCACAAAAAGTTTTGGATCCAGACCTCTTTGTCTGATATTATTAGTCGTCAGTCTAGAGTGATTGTACTCAGAAGCTGCAGCAACGCTAAACGTATGTTTACCAAACGTTTTATTATAATCCAACATAAACAAGTTGTTGAATAAAAATTCTCTTCTCTCATTGATATCTTCAAAACCACCAAAAACTTGACCAGGAGCTAAAAATAACAAAGCGTTAAATGATCCAGGAAACTCTGCTTGATGAAATCTATTTTGCAGTAACTGTCCTGAAGTACGTACTCTACCTGTTAGCCCGTCAACAAACTCATAAGAAAGTTCGGTCGCAAGATCAATTCTAGTTTCTTGAGTACTGTTTTGATACGTTTTCAATTTATCCACTAACATTAGTGGCGTATATAATAACGTTCCACTCGATTGGTATAAACTAAATAATTGTGAAGAATTCTGATATTGATTAGGTGAAACATAAGGCGCACCTAAATAGGCCCCTGTAATGTAATTTCTATTAATTGCTCCTTCACCTAAATTTGTCGCTTCGTTATTTCTTGAATGTCCGAAAGCTGAATTTACTGAGAATTTGAATTTTCCGTTGTCAGATTTTCCATTCAAATTATTTCTAACGGTAAATCTTTTAAGTCCTGTAGATTCTAAAACCCCTTCTTGATCAAAAAAACTGGCAGAGGTAAATGAGTTTATGCTTTTACCATTATTCTCTATACTGAAATTATGGTTCGTAGACGTTCCTTGGTTAAAGAAATAATCTACCCAATTTGTATTGATATTGTACGCATCAATTTGAGCATCAGTTAAAGTAGATCCAAGACCAGCTCCAAAATTCTTTTCAATTTTTAATAATTGTTTTGAATTGGCATAAGAATACCTTGGAGTTTGTAAATCATTAATACCAAATTGTGAAGAATACCTAAAAGTTGTTTTTGGCTCACTATAACTTCCTTTTCTTGTTGTAATTACAATTACTCCATTAGAACCTCTAGAACCGTATTGAGAAATCGCAGCTGCGTCTTTCAAAACATCTAAACTTGCAATGTCATTCGGGTTAATTGATCTAAAGTTATCACTGTTTGAAGGGAAACCATCAATTACATACAATGGATCCGTGTTACCATTTATAGTACCAGCCCCTCTAATAACAACCGAAGATTTAGCTCCAGGTTGCCCTGTACTAGCTGTAATGTTAACACCCGCTAATTGTCCTTGAATAGTGTTTAAAACATTCGCATTTGGACGATTTTCTATTGTTGCACTATTAACTGTAGCTACAGCAGTAACGGCCGTTTTCTTTGTAACCGTTCTGTACCCTTGAACAACAACCGCTTCCAGAGTGTTTGCACCACCAGTCATAATAACATTAATAGAATTAGATACCCCTACCGTTTTAGATATATTGTCCATACCTATAAAAGAGAATACTAAAACCTCACCCACATTTACTTTGATAGAATATTTTCCGTCTAAATCAGTTTGTGTTCCTCTAGTAGTTCCTTGAACAACAACATTAGCTCCCGGTAAGGATCCTGTTGCATCAGATACTACACCTGTAACAGTTTTTTCTTGTGCGAACACAAATTGCATTGACATAGCCAGTAGCAATGAAAAAATCCATTTGAATTTTGATCTCATATTAAATTTGTTTTGAATTAGTTATTTCACAAAAATCATAATAATTTCTTAAAGAAACAACTATTTATGAAATTTAACACATTATATTTTTTTTACCATTCCTGATAAAAAATTGAACATGCAAACATAATTATTACATTATGTTTAACTATAAATAGAAAGTTATGCTTAAAGTAATGTTTTTACCAAAAAAAATTTAAATGAAAAACTAATTCTTTTAACAGCAAATTTAGAATATGAAATTAAGTGAAATTTATTTGAGTCATAATACTTCAAAACTAATTGTATAGATATAAATATTTTTTTTTATAATTTAACTGTGATTACAATCATTAAATATCTATTTTTAATTTCATTAAATTAATCCCAATGGAATAATCCCAAATAAGGTTTTTTACGTATCCCCTTTATTATAAGAACATTAAATCTCTGATTATTGTTTTCCAAAGATCAAACTAAAATTTACACAAAATCTTAAAGTCAAATTAGTATTTATTTCTACCGACTTATACTATGAAATACACTGATAAAACAATGCTTTTATTTAGATAATAATTTAAAAATTTTAAAATTAACAAACTATTTTAATGATTAGTAAATGAGTAAGGAATCTAAATCAAAACATTCTGAGTCTTGACAAATAACCTAATTAACCAATTGGAAACAAATTTTAATGCAATGGTAAATTTTAAAAATCTGTAAATAAAAAAATTAAAGTTCATTACGAAAAATAAAAAACCTGATTACAAAATGCAATCGGGAAATTAGTAAAATAGTTTAAACTATTTAAGAATTATAAATCTTATTGCCTACCTAAGTTTTGAATCAAATTATTATTAGTTTTTAATTCTAATTGTGGTAAAGTCCCTTAAAAACTTAAAGCCCATCGACTCCTGAACTTTGAAGAAAAGATAAAACAACGAAAACAACTTTATCATATAGTAGAACAACTTTTACGGAAAAAGAATCCCAACGTTTCATGCTAAAGCAGAAACGAACAATAGCATCAAAAGGTAGTTTAAAGTCACAGAAAAAATTTAAAAAAAGTGGTCTAAAAAGACTCATTTTTCTTATTTTCCAAAATCAACTCTTTTAGAATTGAATGGTATTTAAAATACATTAGAAAAATAAAAATTATCAAAAAAAAAGGCTGTTTCAAATTTAATTTGATACAGCCTTTTTTAATTATTGTTGTTTACTTTTTTTTAAATTCTACATGTATTTTTGGAACTAAAAAAATGCTACACTTTCTATGATCTGGTATCCCAAAAAACTTTCACATTCATACCTGCTTTTTGCTTAACGTTTTCAGGATTTAAATCAATCTCTGATTGAGGATAAAAAAGTGATCTTGGAAAATATGGCACAATTGCATTTGACGGTAAAGTTAAAACAGGATACCCTGTTCTACGAAAATCAGACCATGGTTCTATCGCTACACCATAATTAGCGATAAATTTTTCGTTTATTATTTGCTCAAGTTTTTGAGCATCAGTTCCCGTTAATACACCATTTGTTGCTAAATAAGTAGTAATGTCCGCTACTGCAACACCAGCACTTAGCATTGAAGCCCGAATACCTTCTTGAAAAAATGTTTGAGCATTACCAGGAGAACTGAACCTTAGTGATGCCTCAGCTCTAATAAAATTATATTCAGCAAAGGTCAACATTCTAATAGGCGCCGCTCCAGTATACACTGAACCAGTAAGTGATCCTCTTAAATAAGTGTGGAATTTAGAATAGTTACCTGGTCCTGCCGGAGCTCCAGCAACAGCACCAACATACAAACCAGAACCTGCGGGCAATTGAGTAAAATAAAATTGTCTTCTAGGGTCTGTTTTAGAATTCATCATATTAACCAATTTTGCATTAACCACTAAATT
Organism: Flavobacterium sp. GNP008; assembly: GCF_056428965.1. Taxonomy (NCBI): domain Bacteria; kingdom Pseudomonadati; phylum Bacteroidota; class Flavobacteriia; order Flavobacteriales; family Flavobacteriaceae; genus Flavobacterium; species Flavobacterium sp. GNP008. Next base: position 131,893 of record NZ_JBWJVL010000003.1, on the reverse strand, counting down.
ACCAAGTCTTGTAGTTTCAAACTGGTCAATTGGGTTTCTAGCATTAGCAGCATCAACGAAATTCATCTGAAAATTATCTGAATTACTTGCTAAAAAAGAAGCAGAAGAATTTACTAATGCATCAATATTAGATTTAGCAAAACCTGGATTTTTTTCACTGTAATGTAAAAATATTCTTAGTTTTAATGTGTTAGCAAATCTTATCCAGTTGGTTTTAGTAGTTGAAAATGTCCCGGGATATATTGTACTATTAGTACCTGGCGAAATTGCCGAAGTTGGCGCATTTACCTCAGCTATACCTTGATCTAATAAAGTAATTAAATCAGCATAAATACTTTCATCCGTATCATACTTAGGCTTAACATTTGCAGCTAACTTTTGAGTATCTGAATAAGGAATACTCCCCCAAGTATCTACAGCAATTTGATAAGTATATGCCTTTAAAATTTTCGCAACACCTGAGTAGTGCGGGCTATTAGAAGCAGTTGCGTCAACTATTATATTCTCTGCATCATTTAAGATAGTAGCATAAATACTAGACCATACATTGTTTAAATCCGAACCAACAATCTGAAACTGTTCGAAAAATTGAGTCTGGGTAGTTGCACCAACTGTTTGTCCTGAATACTGCTGCATTATCAAAGAAGAATATCGGTTTAAATCGCTACCAGCTAAAAAACCAACATTAACGGTCAATGAAGTTAACTGCTGATTAATTGGAGCAGCTACTACACTGCTTGGATCCTCATTAATATCACCAAATTCACAGCCAGTCACTACGAAAGCAACTAAGAATAGAACAGCTACTATTTTATTTTTTATGTTTTTCATATTTAAAATTATTATTAAAGTACTACTTTAAGATTAAATCCAATTGTTCTTGTATTTGGTAAAGAGTTAAACTCCAAACCTTGCGCATTACTTACTCCTAAAGCATTTTGTTCTGGGTCAAAATGTGGATAATTAGGCGCATGCAAGAATAAATTTCTTCCAAATACTCCAACCTCAAATTGTTTAATTCCGGTATTCGCTAATAAACTAGAGCCTAATTTATATGAAAAAGACATCTCTCTAACTCTAAACCAAGAGGTGTCATATATAAACCCTTCAGCAGCAATATACTTCCCACTATTACCATAATAAGACTGAGCATTTACCTGTATGGTGTTCGGCTGCCCTGCATTTGCGCCTGAGGCATAAACACCATTATAAAGATATGGTGTGCTAGCAGTAACATTATCAGCTGCAAATCTAGGGAATTCAGCTGTCTCTTCGGCCACACCATTTCTTTGTACATCTGCTATATTTCTCGAATACTGATCTCCTCCTTCACGAATGTCTAATAAAACGTATAAACTAAAGTTTTTATAAGTAAAAGTATTGGTAATACCCATTGTAAAATCAGGGTTTGGATTTCCAATTTTCTCTACGCTTGTAGTTTGCAATGGCAAACCGGTTGTAGGACTAATTAACATTTGCCCATCAGCATTACGTTGATATTTAGAACCATAAAGTTGACCATATTCATCTCCTGCAACTAAGCGAATATTAGGAGTTGTAAAACCACCTAAAAATATGTTAGTTACACCTGGAGCCAATTCATCAACCATTGATACATACTGAGTATAATTTGCTCCCAAATCCCATGAAAAATTTTGAGTTTTGATTGGTGTTCCAGATAATGCAATTTCAAGCCCTTTTGTAGAAAGCTTTCCTGCATTCTTCAAAACATTTGTAACTCCTGATCCTGCTGATACCGGTACACTTAAAATTACATTACGAGTTTTACGTTCGTAATAGGTAGCATCAATATTTAATCGATTATTAAAAAATGCCATTTCAGTTCCAAAAGCAATCTCTTTAGTAAACTCTGGTGTAAGATCTGCATTACCCGCTGTATTAGAAAGAGAAAAACCTGCATTCCCATTAAAAGGGAAAACAATTTGTGGACCAAAACCATCAGAAGCATTAGCTTGAGCAAAGTAAGTATTCGTTGCATAAGCAGGAGCACCTTTTCCTACTTCACCTGCACTGGCTCTAAACTTTATTAAATTGATTTTATCGCCAAACTTAATTGCAGGAAATGCTTCTGTCAATACAAAACTTCCTGACACTGCCGAATAGAAAATAGAATTGTTCTCTGGAGCTAACGTAGAGGACCAGTCATTTCTAGCCTTAACGTTTACGGACAAGAAATTTTTATACTCTAGAACAACATCTGCAAAAACTCCAAACAATTTTGTATTTACAATAGAGGAAGCAGGAGCATACGTCACAGCATTAGATAAATTGGCAAATCCAGGAATCACTAAATTTAGACCTGTAACCTGAGAAGCAAAGCTGTAGTTATTATTAAACTCATTTCCAAGTGATCCAGACAAAGTGAAACTATTGAACTTTTTAGAGGCATTCAATGTAAAATATTGGTTCAAATTATGAACGTTTGTAGCGCCCTCAATTAAACCACCAATATTAGTTGAACCTTGTACAAAACCAGCACCTCTGTTTCCAATCTCGTCAAAACCAACACTATTCAAATTATAGAAATCTGTACCGATTTTAAAGTCAGCACTCAACCATGAAGCAAAATCGTATTTAGCGTTAAAATTAGCCAATATTCTATTTACTTTATCATTGTACCTATTGTTTTTAATAGTCCAATAAGGATTGTCCTCACCACCAGCATACAACTGCTGACCTTGTGCGTTTTCAAATGGCAAACCACTTAAATTATACGATCTTGGAGTAAAATATCCTCTAAACAATGGGTTAGACAAGTTGTTTCCTTGTAAAGTTCTTTGTGAAGTTGTATTGGTGTAAGTAATATTAGCTCCTACGTTCAACTTTTCAGACATTTGAGTATTTCCTGAAAAAGTTAGATTAGTTCGAGATAAATTGTTATTATCAATAACATATGTTTCTTTTGTATTTCCAATAGCAAGTCTAAAACTAGACTTTTCAGAACCCCCAGTAAAACTTAAGTTATTTTGAGCGTTATAAGAAGTTTTAAAAAAATCTTTAACGTTATTTTTATAAGCTTGCAATACTTCAGGTTGACCATATGAGTTTGTAATTGTTTGACCCATAATCTTAGGCCCCCATGAAGACGCGACCATAAGACCTGCGGAATTTGATCTATTAGGCACTAAAGCAGAACCAATTTGAGCAGTTGTTAACGTACCGTTTAAACCTTGCGCATATTCATTTTGATAATCTGGTAAACGATTCACATTTCCTATATTAAAACTTGAGTCGAAAGTAATTGATGATTTCTCTCCTTTTCTACCTTTTTTAGTAGTAATTACAATAACACCTGATGCACCTCTAGATCCATAAAGAACTGTTGAAGCAGCATCTTTTAAAACAACTACACTTTCGATGTCTTCAGGATTAATATCGATACCACGATTTGATGGCGATGCACCTCTTTGCAATGCAGCACCTCCACCACTGTTATCAATAGGCACCCCATCCACAACAAACAACGGTTGGTTACTTCCAGTAAAAGTTGTAAGCCCTCTTATTATTATACTAGAACCTGTAAAAGCTCCTCCTGATCCGGTTACGCGTACACCAGCAACCTTACCTACAAGTTGATTGGTTACGTTAGTAGCTTTTGCGGCAGTAAGTTCTTTTGCTTGAATCTTTGGTGTAGAATAACCCAGAGATTTTTTATCTCTTTTTATTCCAAATGATGTCACTACTACTTCTTCTAAAGTATTATCAGCCTCTACTAACCTTATGTTAATTGTTGAAGAGCCTGTAATTTTTATAGTAGCCTCTTTCATTCCAATAAATGAAAAAACCAAAATTTGTCCAGCAGTTGCCTTTATAGAATAAGCACCGTCGAAATTAGTTTGTACTCCTGTCTTAGTGCCCTTAATTAAAACATTTACACCAGGAAGAGGTCCAGATGTATCAGAAACTACACCACTAATCGTTTTTTCTTGTGCAAACACAAACTGCATTGACAAAGCCAATAGCAACGAAAAAATCCATTTAAATTTTGATCTCATATTAATTTTTTGAGTTGGTTATATTAAACAAAAATCATAATAATTTCTTAAAAAAACAAATTTATCTCACAAATAACTGAATTGACATTTTTTATTTTTTTTACTCAAAAGATTAGATTACTTCATTATTAGCTACATTTAGTCTTCATTATGTATTAATAATTATCCAAAAATTTATATTTTTGTCAAAATTAATTTAATGTTAAGCCCTTTTTTTTTAACACCAAATTTAGAAACAGGAACAGATGAAGCAGGACGCGGATGTCTGGCTGGACCCGTTACTGCGGCAGCTGTGATACTACCTGTAAATTTCCAAAACGAATTATTAAATGATAGTAAAAAACTATCTGAAAAAGTTAGAGAAAAATTAAGACCTATTATTGAGCAACAAGCCATATCATTTGCTGTAACCCATCTTGAGCCATTGATTATTGATGAAATAAATATTCTGAATGCCTCTATAAAAGCGATGCAGGAAAGTATTTTAAAATTAGATCCAAGACCTGAATCTATTATTATAGACGGAAACAGCCCTTTGATCCCTAAAGGAGGAATCAAAAATCAAAGCGGAACGATTTTTACCGACGCTGAAATTGAAATTCTAAATTCGATTCCAAATACCAGTATTATAAAAGGAGATGCTAAATTCATGAGTATTGCAGCCGCTTCAATATTAGCAAAAACGTATCGGGATGAATATATGAATCGCATTCATGAAGAATTTCCAATGTACAATTGGAAACAGAATAAAGGCTATCCTACTAAAGAACATAGGGAAGCTATTCGGATTTATGGAGTTACAAAATACCACCGCATGACGTTTCGTTTATTACCGGAACAGTTAAAATTGGATATTTAGATTCTTAGACCTCTTTAAAACCCAACAATCTCAATTATCTAATAATCGAGCATTCAAACAAATGGGAAAAATGTTTCAGAATTTTTTCTTTCACTTCTTTTTCATTGACTTTTTCTACTCCAAGTTCTACATTTAATGAAGTCACCGCTTTACCGCGAATACCACACGGAATAATATTATCGAAATAACCTAAATCCGAATTTACGTTTAAAGCAAATCCATGCATCGTTACCCAACGGGAAGCACGCACGCCCATAGCACAAATTTTTCTTGCAAATGGAGTTCCCGTACCCAACCAAACTCCGGTTTCGCCTTCACTTCTACCACAAGCAATTCCATATTCTTGCAGCGTTAGAATAATGGCTTCTTCCAGAAAACGCAAGTATTTATGAATATCAGTAAAGAAATTTTCAAGGTCAATAATTGGATAGCCCACAATTTGTCCCGGTCCGTGATAGGTAATATCGCCACCCCGATTGATTTTGTAGAAAGTAGCTCCCTTGGCTTCCAATTGTTTTTCAGATAAAAGCAAATTACTCAAGTCCCCACTTTTTCCCAAAGTATACACGTGAGGATGTTCCACAAAAAGAAAGTAATTTGGAGTTTCTAAGTCAAGATCTTCTCTGCGATTTCGAATTTTCAAATCAATAATTCCTTTGAACAATTCTTCTTGGTATTCCCAAGTTTCCTTGTAATCTTTAGTTCCTAAATCTTGAAGTTGGATGGTTTTATTCATATGTAATTGCTAGGAACGAGGCAATCCTATTTCGTTCCCTTATTTTTGAATCGCAAAGGTACAAAGTTTTTAAGAGAAGTTACTGAGAAGAAAAACTTCCAGTTAAGTTACTCTAAAACAACTTCGAGATTAGTACTCTCAGGGTTTGCCAAACAATCTGCTATTAGAAACTGTAATTCCAATGATTTTCTATCTTCACTGATTTTTGCATTCGAATTGGATATCGTCTTTATTTTTCTGGAAAAATAATACTTTAAAACATAAGGCTGCGTGATTTTAAATTTAGAACCTTGCGTTTTGTATCCTTCAATCTTATCCTGCTGTTTTTTTAGCTCAGATGCATCAGTAATTTTTACTATCCTTTTAAAAACATTTCCATCAAAAACATAACTCACACTATAATAATGCTCTTCGGCAACCAGTGCGTAATTATTTTCTATATCATCCGCATATTCTTCGGTTTTGTATAAATCCGCCACTTCCTGTATTGTATTAAAATTTTGACTGATTGTTGTTCGGAATTCTTTCTCGTAAGAACTTTTCTTGATATGAACGTTAACGGTTGCATATTTTTGAAAAACAGCCTTTTCGGATGCTGGAAGCTTTGAAAATGTTTCCGAATATTTCGTTATAAAATCCTTGAAAACGTATGTTGTATCTTCGAATTTTTCTTCTTTTGAATAATTTTCACCCGCTAATTGCATGTAACTGTGTTCGTCTCGAAGCGATTCGATTTCTATTTTTCCCGTTCCGTCTTGATTTAAATGGATGGTTTCGGTGATTTGACAACTTGTAGCGAATAGTCCTAAAAGCAACAAAGCGTAAATTTTATTTTTCAATTTTTATGATTTTGAATCGTTATTTTTTACCAAATGTAAATTAATAACTACAATCCTTAGCCCAGATAACAGTGGAAATCCTTTTTATTTTATGTTTAAAAATAAAAAGATTATAACGGAAAGCTGGAAATAGCCCCAAAAAACGGTTAGCACTTTGCTACTTTGCTACTTATACAGTATCTTTGCGCTCTTAAAAACAGCATAAAATGGCATTATCCGAACAAGAAATATTACGTAGAGAAGCACTTACCGAATTACGCAATTTAGGCATTGAGCCTTATCCAGCAGCCGAATTTATCACAACCGCATATTCTAGCGAAATCCTAACCGATTTCGAGAAGTACGAAGGAAAAGAAGTTGTTTTAGCAGGACGTTTGATGGGGAAGCGCATCATGGGGAAGGCGTCATTTGCAGAATTAAAAGATGCTGAGGGACGTATTCAAATTTATGTTTCCAGAGATGATATTTCGACTGATGAGGAGAAAACAATGTACAACGTAGTTTTCAAAAAACTATTGGATATTGGCGATTTTATTGGAGTTCGCGGAACGGTTTTCAAAACACAAGTTGGGGAAATCTCAGTTCATGTTTATGGATTGACGGTTTTGGCAAAAGCCTTGAAACCGCTTCCGGTAGTAAAAACGGATGCCGATGGTAAAACACACGATGCTTTTGCTGATCCGGAACAAAGATACCGTCGTCGGTACGTGGATTTGACCGTGAACGATCACGTAAAAGAAACGTTTATCAAAAGAACAAAACTGTTCAATGCGATGCGTAGTTTCTTTAATGACAAAGGTTATCTTGAAGTTGAAACGCCTGTTTTACAACCAATTCCCGGTGGTGCTGCAGCGCGTCCTTTTATCACACATCACAACTCGCTTGACATGCCATTGTACATGCGTATTGCGAATGAGTTGTACTTAAAAAGATTGATTGTTGGTGGTTTTGAAGGAGTTTATGAGTTTTCGAAAAACTTCCGTAACGAAGGAATGGACCGTACGCACAATCCTGAATTTACTGCCATGGAAATATATGTAGCCTACAAAGACTACAATTGGATGATGAAATTTACTGAAAACTTATTGGAACATTGCGCCATTGCAGTAAACGGAACTAGTGAAGCGACCTTTGGAGAGCACACTGTGAACTTTAAAGCGCCCTACGCAAGAGTTACAATGACGGATTCGATCAAACATTTTACCGGTTTTGATATTTCGGGGAAAAATGAAACAGAGTTATTTGACGCTGCAAGAGGTATGGGAATTGATGTAGATACCACGATGGGCAAAGGAAAATTGATTGACGAAATCTTTGGTGCTAAATGCGAAGGAAACTACATTCAACCTACATTTATCACGGATTATCCTAAAGAAATGTCACCACTGTGCAAACAACACCGTGATAACCCAGAGCTGACAGAACGTTTTGAATTAATGGTATGCGGTAAAGAAGTGGCTAATGCCTATTCAGAATTGAATGACCCAATTGATCAAAGAGAGCGCTTTGAAGAGCAAATGAGATTGTCTGAAAAAGGAGATGATGAAGCCACGGGAATTATCGATGAAGATTTCCTGAGAGCATTAGAATACGGTATGCCACCAACATCTGGATTAGGAATTGGAATGGATCGTCTGATGATGTTTTTAACTAACAATGCTTCTATTCAAGAAGTATTATTGTTCCCTCAAATGCGACCAGAAAAAAAACAAGTTAAAATTGAATTAGAAGACGATGAGAAATTCATTGTCTCCTTATTACAAGGAAATGAGAATCAAATGGAATTTGGTCTACTAAAAATTAAATCAGAATTGAGCGGTAAAAAATGGGACAAAGCCATGAAGAATTTATCTTCTTTAGGCTTGACTGAAGTTGTTGTGAATGGTGACAGTAAAGCGTGCCGATTGAAAGAGTAAGCTTATTCAAAAATATATTTATAAAAAAAGGAACTTCGTTATGGAGTTCCTTTTTTTATAGAATAAACTAAAAAATTACAAACGATACTAAATACGATGTAATCACATAAAAAAGCCGGCTATAAAAGAGCCGGCTTACTAATTCAAATAAAACTTAAGATTAAAATCCTAATCCAACAGCCATTGCTGTAGCTTGAATATTTATATCAGAAACCTTAGTTGCAGCACCCGTTGCCATGTTAATACTGTATACAGAAGTAACATTGTTTACTTTCAATAAAGCAAAAGCCGTAGCACTATTTCCACCAATATCAAATCCGCTATCTGCATCAACATTTACCCCTAAACTTCCAATAGAAACTAATGTCCCATTATTTGGTGGGTCTTGACGCAATAGCATATCCGTTTGTGAGTCAATTACAAACAAAGCTGTTGTAGTTGCTCCAGCAATATTATTTGTATAAGCAGCACCCGTTATAAATGGTGTTCCAGGATTTAAATTACCGTCAACTGCGACTACTGTTCCCAAATCTGGGTGTAAACGTAGGTTTTGACCTGTATTACTTACTAATCTTATTCGGTCTACCGTTGGATTAAAATCAAAACCAAAAGCAGTACCTGACAATCCAGGTATCAATGTAGATCCAACCACTGTTAATGCTCCACTTGCAGTATTCACAGAAAACAATCTGCTTTGATTTGAGATCGCATACAATGCTCCATTTGCTGGTCTAAAATCTAAACCTACAATACTTTCGCTTGCAGCTAAACCAGTTAATCCTACAGAATTATTATTCCCACTTGTAGGATTAAAACGAACCAACATATTTCCAGTAGTTGTTGCATAAGCAATTGGATTAGTCTTAAATGCTAAACTTATTACTGGAGCAGTGAATTTACCAACATCAACGGCTTTTCCTGTAGCTAAATCAATTGTATACAATGTGGATGCATTAGCATTGTTTGTTACAGCAAGAGCAGTAGAATTATCCGCTAAAATATCCATGTCCCCTACACCTTGAAAGTTAACTCCTAAGTCACCAACAAGTTGAAGTGTTCCGTCGTTAGGCGGCGTTTGCATATATAATTTATCTTGTTCAAAATCAATATCGTACAGCATAGTTGCTGAAGCTCCCGCCACACTATTGGTATATGCTATAGCACCAATTTTAGCATTTGCACCACCATTAATAACACCATCAGTTACCACAACGGTTCCTAATTCTGGATGTAATCTTAAATTTTGACCTGAATCTGTTACCATACGAATTCTATCTACTGTAGGATTAAAATCTAACGAGGCATTACCTCCCGCAAGTACAGGCAAGAAAGATCCTGCACCTAGTGCCGTTGCCACTCCGCTTTTTTCATTGATAAAGTAAAGACGGCTAGAGGAGCCTAATGCATACAATTGCCCAGTTGCTGGTCTATAATCAATACTGACAATAGTCTCTGATGCAGCCAAACCAACAATTGGAGTGGTTGAAGTTGGAGTTACTAAATTTCGTGCATTGAATGTAAGAATGGTATTATTACTTGCTAATGCCGTAAAATTCACATCCGGTGCTATAACAGCAGGCATCATCACATCATTATTATCATCATCATTGCATGAAATTGCGGTAAAAGATATCAGTGCAAGTCCAAAAATGGTAGCGAATCCTAAATTAAGTTGTTTATTTTTCATCGTTGATTTATTTAGTTATAATATTACATACGAAGTATACTTTATTATGGTTTTAAAATTTTGAAAAAAATTTTGAATAACTATCTAAATTGGAACTGATTACAAGAACAAAAAGCTGCTTCAACTTGCACGAAATAAACAGATTCAGATCCTATTGAGAACATAATAGTGCTAATTAAAAAATTTCATTAAACTCTTTTTTATTTTACAAACTATAATTAAAGTTAACACTCCATCGATAATTTGCTTCTACATTGCCACCGGTAAGGTTTTGATTGATAGGCAACATTGCATTAGCTCCAAAAGAAAGTCTTTCCTTCCCGACTTCGAAACCAATTTTTCCAAAAAAGATATCACCGTTTGTATTTCTTAATTTTTGATTGTGCTGGTAATTGCTTTCATAGACTTCCCCTGCAAAACCTAGTTGTGGAACAATAGAAAAGCTATCTATCTCGTATAAATAGAAAAAAGTTCCTGCATAATTCAACTGATTCCCAAAACGGTAATTTTTTTGATTTTCTGTTTTTATTGTATAATTCAGCATGGAGTTCAAACCAAATTGCCTTCTTTTAACCACGTATTCTGTTGCCAAAAGATAATCCCAACTTCCTGTTCCTACCTGAAAACTTGGATTTATACTTCCGGAATTCGCTTCATTGAACTTTCCGGTTGGCACTTTTATTCCACCTCCCAATTGCAACGTATGCACCAAGAAGGTGCTGTCTTTAAGCGTTTGATACAAACGATACATCGCCAAAACGGTGATGTCGCCAAATCCATTGATGTTTTTATTGCCTGTTGCGGTCTCTCTTTCATGAAAATGATACGGTAGTAATACCGAAAGCTGAACCGTTTTGCTAACCGGAATTCGGCCCCAAACCTGAACGGTATTGAAATTTTCTTTGTACCAAGGCGAATTGCTGTACAAGCCATCCCTGGACTTGTATTGTTGATTGAAATACCGAATCCCAACGAAATTAGAGTTTAACATTGAGGCAAATCCCATGCTTCCGCCGCTGGCTGAGCAACCGCAAGCATCACAAAAATCCTCTTCTTCAAGAAAGAAATGGTATTTTGTAAATGGATAAACAGTGTTTAAACTATCTTTTTCGGTGGCGTTTGCCAATTGAAAAAGTAGTAGCAATAATAGTGCGTATTTTTTCATATTTGTTGTTTTTAGCCCTGATGGAAACGGAAAGCCCGGAGCGCAAAAAGCTTGTTTTTCTTGTCCTGAAAAAGCGACCAAGGGAAGCTTTTTCAGGACTTAGAAAAACGGCTTTTTTAGTGAGGACTTGTAGTGTACAGCAGGAAATAGCTTCTGAAATTAATATTCGGAAAAGCGTTTGTCCGTTAGGTATTGCATGTCAGTTAATGTTTTAAGAAAAGCAATTATTTTTGATTTTTCGGTTGTTGTCAAAGGAATTCCAAGCGATCCATTTTTATTTAAAATTGGGTCTAAAGTAGCTAAATTTACTACTCCGGAATTATAATGTTCTAAAACAGCTTCCAATGTAAATAGTCGTCCGTCATGCATGTAAGGAGCTGTTTTTTCTATGTTTCTAAGACTTGGCACTTTAAACGTGTACTTGTCCTGAGGTAACTCGGTGACGCGAAAACGACCAATATCATCGATAGTAGGATTGACTTGCAAGCCATTATTTCTAAAAGAATTATCGGTAAACAAATCTGTGGCGTGACATGAAGCACATTTTTGATTAAAAAGTGCATATCCCTGTTGTTCCTCCTGCGTGAGCGTTCCGCCCGATTCATTGCGGCGATACTTATCAAAACGGGAATTAGAGGACGTGATCATAACCATAAATTGCCCCAAGGCTTTGAGCATGTTCTCGGAATTGATTTGACTATCAGAAAAAGCCACTTTGAATAGCTTTTGGTACTCTGGATCACTTTTCAGCATAGCAATGGCTTTAGAAAAATCGCCATTCATTTCAATGGGACTCGTAAACGGAATAATGGGTTGCAGGTCTAAATGTGTCGTTGCTCCATCATACATAAAAGTGGTTTGATAGGCCAGGTTCTGGATGGGTGGCGTGTTTCGGGTTCCTATGGCGTCATCTACACCGTGGCTCAAAATATGTCCGTGATGCGTAAAAGCATCTTCCTGAATATGACAAAATCCACAGGAAACAATCCCATCTGAAGCCAATCGACCATCATAAAAAAGCTTTTTTCCGAGTTCAAATCCTTTTTCGGTAGGTGGATTATTTGCTAAATTATAGGCCAAAGGCGGAAAATTAACCGGGACTTGAAAGTCCAAAGGAATATTCAGATACTCTTCGGAATCAGTTGAACAAGACCACAGTAACGGAAAAATAAGCAATATGATATATTTTGCGTTCATTTTATATTTTAAAAAAAAAGCGGTGAGAGATTTAATTTCAAACCGCTTTCACATTGAAATTTAGTCGTTATGAACGTGATCTATTGTAAACATCGAGGAAATATTAGCGGTAACTAACGCTACTTTAGCGCCACCCATCACGGTTGCTGCTTCTGAAAAATTGATTTTATTGGCTCCATCAATAAGCTGAGATAAATCAGCCATAATGTGAACTTGAGGCGTAATTGTAGTTCTCACCAAAGCATTTTCAGGAAAATCTAAAGTAACTTCTGTGTAGTTATAATCCGTCCCGGTTTGTCCGGTATGTACTTTAAATTGCGTAGCCGTTCGCACTGTAGATGAAGTAAAAGAACCTTCGAAAGCCACGAATTTATAACCAGCACTCCAAGACCACATCATTCCAGCACTTTGGGCTACTGCCAAGAAATCGCCTTGGCCGGTTGCTCCTGCTTCCCACTGTGTTTTATCAACTCCAATTCCGTATTTTACTTTAGTGTAATTTCCAGCAGGAATATTAGAAAGAGTCAACGCCAAAGTTGCAGGAGTCAGTTCATCTATAATAAAATAACTCTGACTTTTTGGGTAGACAAACGTCGTTCCATCCGCTTTTGTCAAGACAATATTACTTACAATATACATCGCTTTTGATGCTGCAATGACTTCACCATTAGCGTTTGTATAATTTGTATTCATAGCAAAATTAGCAGATTTGTAAATATTGTCAAATTTAAAGATGAGGTTTCCGTTTCCGGTACTCATTTCAGAATCATCGGCATTTGAACAAGAAAACAATATTGCAGCAATAACTACTACAACCAGTATATTTTTTAATTGAAATTTCATTTCTTAGGTTTTATTTTAAATATAGGTATTGATTTACATACCATTTTTGGACTATTTATTTCCAAAAAACAGCAAACAGAATTTCATCCGTTGTATAAAACGGAAGAAAAAAGCACACTACGTGCCTAAAAATTTAAGAAATGAAAGTGGGTGGGCGAAAAATTGAAGCACTATTCAAGTGAAAGTATAAATTAGAATAGCATGGGTTTATTTTTTCTTTGGTACCAAAACAAACGGGTACAATTACAAAAGATTTAATTTCCTCAAAAATGAGTACGTCAAGTATTGGAGAAGTTCCTTTTTTATCCGAAGAAAGAGGCTTTTCAGCATTAGAAACTTTGGCCAATTCTTTCATCAAATGACATTTCCCGTTACATTGCATTTTAGGTTTGTCCCTATTGATACAAAGCACTTTTGAAATGTATTCATAATTCACGACATACTCTAAAACCGGCAGAATGGGTTTTAAGAGCATCATTAATACAATTATGAATATGATTTTTTTCACGGCGCAAATTTACAACATCATAGCGTATAAAAAAATGTTTTTAAATAGAATAATCTGGTGAAAATTATTCTATTTAAAAACAAATATCTGGAGACTTTATGCTAATTTTAATTCGGGTATTTTAATCTCATACAATTCTAATTTATAGGAATTAAATTGACTAAAAATATCTTTTTTAGTACTTTCGAAAAAAGGAGTTGATGAAAATAAATCTTCATAATAAGCAATTCCTTGTAGTAAATTATTTTTAAATAAATTCCATTTTTTAATTTGTCCTAAAGTTATTTCTTCAGTAACGGCGGTAATTTCGTTTTTCAGATAATCCAAATACATCTTTAACTCTTTCACAAATAAATTTGGTCGATTGTTCACCGTCAGTACAGAAGCATTTCCATAAATATGCTGTACCATTCTAGACAGTGAAACTTCTTGGTCAAAATAAGCCATATTGGGTCCTGGACAAATGATTACACCTTGAGCCTGCCCTCTTATTTTAATGTCATTTTCAAGATACGAGGCATTGGCTAAACCCACACAAAGACAAGCTTTCTCCGTAATGCTGTTTTTCTTTTTTTCGAAAACCCCTGCAGTTAAAATATCTTTTTGTTGTAATAATTCTTCCAGTTTCAAGTCTTGGTATTTCTTAGAAGAGGTACAAATTCCTTTCATATCGTATTCTTTACTTAACGCCAAAAATCGTTTTGGACATGAACTGCCTGCTTTGCTTTCCACAATTCGTTTAAATTTTAATTTTTCATTCGTGGTTCCTCGCAACGTATTGAAAGGAATTCCCAACGGTGAAATATGACTTAAATACAAATCATCTTCTTTGGCTCCAGCCAATAATGCTCTGGTATGTTTATCTACCGAAGTGGCCTCGGGAACCAATAAAAACGGTGAACCCCAACCCACGGAATCAACTTTATAAGTTTCCAATAGAAAATCATGTTCTTCAGCAGTCCCTACACCACCTTGAACTGCGATTTTTAAATCTAAAGGTTGTTCCTGAACATGCCTTTCTTTTTGTCCTAACGCTTTTACCATCAAGCCATGGGCAGATTGAATTAATTGGTCTTTTTTCTCTTTGAATTCTTCTAGAATTGGTCCTAACAAATAGCCTTCAGTAGCAAAAGCGTGTCCGCCGCAATTAAGTCCAGATTCGATTCGATATTCAGAGACCCAAAGTCCTTTTTTAGCTAAAAAATTTCCTTGAATCATCGCTGAACGGAAATCACTTACTTTCAACGTGATTTTCTTTTTTAGCATGTTGCTCGAATCAGGGAAAAAATCTGTAAAACTTTCGAAATAACTGTATAATCTTGGATTCATCCCCGCCGATAAAACAACAGATGATTCTAATGTACTATTGACAAACCCACGAAGGGCTGCATGTGCATCATTAAAAATAATTGGCAATTGTTCCTCTTTGATGAAATTATCCTTATCGAGTTTAGTCATAATATTAACATCTATATTGCCAGGATAAAGATTTTTCTCCAGATAATTTTTGATATTTTCTTTGAAAGCAAAACCATCGCCCATCAAATTTTGTAAACCTGTTTTAATCTCGGATTTGTTGGGTAGCATGGCGATGAAATTCTCCAAGGCTGATTTACTTTCGGATAACTCCACTTTGAATTTTTCAAATTTTTCCTTGACGATTTTATCTACCAAATTCAAATAAGAAGTAATGCGTTTTGCGCGATAATCATGCATTTTTAGGGTAATTTCCTGATAAGGAAGATTAAATTTCTTGCTGTAAAAAGCATTCATTTTTTCGATAAGATCATCATCCATAATAGAAATTACAGACGATATTCCATACTGAGCCACTCGTATCGGACTATCAATTGTATAAGCGAGTCCCATAACCGGAATATGAAAAGTATGAAGTGGATTACTTTTTGTCATGCTATAATAATTTAAATAAATAAACCACAAAAGTCGAGAAACAAAACCGTATAAAAACTGATAATTATCATGCTCTAAAATCTATAAACAGGACTTCTTTAATACCTTTTTCTACAAAAAAACAATTTTATTTTCCTATTTAATCCTAAAAATAAAACGATAAACTTTTGTTAACGATTAAACTTTTAAAACCTATCCTTGTCTTATACCTATAAAACTTAAAACAAGACAAATGAAAAAATTATTTATCGTTGCATTATTAGTTGTCGGAATGACAAGCTTTGCACAGGAAAGAAAAGCAAGACCAGAGAGAGCCAAAATGGAGCAAATGACTCCAGAGCAAAGAAATCAGTTGCACTTGAAAAAGATGACTTTAGAATTAGATTTGAATGCTTCTCAACGAAAAGAAATAAGTAAAATTATCGCTGAACAAAGCACCAAAAGAGAGGCTAAAATGACAGAGAAAAAAGCAACTAAAGATTCCGCTAAAAAACAACTTACTACTGACGAACTTTATGCTAAAAAAAGCCAAATGTTAGACGAGCAAATTGCGATGAAAGAACGAATGAAAAAGGTTCTTTCAGCAGACCAATATAAAAAATGGGATGACCTGAAAGATAAAAGACACCACGGAATGAAAAAGAGAATGATGCACAATAAAGACGGAAAACTAGCAAAAATGGGTGATGAAAAATAATCTGTTCCCTTAAACTATTTCATCTTATTTCATAAAAAAGCCCCAAATTAGGGGCTTAAATTTTATTAAAATGTTTTGGATACACTATCTACTGCTCGAATGGTAAAATCAAGATCCTCATAGGTTAATGCATCAGTAATAAACCACGTTTCATAAGCGGATGGCGCAATATAAATTCCCTCTTGCAACAATCCGTGAAAGAATTTTTTGAACGTTTCGTTATCACCGTTTGCAGCGGTTTGAAAGTCTACAACCGGAGTCGCATCAAAATGAATCGAAATCATAGATCCAATAGTATTTATTGTAAACGTCACATTATTTGCTTTGAGCACTTTATCAATTCCTGCTGCCAAATACGCTGTTTTCTCTTCTAATCTTTTAAAAATACCACGATCAGCATCTAGTGCTTGCAACATTGCTAATCCAGCTGCCATTGCCAATGGATTTCCTGATAAAGTTCCCGCTTGGTAAACCGGGCCTAACGGAGCCAGATAATTCATAATTTCTGCACGAGCTGCAAAAGCTCCAACGGGCAATCCTCCACCTATTACTTTCCCAAAACAAACAATATCAGCCTTTACATCAAATAACTCCTGAACACCGCCTCTAGCAAGTCTGAAACCAGTCATCACCTCATCAAAAATCAATAGAATTCCATTATCGGTACACAATTGGCGTAAGTCCTCTAAAAAACCTTTGTTTGGCGGAATACAACCCATATTTCCCGCAACTGGTTCCACGATTATGGCTGCAATTTCATTTTTATTAGCTTCAATTAAAGTCGCTACATTTTCTAAGTCATTGTATTTTGCAAGCAAAGTATCTTTGGCTGTGCCTGCTGTTACTCCTGGACTGTTTGGTGAACCAAAAGTAATGGCACCGCTTCCCGCTTGGATTAAAAACGAATCGGAATGACCGTGATAACAACCGGCAAATTTTATTATTTTATCTCTTTTGGTAAATCCACGAGCCAATCTTACAGCACTCATACAGGCTTCGGTACCGGAGTTTACAAATCTAATTTTATCGATATTTGGAACCATTGCTACGGCTAATGCGGCAATTTGCGTCTCCAATTCTGTAGGCATACCAAATGAAGTTCCTAACTTAGCTTTCTCAATCACGGCTTGCACTACTGGTTCGTAAGCATGGCCTAAAATCATTGGTCCCCAAGAATTGATATAGTCAATCAAACGGTTTCCATCTTCATCATACAAATAAGCACCTTTGGCACTTTTGACAAAAATTGGAGTTCCACCCACCGCTTTAAAAGCTCTTACTGGCGAATTTACACCTCCTGGGATTACTTTTTCTGCTTCAGCAAAAAGCTGACTGCTTCTTTTATACAACATTTATAATATATGAATTATCGTTATTTTAAATTATTTTACAACCAATTTTTGTCCAATAGAAAGGGAATTATCAGAAAGATTATTTCTTTGTTTTAAATCTTCAATCCTTAATTCAAATTTTTTAGAAATAGAATACAGCGTATCCCCTTTTTGAACTACATACGAAATCAATCCCTGATGTATTGGACTTTTCAATTCTACCGTTAATTTCTCAACCATCCGTTTTTCATTGGAAACATAATTAACATCTAAAACCTGATTGTCATATTCATCCAAATGATAACGCTCAATATAGGAGATTAATTTGTCGGGATATTTTGGGTCTGTAGCATATCCAGCTGATCGAAGTCCTCTGGCCCAAGCTTTGTAATCATCTTTTGAAAACCCAAAAAGTTTAGCATACCGGCTTCTTCCCGTTAGAAATAGGGCATGGTCTTTAAATGATTCTGCTGGATTATCATATTTCCTGAAGCATTCTTGCGAGGAGTCGTCATCATGTTTTACTGTTTCACCAGTCCAGCCCTCATGACATTTTATTCCAAAATGATTGTTGGCATTTAAAGCTAAATCTCCCCTTCCTGCTCCAGATTCCAGAATTCCCTGAGCTAAAATTATGCTTGCTGGAATTCCATAATTTCTCATATTTCCCATTGCAGCATCTTTATATTGAGAAATGTATTGGCTAACCACATCATTTGTAACTATAGTTTTTGAGGTTGAAACAATTATTTCACTTTCATTTTTTTTCTGTTCTGGCCTTACTTGTTTCGAAACTATAGGTTTAGTTGTCTTTGGGACCGTAGGATTCGTTTTCTTGATTGTTCTGACTATTTCAGTTTTTGATCGTAAAGGCGTTTTTTTGGTAGTTACAATAACTGGCTTTGCGGCGTTACAGCCTATCAAAGTAATTATGGTAAAAATTAGTAGGATTTTTTTAAACATTTATATTTATTGTTGGTAATTGTTTATTAATTAATTTCATGTTCATTCCTTGAATTCCCTGAATTCCTCCGGTATGAATTAGTAAAATTTTTGAGTTAGCAGGAAAATAGTTTTTATGAATTAGATCTATAACGCCAAAAACCATCTTTCCAGTATAAATCGGATCCAAAGGAATCTTATTTTCAGAATAAAACTGATTAATAAAGTCAATTAAATTTGTGTTGACTTTTGCGTATCCTCCAAAATGATACTCTGTTATTAATTCCCAATTATCGTTTTGGACAAAATTACGAATTTCCTCTTGGAGAAAATCGCCTTTTAAAGCAGGAAATCCTAAAACCCTCTGGTGGGCTAAAGCGGTATTTATTATTCCTGAAATAGTTCCGCCAGTTCCAATTGAACAACAGATATAGTCAAACTCGGCATCATCTGCAGTTAGGATTTCCTGACATCCCTTGATGGCTAAATCATTAGTTCCTCCTTCAGGAATTAAATAAAAATTTCCGAATTTTTGTTTTAAACTTTCTAAGAAAGATAATTCATTTTTTAGGCGGTATTCATTTCTTGATATGAATTCAAATTTCATACCACAATTTTGAGCGAATAATAACGTTGGATTCTCAGATATTTTTCTGGCTATTTCATCCCCACGAATTATCCCGATACTTTTAAATCCTTTTTCTCTCCCTGCATACGCTACTGCTGCTATGTGATTTGAAAAAGCACCTCCAAAAGTTACTATCGTATCTTGGTTTTCCTCTTTAGCTTTTAGCAAATTATATTTCAATTTTCGGAATTTATTACCGGAAACAAAAGGATGAATCAAATCTTCCCTTTTGATTTGAACTGAAATGGAGTTCTGAAATAACATTGTTAACTTTTGATTCAAAGATTTTTTTTTACAAAGATAAAATTTTTATATCTAACAAAAAATGCAACCTCTAAAGATTGCATTTGGTGTTATTAATTCAACATGTTTTATTTTCTAATAATTATTTTTTGTCCCATTTGTATTTTATCTTTAGTTGCAATCTTCACGATATAAATTCCATCACTAAGTCCAACTGTAGAAAATGTGACTAACGGACTCGTTCCTAAGTCTTTTTTATGAAAAATTAGTTTTCCAGCAATATCATACAAACCACAAGTTGCAAGGTCCATTTGCAAAGGATTACTTATATTTAAGTTTTTAGTATTATTATCTTGATAAATTATGAAATTTTTGTGCGTCGCATCTTCAACTCCTAATGTTGAATTGTTTTTAAACGTAATTTCAAACTGTGTATTATTCACGCCAGCAGGTAATTCCATTTCATGAAAATCATTTTTAATGTCATAATACAAATCTTTAACTTTATCGTGTAAATAAATCGCATTTAATGCTGTAAAGTTTATAATTTCGTTCACTGTAATCTTATAATTGGCTTGTTTCAGATTTTTAAAACCTAATGCTATTTTTTTGTCAATATCAAAATTTATTGCATTAATAACAAACTCTGAACCTTCTAAGATAAAATAAACATCTGCGGGCACATCATCGCTGGTAGACTTAGCATCCATAGCGTGATCGACACCATCCGTTGCTTCAGGAATTAATGCTAATGCCAATTGGCGAACACCTTGATTGTTCATCAATGTATTCAATCTAATTTGTGGGATTGGGGCTAAACTTAAAGTAGTATAATCAAATCCTGAAACTGATTGAATTGGTGATGAATTGTTTGAAGCGTTTTTTGAATTGCTTTGATTGGTATTTTTATTAAATTGAGAAAAATTTGCTGCACCTTCTTTAACAAATACCCTATAATTATTCTTCATTTCTACAAAACCGTTTGCTAATCCATCAATCAAAAATCCTTGCCCAATTGGTGAAAAACGTCTCTCATAAGCTGCTCCAGTCCCTGAACTTGACCCTTGATTACCTAATCCATCGTACGAATAAAATGTTGCTGGCACATAAATCCCTGTTCCTGATCTAGATACTGGAGAGAAAGTACCATACCCTCCTTTATAATCCGTTATATAATGTGAATTTACTGTTTTATCTTGTTCCCAAAAATAAGCAACTCCTGTACAATTTATTGCATCCGTTAAAAAAGCAGATAAATCGATTGCCGATGGATAGGGATTTCCAGTTAAAGTAAATTGACCAATTGCTACTGGAACATTAATAGTTCCGTCATTTGGTTTTCCTCTAAAATCATACCTTTGCTGACTAGTCGGATTATTCTGTACTCCGTTAACTGTAATTAAATTAGTACCTGAAGTTCCTTTCATAGTAAATCCTTCACCAGAGTTAATATTAGAAGTGGATCCAACTTGGATCCAACTTGAATAACTAGATGTCGCTATCAATTTATTAATCCAATGCGGAGCAATTGCAAATGGACTAGCCGTACCATTATAATTGTTATTTGATAAGATAGTTGGATTATTACTGTTAGTTAAATCAACTATATCTTTAAGTTGGGTAATTCCAAAAGGTGAGTTTCCAGCTGCTGCAACATTACCTCCCACTGGTGAACACCAATAATTAAATTGAAAATTATTGGTTGTCCCTTCCTGAAAAACAGATAAATTTCCTAAACCTTTATTAGTACCACTCGTAGAGGATCCCTGTAACAATTGAGCATCTCTCCTTAGATAAAAATTGCTATTAGCTGCATTTAACTCCAAATCTTGTTTAATAAAAACAACTTCATTATTGACAAATACATAACTATTAGGACTCACATACACCTGTGCATTAAGATTGCACTGAAACAAAAAACCTACAAAAATAGGCGCTACTTTTTTGAGTAATTTTAAGTTCATAAGCTTTTATATTAAATATTTATTTTTGAAAAATTCTATCAAACATTAAATTTTGATAGAATAATTTTATGAGAAGAAACCTAAAATAATTTTGAAATTATTGGTTTTCGAAAAAATCATTGCTTCTTACAAATTAAAGTTATAACAAAAAAGACTCTAATTGTCCAAAATAGCAACAAAATTGATATTTTACCTTTTTAAGGTCTATTTTAAAAAAATTTAAACATGTTATTTCTTATTTTTTGATTTTTCTTAACAACCGTTTCAAGAAATCAAATAATAGAATTAGTATGACCAACAGCTCCTAATTTTAATTAAAACCAGAATTCTATTTTAAAAAGTAACCAAACTGTAGGGATTTCATCTAATACAAGTATTTACTGAATATGTGCTATTAAAGCTACATACTAAAAGAGAACTATTCTTAAATTAAAATAGAAATTATCTAACATTAATTATTGTTAATATCCTATTGTCTAATGTTACCATTCCAGTGTCTACACTCCATCGTACGTCGATACTTTGGCCTGATGATACAGTAGCTATTGCTTGTAGGGCTATATCAAAAGTATTAACAGTACTTAATCTAAATCTGGTAGAATTTGGAATTAAAACACCATTTTGATAAATACTAAAACTTGCATACGCACTGCTGACAGTAGGTGTGAAAAACCCTCCTTGAACATTTGAATTTTCAAATCCTGATATAACACCAGAGTGGGTACCTATATCTCCCGTTATATTAGAAACGCCTGTATTCCCTACATTACCCGAAGAAGTAAAAGCAGCAAAAGAGGACAATGCACCCAAATTAGCATAAGAACTATTTCCAGTTTTTACAATAGTAGAAGTATCAATACCTAAGGCTCCAGCAGTTGAAAGCATCCTACCATCAAGGGAACAATTGGCTCCAAGCGAAACTGCTCCATTATTTGCAAGTAAAGTTCCCTTCATTATCGTTCCTGCAGCAAGCCCTATGGCACCTGCTTGTGAAATCCAAAAAACATTAGAGGCAGATGCCCCATTAAGCAAAATTATTGTAGTATTTGCTGTAGTACTAAAGGCTGCTCCAAATTTAAAAATAAATAGGGCATTTGAATCTCCTCCTCCATCTAAGGTAAGTACACCTGATACCGAACCTGCCGCTGCTATACCATATACCCCTGGAGGTAATGTCTCACCACCAAACGTAGCTGAATGGCTAGAATTTGTAACAGGAATGGTATTTAATTGATTATAATATGATTGTATATCTGTTGACGCCTGAGCCGTTTTGTTACCAGCTATTAACCTATATTCCGCATTAAAACTGACTGCATAAGTTCCTGCTTGCGGACTTATTGACATCCCTGGAACTACAATATCTGTTGAAGAACTAGTTGTTATATCTCCAGTTGCATCCACTGATTGATAATTACTTGTGGTATTTGCCAATACAAAAGCTGTGGTTGCTAATTGTGTTGTGTTTGTCCCAACTGCTGCAGTTGTTGCTATAGGTATTCCAGTAAAAGTAGGAGATTCAGAAAAAACTAACTTTCCACTTCCAGTTTCATCGTTCAATGAATTCAATAGTTGTGCTGAGGTAATACTTACAGCTTGCGTACCGTATAAAACTCCAGTAGTTGGTAAAGTAACATCGGTTAGAGCAGTCGTTCTAATTGTTGTAGCAAATGTTCCCGGCAATGCAAGGGTTGATGCATTATTATTCGATATTCCCGTTCCTCCGTTTATTGGTAAAACTATACCTGGAATAAATTCTTGCCAACCCAAATTGTAAAAATTAAAAACTGAGGTTGTGGTATTATAAATCAGTAGTCCAGTTGCTGGAGAACTTATCGCATCTCTTTGTATCGTAGTCAGTCGAGGCATCAAAAATCCTTTATTGGTTGATTGAACATCTAGTATTGACGATAAATCAGGACTTATTGTTCCAATCCCTACTTGTGCAGTTGCTATTTTAGGAATTAGTAAGAATAAAATGAATATTAAAGAAATCTTATTTTTCATAAATTTTTTATTACTCTGTTGATATTAAGTTATAATTTATTGAAAAACAACACATTTTACTTTTAAAACTTTAACAATGTACAAAGGTGATGTAATTTGACTAACTAAACTATCATTAATAAATCTAATCTATTTAAATCTAATCTATTTGATATTGATTATACATAAAAAAGTATTGGTTTAACCTTTTATTTACTGCAAATACTGACTTTTATGATTGAAATTTTATTGCATTATAAATAACGTATTTTATATAAAAAACATACATTTTTTCTTATAAAAATAATTTAATTATTCATTTCTCATAGAGACCTTTTTTTATTTAACTAAGATCTAGCATTATTTTTCAAACAAAACGAGCTTTTTTATGGTGTAAAATTAAGATTCTGTTATCTTTAAGTAATACATTGCTCCAAAACGTGAATCATCAACGTTTAAAATTCAGCGATAAAGTACCTAATCGACTGTAATTAATTTCAATATATGTTTATTTAGAATTAATTGTCTTGGTCAAAAAGTATTTCACTATTTTTTCAGTGATTTTTTATGCAAATAATTTAAAAACCCAAAAAAAGATCTTCTTTTTAAATAGTTCAAATCTGATTCATTAGCATAGGCTTCTCTTTCGAAGCTAATATTTCTGTAAGCCAAATTTGCATTTTTATACTGAATCAATCGAATACAATATTCTAACAAATACCAAATAAAAAAAGGAATGATCAGAAATTCTAATTGCTGGCGAAGATGAATTTTTTCATGATTGATCAAAATGGTATTGACTTTATCTTCCTTAAATTTTAATAAAATAAAAGGAAATACTGCTAACCCACGATATCCTTTTGGAATTAAATATTTAGTAACAATCAGCAACATTCGCTATAAAATTTATAAATTTGTAGTACTAAAATAGCTCGATTTAATTAAAGACGCAATCGTTTGAGTATTTTATTAATTAAAGCAAATTGATTAATTTGTACTCTAGAACAATACTAAAATATGATTGACCAAAGTAACGAAAATAAATTAATCGAAGGCGAAGACTTCTATTATACACCCGAAGGATATAAATGTTTTACTGAAAAACACCATCTAAAACGAGGCTACTGTTGTAAAAGTGGCTGTCGCCATTGTCCTTATGGATTTGATAAAAAAACAAATACCATTAAAACAAAGTAATTTTTTAATGGTATTAAACATCCAAAGTTACGATTAACTGAACCAACCAAAATATGACATTTAAAGAACAAATACAGCAAGGAATACCGTCTATCTTACCCAAATCAAAACCGTACGAAATAGAAATCAATCACGCACCAAAGCGAAAAGAAATTCTTTCTGGTGAAGAAAAAAAACTAGCGCTACGAAATGCCCTTCGTTATTTTGAACCCCACCATCATGCCGTATTAGTAAAAGAATTCTCAGAAGAATTAGAAATCTATGGTCGTATTTATATGTATCGTTTGCGCCCGGATTATAAAATGTTCGCGCGACCAATTGCGGAATATCCTGGAAAAAGTGAACAGGCAAAAGCAATTATGCTCATGATTCAAAATAATTTGGATTATGCTGTAGCGCAACATCCGCATGAATTAATTACCTATGGTGGCAATGGTGCCGTTTTTCAAAACTGGGCACAATACCTATTGACTATGCAATATTTATCGGAAATGACCGATGAGCAGACTCTGACGATCTATTCAGGACATCCCATGGGATTATTTCCTTCGCATAAAGAAGCTCCAAGAGTTGTCGTTACAAACGGAATGGTAATTCCTAATTATTCTAAACCCGACGATTGGGAAAAAATGAATGCATTAGGCGTTTCACAATACGGGCAAATGACGGCAGGAAGTTACATGTACATTGGTCCGCAAGGAATTGTACACGGAACAACAATTACGGTTTTGAATGGTTTTAGAAAAATAAAACGCAGTCCAAAAGGCGGCTTATTCGTCACTTCGGGTTTGGGCGGAATGTCTGGTGCACAACCTAAAGCAGGCAATATTGCCGGTTGCATCACCGTTTGTGCCGAAGTAAACCCTAAAATTACGCACATTCGCCACAGTCAAGGATGGATCAATGAAGTGATTGAAAATGTGGATGAACTCGTAAAAAGAGTCTTTTTGGCGCAAGCCAATAAAGAGATCGTTTCCATTGGGTATCTGGGTAATATAGTTGATGTTTGGGAAAAATTTGACCAAGAGAATATCCATATCGATTTAGGATCTGATCAGACTTCGCTACATAATCCTTGGGCTGGCGGCTATTATCCTGCTGATATTTCCTTTGAAAAAGCAAATGAAATGATGGCTGATACTCCTGATCTATTTAAAATAAAAGTTCAAGAAACTTTACGCCGTCATACGACTGCAATAAATAAACATACTGCTAGAGGAACCTATTTCTTTGATTACGGTAATGCTTTTTTACTGGAAGCCTCCCGCGCCGGTGCTGATGTAATGGCCGAAAACCAAATCGATTTTAGGTATCCAAGTTATGTACAAGATATTATGGGGCCCATGTGTTTTGATTATGGTTTTGGTCCTTTCCGTTGGGTTTGTGCTTCTGGAAAACCGGAAGATTTAGCCAAAACAGATGTAATTGCCTGCCAAGTTCTCGAGGAAATAGCTAAAACTGCACCTGAAGAAATTCAACAACAACTACAGGACAATATCCATTGGATAAAAGGTGCTCAGGAAAATAAACTGGTCGTAGGCTCCCAAGCTCGCATTCTTTACGCCGACGCTGAAGGACGGGTAAAAATTGCCGAAGCATTTAATCAGGCTATTGCTAATGGAGAAATAGGAACTATTGTTTTAGGACGCGATCACCACGATGTTTCGGGAACTGATTCTCCGTATAGAGAAACATCTAATATTTATGACGGTTCCCGTTTTACAGCCGATATGGCAATACAAAACGTCATTGGAGACAGCTTTAGAGGAGCAACTTGGGTATCCATCCACAATGGCGGCGGCGTAGGCTGGGGCGAAGTGATTAACGGTGGATTTGGTATGGTTCTTGATGGTTCAAAAGAAGCTTCAAAACGTTTAACATCAATGCTTTTCTGGGATGTTAATAATGGGATTTCTAGAAGAAGTTGGGCTAGAAATGAAGGAGCATTATTTGCCATAAAAAGAGCTATGGAAACGCAACCTTTATTGAAAGTTACCATCCCTAATATAGTAGCCGATAATTTGTTGGATTTTTAAAAATTTGAGCGTATCTTTAAATAACATAAAGTAAACCAAACAGTCATATCATGAAAGCAATTAAACTTATACCCGTATTTCTACTTTTCATAATTGCCTCTTGCAGTTCTGTAAAAGTATATTCAGATTATGATAATAATGTAAATTTCAGTCAATACAAAACGTATGCCTTTCATAAAAAAGGAATTGATAAAGTTGAAATTTCAGAATTGGACAAAAAAAGAATCCTGAATGCCATAGACCAAGAATTGGGTAAAAAAGGAATGACCAGAAGCGAAAACCCCGATCTGCTAATTAATATACTAACCAAAGAAAGGGAAAAAATTGATGTAAACCAATACAACGCAGGATGGGGTTATGGTTGGGGATGGGGATGGAATCCATATTTATGGGGCGGAAGAAGCACTTATGTTTCGTCATCAACCGAAGGAACACTGTATATTGATTTAATCGATGCTAAGAAAAAAGAATTAGTTTGGCAAGGCGAAGGTGTAGGATACTTAACTGAAAATCGCTCTGAAAAAGAAAAACAAATTAATGAATTTGTGGCAAAAATTCTTGAACAATTTCCGCCTAAAGCAAAATAGTTTACTATTACATTTCAACATAAAAGCCTACCTTTGCGTAGGCTTTTTTCATACCCAATCATGGCACAATTTAACGACATTATCACATTCGAAGATATCAAATTACTAGTGGATACTTTTTATTCTAAAGTTCAAAAAGATGAATTTATCGGACCCATATTCAACGAAAAAATAGGCAACCGTTGGCCGGAACATTTAGAAAAAATGTATCGCTTTTGGCAGACTATTTTACTTGAAGTGCATTCCTATTCCGGGAGTCCTTTTCCACCACACAAACAATTACCGGTTGCCAAAGAACATTTTGATCGCTGGATGCAAATTTTTACGGAAACTACCGATAGTTTATTTGCAGGTCCATTAGCCGAAGAAGCGAAACTTCGTGCCAAAAATATGGCTGAAATGTTCCATTATAAAATTGACTATTTCCGCAATCTTGAAAAAAATCAAACAAACAATTCGTAGTTTTTAATCCAAAATCAGTTCCTTTTTGCAAACAGCAACACACTATTTTATGCGCAAACTATTATTTCTTGTCGTTATACCCACTTTTCTACTTTCTTGTTCCAATTTAAAACAAACCACTAAAAACAAACCAACTCCAAGTTTAAAACTGATCCGTTCCATTGAAATTCCTTTTGATGAAACGTTTCAGAATACAAAAGTGGGCGGATTGTCCGGAATCGATTATGATGCAAAAAACGATTTGTATTATTTGATAAGTGATGACAGATCGGT
This sequence comes from Flavobacterium sp. GNP008, assembly GCF_056428965.1. Lineage (NCBI taxonomy): Bacteria > Pseudomonadati > Bacteroidota > Flavobacteriia > Flavobacteriales > Flavobacteriaceae > Flavobacterium > Flavobacterium sp. GNP008. The sequence continues at coordinate 103,870 of NZ_JBWJVL010000003.1, read as the reverse complement.
GTTTGACGATTCTAGATTTTATACTGCAAAAATTCGTTTGCTCGAAAATAAAGTAGAAAGGATCGATTTCCAAAGTGTCAGCACTTTAAAAAATGAAACTGGAAAAGTGTATGGCAATTGGAACACCACGCCAACAACCTCCGCAGATCCCGAAGACATCCGATTCAATCCAAAAACAAAGACTTTGGTTTGGTGCAGTGAAGGCGCGCGAGTGCTAACTGCAGATAAGGAAGTTTTACAGAATCCTTCGTTGAATTTCATGGATTTAAAAGGTGATTTTCTGGGTAACATCACATTACCAGGAAATTTAAAAATGCAGAAACTGGAAAAAGGTCCAAGAAATAACGGCACTTTAGAAGGGATTACTTTTGACAAAAACTATAAAAACATCTTTGCGAACATTGAAGAACCGCTTTTTGAAGATGGCAACCAAGCCAATACCAGCAAAGGCGGTTTGATCCGATTGTATCAATTTAATGCCAAAACAAAAAAGAACACCGCTCAATATGGCTACAAACTGGAGCCTATTGCTCGTGAGCCTAATCCGAAAGGGACTTTTGCTGTCAATGGTGTTTCGGCAATTCAGTATTATGATAAAAACCAATTGTTGGTTGTGGAACGTTCCTATTCTACCGGAACACAAGCCTGCACTGTAAAAGTATTTTTATGCGACTTGAAAAAGGCCACTAACGTTAAGAATCACCCTTCCTTGCAAAACCAAAAATTGGAATTAGCTTCTAAAAAACTAATCCTAAACATGGATGATTTAGGAATTTTTATTGATAATATCGAAGGGCTTACTTTTGGACCTAAATTGGCAAATGGTAATCCATCCATCATTTTTGTTACGGATAATAATTTTTCTGACAAACAAAAAACACAAGTTTTGGTGTTTGAGTTGGTGAAATAGTCAATAAAAAACATCTTCTAATCCCCAAATCCCCTAGCCCCGATTACTTCACTATACTTTTATTTTTAATGGAGTTCAGTGAACTTCGTTTGCAATGAAAAGCTTTTTGCAAAAGCCGTTTTGGTTTTTCTTGTTGCTGCAGAGCGACCAAAGGAAGCTCCTGCGGGAACATTAGAAAAACTAACGGGTTTGCAAAAACTTGTAATGAAAAGCGGGAAATCGCTCTTGGAATTCGTACTTTTGCAATAAAACTACAACGTTTTCGATATGAACACAACTATAGAAAGCAATCCGTTATTAGACCGATTGCCAAAACACTTAAAACAATTCATAAAATCTCAGAATTATAGTGATTACACGCCCATAAATCAAGCGGTTTGGCGCTATGTGATGCGCAAAAACGTAGATTATTTGTCAAAAGTCGCACATAGTTCCTACTTAGAAGGTTTGAAGAAAACGGGAATCGAGATTGATAACATCCCGAGTATGTATGGCATGAACCGAATTTTGACCGAAATAGGTTGGGCTGCCGTGGCGGTGGACGGATTTATTCCGCCGAATGCTTTTATGGAATTTCAGGCGTATAATGTCCTTGTAATTGCTTCTGATATTCGCCAACTCGAACATATAGAATACACGCCAGCGCCGGATATTATTCACGAAGGTGCTGGTCACGCGCCTATTATTGCCAATCCTGAATATGCGGAATACCTGCGTCGTTTTGGAGAAATAGGCTGTAAAGCGATTTCTTCGCATAAAGATTACCAAATGTATGAAGCCATCCGACTGCTTTCTATCTTGAAAGAAGCTGAAGATACGCCGCAAGCCGATATTGATGCTGCCGAAAAAGCAGTGGAAGATTTGCAAAATAATATGGGTGAATTATCAGAAATGGCACAAATTAGAAACCTGCATTGGTGGACTGTGGAATATGGCTTGATAGGGACTACTGATAATCCCAAACTTTATGGGGCTGGACTCTTATCATCTATAGGTGAAAGTGCGTGGTGCATGACGGATAATGTAAAGAAAATTCCTTACGACTTATCAGCAGCGAACCAGAGCTTTGATATTACGAAACTGCAGCCACAGCTTTACGTCACTCCAGATTTTGCTTATTTAAGCTTGGTTCTGGAAGAGTTTGCTAATAAAATGGCGTTGCGTACTGGAGGATTATCAGGAATTAATAAACTAATTCATTCGAATGCTTTAGGAACGATTGAATTGAGTACTGGAATCCAGATTTCGGGAGTTTTCACCAATGTTATTGAAGAAGAAGGAAAACCTGTTTATATTCAAACAACGGGAAAAACAGCATTGTCATACCGTGAAAAAGAATTAGTAGGCCATGGAACGGCTAAACATGCCGAAGGTTTTGGAAGTCCTATTGGAAAATTAAAAGGAATAAATCTCGCCATTGAAGACATGAGTCCTAGAGATTTAAACGCCTATTCCATCACTGAAAACAAAAGTGTAACCTTGGCATTTGAAGGAAATATTACCGTCACGGGAGAAATTATCACTGGATCACGTAACCTGCACGGAGAAATTATTTTAATCAGCTTAAAAAACTGTACCGTTACTCACGGAAAAACTATTTTATTTCAACCAGAATGGGGGATTTACGATATGGCTGTAGGTAAAAAAGTGATTTCTGCTTTTTCGGGCCCAGCTGATGTAAACAGTTTTGATTTAATTTCGCATGTCCCGACAAGCAAAACCATCAAAGCAAAACACACTGCAGAACGGGATGATTTAGAGGTTTTATACAAAGCGGTTCGAAATAGTAGAGAAACCAAGGATACAGAAACTTCTTTAGTGCCAATTTTTAATAAATTACGTACCAATCACCCAAACGACTGGCTATTAGCTGTTGAAATTACGGAGCTTTTGAAAGAGAGAAACGAACCGCAACTACTACAAGAAACAATGATTTATCTCAATCAATTAAAAGAAAAAAGACCCGAAGTAGCGCATTTGATTGCTGGTGGTTTGGATCTTATTTTTGACAAAGAGAAAGCTTAAAAATAAATGAACCGCAGATTTATAGATTATTAGAATTATCTAAAATCTATGACCCGAGCCAAAGTAAACAGGCAAAGCAATCTGCGGTTCATTTTATTATAATTTTATTTTTTGCCCAAAATCTTTTTCGCTTTCGATTACCTTTCCTTCGTATTGCAATTTCCAACCCATGGTATTGGTCAAAATCAATATTTTAGATAATTCACTTATCAAGCGGTTCTGAGCATTCGTTTTCAATGCTGATTTTTCTATTTTCTTAGCTAGATTTGCTTTTACCGATTTGTTGATTTTATTGTAATCATCTCCTGTAAATGGATTTAATTTACTTTGTTCAACATTATAGAACTGAATATCCGGGCTTATTTTTATCTCTTCTTTAGGAATACTGAGAATTGTGATGGTTTTGTTTTTTTCATTGATGTCGTACTTCATTTTGTGTAAATCATACGCAACGGTTACATCAGCATTGACGATAACCAAGGCTTTTTTTTCGAATGAAAGCATATCCAATAAGTATTTTTGCTGGTTCTTATAGGTAATCACTTCCGAGAAATGACCTTCAGTAACTACTAATTTTCCAACATTTAGAATTTGTTGTTGAATGAGATTCGTATTGTACTGGATCTCTTCATCATCTTTTTTCTTAAAATCGCAGTATTTGAATAATAAAAAGATTCCACCGATAACTGCTACTCCAATAAGTATTCTTCTAAGCATAATTAAAATTTCAGGAATGAATATTGATTTTCCAATTTAGTGATTTTTTCTCTGACTTTCAACACAAACTTTAAATGGCTTTCAGAATTCGGGTTAAAAGGCTTGTGGGAAAGATTTTTTTGAATCCCTTCCACTTCGTCCATCAAATCAAAAGCAGTTTCAGAAATCGTTGTTTCCTTGAAACGTTTCCAAATATAATCGATTGCCACTGGATTGGGATGCAACATATCTTCTGCATAAAAACGGTAATCCCGAAGTTCATCCATTATAATTTCGTAAGAAGGAAAGTATTCGGTGTTTAGCTTGCAGTGTTCAGAATTCAGAATACTGTGAATAGCCGAAATCAAATGTGCTTTACTCAACTGATTCTCCACAAAACCGTCTTTTATATGTCGTACTGGTGAAACCGTGAAGATAAAATTACAAATAGGATTTATTTTTTTGATTAAATCAATGGTATTTTTAATAGAATTTTCAATTGTCCCCACTGACAAAATTTCTTTTTTAAATTGATTTTGCGGCATTTTATGGCAATTGGCAACAATAGCATTACTTTCAAAATTTCGATAAACCCAAGAAGTTCCAAAAGTGACAATTAGATGCGAAGCTTGAAATAGTTGTATCAATGAAATTCTTAAAACAGTATTCAATTTTCTAAGTAAATCTTTTTGGTTAACATCACTAAAATCTGAATGAACCTCATAACAATGCCAGCGTTCATTATGAAAAAAAATATCTTTCTCTGTAAAAAAAAATTGATTAGCAATACGGTAAATTAGTTTTTCAATAGAGACTGGATTGAAAATTATTCCGAAAGGATTTATAGTATTTTGAAATTTAAAATAATTGAATTTTTCACCCATGTTTTCCGCAAAACACGAACCCAAAGACACAATTTTAGAATTGTAATCTAAAGGATAATTACTTTTAGAAATGGGAATTTGGGTTCTGAATTGCATTGTTTTTTATTTACTACAAATTTGAATAATTTTAGCGAAATAAACGGGGTTTAACTCTTTTTTCATTGGTATAAAAAAACCCTTTCAGAGTTTTAAACTTTGAAAGGGTTTATCAATCCTATACACTCAAAAATTTATTCATAAAAATATTGAAAAGTTGCATCGTGAATATTCTTTCCATTATAGATATAATACGCTTTCATCTCACTAGGAAATCCGCTAGCATTATAAGTATATTGATTAAATGTAGGGAAAAAGACAGAAATATTAGATTTCGAAACATTATTAAACTTATGCAAATGATATCGTAAGGTTGAGGCATTATAAAGAGGTGCAATCTCTTGAAAGATAATTTTATTTAAACCTAAAACATTCTTTTTAGCATTTGATTTCGAATCATACTCAAAACTGGCAAAAAGAAAACTAGCATCCAAAGACTCTGATTTAATAAGATTTTTATTTGCATCAAAAGAAAACTTTCCTTCCCATATTTGAGTTTCTATCTTATCCCTAGAATCACTAGAGAACATTTTGCAATTGACAGTATTCATATTTATTTTATCATATACTACTCTCAACACGCCTTTAAACGTATCAAAATATTGTTCTCTGGTAGAAGAAATTAAATCTTCGTTATTATCGTACAAAAAATCTGTTTTCAGAACAAGTTTATCGTGATTAGCATTAATATTTTTTACTTTTATACTCGTGATTAAATTACCCGTATAAGTGTATTCAGTTTTATAATTATACAAAAAACCTATATTCCCAACTACCGAAAGATCTTTTTTTGCTATAACTTCACTTACGATTTTGTTCCCGTTGTAAATAAAATCAGTCGTACTCATTTCTTTTCCATCCCTATCTAATTCAATAATTTTTTTGATGAGTACCGATGGTGGCGTTACCGGTATATCACTTTCGCTATTATCGCTTGAACATGATGATAATATCAAAACACTTAAGATTAAAGTTATTTTTTTCATATTATAATTTTTAATAAATTAAATAATAAAAAACCAATTTAACACTATTAATTGTATAAAAAAAACTCAAATATCTTTTTACAATATTTGAGTTTTAAATAAATTATGAATATAATCTTCAAGAAATATTTTACTTAACAAAGTCAATCGCTTTTTCCAATGCTTGTTGAATTCCAGCCACATTCTTCCCTCCTGCTGTCGCAAAAAATGGTTGTCCACCACCGCCACCTTGGATAAACTTACCCAATTCACGAACTACTTGTCCTGCGTTTAGGTTTTTCTCCACCACTAATTCTTTAGAAATATAACACGTTAACATTGGTTTTTCTTCCTCTGCTGTTGCCAAAACTAGAAATAAGTTATTCCCTAAATTCCCTAATTCATATGCCAAATCTTTTGCTCCTTCCACATTCAAATCAACTTGTTTCGCAAGGAATTTAACGCCATTGATTTCTTGTATCTCTGCTGTTAGACTCGCTTTCAAATTTTTAACTTTATCTTTCACCAAAGTCTCAATTTGTTTGGCCAATTTGGCATTTTCTTCTTGCATTGAATGAACGGCTTTCAAAATGTCCTGAGGATTTTTCAACGCTATTTTCACTTCATTCAATGTGTTTTCATACAATGCAAAATGTGCTTTCACGGCATCACTTGTAATGGCTTCGATTCGACGAATTCCTGCTGCAACCGCGCCTTCTGAAACGATTTTGAAATGCCATATTTCAGCTGTGTTTTTTACGTGGATTCCCCCACATAATTCCATGCTTTCGCCAAATTTAATAGCACGAACCTCATCTCCATATTTTTCTCCGAATAATGCCATCGCTCCTTCTTGAACTGCTTGTGCAAAAGGAATATTTCTTCTTTCAATTAGTGGTAATTGCTCTTGAATTCTTGCGTTTACAAAATCCTCTACTTGTTGCAATTCAGTTTCCGTCATTTTAGCAAAGTGCGAAAAGTCAAAACGCAAATAATTTGGATTTACCAAAGATCCCTTTTGTTCCACGTGTGTTCCCAAAATACTTCTTAACGCTTGGTGCATTAAATGTGTAGCCGAGTGATTTCTAGAAGACAAGCTTCTCAAATCCTGATTCACCTTGGCCACAAAACCAGCATTTACATTTTCCGGTAATTTTTTTGCAAAATGTAAAATCAGGTTATTTTCTTTTTTAGTATCGATGATTTCAATGGTTTCATTTGCAGAAACCAAAGTTCCCTTTTCACCAACTTGCCCACCACCTTCAGGATAGAATGGTGTATTATCTAAAACGATTTGGTACAAAACACCATCTTTTTTACTGTCTACTTTACGGATGCGCGTAATTTTTACCTCAGTTTCAATTTGATCGTAACCCACAAACGTTTCTACATTTCCAGGAATCAACACAGACCAATCTTCGGTAGAAACTTCTGATGCGGCACGTGAACGCGCTTTTTGAGCTTGCATGGCTACATTAAAACCAGTTTCGTCGAGTTCTAATCCTTTTTCTCTAAGGATTAATGCGGTTAAGTCAATTGGGAATCCAAAAGTGTCATATAATTCAAATGCTTTAGTACCTGAAACTGTTGTCCCTTTCGTTTCGGCAACTACATTTTCCAGTAATTGTAGTCCTTGGTCTAATGTTCTCAAGAAAGAAGCTTCTTCTTCCCGAATCACATTGGTAACCAATTGTTGTTGCGATCTGATTTCCGGAAAAAATCCCCCCATTTGATCGGATAAAACGCCAACCAATTGGTTGATAAACGGTTCTTTGGTATTCAAGAACGTAAATCCATACCGAATCGCACGACGCAAAATTCTACGAATTACATATCCTGCTCCTGTGTTTGATGGCAATTGTCCGTCAGCAATAGCAAAAGCTACCGCACGAACATGATCAACCACTACACGAATAGCAATATTGGTCTTGTTTTGTTCTTCACTAGTATTTAAAACTTCGTTTGAAGTGTATTTTAATCCGGTTATTTGTTCTACTTTTTCAATAAGTGGTGTAAAAACATCCGTGTCATAATTAGATGTTTTTCCTTGCAATGCCATACACAAACGCTCAAATCCCATACCGGTATCAACGTGTTGCGCAGGAAGTTTCTCTAAAGAACCATCTGCTTTACGGTTGAACTCCATAAATACGTTATTCCAGATTTCTACTACTTGCGGATGGTCATTGTTCACTAAACTTTTTCCTGAAACTAACGCTTTTTCTTCATCTGATCGTAAATCAACATGAATTTCGGAACAAGGCCCACAAGGTCCTTGGTCGCCCATTTCCCAAAAGTTGTCTTTCTTGTTTCCAAGAATGATTCGGTCTTCGTCAATCAGTTCCTTCCAGATATCCCAAGCCTCTTGATCGAATGCTACATTCTCCTCTGGATTTCCTTCGAAAACAGAGACGTATATATTTTCTTTCGGGATTTTATAGACCTCTGTCAAAAGTTCCCAAGCCCAGTTGATGGCTTCTTTTTTGAAATAATCTCCAAAAGACCAGTTCCCCAGCATTTCAAACATGGTGTGGTGGTACGTATCAAAACCTACATCTTCTAAATCGTTATGTTTTCCAGAAACACGTAAGCATTTTTGTGTATCGGCAATTCTATTGCTTTTTGGTGTGGCGTTTCCAAGAAAATATTCTTTGAACTGAGCCATTCCTGAGTTGTTGAACATCAGGGTTGGATCCTCTTTTAGAACTATAGGTGCTGATGGAACGATTAAGTGTCCTTTTGATGCAAAAAAATCTAGAAATTGTTTGCGTACGTCTTGTGATGTCATTTTTTTAATTTAAATAATTAAAGATTCAACGATTTAAAGATTTCTTAGAATCAAATCTTTTAATTTGTTTTGCCTCAGATATCAGTGAAAAGCTTCGTAGTTTTGAAATTTATTTCTCTTGAGATGACAGAGCGACTTCAGGAAGCTCTTGCTGGCTCATAAAAAAAAATTAAGACGAGAACTTGTAACGAATAGCTGGAATAGGCACATTATAATATTTATTCCTGAAAAAAGGGTGTAACAAATGAAACATTTATTAAATTTGTTCGTCTTATCTTTTACAGTGTGCAAAAATAGGGTATTTTAAAATATGTCGAAAGTAAAATATTATTACGATTCCGAAAATCTAGCCTATAGAAAAATAAAAACTCGAAAAAGAATAAAATTCGGTGTTATTCTATTGTTTTTATTGGCTTCAGCATTGTTTGGTTTCTTAAGTTTTATTATTTTATTAAATACTCCGTATTTTGAAACTCCAAAAGACCGTTTTCAGGCACGCGAAATTGAAAATTTGAGATTAAATTATGCTATCCTGAACAAACGGATGGATCAGGCAAACAATGTTATTGAGGCAATTGAAGACAGGGACAATAATTTATACCGGGTTTATTTTAACAAATCCGCTATTGCGGATACGATTCGAAAAGCAGGATATCCCGAAACAAATAGGTACAAAATATTACAAGGGTATGACAATTCACAATTGGTGATGAATACCACAAAAAGAATCGACATTTTAAGAAAAGAACTAGCGATTCAATCAAAATCGTTAGATGTGATTTTGAAATTAGCAGAGGCCAAAAGTGATTTGTTATCAGCTATTCCTGCCATTCAACCCGTTCGTAACGAAAATTTAAAACGATTAGCCTCTGGTTTTGGATATAGAACTGATCCCTTTACCAAGGTACGAAAAATGCATGAGGGCATGGATTTCTCAGCAAATACAGGAACACCAATTTATGCCACGGGCGATGGAGTTGTAACAAAAGCTGACAATAGCGCCTCTGGATATGGCAATCATATCGTCATTCGGCACGGATTTGGATACGAAACCTTGTATGCACACTTAAATAAGTACAATACCCGCAAAGGAAAACGTGTAAAACGGGGAGATATAATAGGATATGTAGGCAATACCGGAAGATCCGAAGGACCGCATTTACATTATGAAGTGCACAAAGACTCCCGCGTAGTAAATCCTCTTAATTTTTATTATGGAAATATTTCAGCAGTGGAATATGTTGCTATCGCACAATTGGCTAACCAAGAAAATCAATCATTAGACTAATGCACATTCAATTATCCGCAGACAAAAGATATTACAGCATTGGCGAAGTCGCTAAAGCCTTTGACGTGAATGCATCGCTGATTCGTTTTTGGGATAATGAATTTGATATTCTGAAACCAAAAAAGAATGCCAAAGGGAACCGAATGTTTACACCGGAAGATGTTACTAATTTACAATTGATTTATCATTTGGTCAAAGAAAGAGGTTTTACGCTGGAAGGCGCAAAAACACATTTGAAAGAAGGAAAAAAGAAGACCTTGGACAAATTTGAAATTATTAGAAAATTAGAAACAATACGAACCCAATTAACAAATATTAAAAACGAATTGTAATACACTCTGATTACAAATAAATTGAATATTTCAAACAATTAAATATTAAACATTAAATCAAATTAACATGAAAAGATTTTTGCCTTGGATTATCGTAGCAGTTGTTATTATTGTAATTTACAGCTGGGTTAAAGGAATTAATAATACCGCAGTGACTTTAAACCAAAATGTAGAACAATCTTGGGGTGATGTGCAAACTGCGTATCAAAGAAGAAATGATCTTATTGGAAATTTAGTAAATACTGTAAAAGGAGCCGCTGATTTTGAAAAAAGCACCTTAACCGCTGTAATTGAAGCACGTGCCAAAGCAACTTCAGTACGAGTTGATCCAGCCAATATTACTCCAGAACAATTAGCTGAATTCAACAAAGCACAAAGTGGGGTAAGCAGTTCATTATCTAGATTATTAGTGACAGTTGAAGCATATCCTGAATTGAAAGCGAATCAGAATTTTTTAAAATTACAAGATGAATTGGCCAGTACAGAAAACCAGATATTAACCGCCAGAACACGTTTTAACGAAGCGGTTAAACCTTATAATTCCCATATCAAAACATTCCCAAATAGTTTGTTTGCAGGAATATTCGGTTTCAAAGAAAAAGCATATTTCAATGCAGTAGAAGGTGCAGATAAACCAGTCGAAGTAAAATTTTAATTTAAAAAAATGTCAAAAGCAGCAGATTTTTTAACCAAAGAAGACGAACAAGAAATTGTTGAAGCTATTCGCATGGCTGAAAAAAATACTTCTGGCGAGATTAGAGTTCATATAGAAAAAACTACTTCCATGGATGCGTATGATCGCGCCATGGAAGTTTTTCATGAACTGAAAATGGATGAAACCGAGCTTCAAAATGGTGTTTTAATTTACTTGGCTGTAGAAGACCGGCATTTTGTAATTTGTGGTGACAAAGGCATTAACGATGTTGTTCAAGATGATTTTTGGAATTGTACCCGAGATATTATGGTGGCAGAGTTCAAAAAAGGAGATTTCAAACAAGGACTTGTTGATGGAATTGCCAGAGCAGGTGAACAATTACAAAAATATTTCCCTTGGCAACAAGGCGACACAAATGAATTATCAAACGAAATATCAAAAGGATAATGCTATTACAAAAAAAGAATACCCTAATTTCTCTAAGATTGTTTGTTTGTTTTTTAATTTCTCAAATCACATTTGCACAATTTACGATTCCTGAAAAACCACCTTTACAAACTGCTGTTTACGATTATGCTAATGTGTTGAATGCAACAGAAAAGGCACAATTAGAACAAAAACTGATACAGTATTCTGATTCTACTACTACCCAAATTGTGATAGTAACCATAGAAACTCTTAAAGGAGAAGATATTGGTATTCTTACACCAAAATGGGCCCAAACATGGGGAATTGGAGGAACTGCAAAAGAGGACAATGGCGTTCTTATTTTATTGGCCAAAGCAGAAAAAAAAATATGGATCTCACCCGGATATGGACTGGAAGATCGATTGACTGCGGGTATTGGTGGAGAAATCAGCCGAAACATTATTATTCCCGAATTTAAAGCGGGAAGTTATTACAATGGCCTTGACAAAGGCACCGATGCTTTGATTGATGTTTTTAAAGGCAAGTACAAAGGCGTACGGAAACAAACGAAACAAGATAAAGGATTTCCTATTTTACCAATTGTAATCATTGTTATAATTATACTGGTGCTCATTTCAAGAAATAAAGGTGGTGGAAATTCCGGGAATTCTGGCGGAGGTGGTCCAAGTTTACTTGATGTAATCATTTTAAGCAGTCTCGCTGGTGGCAGAGGAGGCGGATTTGGAGGAGGAAGCTCTTCTGGAGGTGGATTTGGTGGTGGCGGTTTCGGTGGTGGATTTGGTGGTGGCGGTTTCTCTGGAGGAGGATCTGGAGGAGATTGGTAGTAAGCAATGATGATTCTCTATATTCTGATTGTACATAGTTGAACAAAGACAACTTCATCTTCAAGGCCCATTTAAATCATTTAAGCCCATTCCTTTTTAAGTACTTTCTGTTTTTTTTTATTTTTAAATATTTGAAACACCAAATTAATTATTATTGTATTACAAAACCTAAATTAATTATACTAAATGCTTTCACAAAAAGCCAAATATGCGCTAAAAGCCCTCTTATATTTAGCGCAACAAGAAGAAACCTATGTTTCTCGAACTATTGAAATTGCCGAGGCGGCCTCTATTCCAAAAAAGTTTTTGGAACAGATTCTGTTGGATTTAAAACGTGGCCATTTCGTAGGCAGTAAACAAGGAAAACTGGGCGGATATTATCTTATAAAATCTAAAAACGACATTACTTTAGCCGATATACACAGACTTTTTGATGGCGCTATTGCTTTACTTCCCTGTGCTTCATTGAATTTTTACGAACGCTGTTCTGATTGTGCAGAAGAATCAGAATGCCTATTAAGACACGGGTTAATTACCATTAGACAAGAAACTTTAAAAGCGATGGAAGGCATAACTATTGCTTCATTAGTCAAAAAATAAAAAATATTTTCAAAACTCTACTAATTTTATAGAATTAATTATATATTTGTTTTTAATTTAATATTACGTTACCAATCCAAATATAAACTTATGAAAACGCTCCAAAGTAAATTTACTTTTTTGACAAGACATGTACGAAAAAATCAACTATTTGTAATTAAAGAAAAGAGTTTTAAAATTATCTGTATGTAATAGTTAAAAAAATTTAATTTTAATTCTACTAAATACATATAATTTATATAATAATGAAAAATATTTATACAAAAACAATTATAACGCTCGTACTATTAATAATATTCACTGCTTCAAAAGCACAAAGTACTATACAAGGAGTTGTTACAAATACAAATAATATCCCTTTACAAGGCGCAAAAATCGTATTAAAAGGAACAAAACATACCACAAGTACAGCCTTAAATGGAACATTTACTATTGAAACCCCCGAAAAATTTCCTTTCTCGTTCACTATAGAAAACACAGGGTACCAGTCTAAAGAAATCAATATTTATGAGCAACCTTCTATGGCCTTACAAATAATTCTTTTGGAGGAGAATCAACTTATTGAAGTAGTCATCACATCAAGACGCAGAATTGAAAAAGCACAAAATGTTCCCATTCCAATTTCTGTTGTGAGTGGCAAGCAGGCCGAAGAAGCTGGTGCATTCAACGTGAATCGTTTGAAAGAATTAATACCTTCTGTTCAGCTGTATTCATCAAATCCAAGAAATACAACTATCAACATTCGTGGACTGGGTTCTACTTTTGGCCTAACTAATGATGGTATCGATCCAGGAGTAGGTTTTTACGTAGATGGAGTGTATTATGCACGTCCTGCAGCAACAACATTAGACTTTATTGATGTAGACAGAATTGAGGTATTACGTGGACCCCAAGGCACATTATACGGGAAAAGTACTACTGCAGGTGCTTTTAACATAACCACGCGTAAGCCGAACTTTATTTCAGGGGCAAACGTGGAGGTGAGCTTTGGAAATTATGGTTTCCTTCAGGCAAAAGCTTCAATAACCGGAGCATTAAGTAAAAAAATTGCTGGACGATTGTCTTTTTCAGGAACGCAACGTGATGGCCTAATAGAAAATGTTGCTACAGGAAAATCAGTAAACGATTTGAATAATCAAGGAGTAAGAGGCCAGTTACTTTATAAGCCAACAGACAATACAGATATTACATTAGCTGCTGATTTTTCGCGTCAACGTCCGGATGGGTATGCTCAAGTTATTGCTGGCGTAGCCCCAATAAAACGTGCTGCTTACCGACAATTCAATCAGATTATTTCTGATTTAAACTATAGCCTTCCAAGTCAGAACCCATTTGACCGTAAGATTGACACGGATACGCCATGGCGTTCAAACCAAGATTTAGGCGGTATATCACTTAATATAGAAACTAAAATTGGAGGAGGAACCCTTACTTCTACCTCAGCTTGGCGCTATTGGAATTGGGATCCCTCCAATGATAGAGATTTTACAGGTCTTCAAGTACTTAAACTATCTCAAGCCACATCAAAACACCAACAATGGTCACAAGAAGTACGTTATACAGGAGATTTCTCCCGAAAATTAAGCGGTTTAATTGGTGTATTTGCTATCGGGCAGCAACTTAAGGCAGATCCTATACAAATTGAAGAAGCTGGATCTGCTCAGTGGCGCTTTTCTCAAGATACACCAAACGATTCCAGTGGCTACTCATTATGGCAGACACCTGGACTTCTAAATGGATACGGAATCAAAACCAAAAATACACTCAACACTTTCAGCGGAGCCATATTTAGTCAATTAAATTGGGAAATTACAGATGGTCTTCATTTATTATCAGGTCTTAGATATAATTATGACCAAAAAAAATTGGACTATAGCAGAGAGACCTACGGAGGTCTTCAAACAAATGACCCAGCTTTACTTGCCTTGAAAAAGAAGGTATATTCTAATCAGGCTTTCAAGGTAGATGTAGATGACACCAACTTTTCCGGGAATTTAACAGTAGCTTATAGAGCCTCTGACCGCATCAATACTTTTGTTACGTATGCGAGAAGTTACAAACCTGTAGGTGTTAACGTAGGTGGGATACCTACCGATGCTACTGGTCCGATACTAGCCCTTGCTGAAATAAAACCCGAAGAAGTAAATCATTTTGAAGCGGGAGTTAAAACTACCCCTTTTAACCGTACTATACTGAATTTCACAGTATATAATACTGATATCAAAAACTTTCAAACATTGGTTCAAAGTCCTGACGTTAGCCTAAACCGTGGTTATCTTGCTAATGCCGAAAAAGTACGTGTACGTGGTGCTGAGCTTGAGACGAGTGTTAGTATCAGCAAACATCTGTCGTTCAACGGGGCAGTATCTTATACTGATGGTAAATATATTTCTTTCCAGAATGCGCCGCTACCATTGGAAGAAACTGGTTTAAAAGATGCAAATAATAATACCATATATGCCAAGGATATTTCAGGTGGTGCCCTACCGGGTATCTCAAAATGGGCAGGATCTTTAGGAAGTGAAATCTCTGATTCGGGTAAATTACTTGGTGCTGCAGGGAAGTACTTCTTTGCTTTAGACACTTATTATCGTTCCGCGTTTTCTTCAAGTGCGTCTCCTTCAAAATATCTAGTAGTTAATTCCTATGCTTTGCTGAATGGTCGTATCGGTTTCCGTGCTTCAGAAGGCTTATCGATTTACATCTGGGGACGGAATTTATTAGATAAAGATTATTTTGAACAATTATTACCTGCAGGTGGTAATGCCGGACAATATGCAGGTGTTTTAGGAGATCAAAGAACCTATGGTATCACCTTGAGATACTCCTTACAATAGTTACAATTCTACTAAATTTTAAATACATAAACACCGCAATTGGTTGTATAACCAAAACGATTTATAAATTTTTGAACTGAAGTTTAAAAATTAGGTCTCGTCTCAAATAAACAAATTTTAATAAATTAATTATCATAGGAGATAAGAATAAATATAATCAATAAATTAAACAGCGTTTACGTAAATTTGCAAAAGAGCGAAATAAATTTATGAAAATTACCAATATCCTTTTCTTATTCTTAATCTGTTGTGTATCTCGAGCTCAAACCGAAAAAAATGTAGATCATCAAAGTATTCTTTGGACACGATATTATAACCAATTGACATTAAATAACAAATGGGCTTTACACACAGAATTTGACAACCGGGTCTTTTTAAAACCAGTAAAGCAAAACTTATATGTAATACGAATTCAAGGACGCTATAAAATAAATGAACATTTTGAAACAGGAATTGGGTTTACGCATTTCTCAGTTGCTACACAAAACCCACAACTTTCCTATGATTTTAATATACCCGAATATAGAGGACAGCAAGATATAACATGGAAACTAAACATTAATAGAGTAACATTCAACCAACGATTTCAAGTAGAAGAACGGTTTATTCATAATACTAATAAGGAATCTTTATTACCCGGCACTACATTTTCTTGGAGATTCAGATACAGACTTCAAGCGGACTACACTTTTTGGAAAAAAGAAAATCAGTATTTAAAAACTATTCTCTCCGATGAAATAATGTTCAATGCCGGAAAAACTATCTTGAATAACACCTTCGATCAAAATAGGGTTTATGGTGCGGTACAATACGGCATTACTAAAAACATTGCTATTGAGCTTGGCTACTTAAATAGTTTTCAAAAACGCAGTAGTGGAGTAGATTATTTCAATCGAGATATTGTTCGAATCAGTATTTTTCATAAAATCAAGTTACAGAAAAAGACAAAAAATACCTAATTACAGTTAGTCTACAAAGTAAACAATAACTTAATTTAAACATTGATTAAGAACACTTTAACCTATTTTTTAAGATTTAGTAAGTACCTTTAATAAAAAGAGTACAGCTATGAAAAATTCAGCAATTAAACTCGTGTGGTTTACCACGATTTATGTTTTTATATTTGCTGGTTTATGCCAAGCCAACCTTACTTTACCAGTTATCATGACCCTATATTGCATTGGAATACCGTTAATTCTCTTAATGGTCTATACCGTATTAAAGGATGATTATAAAACTACAAAAACATTTAAAGATTGGTACGGTGATCATCCAATGAAAACATTAGAGGGTGAGGAAGAAAACCAGAAAACCGGTTCTAATTAAATAGCGATTTTAACCAAAAAAATCCCGATTTCTCGGGATTTTTTTATTTTTCTCTGATATAAATATCGATTGGCACTCCTGAAAAGTCCCAGTTTTCTCTAATTTTATTTTCAAGGTACCGTTTGTAAGGTTCTTTTACATATTGTGGCATATTGGCAAAAAACACAAACTGTGGTGTTGGTGTTGGCAACTGCATGCAATATTTAATTTTCACATACTTCCCTTTTGTCGCTGGTGGCGGATATGCTTCAATTACTTTCAACATAAATTCATTAAATTTTGAAGTCGCAATACGTTGTTGTCTATTCTCGAAAACTTTTACGGTAGCTTCTAATGCCTTTAATAAACGTTGTTTTGTTAAAGCAGAAACAAAAAGAATAGGTACATCTGTAAATGGCATTAATTCTTCTCTGATTTTAGCTTCATAATCCCGAGTTGACATCGTTTCTTTTTCGACCAAATCCCATTTGTTCACTAAAATTACAACTCCCTTACGGTTTTTCTCCGCCAACCAAAATATACTTTGATCTTGCCCTTCAAAACCACGAGTAGCATCAATAATCAGGATACAAATATCAGCATGCTCAATGGCACGAACTGAACGCATTACCGAGTAAAACTCTAGATCTTCCTTCACTTTCGCTTTACGACGGATTCCTGCCGTATCCACTAAGTTAAATTCGAAACCAAAACGGTCAAATTTTGTATCAATAGCATCACGGGTAGTTCCTGCAATATCAGTAACAATATATCTTTCTTTACCAATTAAAGCATTGATGAAGCTTGATTTTCCAGCATTAGGACGCCCTACAACTGCAAAGCGTGGCAATGCAATTTCTTCCTGAGTTGGCTCTGGTTTAATAGGAAAAGCATCAATCAATGCATCCAATAAATCCCCAGTTCCGCTTCCAGAAATACTGGCAAACGTATAATATTCTCCTAAACCAAGATTGTAAAACTCAATCGCATCTTTCTCACGCATCGCATTGTCCACCTTATTTACTGCAAGTAAAACCGGCTTCGTAACTTTACGCAACAATCTCGCAACAGCATCATCCATTGGGGTAATACCTTCTTCCACATCAACTACAAAAATGATAACATCCGCCTCATCAATAGCAAGTTCTACCTGTTTACGAATTTCGCCTTCAAAAACGTCATCCGATCCGCGCACGTATCCGCCGGTATCAATTACAGAAAATTCCTTTCCGTTCCATTCGCTTTTTCCATAGTTTCTGTCACGGGTCACTCCCGAAACTGAATCTACAATCGCTTCTCTTCTTTGGATTAATCGATTAAAAAGTGTCGATTTCCCTACGTTTGGCCTTCCTACAATGGCAACAATGTTATTCATAATCCTATTTTCAAATATTTTGCAAAGGTATGCTTTTTGTTTATGCTTTCAACTTTAAAGTTTTAGGAGCTTTTTCCCGCTATCTGCTGTATCTTTTTCTATTAAAAAACCAGAAAAAGGATGTCGATCCTATCCGGGCTAGGGTATTTGCGGATCAAATCGCATTTATTTTCATTCGATTAAAGGACTAATCGAATAACTAAATCAATACTTATTGATTATAACCAAAACGCTTCAACATATTTGCGTTGCTTCTCCAGTTTTTATTCACTTTCACCACCAACTCAATATGAATTTGTTTTCCAAAAAACTTCTCTAAATCAACCCGGGATTCCATTCCTACTTTCTTCAAAGCGGCACCTTTATGACCTATAATAATTCCTTTTTGGGTTTCACGCTCCACCATAATCAAAGAACGGATTCTAATGATGTTTTCATCCTCAAAAAACTCTTCTGTAACAATTTCTACTGCATATGGAATTTCTTTGCTGTAATTGAGCAATATTTTTTCCCGGATGGTTTCATTTACAAAAAACCGTTCCGGTTTATCCGTCAATTGATCTTTTGGGTAATACGCAGGAGATTCTGGTAATAAGGAAATAATTCTGCCAAAAACTTCTGGCACATTAAAATTCTGTAAGGCCGAAATTGGGAAAATTTCTGCATTAGGAACTTTAGCAGTCCAGAAAGCCACTTGTTCTTCCAGTTGGGCCTGATTTGAATTGTCAATTTTATTCAACAATAATAAAACAGGGATTTTGGCATGGATAATTTTATTAAAAAACGCTTCGTCTTTCAATTCTTGTTCTCCAATTTCAACCATATAAATCAGAACATCAGCATCTTCAAAAGCAGACTTAACGAAATTCATCATTGATTCCTGCATTTCGTAGGCAGGTTTGATGATTCCAGGTGTATCGGATAAGATCATTTGAAAATCTTCCCCGTTTACAATCCCAAGAATTCTATGACGTGTTGTTTGTGCTTTCGATGTGATTATTGATAATCTTTCTCCAACAAAGGCATTCATCAATGTTGATTTCCCAACATTTGGATTTCCTATGATGTTTACAAAACCTGCTTTATGTGACATTTCTATTATAATTTATTTTGCAAAGGTAGACATATCAAGTCAATAGACGAAATAAAACATTTTTTAAAATTTTCGTTGGAAATACTAAAATTCGTTGTACATTTGCACCCGAAACAACGCGGGATAGAGCAGTAGGCAGCTCGTCGGGCTCATAACCCGAAGGTCACAGGTTCGAGTCCTGTTCCCGCTACTAAGAATTTTATTGAAATTACAAACGCACATCGCGGGATAGAGCAGTAGGCAGCTCGTCGGGCTCATAACCCGAAGGTCACAGGTTCGAGTCCTGTTCCCGCTACTGAGAAAAACCCATCAAAATTTTGATGGGTTTTTTCATTTTACATACCTCCCTCAACTCCTACAAACACTGAGATTAGCTCAAAAATACCATTCACTTTTTTGGTTAGATATTCCCTATTTTCTGCCCTAATGGACAAATCTTTTGGAAACACTAAATTTTGGATTCTTATTTTGTTCTCGACATCTCCTCTGCCCCATCAATCACTGATGTTTTGAGCTTTTTCAATCCCTTTTTCGATGTATTTGGGTGGTTAGATAATTTTTTTCATTCATTTCCTTTTGCTCTTCAATTGCCTTAAATTCGACCCCAAATTGCAGTACATACTTGTTGTATTTTTGATCACCGAAATTTGGGTTGTCAAAATAGCGTTTATCCAAATTCTCTATTTTCATTTCCAAATCTTTTTCCTTTGAAATCAAACACTTCATTTCACTCTTACCCTCAGTTTTCATGGTATCAAAGAGCTTATTTAACTGCAATTTAAAAGGTTCGATATATCGAGTGTTAAGTGTATAATTTGCTGCTAAATTCTCAAAAGAGTCATTCAAACATTCTGCTTTTGACTTTTGGTTAGTCGAAGCATCCATTTTAAATGTAAACTTTAAAAGCAAATCTAATTAAGTTACTAATCTCAAAGTAAGAGAAATAAAAAGCTTAAAACAGGTAGAAAGCACTCACAACTCTTTATTAAATTATAGTATAGAGAAGAAAAATCCTTACCTATTGAAGCTTCTTGAATTTTAAGTTTTATACGCATAAAATAGTACAAAGATGTAAATTTAATAGACACAAAAAAACCTGTAGAACAAATCATACAGGTTTTTTAACCAACTAAGTTTATTATAATAAAATATTCAAAACCAACTAAATTTTATTTATTAAAGTACTTGTTTATTTGTTTTTTAATTAATCTTCTGAAACTAATGCTGAATTTCTATCACTTGTTAAATCCAATAATACGGTAACTCCTTGAGCATTTAACATTGTCATGTTTAAAGTATCTAATACAGCTAAATCTTTAGATACTAAACCATTAAATCTATTGTAAGAAATATTCATCTCTTTAAGATTGTCTAATTTTTCCAATTCCATTGGAATCTGACCGTCCATTTTATTATCAAACAAACTAAGATTCTCTAAAGATGTCATATTTTCTACGTCTCTACTTAATTCTCCTTCAAGTTTATTACTATTAAGAAGCAACACCTTTATTGTTTTTATTTCATAAAGCGAAGTTGGAATTTGACCTACAATCTCATTATTAAATAAGGATAATATTTCTAATTGCTTCAAGGCTCCGATTTGTAATGGTAATTCTCCAGTAAGTGTATTCATGTACAATTCCAAATTTTTCAAATTACTCATTTCGCAAACCGAAGAAGGTATTGTTCCAGATAATTTATTAAATGAAAGATTCAACACTTTCATTTCTTTTAGTTTTCCAATAGATGATGGAATCATACCTGATAATTGATTCTTGTGTAAATCTAATTCTTGAAGACTTAACAATCCAACAATCTCTTCTGGAATTTCGCCCACTAAATTATTATTGACTAAATGTATAGAAACTACTTTTTCATTCTGTAATTCAACTCCGTACCAAGTAGACACTGGTGATGATAAATCCCATTTTACATTCCATTGACTCCCATTTGTAGATTCATATAATTTAATCAAAGCATCTTTCTCTGACTGAGATACACTAGCAAACATCGAAATGGATGATATAATAATTAAAAATAGGGTAGATAAATTTTTCATAAGTGAGAGTATTTCTTTGTACAGGTATAAAACTACTTACATTTCATCCAATGTGCAAATAAATCCGACAAACTACATTACAATATGTTTTATGCATATAAATATCCTACAATTTAAATAATTTGCTATTAAATAATAATTTGCTAAATTTGATTTAACAACCTCAAAATCAATTTTATGGAAATCAATTTTTTAGCACTATTTGTTGCAGCCTTATCTACGCTTATTATAGGATTTGTATGGTACCATCCTAAAGTTTTTGGAACCATTTGGATGAAAGAATCAGGATTGACCGAAGAAAAGTTAAAAGGAGGTAATATGCTTTTACTAGTTGGAACCTCCTTACTTTATGCGTTTTTTATAAGTCTTATTCTTCAAATCTTAACAATACATCAATTTGGTGCATTAGGAATGGTCGGTGGAGATCCCACTATTGCAAAACCTTCTTATAATGCTTTTATGGCAGATTATGGATTAGCGTTTAGATCATTTAAGCATGGCGCTTTACACGGATTTATGACTGGATTGTTTTTAGCATTCCCAATTATAGGCACCAATGCATTGTATGAAAGGAGAAGTTTCAAATACACCCTTGTGACCGGTGGTTTTTGGATTATATGCTTTATGATTATGGGCGGAATTATTTGTGCTTGGAAATGAGTTTCAAAATAGAATAAAATAAATTTCGTCTGGATAAGCTGCCAGATGAAATTTATTTTTTATTGGATTTTGTCAATAGCCTTGGCCAAATCAATATCCTTATCGGTGACGCCATTTGCATCATGCGTGGCTAAGCGAATGTTTACTTTATTGTATACGTTAAATAATTCGGGGTGATGATTTCTTTTCTCCGCGTTTACACCTACTTGAACCATAAAAGCTAAAGCCTGTACAAAATCTAAGAACTTAAATTTTTTCTCTAATCCATTATCGATAAATTCCCACTCTTTTACCTGTTTTAATACGTCATGAATAGATTCTTCGGAATAGGTTTTCATAATTAGTTTTTTTTTATTTATATAAAGTTAGTTAATTTCCAGACTTACAATAATACTTTAACTTTATTAACTAATTTTGGAAAAATATTATCTTTCAATTTGAATCCAGTTTACTCTTTTAAAATTTATAATTCTACTACTGAACTTCCAACTACTTGGAATGATTTGGCAATTTCAACTATTTTTTTATCCAAAAAATATCTGGAAGTTTTAGAACAATCCTCTCCTGACAATATGATTTGTCATTTCATTGGAATTTTCGAAAATGAAACCTTAATCGGTATTTCTATTTCTCAATTTTTGGATTTGAATAAATTACACTCTTTTGGAGAACGTGACAAATGCATCAAAACGGCTATACGAAATATTGTTTTTAGAAACTTTGGTTCTCACGTTCTAGTTATTGGCAACAACATGTTGACCGGACAAAATGCTTATTCTTTCTTAACAAATACAGATAAAAAGAAAGCCTTACAAACGTTACATTTTGCGATTACGGAGTTAAAGAAAACATACAAATCTAAAGGCATACCAATTCACATTACCACTTATAAAGATTTCAATTCTGAAGAAATTAAAAATTTTGTCCTTCCAGAATTTACAACTGACTATCAATTTTCTACACAACCGAACATGGTTTTTTCGATTAATGAAAATTGGAAGTCCGAGCAAGACTACATTGATTCCCTTTCAAAAAAGTATAGAGATCAATATAAAAGGGCTCGAAAAAAAGCAACTCTTATTGAAAAAAGAAAATTACACCTCGAAGACATCATTGCTTTAGAAGACACCATTTATGACTTGTATTTTCATGTTGCAAAAAATGCCCCTTTTAACACTTTTTTTCTGCCGAAAAATCATTTTAGAGTTTTCAAAGAAATTTTTAAAGATAAATTTCTTTTCTATGGATACTTTATTGATGAAAAGCTAATTGGCTTCAACACTTTAATAAAAAATGGCGAAATAATGGACACGTATTTTCTGGGATATGACGAAGGTATCCAGCGTGAAAAAATGCTATACCTAAACATGTTATACGATATGATCGCTTACTCGATCAATAAAGGATTTAAAGAAATTGTTTTTGCCAGAACAGCCTTGGAAATCAAAAGTTCAGTTGGTGCTAAACCTGTAAAAATGTATGGACTCATGGCTCATAGCAATACAATAGTAAATCCTTATATGCCAAAAATATTTAAGTATTTAGAACCCGAAACAATTTGGCAAGAACGGAATCCGTTTAAATAACGGCACTATCAGGGATAGGAACTGCGACTTTCATTTGTTTGTGTAAAATCTGAATATCAAGCTCCATTTCTTTTCCACAATATTCACCATCAATTTGGAAACTAACCGGAATATTAGTCCTGACAAAGGCTTTGTCAGTAGAGATAATTTCGACATCATTGCTATCTAGTGGCATGTTTCCAGTAATAATTTTTCCTAGTACCAGTAAATCCATATTTTTTAAAATAACCAATTCAAACTTTCCATCGTCCATTACACCATTTGGATTAATGGAAACTCCCGTCCCATATTTTTGAGAATTAGCAATAACTATCATTCTTGCTTCACATTCTATCGTGGGAAAATCACCAGTAATCGTAGCAATAAATGGATCGTCCAAATCAATCAAAGTAGATAACGTTTGTAAAGCATACCCCCATTTCCCTCTAATAGTACTTTTTTCGTAGTTCTTAATCATTTCTGCGTTTACACCCAGATCACTTAAATGAATGCTTTTCTTCCCATTGATTGAAATCATATCAATTTCAGTAAACGAATTACGAAAAACAATTGGTAAATTTTCTTCAATTGTTGTGGGTAAATTCAAATCGACAGCTAAACCATTGGCTGATCCAGCAGGCAAAATCCCAAGTATAACATCATGAGATTCCATTGCCTCAGCAACCATTTTCACAGTTCCATCTCCACCCGCTACAATAATTCGTTTGGGTTTATAAGTATTATACAGTACTTTTATATTCTCAATATCAACTAACCCCGAAGTATTGTAAACCACCAAATTCAAATTTTCATTTTCAGCAAAAACAGTCACCGCGTCAATAAGCGCTGACTTATCAACATCTCCAGAGATAGGATTTACGACCATCATTATATTATTTTTCAAATTTTATTCTCTTTTATTAATCAAAAATAATTAATTTCAGCAACTATCAAAAGTACTAAAAATATGAAACCAATTTTAAAATTATACCGCGGTTATGCCAATGAACAGGA
The DNA here is from genome assembly GCF_056428965.1 of Flavobacterium sp. GNP008. NCBI lineage: Bacteria > Pseudomonadati > Bacteroidota > Flavobacteriia > Flavobacteriales > Flavobacteriaceae > Flavobacterium > Flavobacterium sp. GNP008. Next base: position 79,470 of record NZ_JBWJVL010000003.1, on the reverse strand, counting down.
ATTAATTGTGATGGGACATGTTTTTAAACCAACAACAGTTAACGAGTACAATTTTCAAAAAAAAAATCTGAAAAATGCTACTTCTGTTATTAAAATGTTTCAAATAAAAACACAGGCAAACGCAGATGTATATTTAGAACACAACAATTCCAAAATTCATACCAAAACATTAATCGATGGCTATTTTAAGTTTTGTGTTCCTTTAGACCAAAGCACTACTTATGGCTGGATTGATTATGAAGTAAGTATTGTTTACAAAAATGAGTCCATAACAACTAAAGACAGCTATATAAGACCTCACAAAGGAAATTTAGGAATCATCTCTGATATTGATGATACTTTTTTAGTTTCTCACACCTTAAATCCCTTTAAAAAATTATACGTTTTATTATTTAAAAACGTTAACAAAAGAAAAATATACGAGGATGTTGTAACTCATTATCAAGCTTTAAGTACTGCTGGAAGAGACAATAAAGAGGAATTTAATGCCTTTTTTTATGTTTCCAGTAGTGAATGGAACCTCTATCGTTTTATAACAAAATTTACTGAAATTCATCAACTTCCCAAAGCTGTTTTACTTTTGAAGGACATCAAAACGAGTCTTACCGATTTTTTTCTAACTGGAAGAGGAAACCACAATCATAAATTTGATAAAATAAAACACATCTTAGAGTTTTACCCAACCTTAGAATATGTGCTTCTTGGGGATGATTCCCAACACGATCCATATCTTTACGAAGCTATTTGTAAAATTTTTCCAGTTACGGTAAAAGCGGTCTATATAAGGCAAACTGGCGCATCCAAAAAGGAAAAAGTGACCTCTGTTTTGAAAAATCTGGAAACCCTCAAGGTTTCAATTTGTTATTTCAAAAACAGTACTGAGGCCATTGCACACTCCAAATCAATTGGAATTATTGTATAAAAAATACCCCCAAATAGCATTTCGCTTTTTGGGGGAAATTCAAAATAGAACTCTTTTTTATGCATTGTCAATTTCTTGCTGAACTGCTTCCCAATCCAGTAAAAATTTATCTAACTCTGCTTTCTTTTTGTTGTATGCTGTGAAAAATTTTGCGTCTTCAATGTGTTTATCATAATTAGAGGCGAGCATTTTATCATCTTGTTGAATGTCTCTTTCTAATTGCTTGATTTGACTTTCTACTTTACTTAATTTATTTTGCAGGGCTTTCCCTTTCTTTTGATCTTCGTATGAGGCTTTGTTGCTTTCCTTAGGAGCTACTGCTTTTTGAGCATCTTTTTTCTCAACTTCACGCATGTTTTCCAAATTGCGTTGTTCTAAGAAATAATTAATATCCCCTAAATATTCTTTTATTTTTTGATCTTTAAATTCATACACTAAATTGGACATTCCCTGCAAGAAATCTCTATCGTGGGAAACTAATAGTAACGTACCTCCAAATTTTTGCAATGCGGCTTTCAAAACATTTTTAGATTTAATGTCCAGGTGATTTGTAGGCTCATCCATTAACAAAACATTGATGGGTTGCAATAATAATTTACACAGTGCCAAACGGTTTCTTTCGCCTCCTGAAAGGACTTTTACCTTTTTCTCTACATCATCTCCTCGAAACAAGAAAGAACCCAACATATCGCGTACTTTCATCCGGTTCGTATCTGCTGCTGCATCTTCCATGGTTTGAAGCAAAGTGATTTCACCGTCCAAATATTCTGCCTGATTTTGTGCGAAATATCCTAATTGTACATTGTGGCCCAATTTAATATTGCCTTGGTATTGAAATTCATCAACTATTGCTTTGATAAAAGTTGACTTTCCTTGTCCATTTTGTCCAACAAAGGCAATTTTACTTCCTCGTTCCACTAACAGATTGATGTTTTTTAAAATCGTTTTATCACCGTAGCTTTTAGTAACATTTTCAGCTTCAATTACCACTCTACCCGGCTCTTTTGAAACTGGAAAAGTAATATTCATCACAGAATTATCGTCTTCATCCACTTCAATACGTTCAACTTTATCCAATTTTTTTATTAAAGACTGTGCCATCGAGGCTTTCGAGGCTTTCGCTCGGAATTTCTCTATTAGCCGCTCCGTTTCTTCAATTTTTTTAGCTTGGTTTTTTTGTGTTGCCAATTGCTTTTCACGAATCTCGTGACGCAATTCTAAATATTCTGAATACGGTTTATTGAAATCATACGCTTTTCCAAGTGAAATTTCTATAGTTCTGTTGGTCACATTATCCAAAAACATCTTATCATGCGATACAATTACAACAACACCAGGATAATTACGCAAGAAACTTTCTAACCAGATGATACTCTCTATATCCAAGTGATTTGTAGGCTCATCTAGTAATAAAACATCATTAGCCTGCAATAGTAATTTAGCTAATTCAATACGCATTCTCCAACCGCCAGAAAAAGTTTCGGTTTGATTATCAAAAACCTCTCTTTTGAAACCTAAACCCAGCAGGATTTTTTCCGTATCTCCTATATAATTATAACCGCCCAATAATTCAAAACGATGGGTATAGTCCGATAAATCTTCTATTATTTGAGTATATTCTTCACTTTCATAATCAGTACGAGTAACTAGCAGATGATTGATTTCTTCAAGCTTTTTCTCCACAATTTTAATCTCAGTAAAAGCTTCATACGCTTCTTCAAGAACTGTCCTTCCTTGTTCAAAATCGATGTCCTGACGCAAGAATCCCATACGAAGATCTTTCTCCTGAGAAATAACACCTGAATCAGGAGCAAAATCTTTTGCTAACATTTTAAGCATGGTAGACTTTCCCGCTCCGTTCTTACCAACAAGACCCACACGGTCTCCGGCACCCAATCGAAAGGTAACTTCTTCAAATAAATAAGTACCACCAAACGAAACGGATAAATTGTGTATATTAAGCATGTATTGTTATTTTATTCCTTTTCGAATGCGTAAATTTGTAACTCCAAAGAAAGGAAAATTAAATTTTTTGCAAATGTTAAAAAAAGGATCCAAATTATATAGCATTTTAACAGGAACTTGTCCTAAATGTCAGAATGAGAGTATGTATTTGGATAAAAATCCGTTACATTTCAATAAAATCTTGAAAATGCATGAAAATTGCAGCCATTGTGGTTTAAGATATCAAATTGAACCTTCTTTTTTTTATGGGGCAATGTATGTTAGTTATGGTTTAAATGTCGCAGTAGGAATTGCTGCTTTTATACTTTCTTTTGTAGTTTTTGGCTCTAATCTTAAAGTAGCTTTTATAGCAATAATTATCTCGCTAATTATACTGTTCCCTTTTATTTTGCGCTTTTCCAGAAACATTTATATTAATATGTTTGTTACATACGAACCAGACACAAAGCTTAAATAGTTTTATTTCTTTCCTCTTGCAATAAATCGATTTATATCTATTTCCCTGTCTAACGTAATTTGATATTCAATGTGATCAAACAATGCTTTTGCCATTGCTGGCCCCAACATTACACCTCTTGTGCCCAATCCATTCAGAATGTGAACGGAGTTGAAAGTTGGATTTGTCCCTACCAATGGTCTTCTGTCTTTAACAGTAGGTCGAACGCCGGCAAAATGATCTAAAATTTCAAAATCACAAGTAATAATTTCTTTAATTCTCTCTATTAATTCTACTTTCCCTTCCTCGGTTGGCAATTCTGTTTTATCTTTCCAGTTATAAGTAGCACCTACTTTGAATACACCATCCCCCAGAGGTAAAATAAACACACTGGTATTAACAATTACATCTAAATCTAATTGCGGCGCCTTTATAATAAAAAGTTCCCCTTTTGTTCCATCTAATGGCAAATGATTAAAATAGGGATTGGCATGCATCCCAAAGCCTTCGGCAAAAATAATATGTTTTGCTTGTATCCCTTTGTAGTGAATACTGCTCGACTCCATCTGCAAAACCTTATAATCAAAAGATTCTTCTTGAAAAAGAGTATTAGCCATAAGATATTCCCTGTATTTGTCTAACAACAAAGCCGTATCAACATAACCAGTTTGCAAAACTTGACCATATCCATAAGGCGAATCAATTCCCAAATATTTTTTAGAAATCAAATCTGTGGATAAAAAAGGAGCTAATACCACTTTATCAGAGGCAGCAAACCAGTTATTTTGTTCTTCTACGGAAAAAAATTTCCTTAAAATGGGCATTTTAAAATCAACTTTACACTTTAGTTTATCTTCCAAAGCAACATAAAATTCATTCATTATTTTCAACTGCTCTTGAGCTTTCCACACTTCACTAAAACGTTTTAGAATAACGGGATTGTACAAACCTCCAGCAATTTTAGAAGAAGTTTGAGAATTATCATCTAACACCAAGATAGATTTTTCATTTTGCAAAGCAATTTCTGCAAATGAAATACCCGCTAAACCAGAACCCACAATTAAATAATCAATCATCAAAAAAAAATTAAAACTAAATACAAAGAACGCATTTTAAAACAAAAAACTCCTACCGTTACAGTAAGAGTTAATTAATATTTAATAGAAATCGAAATTAATAATTCCACATATCTGACTCGAAACTACGAATTTTATCTTTAACCCTTTCCGATTCTAATAACTGATTTTGAGCATTATCCTTCATGTATTCGTCGATACCTCTATCTCCATATACATTTTCTTCTTTATAAATGACACTATTAAAACGTCTTGAATTTAATATCTGATCGAAGGAAACTGGCATAGCTGAATTCTTATCATTAAACGCTTTAGCACTATGTAAAACTTCTCTTGCTGAAGGAAAAAATATCCAGAATAACTCAATGTAATCTTTTTCCTCACTGTTCATGGTATAAACATCAGGAGTTACGGGACAAATTCCCAAAAGACGGTATTTTAATTCACTCTGACGCTTGTCAAAATACCAATATCCTTTTATCTTGTATTGAGAAACATCTTGAGCAGATAAATCTTGTCTTAAAATGTATTCATCAGATATTTGATTGCCTGCATTAATTTGTTCTCTTCCTGCATCAGTTGTGTCAATACGGGTTAATGAACCTTGTATATCTTGCAAAGACTTTTTAGTATTAAAATAACTATCAGTGTATACTTCAGTAATTTCACCATTTCTCATAGCTTTAGTCAATACATCGTATAAAGATCTCCTGTCAGAACCTATATTTGCAGTATCTATTGGGAAATATAAAGCAAAATTAATTTTTTCACTTAAGTCAATAATCTCCCAAGTAGTCTTTCCCATTAAAACATCTCTGTCATGTACATAACCGTAAGCTAATGGCTTATCATTATCTAAATCCAGTTGTGCAGCAGTTTTAAGTCCTATTTGATCCGGAGTTTTAGCATTAAGCAAATTCGACTGTGCTATAGATGCAAAGCTTCCGGTAATAGAAATAATAGCGATCAAAAAGTTTCTTATATTCATCATGTTATCCTAATAAGATATATTGAAATAGGCTTTTAAAACCTACTTATTATTGTATTTCAAAAATTACCGGAGCTGTTCTTGGTAATAAATAACTACCTGCACCTTCAAGTTTTGTTTTAATTTCGGAGATTGTAACCTGATCGCCTCTTCCTGCTTTTGAAAGTACCGCTTTACACTGTGCGTTTAACCTATTTCCGGAAACAACCACTGTAGGCTGACCAGTAACTTTTAAATTAAACCCAACAACATTTAAACCTACTTCAAAATCAAAATCGACTAATTTAGCTCCGATAGTAGCTATTTCTAGATTGGATTTAGGACCTTTTACCACTCCCATTTCCCCTCTAATAGTTCCAGTAGGGCCCGGAATCCCTTTGATTCTAAAAGTTCTTCTATCAGTAACTGACTTTCCATCAGCCATTTTACCCACTACATTTATTACCACTTCATTTCCTCCTTGCGGGCTCATAACATACTTTCCTTGGCCGCCTGATTTGGATAAACCTGGAGCAGAAGCACTAACATTAGCATCAGGAACACCTGCAAAAGATACTGTCATAGGATTGACAACACCTCTATAAACAACGTTCATTTTATCAGCCGAAATCGTAGCTGAAACTGGACGAGAAATAACTACATACTTCCCTTGAAATTTAAGAGGAATGTTTTTTCCATCTTCCAAGAAAGTGAATTGACCATTAATTGTCTGTTCTCCAACACTCCCGGCAGTCATAGATATTACAGCTTGACCATTTACAATTTTCCCAGGACCTGAGAAAGATGTCGGCTTAGTATTCTCATCATATCTACCCAAAACTACTTTACCAGTTATAGCTTCGCCTTGAAAATAAGCACTTTTATCAAGAACCACAATGGCCTGATAATTACTATATGAAGCAGCTGCAACTGCAGCTTTACCTAACAATGTATTATACACATCTGTTTCTGCTTTTTTAACATCATTCTGCCAAGCAGATAATTTTGCTAAAGAGGCTACAGCTGGAAATCCTTTAAAATGATAATCTAAATAATCAATAGCTACACCATCCTTATTTTTAACATCCGCCAAACTAAACTTTGAGTCTACTTCAGATAAAATTGGTGAAAGCTTTTTGTTATTGCCTAAAGCTAATTTCATGTCTAATTTATACTTTTCGATTGTTGCAATAACTTCTTTCCCTTTAGCTGAGTACCCTGCAGGACTAAACCACAACTGATCAATATTATCTCCTTTATCCATTGCCTCGTAAGGTAATTTTCCCGTTTCAGGGTCAACCTCTGTCCCTACTAAAACTTCTGATTTTATTTTTCCAATATAATCGTAAAAATTTTTAGTTATCGTTTCTACCTTGTGAGCAGTTGCTGATGCCGCGGTAAATTCTCCACCGGCTTCAGCGGCTTTAGCATCTAAACCAGCTAACATTTGTGCGTTTGACTGTTCAGCGGAAGAGTTTGAACCTTCAAATTTTTCATTCATTAATCCAAAAGCTGACAAAACTTCTTTGGACATATTTAATGCTAACATTGCGATAAAAACCAAGTACATCAGGTTAATCATCTTCTGTCTAGGGGTTAGTTTTCCTCCTGCCATATTTTCTAATAATTAGTTTATTATTTTTTTATAGTTCGAAACTAATTATCCTTTATTATTCATTGCAGAAAGCATTCCACCATACACGTTGTTTAAAGACGAAAGATTAGAAGTCAATGATTGCATTTGATCTTTTAATTTTAAGTTGTTTTCAGCAACTTCTTCATTTATCTGAGCATTTCTTGAAGCACTTTGCAATTGTATTTTATATAAACTATTCAAAGACTCCATTTGAGCTGCAGCCAAGGTCAATTCTTCACTATACTTTTTAGTAGAATTTATAGAGTCAACTGTAGGTGCAATTCCCTTAGCAGCTGATTCAAAATTTTTGATACTGTTTCCTAAACTGGCCATTAATTCACCATCAATTTTAGCATCTTTTAACATTACATCTAATTTTTGAGACAACAATCCCTGTGCGTCTGACGGTGTTTCCACTTTTTTAGTTACGGTTTTAGCTTGACCGTTAGCCAATTCCGGATATACTAGAGTCCAATCCAGGTCATTATCAACTGGTTCGAAGGCCGAAAGAGCAAAAATAGCCGCTTCTACAACAAGACCTATTGTAAGCATTAAATTTCCTGTAAGGAAACCAAATTCTATATGGGTAATTTTGAATAATGCACCAATGATTACAACCGCAGCTCCCATACCGTATGCGAAATTCATTGCTTTTTTGCTTAATAATGCCATAATAGTTTGTTTTTTAATTAAAGTTAGATTTGGAGTTTTTTTTATTTCTTTTTTCCTATTCCGGTAGTCTGAACTCCCATATAATCTTGGACTGTTCTAAAACCTATGTAACTTCTGGCAGAATCTGCATATTCATAATCTCTGGTACTTACTTGTAGGAAATAAGCAACATCTTTCCATGAACCGCCCCGAAGTACTTTTCTTTTATTTGAAGCATCTAAGACATTAGGGTTCATTGACGAAACATACTCATAGGCATTAGGATCATATGATGAATCAGTCCATTCAGAAACGTTACCTGCCATATTATACAAATTGTAGCCATTTGGCTCGTATGATTTTGCCTCAACAGTATAAAGAGCTTCATCCGCAGCATAATCTCCCCTGTTAGGTTTAAAATTCGCAAGAAAACATCCTCTATCATTTTTAGTATACGGTCCACCCCATGGATATGTTGCGGACTCTAAACCACCTCTGGCAGAATATTCCCATTCAGCTTCTGTTGGCAATCGGAAAGAATTGATTAAATCCCGACTTTTCTTTTTTGATTTTATACTTGCGTTTTTGTATAAAGTTCTCCAGGCACAAAATGCTTTGGCTTGGGTCCATTTTACCCCTACCACTGGATAATCTTCATAGGCTTTGTGCCAAAAATAATCATTGTGCATGGGTTCATTATAGGAATAGGCAAAGTCCTTGATCCAAACCGTAGTGTCAGGATATACATTAACTTGTTCTGTTTTTATAAAATCTTTTCTTCTTCCTACTTTCGCTTTGGCTGCTGCCTGAATATCCATCCAAGAATAACGAAACTTCAATTTATTGACATCTATAGTTCTTAAACCGTTATAGGATTCTTCAATTGGTAAATACATAGAATCCATAACCTCAGCATAATATTCATCCGGATATAGCTTAGTATCTTCGATTAATTTGACTTTTTTATTGACTTTTCTACCTGCATAAGGATCGTCAGCAGTTCCAACACTATAATAATTATCATACATGTACTTATCATACGCAGTCATCTTTTCAGGATCAGAATCATTAAAAGCAAAATCACCAATACTTCCGGCATTTTTACCTTTACCATTTGTAGTTCCGGCTGTTATTCCACTTTCATCTGCAAGAATTGCCAATCGTACTCTCATTGTAGAATCTTTCACCCATTCCACAAACTGACGGTATTCACTATTGGTAATTTCCGTTTCATCCATATAGAAAGAACGAACAGTAACTGTTTTTGTAGGAGCATCTTCAACGTTCGCTAAGTCAGCATCTGATTTACCCATAATAAAAGCCCCGCCCGGAACTAAAGTCATTCCAAAAGGTTTCTCTGGATGCCATTTTTTTCCCTCAACTCCAACTAATTCTCCTTTATCGCTTGATTTACCACAGCCAATTAAAAGGGTCAAAATTGCCGTAAATGCAATGAACTTCTTCATATAAATTTGGTTATCTATTCATTATTTTTAAGTGTGTAAACCTATTTATTATTTTTTAGAAAAACAATTTTTTTACAGTAAACAAAATGTTTTTTATAAAAAAATAATAAATAAGTAAAAAATGATTCTATACGATGTTTTTTCTTTGTGCTTTCCACCATCTTTCTGGCAATTCTTGATTGCAGGCCAATAAATACTCCTCATAAGAACATGGTAATAACGTATTTCTTTTTAATTTATTATTAACATTTGAAATAAATGGAATTTCAATCCACCACCGATCCGTTTTGTCACTTTTATAAAAAACGAGTTCCTGTTCTTCCATTGGAACAATGTATTTTAGATAATTTTCTTTGCTGCCAAAAGGATACTCATTGGAACGGTAATGAAACCCTTCAATAAAATACCAAATTATTTGCGCAATGATTACGGATTCCTGTTTAGAATTATTATGGTTGAAAATCCCAAACGAAGTTACTTTATCACTTATCCCCGCATATCGTGATAAAGAACAAATTTCTTTTCCATTAAAACCATTGGGCTGAAAGGAAATAAAATTTCCCGAATCAGACGATTTAACTGAATTTAAGTCAATACTAACTACATCTGCATCTCTAAAAACTGGCTCAGAAATAGATATAGCATTCGAAATTTCTCCTAACCTATAGGCGTCAAAAAATAATTTCTCGATTAAGTCTATTTCTTCCTGCGAATTAAAATAAGTCTGATACCCTACATTACAATAATTAAAAAGATTATTAGGCTCTTCTATTATTATTTTAGTAAGATATGAAGTAGCCGAAATTTCTTCATTTTCTTTTCCAAAATCAAATTTATTATCAATAGAAACTAAGTTGACCATTTGTTCCAAATCATCATAAGCTCTATAAAGTGCATACGTTAAATCCTGAGAGCCCCCAATAACAATAGGAACAACCTTTTTTTTAACAAGACTTGCAACAACCTTTTTTAAAGCAAAATAGGTGTCCTCAACTGAATTTCCTGCGTAAATATCGCCTAAATCTGCAATTACTGCGTCCCAATTTCCGGGAAACATGCCGTACAACTCTTTTCGTAATGGTATTAAATCGACATTTGAAATTGCAGCTGAATCACCTCGATTCTCTAAAACTCCAATTACTGCAATTTTGATTTTATTTAGATCTGGAAATTGTTCCTTGGTATGCAGAACAATTTTGCTGCCCAATTGCTGAGAAGTCAAACCATTAATGTAATCCAGGATTTCATTACCTAGAGGTTTTAGAAAATCAAATTCCATTTTATTTCTTTTTTTCCTCTCCTCAACCCTGTCCAAAGAAAGGGAGATGAAACTGGATTAATTATTATTTCTTTTTAACTACTGATTTCTTAGCAACAGCTTTCTTAGCCGGAGCTTTCTTGGCAGCTACTTTCTTAGCGGGTGTTTTCTTGGCAATCATTTCCTGAACCTCTGCTAATGTCAATTTTGTGGCATCAACTTCTTTACTCAATTCAATTTTAATCTTTCCTTTGGTAATAACCGAACGTCCCCAACGGGCTTTTTCGACTAAAATCCCTTCGTCTTCCCAATTATGCAAAACCTTATCAATATTTTTTTGCAATTTATCTTCAATCAACGCTTCAATATCCGTTTGTGACAAATTATCAAAGTCGTATTTCTTACTTACGTTTATAAACAAACCATCCCATTTGATAAAAGGACCAAAACGACCCGTTCCTTTTTGCACACCTTCTCCTTTATACACTGCTATCGGAGCATCGGCTATTGCCTTCTCATCAATTAATTCCTGTGCTCTTTCAAAATCTACATCTAATGGATTTTCCCCTTTGGGCAAAGAAACAAAAGCAGCACCATGACGAATGTAAGGACCGTAACGACCATTGCTAACCTCAACTTCTTCTCCTTTATATTCCCCAAGATTTTTGGGCAACAAAAATAAATTTAACGTTTCCTCTAAAGTGATGTTTCCAATATTTTGATCTGACATCAAACTGGCAAATTTTTTCTCTTCATCATCTGCAGCTCCAATTTGTGCCATTGGTCCAAATTTCCCCAAACGCACCGAAACTGGCTTTCCTGTTTTTGGGTCTGTTCCTAAAATTCTTTCCCCGCTTTCTCTTTCTGCATTTGCTTCTACATCTTTCACTATAGGATGAAATTTATCGTAGAATTCTTGCATCATTGTGGTCCAGTTTACATTACCCTCGGCAATTTCATCAAAATCCTGCTCCACTTTTGCAGTAAAATTATAATCGAGAATATTTCCGAAATTCTTTACTAAGAAATCTGTTACAATAGCACCTATATCTGTAGGAACTAATTTTCCTTTATCGGAACCTGTATTTTCTTTCAGTAACTTCTCCCCTACTTTCCCTGACACTAAAGTCAATTGTGTGTAATTTCGTTCTTGACCGTCAAGATTCCCTTTCTCCACATAGTTTCTATTGATAATCGTAGAAATTGTCGGGGCATACGTTGAAGGACGTCCTATTCCTAACTCTTCTAGTTTTTTTACCAAAGAAGCTTCAGTATACCTTGCAGCAGCTCGGGAATACCGCTCCGTTGCTGTTATAAAATTATTTTGTAATTTCTCATTTACTTTCATAGCTGGCAACATTCCTTCTTGCTCCTCCTCATCATCATCATGCCCTTCCAAGTATACTTTAAGAAAACCCTCAAAAAGCAAAACTTCACCTGATGCAGTGAATATTTCGCCGTGATTGTTTGCTTCAATTTTCACGTTTGTGCGTTCTAATTTAGCATCACTCATTTGTGAGGCCAAGGTTCTTTTCCATATTAGATCATACAAACGCGCCTGATCTCTGTCTATATCTACTGTATGACGGGACATATCTGTCGGACGAATCGCTTCATGCGCTTCTTGCGCCCCTTTGCTTTTATTAACAAAAGTTCGAGGTTTAGAAAATTCCTTTCCGTACGATTTTATAATCTCGGCTTCGGCCGCTTCCATAGCGTCTTTGGATAAATTCACACTATCCGTTCTCATATACGTAATAAGTCCAGCTTCGTACAAACGTTGCGCTAGTTGCATCGTAATTCCAACAGGCAAATATAATTTTCTCGCCGCTTCTTGTTGTAAAGTTGAAGTTGTAAACGGGCCCGTTGGTGATTTTTTGGTCGGCTTCGTTTCTAAATCTGATACCTTATAGGTAGAGCCGATATTTTTATTTAAAAAATCTTCGGCTTCTTTTTTAGTATTGAAATTTTTAGGTAGTTTGGCTTTGAATGTTTTTCCTACTTCGTTAGTAAACTCTGCTACAATAGAATACGTTGCAACGGCTTTGAAATTCTGAATTTCACGTTCTCGTTCTACAATCAAACGAACCGAAACGGATTGCACACGTCCTGCTGAAAGTCCACCTTTAATTTTTCTCCAAAGAACTGGAGACAATTCATAACCAACCAACCGATCCAAAACACGACGCGCTTGTTGTGCATTGACTAAATTATAGTCTATTTCCCTTGGATTGTCAATTGCTTTTAGAATTGCTGTTTTTGTAATTTCATGAAAAACAATTCGCTTTGTCTTGGTTTTATCTAATTTTAATTCTTCGGCTAAGTGCCAAGAAATAGCTTCACCCTCTCGATCCTCATCACTTGCTAACCAAACCATTTCGGCATTCTTGGCTAAAGTTTTTAACTTACTAACCAATGCTTTTTTATCAGCTGAAACTTCATATTTAGGTTTGAAACCATTTTCTACATCTACACCAATTTCTTTTGAAGGTAAGTCAGCAATATGTCCGTAACTGGACTCGACCTGAAAATCACTTCCTAGAAATTTTTCGATTGTTTTTGCCTTTGCAGGTGATTCCACTATAACTAAATTCTTTGCCATATCCCGATTGTTTATGTCGGCAAAAGTATATGATTTTTTTAAATTTTAAGTTTTTTAAATTTTAAAAGTAAATTTTCTCGTTGAATTGCAGGTTTTGAATAATTTAAATTCAATAATTTTAAAAAGAATAAAACACTACCGTTTTATTAAGAATATGGACTTTTCGTTTTCTATTCTTTAAAGTCCAACTGCAATTAAAACTTAAAAAAAATTTTAAGTTTTTTTATACAACAACGACATTCAACCCCATTTCTTCCAGTTTCGTTTTAGTTTCGATATCAATACCAGAGTCAGTAATCAAAACATTAATTTTTTCTAGATTGCAAATTTTACCAAAACCTCTAACATTCATTTTAGTTGAATCTGCCAAGACGATTACTTTTTCAGCCACATCAATCATCGCCTGATTCAAATGAGCTTCCATAGCATTTGAAGTACTCAACCCAAATTCTAGATCAAGTCCGTCTGTTCCTAGAAATAATTTATTACAGGAAAACTGACTCAAAATTCCTTCTGCAATTGCGCCAACTACTGAAGTAGATGCTTTTCTAATATCGCCACCCAGTTGAATGGTGTCAATTTCTGCATGTTTGCAAAGCTCTAATGAAACTTTAAGCGAAGGAGTCAACACCGTCAATTTCTGAAAGCCAGTCATAACCTTAGACAAATTATGTATCGTAGTCCCAGAACCCATAATGATATAATCATTGTCGTTAATATAACTCAAAGCCGCTTTTGCTATAAGCTTCTTTTGTTCTACCTGAAGCAATTCCTTATCACTTACATCTCTTTCGAACGCATAAATAGGCTGTTTACTTGCGCCTCCATGGGTACGATGCAATAGATTTTTGTTTTCTAAAAAACTCAAATCCTTTCGAATAGTTACAGATGAAACCTTGTGCGTTTCGCACAGTTCCACTACATTGACATACCCCTTTTTATTTAATTCCTCTATTATTAGTTCCTGTCTGATATTAATTATAGCCATCTTACTGTTTAAATATTCAAAATAAAGATAGATAATCTTTTAGAAATAAAAAATAAAACTAGTTATTTCGAATAGTTTCATTTTGTTTCGATTTATTTCGTTATGTTTGTAAAACGAAATACTATATTGCGATATAAAAACAACAAAATGAAAAGATCAGAACAATTAGCCCAACTTACGCAAACCAAAAATTGGGATGTAATCATCATTGGTGGTGGTGCTAACGGATTAGGAATAGCGCTAGACGCAGCAAGCAGAGGTTTCAAAACCATATTATTAGAATCTATTGATTTTGCAAAAGGAACCTCTAGCCGAAGCACCAAATTAGTCCATGGCGGGGTACGGTATTTAGAACAAGGAGATATTGCTTTGGTACGTGAAGCACTAAAAGAAAGAGGATTAATGGCCCAAAATGCTGCTCACTTGGTGAAAAACCAATCCTTCGTAATTCCAAATTACAATTGGTGGGGCGGCTATTTCTATACCGTAGGACTAACCATATACGATATGTTAGCCGGACGATTAAGTTTAGGTGCTTCTAAATATGTTTCCAGAAAAAAAACAATCGAATTACTTCCAACCATTACCCAAAAAGGATTGGTTAGCGGAGTTGTGTATCAAGATGGACAGTTTGACGATTCGCGTTTGGCGATCAATATTGCTCAAACAGCCGTTGAAAAAGGAGCAACACTTTTGAACTATTCGAAAGTGACAAATTTATTAAAAGACGATAAAAATCAAGTTACGGGAGTAGAATTTGAAGACAAAGAAACGGGTAGTAAATATGAATTGAATGGAACCGCAGTTATTAATGCTACCGGGGTTTTTACCAATTCGATCATGAAGATGAATGATTTAGAATACAAGAAATATATTGTTCCAAGCCAAGGAATTCACTTGGTTTTTGACAAATCTTTCTTGCCAAGTCAACACGCCTTAATGATTCCAAAAACAAGTGATGGACGTGTACTGTTTGCAGTGCCGTGGCATGATAAAATTGTGGTAGGAACTACCGACACTTTGGTTAAAAAATCAAGTGTAGAACCAATTGCCTTGGAACAAGAGATTGATTTTGTTTTAGAAACTGCCCAACGATTTCTAGAAAAAAAACCAACAAGAAAGGATGTTTTATCTGTATTTGCAGGATTGAGACCTTTGGCAGCCCCAGAAAAAAAAGGACAAAGTACCAAAGAAGTTTCCAGAAGCCATAAAATAATTGTTTCGGATACTGGATTAATCACCATTACTGGAGGAAAATGGACTACATATCGAAAAATTGCTGAGGATGTTATTGGCAAAGCAATCAAAGTCCATAATTTACCCAAGAGAAGCTGTGAGACAGAAGATATTGCCATTCACGGAAATAAAGCTACCTCAATAAAAGACCGAGAAAATCATTTATACATTTATGGAACCGACATTCCAAAAATACTAAAATTACAGGAAGACGAACCTTCGTTAAAAGAAAAATTACATCCCGATTATGAGTACACAATGGCCGAAGTAGCTTGGGCTATTCGTTTCGAAATGGCCAGAACCATTGAAGATGTGTTGGCCAGACGCGTACGCCTTTTATTTCTAGATGCCCGCGCAGCGATTGGTTGTTCTGAAAAAGTTGCCCAATTATTAGCAAAAGAACTAGGATATGATACCACTTGGGCTGATGTCCAAACGGCTGAATTTAGAACTCTCGCCAACGGTTTCCTTTTGACAGAATTTCAAATAAAATAAGCTACAATTCTATTAATATAAAAACACCAAAAAATGAAAAACAAACTAATTCTTGCCCTTGACCAAGGAACGACCTCATCCAGAGCAATTGTCTTCAACCACGATGGAGAAATTGTCAACGTTTCTCAAAAATCTTTCGAACAAATTTTCCCAAAGCCAGGATGGGTAGAACACGATCCAAACGAAATTTGGTCCTCTCAAATGAGTGTTACTGCTGAAGTTATTGCAAAAGTAGGAATATCAGGAAAAGAAATAGCCGCCATTGGCATCACCAATCAAAGAGAAACAACAATTGTTTGGGACAGGGAAACCAGTAAACCAATTTATAATGCTATTGTTTGGCAAGATAGAAGAACTGCAAAATATTGCGACGCATTGAAAGCTCAAGGTCACGGAGATCTGATTAAAGAAAAAACAGGACTGGTTTTAGACGCCTATTTTTCGGCCACAAAATTAAAGTGGATTTTGGACAATGTAAAAGGAGCTCGTGAAAAAGCGGAACAAGGAAAATTATGTTTTGGAACCGTCGACACTTGGCTTATTTGGAAACTGACCCGAGGCAAAATGTTCATGACGGATGTTTCTAATGCTAGTCGCACCATGATGTTAAACATACATACTTTAGAATGGGATCAGGAATTATTAAATTTATTCGATATCCCACAATCGATATTGCCAGAAATAAAACAAAGTAGTGAAGTTTATGGAGTAACCTCAACCACTCTATTCTCAACAAAAATTCCTATTGCTGGGGTTGCAGGAGATCAACAAGCAGCGCTTTTTGGACAGCTATGCATCAATCCTGGAATGGTAAAAAACACGTATGGAACTGGTTGTTTTATGCTTATGAATACAGGCAATAAACCCGTTTATTCTAAAAATAACTTATTAACCACTGTGGCCTGGAAAATTAATGGAAAAACAACATATGCCTTAGAAGGCAGTGTTTTTGTTGGTGGTGCGGCTGTACAATGGCTGAGAGATGGTGCTAAAATGATTGATGCTGCGCATGAAATTGAAGAATTAGCCGCTAGCGTTCCAGATAACGGAGGCGTCTATTTTGTTCCGGCACTGACAGGCTTAGGAGCTCCTTACTGGGACCAATACGCTCGAGGTGCGATATTTGGGATCACTCGAGGTACTACAAACGCACACATTGCGAGAGCAACTCTTGAAGGAATAGCTTATCAAGTCTATGATTTAGTAAAGGCGATGGAAGCTGATTTCGAAAAAAAGGGAACAGAATTAAGAGTAGATGGCGGAGCTGTTGCTAATAATTTATTGATGCAATTCCAATCGGATCTTTTTAATTTTAAAGTAATTCGACCCAAAACATTGGAAACAACGGCTTTAGGCGCCGCTTATTTAGCCGGTTTAGCTATTGGATATTGGGACAGCGTAGATGAATTACAAAAACAATGGACGATAGACCATGAATTCTCCCCAGAAATGTCCAGAGACACTGTCACTGAATTAGTAAAAAACTGGGATAAAGCGATAGGCAGAGCTGGAAACTGGATAGAAGATTAATCACTAAAAACTAAATATTATGACTCCATTTATAGCAGAAATTTTAGGGACTATGCTTATGATTTTATTAGGTAATGGCGTTGTTGCCAATGTAGTTCTTAAAGGAACCAAAGGGAATAATTCCGGATGGATTGTCATTAGTACAGCTTGGGGTTTTGCTGTATTTGTAGGCGTTGCCGTCGCTGGCCCGATTAGTGGTGCGCATTTAAATCCAATCGTCACTTTAGGTCTGGCACTCATAGGAAAATTTGCATGGGCTGAAGTTGCTTCCTATATTCTGGCTCAAATGATTGGGGCTATGCTAGGTGCCGTTTTGGTGTGGCTTTCCCATAAAGATCATTTTGCAGCTACAGAGGACGAAGGCGGAAAACTTGCTTGTTTTTGTACAGGGCCCGCGATTCGTAATTACTCATCCAATTTAATAAGTGAAATCATCGCTACTTTTGTGTTGATTTTTGTAATATTCTATATCGCAGGCCCAGAACTGATCATGAGTTCTGATACTGGTGCTGCAATCGGACTTGGGACTGTTGGTGCTTTACCGGTAGCTATTTTAGTTTGGGCTATTGGATTGTCATTGGGAGGCACTACTGGGTACGCCATAAATCCTGCTAGAGATTTGGGTCCTCGTATCATGCACGCCATTTTACCCATAAAAGGAAGTAGCGATTGGAGCTATTCCTGGGTTCCTATCGTTGGCCCAATAATAGGATCCTGTTTGGCCGCAGTCTTATATACGGCGATGCTCTAACCTCCTAATTCTAAAAATACTATCATGCAAAAATTATTTTTCTCCACTATAATCGCTATTATAGGGCTAGCTGGATACGCCCAAGAAACTCCTGTTTCCGATACTATTCCGAAAGCTGTAGCAGACACAAAACCGAACCGATTGGATTTTGATGTAGAATTAAAAACAAGCCACCTATGGAGGGGACTGGTCATCAACGGAAGCATGACTGCCATGGGCAACATTCATTATGCTTTGGATAAAAAACAAAATCTTACTGTTGGCCTTTGGGGCGGAAATGGGCTTGACGGGGAGTACAAAGAAATTAATTACTACGTTCAATACCAAAAAAATGGCTTTTCAATTGCCTTGTGGGATCTATTCAATACTACTAATATTGAAAACCCAGCCGTTTTTAATTACGATCGAAAAACAACAACGCACATTCTTGATTTAAGAACATCCTATCAATTTCCCAAACGATTTCCTTTGCGTATCGAAGCTAATTTTCTACTCTATGGCAATGACCGTGAATTGCTGGACAATCTCGATTATAAAAATAGGTATTCAACCTATTTAGAATTAGGATATCCAGTGTTGAAAAATCAAAAAATTACTTTAGAGGCCTATTTAGGAGCCGGATTTGCCCTAAACGGTTCCTCCCATTTATATACTAATAACCCAAACAGTAATTTTGATATTATAAATACTGGAATCAAGGCTTTCAAAAATATTAGCATTTTAAATTACAAAATCCCAGTTTCTGCAGTAGCAATGTGGAATCCAGCCCTTAAAATTGCCCGAATTCAATTGGGTGTTGTATTGTTTTAACTTCGAATAAAAAAGTATTTGACTTGTTAGCTAAAAACGTTTTTTTACCCCAAAATTAAAACACAAAATAGTGTTAATTCTTAATCTGACATCTTGTCATATTTATTTGAATTCCCTTATCTTTGCACTTTGAAAACATAGGATGGAAAAGATTATTGAAGAAAGCAAACAGGGCGAAAGTCTTGTTTTAGAAAACAAACCCGAGAATACAAAGAAACTTTTTATTGAAAGTTATGGTTGTGCAATGAATTTTTCAGATAGCGAAATCGTAGCTTCTATATTGTCCGGTAACGGATACAATACAACGCAAATTCTGGAAGAAGCCGATTTGGTTTTGGTTAACACCTGTTCCATTAGAGATAAAGCAGAGCAAACCATTCGCAAACGCTTGGAGAAATACAATGCGGTAAAGCGTATTAATCCAAAAATGAAAGTAGGAGTTTTGGGCTGTATGGCCGAACGTTTGAAAAGTCAATTTTTGGAAGAAGAGAAAATAGTGGACCTTGTTGTAGGTCCAGATGCCTATAAAGATTTACCAAACCTTTTACAAGAAGTGGAAGAAGGCCGTGATGCAATCAATGTGATTTTATCCAAAGATGAAACCTATGGCGATATTTCACCGGTTCGCTTGATGAGCAATGGCATTACCGCACTGGTTTCTATTACGCGCGGTTGTGATAATATGTGTACGTTTTGCGTGGTACCTTTTACCCGCGGACGCGAACGCAGCCGCGAACCACAAAGTATCATGAAAGAAATCCAAGATTTGTGGGACAAAGGTTTTAAAGAAATAACACTTTTAGGACAAAACGTAGACAGTTTTCTCTGGTATGGTGGCGGATTGAAGAAAGATTTTGTGAATGCAACCGAAATGCAAAAAGCAACAGCAGTAGATTTTGACCAATTACTTGAAATGGTGGCGGTTGGTTTTCCTAAAATGCGGATTCGTTTTTCTACTTCAAATCCCCAAGATATGCATGAAAGTATTTTGCACGTTATTGCAAAGTATCCTAATATTTGTAAACACATACACCTACCCGTTCAATCCGGAAGCAATAGAATTTTAAAAGAAATGAATCGTTTGCATACACGAGAGGAATACATGAATTTGATTGACAAAATCAGAAGCATTATCCCAAACAGTTCTATTTCGCAAGATATGATTAGTGGTTTTCCGACGGAAACCGAACAAGATCACAAAGACACTCTGAGTTTGATGGAATATGTAAAATATAATTTTGGTTATATGTACAGCTATTCAGAGCGCCCCGGAACATTGGCTGGGAGAAAAATGGAAGACGATGTAACAGACGAAACCAAAGCGAGACGATTACAAGAAATTGTCGACTTACAGCAAAAACACGCTTGGTTACGCTCCGAGGAATTTATTGGGCAAACAGTAGAAGTTTTGGTAGAAAAACTTTCAAAAAAATCTACGGAAGAGTTCTCTGGAAGAAATTCCCAAAGTATTACCGTAGTTTTCCCGAAAGAGAGTTATAAAATTGGAGATTTTGTGAATGTAAGAATTACGTCTTGCACAAGTGGAACTTTAAAAGGAGAAGCTGTTGGTTTGAGTGAAATGAATTAGAAAAAAGTTTACAATTTAAGGCTTAAAATTATCTCAATAACTTGAACCCTTAAACAACTAAAACTTTAAAAAAAGATAAAAATGGAATCAGTTCAAGCTATAAAACAACGCTTTGAGATTATTGGAAATGACCAAAAGCTAAATCGCGCCATTGAAAAAGCTATTCAGGTTGCTCCTACGGATATTACAGTATTGGTTGCTGGAGAAAGCGGCGTGGGTAAAGAGAATATTCCCAGAATTATTCATTCCCTATCACATAGAAAACACGGAAAATACATAGCCGTAAACTGTGGAGCCATTCCAGAAGGAACAATAGACAGTGAACTTTTCGGGCATGAAAAAGGCGCTTTTACAGGAGCTACAGGAACTCGTGAGGGGTATTTTGAGGTGGCTGATGGCGGAACCATTTTTCTGGATGAAGTAGGTGAACTGCCGCTGACGACTCAAGTTCGCTTATTACGTGTTCTCGAAAATGGTGAATTTATAAAAGTAGGGTCCTCCCAAGTACAGAAAACAGACGTACGAATTGTAGCGGCAACGAATGTCAATTTATTTGATGCTATCGAAAAAGGGAAATTTCGCGAAGATTTATACTATCGTTTAAGCACAGTAGATATTACTTTACCGCCTTTGCGCGATAGAAAAGATGACATTCATTTGTTATTTAGAAAATTTGTCGCAGATTTCGCCCATAAATATAAAATGCCTCCTTTGAAGTTGGAGGAGAATGCAGTTCAACTATTACAAAAATTTCGTTGGAGTGGAAACATAAGACAGTTGCGAAATGTAGCCGAACAAATTTCTGTTTTGGAAACAAATCGAGATATATCAGCAATCACTTTACAATCTTATTTGCCGGTACAAGGCAGTCATTTACCTTCGGTAATTAAAGATAAAAAAAGTGAAAGCGATTTTAGTACCGAAAGAGAAATATTATACAAGGTGCTTTTTGACATGAAAAGCGATTTGAATGATTTAAAAAAATTAACGTTGGAACTGATCCAAAATGGAAGCTCTAAAGTTCAGGAGACCAATCAGAATCTGATAAAAAAAATATACGGTTCCAAAGAAACGGACAGTGAAATTGATTTTGAAGAAGAACCAACAGCAGCGTTATTAGCCGCCAAAAATAACGAAGACCTCTATCAAGAGAATGACGACAATTATTTGTACACCGAAACTATCGAGGAAGAAGAAACCTTACGTTTAGAACAAAAAGAAATTGAAATGATTAAAAAATCATTAGAGAAAAACAAGGGAAAACGAAAAGCTGCCGCCGATGAATTGGGCATTTCAGAGCGAACTTTATACCGAAAAATTAAGCAATTTGATTTGTAATATTTTCACAAAGATTCAAAACATAAATGGTTCTGAACGAAAATGAATATATTTGACCGAGCGTTAATGAATTGGCGCAGCAATTTTAAAATAGAAAATGAAATACCTAAAACACTTCCTTCTTTTAATAATTATATGGAGTACCAATAGTTGCTCCGTCTACAATTTTACAGGAACTGGTAAAATTGATGCCGAAACATTTCAAGTTGGCTTTTTTCAAAATAATGCAGAATTAATTGAACCTGGCATTGACCGCACATTTACATTGGAACTCCAAGATCTGATTCAGAACCAAACCAATCTAAACTTAGTCAAAAATGACGCTGACTTATCGTATGAAGGAGAAATCGTAGATTACAGAATTAGCCCAATGACTGCTACGGCTGATCAGCGGGCAGCTCAAAATCGATTAACGATTCGTATAAATGTTCGTTTTAGCAATAAGAAAAAAGAAGCGGATGATTTTGAAAAACCCTTTACTTTTTTCTATGATTATCCCGCAGAGCAACAATTGACTGGAGCTACATTAAACGCCGCTTTGAAAGATATATTTGAAAGAATAACACAAGACATCTTTAACGAGTCTCTTGCGAAATGGTAAAAAAACACTCAAATGAGCGTTTTAAGTTAGCTAGAACAACCTCAAACTGATTACCGAACTCAGAACCTTAAAAAGATGAACGTAAACGACTATTCGTATTTGATTAACAAACCTGATGCTATTCACGAAAAGCAAACAGAGTCTTTGGACAAAGTATTGGAAGAATTTCCGTATTTTCAAAGTGCGAGAGCGATTCAATTAAAAGGCCTTTTCAATCAAAATAGTTACAAATACAATCTGGCTTTAAAAACTACTGCTGCCCATTCAACAGACAGATCAGTATTATTTGATTTCATCACTTCAGATACGTTTACTGCTATTGATAAAAATTTATACGATCGTAAAGCATTAGAAATTCTTGACATTCCCGTATTGGGCAATGAAATTCTTGTATCTGAAGAAAAATCAGCACTTAAAATAGATTCGTTACAACAATCTATCCTTACCTCAATAAAAGAAGCGTCTACAATTGAAATTGAGGATTATTCTAAAACGATTGAAGAAAAACTAGCCATTGGAGAACCATTGGATTTCTCTAAAAAGGAACAACATTCTTTTCAGGAATGGCTTCAGCTTTCTCGTAACGAGCCAATTGTTAGAACTAATAAGGAGTCAATCATTTTACCCTCAACCATAACAGATGCGGACAAAAGAAAAAAACTGGAATTAATTGATAAATTTATTGAAACGAGTCCCAAAATTTCTCCCGTAAAACATGGTGTACCTTCTACAGTCAGTTTCGACTTAAACAAAGATGATAATTCATACTTAATGACTGAGACTCTAGCGCGAGTTTACTTGGAACAAAAAAAATATCAAAAAGCGATACAAGCTTATGAAATATTAATTTTGAAATATCCAGAAAAAAGTAGTTTCTTTGCAGACCGCATATCGGATATTAAGATTTTACAACATAATAATAATTAAACAATGAGCACATTTTCAATTTTTTTAGTTTTAATAACTATAGTTTGTTTTCTATTAATCGTAGTTATCATGGTCCAAAATCCTAAAGGTGGTGGATTATCCTCAACAATAGGTGGCTCACAAATGCTAGGTGGTGTACAAAAAACAACTGATTTCTTAGATAAAAGTACTTGGACATTAGCAACTATATTAATTGCACTTATACTGCTTTCAAGTTTGAGCTTTACAGGAACATTAAGTGACACTGATTCTAAAATAATTGACAATACAGCAACGAGTGCACCAGTAGCTCCTGTTCAAAATACACCTGCTGCAACAAATCCAGCAAAATAAAAATACAATTCCTATTTTAAAAATGCCAGCTTGTCAAAGCTGGCATTTTTTATAAGAAAATATGTCAGTTTAAACAGCATGGCATAATTTCTGAAATGCTATACCTTTAATACCTTAAATAATACTAAAATATAAAATCATGGCTTTAAACATCAAACCACTTTCAGACAGAGTACTTATTGAACCAGTTGCTGCTGAAACCAAAACTGCGTCAGGGATTTTTATTCCAGATACAGCCAAAGAAAAACCACAAAAAGGAACCGTAGTAGCCGTTGGTAACGGAACAAAAGAACACACAATGACTGTCAAAATTGGTGATTCTGTTCTTTACGGAAAATACGCTGGTACTGAATTAAAACTAGAAGGTAAAGACTATTTGATCATGCGTGAAGACGATATTTTAGCAATAATATAATCGAATTAACAAATAAACGAATTAACAAATAAAAATAAAAATGGCAAAAGATATAAAATTTGATATTGAAGCACGTGACGGATTAAAACGTGGTGTTGACGCATTGGCAAATGCAGTAAAAGTAACTCTTGGACCAAAAGGTCGTAATGTAATTATTGGAAAAGCTTTTGGTGGACCAACAGTTACTAAAGACGGTGTTACTGTTGCAAAAGAAATTGAATTAAAAGACCCTTTGGAAAATATGGGTGCGCAAATGGTAAAAGAGGTAGCGTCTAAAACTAATGATTTAGCAGGAGACGGAACTACAACTGCAACTGTTTTGGCACAAGCTATCGTAAAAGAAGGATTAAAAAACGTTGCTGCTGGAGCAAATCCTATGGATTTGAAACGTGGAATCGACAAAGCGGTTGAAGCTATTGTAGCTGACTTAGCAAAACAAGCTAAAGTTGTTGGAAGTGATTCTGAAAAAATCAAACAAATTGCTTCCATTTCTGCTAATAATGACGAAGTAATTGGTGAGTTAATCGCTGCTGCTTTCGCAAAAGTTGGAAAAGAAGGTGTGATCACTGTTGAAGAGGCTAAAGGAACAGATACTTACGTTGATGTTGTTGAAGGGATGCAATTTGACAGAGGCTATCTTTCGCCTTATTTTGTTACCAATTCAGAAAAAATGGAAGTAGAATTAGAAAATCCTTACATCCTTTTATATGACAAAAAAGTTTCTTCTTTAAAAGAATTATTACCCGTTTTGGAACCAGTTGCTCAATCTGGAAAACCATTACTGATTATTGCTGAAGATGTTGATGGTGAAGCATTATCTACATTGGTAGTAAATAAATTACGCGGAGCATTGAAAATTGCAGCTGTAAAAGCACCTGGTTTTGGAGATAGAAGAAAAGCAATGTTGGAAGATATCGCTATATTAACTGGTGGAACTGTAATCTCAGAAGAAAGAGGGTACACTTTAGAAAACACCACTATCGAAATGTTAGGTACTGCTAAAAAAGTGACCATTGATAAAGACAATACAACAATTGTAAGTGGTGCAGGCGAAGCGGACATGATCAAAAATCGTGTCAATCAAATTAAAGGTCAAATGGAAGCTACAACTTCTGATTATGATAAAGAAAAATTGCAAGAACGTTTGGCTAAATTAGCTGGCGGAGTTGCTGTACTATATGTAGGCGCTGCTTCTGAAGTAGAGATGAAAGAGAAAAAAGACAGAGTTGATGATGCTCTTCACGCAACACGTGCTGCTGTTGAAGAAGGAATTGTTGCTGGTGGAGGTGTTGCGCTTCTAAGAGCTAAAAATGCACTTAGTGCTATAAAAGCGGACAATGCTGATGAAGCAACTGGTATCCAAATCGTATCGCGTGCAGTGGAATCTCCTTTGAGAACTATTGTAGAAAACGCAGGTCTTGAAGGGTCTGTAGTTGTTGCAAAAGTGGCTGAAGGTAGCGGTGACTTTGGATATAACGCAAAGACTGATGAATACGTAGATATGCTTAAAGCAGGGATTATTGATCCTAAAAAAGTAACTCGTGTAGCATTAGAAAACGCAGCTTCGGTTGCTGGAATGATATTGACTACTGAGTGTGCTTTGATAGATATCAAAGAAGATAATGGCGGAAACCCAATGGGTGGTGGTATGCCAGGAATGATGTAATATTATTTCAGTCTAAATAAAAAACCGTCCCAATTTATATCGGGACGGTTTTTTTATGAAGTTTAATGTTTATTTATTCTTTGATTTTAGATTTTTTACTGAACTTATATATTACTGGCAAAACAGTAATTCCAACTAGAATCAAGACAATTAATTCAATATGCTTTTTTAAATCAATTTGATAATTTTCAAGTAAAAAACCATATAAATAGTGTCCGGCAAAAATTAATGTGAACGACCAGATAAATGAACTTAGGATATTATAAAACATGAATTTTTGTTTATCCATAGATACAATTCCAGCCACTATTGGAGCAAATGTTCTTAATATTGGGAGAAATCGTGCAAAGATGATAGCTTTACCCCCGTATTTTTCAAAAAAATCTTTAGACTGTACCAAATATTTTTTCTTAAACCAAAAACTATCTTCTTTGTTGTACAAATAATACCCGCTTTTTGACCCAAACCAGTATCCAACAACATTTCCTAAAATCCCTGACAAAGCGACAAGCGTTGATAGCAGTACTACGTTTAGAAAATCATTACTAATAAATAAAATGTTTTCTATTAATTCTCGGCTATAAATACCCGCTAAAAATAACAAACTATCCCCTGGTAAAAAGAAACCTGCAAAAAGACCCGTTTCAGCAAAAACAATAAACAAAACTATATAAATCCCTAGCTTAATTCCATTAACATCAAAATGAATATAAAAAAGCGGGTCAATTAAATTCTTCCAATCAAAATCGTTCATTCTTAGGTTTTTTATGCTAAAATTATTCGTGTGTGAAAGTACATATAATATCTCTCAAAGCCAATTTATTACTCTATTTTAAAGTTTTATTAACGGTTATTCAACGAACGAAACTTGTCTGATTTGATTTCTTTTTTAAGCAAAATAACATTTATGATCTATAATTCAAATTCTTCCCCCATTAAAGGAACTTTACAGTCAAAACCATATTCTTTCTCAATTTTTATACGCAGTTCATCCAATGGTATATTTTCACCATGTACTAGAAATACTTTTGTAGGTTTAATTTTCAGTTCAGACAACCAATTGAGTAAATCCTTTTGATCCCCATGTGCTGACAAGCCTTGAATCTCAACTATTTTTGCTTGAACTGGATAATAGTGCCCATGAATTTTAACTTCCTTAGCTCCTTCGAGTAATTTTCTACCCCTTGTTCCTTCTGCTTGATAACCTACAATAATTATAGTAGTTTCTGGAAGACCAATATAATGTTCTAAATAGCTCAATACCCTTCCCCCAGTGACCATGCCACTAGCGGCAATTACCACTTTGGGTTTTTTACCAAAAATCACTTCAATGGTTTCTTGATAATCCGAAACCAATAAAAACATTTTACTCATTCCGGCACATTCTTCCGGTGACAATTTGTGCCATTTTGGATTATCCGTAAAAATATCCAATGCACTAATCCCCATCGGGGTATCAATAATATAGGGAATCGAGGGGATTCTTCCTTCTTCTTTTAATTGCCACAACAAGTACATGATGGTTTGGGCTCGCTCTACCGCAAAACTGGGAATAATAATAGTCCCCCCGCTTTTTAAGGCATTATTAATATAAGTTTCCAGTTCAAATTTAGTATCAGAATAGGGATGGAGACGATCCCCATAGGTACTTTCTAGAAAAATATAATCTGCTTTTTTAGGCCTGGTTGGGGGATACATAAGCACATCATTATCCCTACCTAAGTCACCCGAAAAAACTAATTTTTTCCCTTCCAACGACAATGCGATACTACAAGCGCCAAGAATATGTCCTGCATTAAAATATACCGCTTCTATTTGAGCGTCTAAAGCAATAGGTTCATTTATTTTGATAACTCTAAAAAAAGGAAAAACTTCTCTTACTTGCTTAACGGTATAAAGTGGTTCAGCAATTTCATGCTTAGAATACGCACCTTCATTGGCTTTATTAGCCTCTTCCTCCTGAATTTTAGCACTATCTAAAAGAATCAGTTTTGTAATATCTTTCGTTGGGCTTGTACAATAAATTTTTCCTGAAAAACCCTGATTAACAAGTCTTGGCAGCCAGCCACAGTGATCTAAATGACCATGGGTCAACAACACAAAATCTATAGTAGACGGAAGAACAGGCAACGAATCCCAATTCAGTTCCCGTAGCGGCTTGATGCCTTGAAATAAACCACAATCAATCAAAATCAGTACGCCATTACTCTCAATCAATGTCTTAGATCCAGTTACCGTTCCAGCGCCACCTATAAATTTAACTTTCATTTGATTTAAATTTAGAATATTAAGAAAGTATCCTTTTAAATATAAAAACATAATTCGGACGCTTCTTTTAAGACGTGTTTTACACGGCTTGGACTCAATCCAATTTTTACTAAGCAATCCGAATGATTTATTATTTCTTTTACCAAGATGACATCTAATACCAACAGCTTATCTTTCTCAGCAATTGATAATGTAGTTAGGCAAGTTACCGGATAAAGATAATGCGTATCGTTTTTTGTTTTTAAATTATTATTCTCCGGATAATTCCAACTCAATAAATTCAATCCGGAACATTTTGCAAAATTGACCGCATCTGCTGTAAAACGGTTATTTGTAACGATCCAACATTTTGATATACTCTCTTTTTTTTCAAAGATGACATATTTCCTTTCCTTCAAATCATTGAAACGAGACAAAATATACATGGGAACTTTTACATCAGTAGCGGCAGCTCTACTCACATGATATTTACACTCAACCATAGCAACCTCTTGGTTCTTCTTTACTACAACATCAATTTCATGTAAAACACATGTACCTTTAAGACTTACATTAGTTTTGGTTTGATAGTGTTCCGAGGCAAAAAGACGGGCTATATATTTTCCAAAAAAGAATCCAGCAGGGCCTAACAATCGTATTGCTTCCCTCAAATTATAACGTGCTGCATGAGAATTAGCTGTCTTTTTCAATAATGAAAAGGCCATTTTATAAATTTGCTTTGTAGCAATACCTTCATAGATTTGTTTTTTTATAACATCAAGTATATT
Organism: Flavobacterium sp. GNP008; assembly: GCF_056428965.1. Classification (NCBI taxonomy): domain Bacteria; kingdom Pseudomonadati; phylum Bacteroidota; class Flavobacteriia; order Flavobacteriales; family Flavobacteriaceae; genus Flavobacterium; species Flavobacterium sp. GNP008. The sequence goes on along the minus strand of NZ_JBWJVL010000003.1, from coordinate 50,778 downwards.
GGTAACGGCAGCAACACTTGCCCCAGATTTTAGAAGTGATTTTTTAAGTTTATCAGGACTAAACTCGACAATATCTCCAGAATTTTTGATAATTTTCATAGCCTTATTAGTTTAAAAACAAGGAACTTAAAATCACTACTAAAGATACAGAAAAAAGGCTACTTATTTTGTTTTTGATAATAAAATCCTGGAACAAATAGCAATACAAAAATAGGTTGAATTAAAAACCTTCGAACATAAAAAAGTGTCCAATTATTGTGCTCATTTGCAAAATAAATTATATATGCGAAAGCAATAATCAGAATTATAAAGAAAAAATAATACAGAACAAAAGCAAATTTTATTAATGCCGCCTCTTTGAAAAGTACATAAATAATACCCAATGAAATAATGGTATTCAATGTAAAACGGAATAACAGCCCTAAAAACAATTGGAATGAATTGAAAGTTGGCAATCTTAAGGCAGCAAAATCCTTTTTGAAGAAATCTAGAAAGGGGTCATAAAACAACTGATCCTCAAATGCCCGAACAAGCACTAACAACACAATAAGAAAAAGTAATTGCATTGACCTCATTTTGTTATTTAATAGCTTATGAAGCATATTTTGAAAATTTACGCACCCAAATTAACCACAAAATAAAAACTACACTATAAATATATAATGGGAAAATTACTCCATGCAAAAAAGGTCCTTGTTTTGGAAAATAAAAGATTAATACACTCAGCATTGCTATTCTTAAGATGTTTAAAACGTAAATAAGTAGGCTTCCGCCCAATATATAAAGCAGTGTGGTCTTTAGTTTTCCAGAAAAAGCTGCTACAAATGAGATGAAAAGAATAATCACACTGATTGCATTACACCCTTCGGCTATTCGGGCTACATATTGTTGATTATAAAACAATTTAATATAAGAATCCCCTCTAGTTTCTTCTAGTCTAGATCCATCATTAAACAATTGTAATACCTGCACCGTATTTTCACTCACCATTCTTGTAAAAGAATCTATTTTGTTTTCTTCAAAACTCATAAGATAGCGCTGATAGAAAAACGTAAGAACCAGATAAGCCAAGAAAAAAGTAGCTAGAAATACAAGAAATGGCTTGTAAAGAATAAAATATTTTTTCAAAATCTATTTTTTAACAAATTTATGTAATTTTTAAAACCGGCTTTAAATACTTTTGTATAAATAAAATATAAAAAACATGACATTTCAAGAACTACAACCAAAAGTAACCGAAATCACTTTAAATACAACACTAACAAGAGACGAAAAACTTTTAGCCATTTGCGAGCTCCTTAGTAACTCCATTGCATATTATAACTGGGTAGGGTTCTATTTTGCAGATCAAGAATCTAAAACATTACACCTAGGACCATACGTAGGAGCAGAAACAGATCATACCGTAATCCCTTTTGGTAAAGGAATCTGCGGACAAGTAGCTGTTTCTAACGAAAATTTTGTTGTCCCAGACGTTACCGCACAAGACAATTATATTGCTTGCAGTTTTACCGTAAAATCGGAAATTGTTGTTCCACTTTTTGTTAATGGAGAAAACATAGGACAAATTGATATTGACAGTCACATTATAGATCCATTTACCAAAGAGGACGAATTATTTTTGGAATTTGTGAATAGCGAAATAGCAAAATTGTACTAAAATAATTATCATTTTTTGTAGCTTTTTTTATCTGTATTATGAAATCCATTTTTTATTCATTAGTCCTTTGACTAATACCAATAGCACTTTTTTTTCAAACTAAAGCTCCAGTACCCGCTATAATTTATTTCGATTCATTATAAAATGAGGCTACGGTAGTAATCATAAAGATTACAGGGATTAAAGATTACTTCGCTACCAAAGATACGTAGGCTTTTTATGAGTATTACAAATCGGGTGTTTTGAAGGCCGCAGGCACGTCAAAGAATAAAGATACTATTCAAAAAGAGGGAGAATTTGTTACTTATCTTAAAAATGGAAATAAAGAGTCCGTTAGCAATTATACCAACTCAAGAATTACAGGTAAAGAATACTTTTGGTATGAAAACGGACATCTCAAATTTGAAATTAAATATCTTAAAAACCTAGATTCATCTAAATCACAATCTAAAATTAACCAATTCTAGGATGCTAAAAATATTCATACCGTAATTGATGGGACTGAAAATTATGAGATTAAAGAAACTGGATATTCTGAAAAGGAAAAATCATTAATGGTGTAAAAAACGGAATATGGGAAGGGAATATTAATTCCCCACCCTATTCTTAAACAGGTAATTATACTTCAATAAATACTTTACCTAAATCCAAGAAGGGCCTAAACTTTTTTATAGTTTTTTACAAAATAATTTTATTAAACCAAAAGAAACTACTTTACATAACGCATAAGATACCATTTATTTAAATATTATTATTGAAAAGACGGTAGAGCAGTTGATATTAAAAGTATTAGTAAATTAGGTTTTGGCATTGAGGAGGAGGCTACTTGAGTAGTCAAACCTTATACACAATGAAGTGACAGTAAAACAAGAGGTATGTATAGACCCGCACTATTTTCAGTATCAACATCGATAAAATAGTTTACACAAAACCATGAATTAATATTCCAAAAAAATATCTAAATACTAATAGTAACTAAAACTTGTCTGTTTAAAAATAAAGATTACCTTTGCATCCGTCCTACAATAGCTGTATGACATACATAAAAATCATTAAACAAATATTGGAATGTATTTAACTAAAGAGATTAAAGAAGAAATCTTCGCTAAACACGGAGAAAAAACAAACACTGGAAAATCAGAAGCTCAAATTGCTTTGTTTACTTTCAGAATCAGCCACTTGACTGAGCACTTGAAAAAAAATCGTCACGATTATAACACAGAGCGTTCATTAGTATTGCTTGTAGGTAAAAGAAGATCTTTGTTGGATTATTTAAAGAAAACAGAAATCAACAGATACCGTGAAATTATCAAAGTATTGAATATCAGAAAATAATCAATATAAAAGAGGTGCGAAAGTGCCTCTTTTTTTATTTTACAATTTAGAATATATATGTTCTTTTTTTGATCCTGACACAAAAGGGATTAAAACTAAGACTATACCATAAAGTCTTTACCAACTAGTATAGGCAATAAAAAAAGTTTCGTTTTTCATTGGGTTTTAGGCATTAACTACGCAAGACAACAACTACAACACAACTAGAACCCATTGTTTAATCTAAAGAGAATTTAAAATTATGATTCCAAAAGTTTCAAAAGAAATTATCGATTTAGGAGATGGCAGAAGCATCTCAATCGAGACAGGAAAATTAGCCAAACAAGCTGATGGTTCTGTAGTAGTACAAATGGGAGATGCCATGTTGCTTGCAACAGTGGTATCTGCCAGAAAAGCAAGTCCAGGAATTGATTTCTTGCCTTTGACACTAGATTATCGCGAAAAATTTGCTGCTGCCGGACGTTTTCCAGGTGGTTTCTTCAAAAGAGAAGCAAGACCAAGTGATAATGAAATATTAACCATGAGATTAGTAGACCGTGTTTTACGTCCGCTTTTCCCAAAAGATTATCATGCCGAAACGCAAGTCATGATTCAATTGATGTCTCATGATGAAAACGTAATGCCAGATGCGTTAGCAGGTTTAGCAGCTTCGGCAGCTTTATCTTTATCTGACATTCCTTTTTCTACATTAATATCTGAAGTGCGTGTAGCCAGAGTTGATGGTAAATTCATCATCAACCCAAGCCGTACACAATTAGAATTGTCTGATATCGACATGATGATTGGCGCATCAAAAGATTCTATCGCAATGGTAGAAGGCGAAATGAAAGAAATTTCAGAAGCAGAAATGGTAGAAGCGATTAAATTTGCACATGAAGCCATCAAAATTCAAATTGCTGCTCAAGAACGATTGGTTGCTGCTTTTGGTAAAAAAGAAGTAAGAACCTACGAGCAAGAAAAAGAAGATGAGGCTATTTATGCAAAAGTAAATGCAGCTTCATACGATATGTGTTACGCTATTGCCAAACAAGGTACAGCTAAACACGAAAGAACCGCTCAATTTGCAGCGGTAAAAGAAGAAGTTAAGTCTTTATTTACTGAAGAAGAATTAGCTGAAAACGGCGATTTGATTTCTAAATATTTCTACAAATCTAATAAAGAAGCGGTTCGTAATGTAACGTTAGATTTAGGAACCCGTCTTGACGGAAGAAAAACTACAGAAATCAGACCTATTTGGGCTGAAGTTAATTATTTACCTTCTGTTCACGGATCTGCCCTTTTTACAAGAGGAGAAACTCAAGCATTGGCAACTGCTACTTTAGGAACTTCTAGAGAAGCAAACCAAATTGATTCCCCATCTCAACAAGGAGAAGAAAAATTCTACTTGCATTATAATTTTCCCCCTTTCTCTACAGGTGAAGCAAAACCTTTGAGAGGAACTTCAAGAAGAGAAGTAGGTCACGGAAACTTGGCTCAAAGAGCCTTGAAAAACATGATTCCTGCTGATTGCCCTTACACCATTCGTATTGTATCTGAAGTATTAGAATCTAACGGTTCTTCGTCTATGGCTACCGTTTGCGCTGGAACATTAGCGCTTATGGATGCAGGTATTCAAATGATCAAACCCGTGTCTGGGATTGCTATGGGATTGATTTCTGATGAAAAAACAGGTCGTTTTGCTGTATTGTCTGATATTTTAGGTGATGAAGATCACTTGGGAGACATGGACTTTAAAGTAACTGGAACTGCTGACGGAATTACTGCTTGTCAAATGGATATCAAAATCGAAGGATTGGCGTACCACATTATGGAGGAAGCATTAGCTCAAGCTCGTGATGGTCGTTTGCATATCCTTGGAAAAATAACAGAAGTTTTAGCTACCCCAAAACCGGAGGTTAAGAAATATGCTCCAAAAATTATCAAAGTGACTATTCCTGGTAATTTCATTGGTGCTTTGATTGGACCTGGTGGAAAAGTAATTCAAGAGTTACAAAAATCTACTGGTACAACTATCGTTATAAACGAAGTGAACGAGCAAGGTGAAGTTGAAATTCTTGGAACTGATCCGGACGGAATTGAAGCAGTGTTACGCAAAATTGACTCATTGACATTCAAACCAGTTGTAGGTGATGCCTATGAAGTAAAAGTAATTAAAATTCTTGATTTTGGAGCGGTGGTAGAATACCAAGCTGCACCAGGAAATGAAGTATTACTTCACGTATCTGAGTTAGCTTGGGAACGTACTGAAAACGTTTCTGACGTTGTGAAAATGGGAGATGTTTTTCAAGTGAAATACCTAGGTATGGATCCAAAAACAAGAAAAGAAAAAGTGTCAAGAAAAGCACTTTTACCAAGACCTCCACGTGAGGAAGCAAGACCTCTACGCGAGGAGAGAAAAGAGTAATCAGATCTTAGTTTACTAAAGGTTTATTTATAGAAAATCCCGTTTCATGTATTTGAAACGGGATTTTTATTTTAAATGAAATTATTTTAAAGACTATTGTAACTTTTTGTAAACTTCATACGTATAACTATTTGTACACTTAAAATTTAGGAGACAAAAAAACATGAGACAACTAAAAATCACCAAGCAGGTTACCAATCGTGAAACTGCTTCATTAGACAAGTATTTACAAGAAATTGGAAAAGTTGACCTTATTACCGCTGACGAAGAGGTAGAATTAGCACAAAAGATTAAAGCCGGTGACCAGAAAGCATTAGAGAAATTGACCAAAGCCAATTTACGTTTCGTGGTTTCGGTAGCAAAACAATATCAAAATCAAGGATTAACACTTCCCGATTTGATTAACGAAGGAAATTTGGGATTGATAAAAGCAGCACAGCGTTTTGATGAAACACGTGGTTTCAAATTCATCTCGTATGCCGTTTGGTGGATTCGTCAATCTATTTTACAAGCGTTGGCGGAACAATCCCGTATCGTTCGTTTGCCTTTGAATAAAATTGGCTCTATCAACAAAATCAATAAAATGTACGCTTTATTAGAGCAATCTAACGAGCGCCCACCATCTGCTGAGGAGATTGCAAAAGAGCTGGACATGACCGTAAACGACGTAAAAGAGAGTATGAAAAACTCTGGTCGTCACTTATCAATGGATGCACCTCTTGTAGAAGGAGAAGATTCTAACCTTTACGATGTTTTGCGTTCTGGTGAGTCTCCAAATCCAGACAGAGAATTAATCCACGAATCATTGCGTACCGAGATCGAACGCTCTTTAGAAACATTGACTCCTAGAGAAGCTGATGTAGTTCGTTTGTACTTTGGTCTTGGTGATCAACACCCAATGACTTTAGAGGAAATCGGAGAAACTTTCGACCTAACTCGTGAGCGTGTGCGTCAAATCAAGGAAAAAGCTATCCGTAGGTTGAAACACACTTCCAGAAGTAAAATACTTAAAACCTACTTAGGTTAATTCATAATATTACCCAATTAAAAAATTTAAACCTTAACTTTTTTAATTCAAAATGAACAACAGTTTGATTGACTGTTCGTTTTTTGATTGATGATTGAAACTCCGGCTGATTACCGGAGTTTTATTTTTCTAATCTGAATTCATTTCAGATTCCTTAAACCAATTCTTATTTAAAATCATTTGGACGCAACGCTCCGTAAAACTTCGGGTCAGGCTTTCGGCTTTATCGCTCCGCTGTACTTCGAGGATACCACCTCTATACTTTACGCAAATCGCAGAATAACTGGCCAATTGAATCTATAAAAAACTTTCGCATGTTGTTCCAAAAAAACTACTTTTGTACAAACAATTCAACTACAAAATGAAGAATACTCTTATTGCTCCATCAGTACTTGCTGCTGATTTTGCTAATCTACAACGCGATATAGAAATAATCAACAACAGTGAAGCCGACTGGTTTCATATTGATATTATGGATGGGGTTTTTGTCCCCAACATTTCTTATGGGATGCCTGTATTAGAAGCCATAAATCGACATGCAAAAAAAATAATTGACGTTCACTTAATGATTGTAGATCCTGACCGTTACATCAAAACCTTTGCTGAATTAGGCGCTAATATTATAAGCGTACACTATGAAGCGTGTGCACATCTGCACCGAACACTTCAAGCCATTAAGGCCGAAGGAATGAAAGCTGGAGTTGCTATAAATCCCCACACAAATATTGATTTGCTGGAAGACGTCATTAATGACATCGATTTAGTGTGTATCATGAGTGTAAATCCTGGTTTTGGAGGACAATCCTTCATAGAAAATACGTATGCTAAAATTGAAAAACTAAAAGCTTTAATCACCAAAAAAGGGGCCAGTACTCTTATTGAAGTAGACGGTGGTATTACCAATAAAAATGCTAAACAACTAGTAGAGGCAGGCGCTGATGTCCTTGTGGCAGGAAGTTTTGTGTTTAAATCCGAAAATCCAACAGCAACTATTTCTGATTTGAAGAGATTAACTTCATTTTAGTCTTCACCATATCTTGCATAAAAAAAACCAAAGAGGAATTGTCTTTGGTTTTTTTTATGCAAGATACATTTAAAATACTGATTACTAGATACTTAATTCGTCAAATTTTCAGCATCATTTAATCGTAGTGCTACATTATCCCAATTGATAATATTAAATAAAGCATCTACAAAGTCAGTTCGTTTATTTTTATATTTTAAATAATAAGCATGTTCCCAAACATCAATCACCAATAGTGGAATTGCCCCCCATTGCGTCAGTTTTTCATGATTTTCACATTGCAAAATTACTAGGCTATCACTGTAAGGCTGGTAAGCAAGAATACCCCAACCATTACCATCTACATTTTTTGATGTGGCAGCAATTAAAACTTTTAATCTATCATAACTTCCAAAACTTTTTTCAATACGCTTCAATAAATTACCTTTTGGCAAGGTATTTTTATTGGTAAGATTTGTCCAAAATATAGAATGCAGAATGTGTGATGAAAAATGATACGATAGTTTTTTTGTCCAAAAATCAATCGTCTCCAAATTGTTATCATCCAAAGCTTTTTTTATCATTTGCAAATCCTTGTTAGCCCCTTTTACCGCACCACCATGATGAAAAGTGTAATGCAAATGCAAGGTTTCCGCATCCATATAAGGCTCTAAGAAAGTTTCACTATATGGTAAGGTTTGTTGAATATAATTCCCGTTTGCATCGACCAACCTATCAATAGAATTGTTTGCTAAATTTTTTGCAAATGCATTAGTTGTAGGAAGTATTAGCGAAGCCGCGCCTAACAAAGTGCTAGATTTTAAAAACTCTTTTCTATCCATTACAAAATATTTCAGAATGATGATTTAATTGTGACCACGGCAGGGTTCGAACCTGCAACCCTCAGAGTCGAAATCTGATATTCTATCCAGTTGAACTACGCAGTCTTTATTGTTGTTGCTTAACTAGTTTTAAAATGGTTAACCAACAACCTATTTATTATGTTAATAATTTTTTAACTATAGTAGAAATGGTTTTCCCTTCGGCAGTTCCTCCTAATTGTGCAGCAGCTAATCCCATCACTTTTCCCATTGAAGCAATACCTGAAGCTCCAGTTTCTGTGATGATTTTTGCAATCACTTCTTCAACTTCTGCCTCGCTTAATTGGGTTGGTAAGAATTTTTCAATTACTGCAATTTGTGCTAATTCAGGTTCAGCTAAATCCAAACGGTTTTGTTCTGTAAAAATTCTAGCACTTTCCTTACGCGTTTTTACTAATCTTTGAAGTAATTTAACTTCTTCATCTTCCGTTATTTCTTCTTTTGATCCTGTTGCTGTTTGAGCCAATAAAATTTCGGATTTTATAGCCCTTAAAGCTTCTAATGCAACTGTATCTTTGGCTCTCATGGCGGTTTTCATTTCGTCCATGATATGTACTGATAAACTCATACTACTAATTAATTTTAAAATTGGTATTAGACTTAAAAACTGAATATTGCAAACTCATTTTTTTTTAAATTCCCAAGATGGTAGTAAAAAATCCCTACTATTTTTTTGCGAAACTTGAAATGATAGTTGAAATAAAGTTTGACAAATTTAAAGAAATTTACTGGAATTAACAATAGATTACTTTCTTCTCGCTACATAAAAAAAGAACCCGAAAATTAGATATAATTTTCGGGCTAACTCTTTTGTTGTGCGTAAGTTAATCTACATTATCGTGTAAATACGAGTTATTAGAACGCAACTGTAAGTCATTGTTACTATCCGTTCCAACAGAAATTCTCGAATTTGTGTTGTTTGTTTGATTGTTTGAAATGTCTATTCCTAATCTTTTATAAGCTGGTTCTTTTTCATACTCATCAATTTTAGAAACGTTGTTATGAAACTTATAATTAAATTCTTTTAATTTTTTTCTTCTTTCGTCAGCTCTCATGCGCAACGATTCTTCGATAGTCATTTCGGTAGGCGAAACTTCTTCAAAATCAACAGGTGAATTTATAGATCTTTCCACTTGTTTCATTGTAATATTTAATTCTGCAGGAACAACAACTTCTGGTATTTTCGCCACTGGCTTAGCCATAAAATCAGGCTCGACTTCCATATATTCCTCTAAAGAATATTTGATGATTCCGTTATCTGCCAATTCCGTTACTGGAACAAACTGAACAGCTTCATTTACTTTAATATCACGCGTTTCATTAGTAAGCTCAAACATTACTTTGCTTTCCTCCACTTGCACCACTGGCTCTGCTTTAAAAAGAGGCAAATCAAAAGAGAAAGTAGTTTGCTCTTGTCTTTCAATTGCTTTTGGTTGTACCGCTTTAACTTCAGCTAATGGAGATGAAATAGTAAAATCAATGTCTGTAATTGGAGAAACGATTTCGAAAGTCACATCTAAATTTTTAATAAATTCAGACATAACCATCAACTCTTCTTTATTGATTGCTGGAGCTGTAACCACTGACTCGGGTACAACCACTACATCTTCTATTAAATCAAAAACAATTCTTTCGTTTGAGTTAGTAACCGGTGCTGATTCCGTATTCAAATCAAATCCAGCCACGATTTTACTGCTTAAATTGTGTACGCTTCTTTGTTCGTCTTCTAGTGTGTGAATTATTTTTTTAGGCTCCGTGTTTACAATTCCATTTTGTTGTTCAATATCAAAACCGGTAGCGATTATGGTTACTGCAATTGCATCTCCAAGAGACTCGTCTTCACCAACTCCCATGATAATATTAGCATTATGACCTGCTTCAACTTGAATATGATCATTGATTTCCCCGATTTCATCAATTGTAATTTCATTAGTTCCAGAAACGATAAGCAACAATACGTTTTTGGCACCAGTGATTTTATTATCATTTAACAAAGGTGAATCTAAAGCAGAGACAATAGCTTCTTTAGCTCTATTCTCTCCTGAAGAAACTGAAGATCCCATAATAGCCGTTCCGCTATTATACAATACTGTTTTTGCGTCTCTTAAATCGATATTTTGGGTATAGTGATGTGTTATTACTTCGGCAATACCTCTTGATGCTGTAGCCAAAACTTCATCCGCTTTTGAAAACCCAGCTTTAAAACCAAGATTTCCATACACTTCTCTTAATTTATTGTTATTGATAACAATTAAAGAATCGACTTGTTTGCGTAATTTTTCAATACCAATTAAGGCTTGTTCCTGACGCACTTTCCCTTCAAATAAGAAAGGTAATGTTACAATTCCTACGGTAAGAATGTCTCTTTCTTTAGCCAATTGTGCAATTACCGGCGCCGCTCCAGTTCCCGTTCCACCACCCATACCTGCAGTAATGAACACCATTTTAGTATTGCGATCCAACATTTTCTCAATCTCAGAAATACTCTCAATAGCAGATTGTTGCCCTACATCAGGATTAGCGCCAGCACCAAGTCCTTCCGTTAAATGTACTCCTAGCTGAATTTTGTTAGGCACAGAACTACTCTGTAAGGCTTGAGAATCCGTATTACATACGATAAAATCAACCCCTTTAATCCCTTGCTTGAACATGTGATTTATGGCATTACTTCCGCCTCCACCAACTCCTATAACTTTTATCACATTTGATTGGTTCTTTGGTAAATCAAATGAAATACTTCCAAATTCTGAGTTGCTCATCATTTTATTTGGTTTTTGAAATTGTTATATTATTAATTCTCCTATTTTTTTGGGCTTTGCCCTTATTCTGCATTATCCAAAAAATCTTTAATTTTATCGACATAGCGATCAAAGAAATTTCGTTGTATTCTGTTCACAGTAGAATTTTGCTTCTCATTTGCATTCTGGTCTTCCTGTTCTTCTCCTTTTTCAGCAGATTCATACACGGGAGTCTGAACGACTGTTGGTCTATAAACTGGAACTTTAGGCTGTTCTACAGCATCCATTCGTATAGCACTTTGTGTTTTATTCTCAATGCTTTTCATCACTAATCCAACTGCAGTTGCGTACAAAGGACTTGAAATTTCCTCATCAGAATTTCCTGCCAAATGTTCATTTGGATATCCAATTCTAGTATCCATTCCAGTAATGTATTCCACTAACTGTTTGATGTGTTTCAATTGGGCACCACCACCAGTAAGAACAATTCCTGCTATTAGTTTTTTACGAGGATCTTCATGTCCATAGGCTTTTACTTCCGTAAAAACTTGATCCACGATCTCCACCACACGGGCATGAATTATTTTAGAAAGATTTTTTAACGAAATCTCTTTTGGCTCTCTACCTCTTAATCCAGGGATAGAAACAATTTCGTTGTCCCTGTTTTCTCCTGGCCAAGCTGATCCAAATTTGACTTTCAATAATTCAGCTTGCTTTTCAATAATAGAACATCCTTCCTTAATATCGTCTGTAATGACATTCCCTCCAAAAGGAATTACCGCAGTATGACGAATAATCCCATCTTTAAAAATGGCCAAATCTGTTGTTCCACCCCCAATATCTATCAATGCGACACCTGCTTCTTTTTCTTCCTGACTCAAAACAGCATCAGCTGAAGCCAATGGTTCCAATGTCAAACCTGACAATTCAATACCTGAACTCTGAATACATCTTCCCACATTACGAATCGATGAAGCCTGCCCCACTACAACATGAAAACTAGACTCTAACCTTCCGCCATACATTCCTATCGGTTCTTTGATTTCAGATTGCCCATCAATTTTAAATTCTTGGGGCAAAACGTGTATTATCTCTTCCCCCGGCAACATGGCTAATTTATTTACTTGATCAATTAAAAGCTGGATATCATTTCCTCCTATTACTTCTTCTGGATTGTGTCTGCTAATGTAATCTGTATGTTGAATACTACGAATATGCTGTCCCGCAATCCCCACTACTACATCTTTTATTTTATAGCCTGAATTATTTTCGGCCTCTTGTATCGCTTGTTGTATTGATTGGATGGTTTGAGTAATATTATTAACAACGCCTCTTGCCACACCTAGACTTTTAGATTTACCAACACCTAAAATTTCTAGTTTACCATATTCATTCTTCTTGCCTATCATGGCAACTATTTTAGTTGTCCCAATATCTAGACCTACTGCAATATTCTCTTTTTCCATTATCTATTATTTAGTGCAAACTACTTGTTCCGTAAATCGGAGGTCAATTTTCTTATATTTATACAACGAACTATCTAAAACTGCTTTTTGAAAAAAAGCCTTATAATTTTTAAATTTACGCTCCACATTCAATAGTGTACCAAAATCTATTTGGTAATCAAAATTTCTGTTGTGCATTTTTAAACTTCCATTTGGCATAATTTCAATTCCGATAATGTTTCTTTTCAAAAAAGGATCGTCATAGATTGTGCGAAATAAAGCAGTTAAATCTTCGGTGTTTTTTTTATTTATTCCCCCTGAAACAAGTGGAACCCTTGCTGTAAAATTTGTTGACAAAGGCATTCTATTTCCTTTATAATCAATATAAAAGGAATCTTCCCCTTCAAAAACTCTAGCAATAGGAGTTTTTTGTTTTACCACGGCTTTCAACACGCCATCAATACTCACAAATACGTCCGACTTTTCAATCATTTCTTGTGAATCAAGGACAGTTTCCAGCTTGTTCAAATCTAAATTAACTTTTTCAATGCTGGATGCCTCTTTATTATTTTCTATTAACAATTTATTAACCGTTTCTTGCCTCATAAAAGGAGCGTCATCTCCTACAAAAATAACAACTGATTTAGTCAGTTTTCGATTTTCATTTCGTTTTGTCGTGAAAGAAAAAAGAAAAACAACCAATACAAACATTAATAATAATCGAATATTTGTCCAATTAAAGAGTTTCATATAGTGCTTTTTTAATTGATGGTACTAATTCTCCAATATCTCCGGCTCCAATTGTGACAATAACTGTTGCTTCACTTGCCAAAATTGTTTGAATTAAATTATTTTTAGCAACAATTTTCTTATTATTATTTGTCATTTTATCCATCAGCCATTGTGAATCTATGCCCTCCATAGGTAATTCACGAGCCGGATATATATCTAATAAAATTACTTCCTCAAAAGCGGACAAACTTCTGGCGAAATCATCAGCAAAATCCTTGGTTCTGCTAAATAAATGCGGTTGAAAAATTGCTAACACTTTTTGACCAGGATATAGTTCCCTAACTGCTTGATATACTGCGCTTATCTCCGTAGGATGATGCGCATAATCATCAATATAAACTTTAGTATCTGTTTTTATCTGATACGAAAACCTTCTTTTTATCCCTTTAAAAGACGCAATAGCTTTTGCAATGGCATCGGTTGGGGTGCCGAATAAATTTGCCATTGCAATAGCCATTAACGCATTCATTAAATTATGCCTTCCTGGTAATCCAAAATGTAAATCTTTGATTGTCTCTGTGGGAGTTTGCACATCAAAAACATAACTACCGTTTCCTATTCTAACATTGAACGCTTTGTAAACAGCATCTTCGTTTACAGCACACGTTATCCCTTCTAATGGCAATTCTTTAGTGATGAAAAGCTGGCGCTTATCCTCTACTTTAGAAGCAAATTCAATAAAAGACTCCTCAATAGCCTCACTGGTGCCATAAATATCTAGATGATCTGCATCCATAGAGGTAATACATGCAATATTGGGATGCAAATGCAGGAATGAACGGTCAAATTCATCCGCTTCAACAACCGTAACTGTTTTCCCGTTTCCTATCAAATTAGAATTATAATTTTCGACTATTCCACCAATAAAAGCGGTAACATCAGCACCACTTTCATATAAAATATGACCTAAAATCCCTGAAGTTGTCGTTTTTCCATGTGTACCAGCAACTGCAAAACAAAAAGTGTCTTTTGTAATAATTCCTAATACCTCTGCTCGTTTTTTTACTTGAAAATCTCTTTCTAAAAAATAATTCCACTCCGAATGTGTCTTAGGAACAGCCGGTGTAATAATTACCAAAGTATTTTCTATGTAAAAATTTTTAGGAATCGCATTAATATTGTCTTCAAAATGAATTGAAATACCACTTTCTATTAATTCATTCGTAAGAGGCGAAGGGGTTTTATCGTACCCCGAAACTTGTTTTCCCAAACTCTTAAAATAACGAGCTAGATTACTCATCCCGATTCCTCCGATTCCTATAAAATAAACGTTATGTATTTGATTCAAGTTCATATCAATATTATTAATGGCATTGAGCCTACCGTTTTTTTGCCCTTAAGACTTCCGACTTTCAACTAATTTTATAATTTCATCAACAATTTGTTTTGTTGCTTCTGGCCTGGCTAACTGTTTAATATTTTCTCCCAGTTGGTTTTGCTTTTCCTGATCCTTCAGCAAGGATTCAAATACCAAGCTAAATTGCGAATCAAGCTCTGATTCTTTAAGCAATAGAGCTCCTTTTTTATCTAGTATTGCTTGTGCGTTTTTAGTCTGATGATCCTCTGCCACATTGGGCGACGGAATAAAAATTACTGGTTTCCCAACGATACATAATTCCGAAACTGAAGAGGCCCCTGCCCTTGAAATAACAATATCCGCCGCAGCGTAAGCCAGATCCATCCTATCGATAAACGAATGAATCTGAATGTTCTCATGTTCTTCAAAACGCTTGTAATCTTCAATATACAGCTTTCCACATTGCCAAATCACTTGAACATTATGAGCCGCAAAAGTCAAAACTTCTTTTGCTATTAACTGATTCACCCTTCTTGCACCCAAACTACCTCCTAATACGAGAAGCGTTTTTTTCTTGGAGTCTAAACCGAAATTGCGTATTGCTTGCTCTCTTTTACTGTCAATATCAATTAAATCCTGACGTACTGGATTTCCTGTCACAATCATTTTTTGTTTTGGAAAAAATCTTTCCAAATTTTCATACGCAACACAAATCTTGTTTGCATTTTTGCTCAACAACTTATTAGTAATTCCAGGATATGAATTTTGCTCCTGAATTATTGTTGGTACACCAGCAATTGCTGCTATTTGCAACAACGGACCACTGGCAAACCCTCCGGTACCTATAACCACATCTGGTTTAAATTGTTTAATTATTGTTCTAGCCTTCAATAAACTGCTAATTAATTTTATTGGAAAAAGTGTATTATCAAATGTTAGCCTTCTTTGTAATCCAGCAATCCATAGCCCTATAATTTTATAACCCGCCTGAGGTACTTTTTGCATCTCCATTTTATCCTTGGCACCTACAAAAAGGAATTCTGCATCTGGAAAACGAGATTTTAATTCATTTGCAATAGCTATTGCAGGATAGATATGTCCACCCGTTCCGCCGCCACTCAATATGAATTTATACTGTTTCATAATACTGATTTCTAATTTTCTAAACACCTTATTTATTTAAAACCGCACGCATCGGATTCATCGCTTTGTCTTCTATTGAATAATTTTCTGTTATAACCTCTTCCTCTTCTAATTCCCTGTCTATTAATTTTTGAAGTGCTTCTTCTCTTTTAGCGTTTTCTTTCAATTCCTGCGCAATTTCTTCTTCCTTTTTTGTAACGCTTATAATGATTCCAAGTGCAAAACAAGTCATCCAGATTGAACTTCCACCACTACTAATTAGAGGTAATGTTTGTCCTGTAACGGGTAATAATTCTACAGCAACGGCCATATTCACCATTGCCTGGAATATCATGGGAAAACCCAATCCCACTACTACTAGCTTACCAAACAACGAATTGGCTTTGTGCGAAGCAATAACAAATCGAAACAGTAATAATAGATACAATGCCAGGACTCCAAAACCTCCTATAAGCCCATATTCTTCAACGATAATGGCAAAAATAAAATCCGAGGAAGACTGAGGCAGAAAGTTTTTTTGAATACTCTTCCCAGGACCTAAACCGTAAATTTTCCCAGAGGCTATTGCAATTTTCGCTTTTTCTATTTGATAATCGTCCTCATCCGGTTTGTCGGTTGTAAAATTTTCAATTCTATTTCCCCAAGTACCTACTCTGCTAAAAAATTTAGAATCTGGAAAAGCTTTAGAAATGAGTATGAAAAAAGCCAGAAATACTATTCCGGAACCCACAACGATTCCGATATAACGCAACGGGTATTTACCAATAAAAACCAACATCAATACCATTGAAAAAATCAATGCAGTTGTTGAAAAATTCGCCGGTAAAATAAATAGTAACGTAACAAAAACTGGTATCCAAAGTTCCCAAACAGAGGATTTAAATGTAATAGGAACTACTCTTGTTTTAGACAAATATCGGGCAACAAAAATAAACAATACCATGGAGGCCAATGTAGAGGTTTGAAACGTAACACCTATAAACGGTACTTGGATCCATCTACTGGCATTGGCACCGGCAATTACTGTACCTTTTATTAATGTGTAAGCTAATAATACCCAAACAATATACAAAGCTCCTTTAGAAACGGCTTTAAAATAGTGGTACGGCACTTTATGAACCATAAAGATTATAGTAAAACCAATGCATACATGTACGATGTGCTTCACCAAATACCCCAAAGTATTCCCGTTTCCTTGACCTATATACGCTAAATTACTACTTGCACTAAAAACAGGCATAAACGAAAACAAGGCTAATAAGGCCACAAATGACCAAATCCCTTTATCTCCCTTTAAATTGTTTATTAGTTGTTTCATTTTAATTTTGGTTTAAAGTTTCATTACGTTTAAAAGTTAGTGTAGAGCAACCTTAAACTACGAAACCCTTTTATAGATTTTTAACGGCTTGTTTAAATTGCTTTCCTCTGTCTTCATAGCTTTCGAATAAATCAAAACTGGCACAAGCAGGAGACAATAAAACAGTATCTCCCTTTTCTGACAATCGTTGGGCCATTCTTACCGCATCATTCATTGAAGAAACTTCAATCATCATATCGACCACATTCCCAAAAACATCAATAATTTTTTTATTATCCACACCCAAGCAAATAATAGCTTTCACCTTTTCACGAACCAGTGACATCAATTCATTATAATCATTTCCTTTATCAACACCACCCACAATCCATACCGTAGGGGTATTCATGCTATCTAAAGCAAAAAAAGTAGCGTTTACATTCGTCGCTTTAGAATCATTAATATATTGAACGTTCTGGATTTTCAAAACTTTCTCCAGACGATGTTCTACACCTTGAAAATTAGACAGACTTTCGCGAATTGTAGCCTTTCTTATTTGCATCAATTTTGCCACAGAGGTTGCTGCCATTGCATTCTTCATATTATGTTTTCCTTCTAAAGCTATGTGTTCTGTGTCCATTATAAACTCTTCTTGATTAATCTTTACTTCCATTTTATTATTTTTTATATATGCTCCTTCGCTGAAAACTTTATTCAATGAAAAAGGAATTAATTTTGCTTTAGTGGTATGTGTTAAGAACCATTGGTTTATCGCTTCATCATCTGCATCATAAATGAGATAATCCTCCTCTGTTTGATTCGTCGTAATTCTAAATTTTGCATCAATATAATTTTCATATTTGTAATCATAGCGATCCAAATGGTCTGGACTTATATTGGTAATAATAGCAATGTGCGGTTTGAAATTTACAATTCCGTCCAGTTGAAAACTACTCAACTCCAGCACATACGAATCGTATTTATTATCTGCAATTTGCCAGGCAAAACTCTTTCCAATATTTCCTCCTAAGCCTACATTCAATCCTGCCGATTTTAGCAAATGATGTGTGAGCATGGTAGTCGTTGTTTTACCGTTGCTCCCCGTTATTCCTATAATTGTTGCCTCAGTAAAAGGGGCCGCAAACTCAATTTCTGAAATTACTGAAACTCCTTTTTTTAAAAGCATTTTCACTATTGGAGATGTATCCGGAATTCCAGGGCTTTTCATAACCACATCTGCATTCAGTATCAAATCCTCTGTATGCTTTTCCTCCTCCCAAGCTATTCCATTTATGATAAGAACCTCTTTGTAATTTTCTTTTATTTTTCCAAAATCAGACACAAAAACATCATATCCTTTTTTCTTGCCCAGAATAGCGGTACCCACACCACTCTCACCGGCACCTAAAATAACTAGTCTCATATTATCTTAATTTTAAAGTAACAATTGACAATATGGCCAGCATAATAGCTACAATCCAAAATCGAGTAACAATTTTACTTTCGTGATACCCTTTTTTCTGATAATGATGATGTAAAGGTGACATTAGAAATATTCTTCTGCCTTCGCCAAAGCGCTTCTTGGTATATTTAAAATAACTGACTTGAAGCACTACTGATAAATTTTCGACAAGAAAAATTCCGCATAAAAGAGGAATCAACATTTCCTTACGAACTGCAATCGCCAAAACTGCAATAATCCCACCTATTGTTAAACTCCCAGTATCTCCCATAAATACTGATGCAGGATAAGAGTTGTACCAAAGAAACCCGATCAATGACCCAACAAATGCGGCAATAAAAACCGTCATTTCACCAGAACTAGGGATGTACATTATATTCAGATAATTGGAAAAAATAATATTTCCCGAAACGAATGTAAATATCCCCAAAGCAAGGACCGAAATAGCTGAAGTACCAGCAGCCAATCCGTCAATTCCATCTGTTAAATTAGCCCCATTAGAAACAGCAGTAATGATAAAAATTACTACTGGAATAAAAATTAACCAAGCCCATTTTTCATATCCCTCCCCAGTCCAAGCCAATAATTCGGCGTAATCAAATTCATTATTTTTAAAGAAAGGAATTGTTGTAGCAGTCGATTTTTCTTCAATTGGCGCAGGCACTACGACTGTGCTCGTTGGCGTTTTAAAAACATCCGAAGTTGAGGCATCTGTACGAATAGTAACACCTGCATGAAAGTACAAAACAGTACCAACTATTAATCCTAAACCTACTTGACCCACCACTTTAAAAATACCTTTTAAACCTTGTTTATCTTTTTTAAAGATTTTAATATAATCATCGATAAAGCCTATAGTTCCCATCCAAAGTGTGGTAACAATCAACAAAACTATATAAATATTATGCAGTTTTGCAAAGAGAAAAACGGGCACAAGGGTTGCGAAAATAATGATTAATCCTCCCATCGTTGGGGTACCTGCCTTTTCATTTTGCCCAGCTAATCCAAGCTCTCGAACTGTTTCACCAACTTGCTGTCTTTGTAAAAAACTGATTATTCTTTTTCCATAAATGGTAGACAAAAGCAATGATAGTAAGAATGCAAGTGCTGATCTAAAAGTAATGTACTGAAATACACCTGTTCCCGGGACATCTACTATTTTGTCTAAATATTCAAATAAATAATACAGCATACAGTTTGTTTATTTGGTTAATCGTTGAATTGTTAATTTTGAAACTATTGATTTTGAAACTATTTGACTAAACAAAGAATCAAATCATCTTTTTTAAACACTTACTTTCCTATTTGATCTAACAGCTCTTTCACAACCTTCATATCATCAAAATCATGACGAATTCCACTTATTTCCTGATAGGTTTCATGTCCTTTTCCTGCTATTAAAATGATATCATACGGCTGAGCCAATTGACAAGCCGTTTTTATGGCTTGCTTTCTATCCGTAATAGCCAAGACTTTTTTATAATTTTGAGGTGCAACTCCTTGTTCCATTTCACTGATAATTACCTCAGGATCTTCGTTTCTAGGATTATCTGAAGTAAGAATAGCTTTATCACTCAAATCACTGGCAATACCAGCCATGATTGGACGTTTTGCTTTATCTCTATTACCTCCGCAGCCTACAACAGTGATTAGTTGTTCATTTTTGGTACGAATATCATTGATGGTCTTTAGTACATTTTCTAAAGCATCCGGCGTATGGGCATAATCTACGATAGCAGTGATATTTGAAGCCGAAACAATAAATTGAAAACGTCCCGAAACACTTTCTAAATCAGATACTAATCTTAATACTTCAAGGCTTTCCATTCCTAATTCAACCGCAGTACCGTAAATGGCTAATAAATTATAGGCATTAAAAGTTCCTATAAGTTTTACCCAAACATCATTACCATTTATTTTTAGCAACAATCCGGACAATTGATTTTCTAAGATTTGTGCTTTATAATCGGCGTATGATTTTAAAGCATAGGTCAATTTTTTTGCTGCAGTATTCTGCAACATTACTTGCCCATTTTTATCATCAATATTGGATAATGCAAAGGCATTTTTTGATAAATTATCAAAAAATGATTTTTTAACATCTCTGTATTCTGCAAACGTAGGATGATAATCCAAATGATCGTGAGACAAATTGGTAAAAACACCCCCTACAAAATGCAATGCTTCGGTTCTTTTTTGATGAATTCCATGAGAACTCACTTCCATAAAACAATATTCAACACCATTGTCTACCATTTCACTCAAAAAATGATTTATCGTAATCGAGTCAGGTGTGGTATGTGTCGCTTTATATTCTTTTTCATCAACCATTATTTTTACAGTGGAAAGTAATCCAACTTTAAAACCTGCCTTTTTAAACAATTGATACAACAAAGAAGCAATGGTCGTTTTACCATTGGTTCCGGTAATACCAACCAATTTCAAGTTTTGAGATGGATTTCCAAAATAGTTTGCAGCCATAAATGCTACCGCTGAATTCGTATCTTTTACCAGAACGTAAGTGATTCCTTTTTCAATAACTGTAGGAAGGGCATCACATACAACTGCTACTGCACCTTGCTGAATTGCTTTATTTATAAAATCATGACCGTCCGAAATAGAGCCACGAATAGCGACAAAAACATCATTTATTCCGATTTTTCTGGAATCGAAATCAATGGTGTTGATTGCAATATCCGTCGATCCTTTTACGCTTTCGATAGCTACTTTATACAATATGTCTTTTAGTATACTCATGATAATTCCAATAGTATCGTTGTGTTTCTCACTAAACTCTGTCCGGCTTGAAGCGATTGCTTTTTCACTTTCCCAACACCGATAATTTTTACTTTCATTCCTAAATTACCCAATAATGCGACGGCATCCATTCCTGACATACCTTTCAAATTGGGAATAAGTTGTTGCTTATTTTGAGTGATAACAAAATACGAATCGTAATTGCTCTCTTGTTTTGGAATTTTTCTGTCTAAGTTTTTTATCTCATTGGTCGACGGAGCATCAGTAAAAATCTTTTGTGCAATCCTCTTAAAAACTGGGCCTGCTACGTCTGCACCATAATAATTATTAAGTGCAGTACTGGGCTTGTGCACTACTACTATACAAGAATACATCGGTTTATCTGCGGGGAAGTATCCCACAAAAGACGAAGCATAATATTTTCCAACTCCACCAGCCTTTCCGTAATTCACAGCCGCTGTCCCAGTTTTTCCTGCCATCGAAAAATCCTTAGAATATAATTTCGAAGCCGTTCCCTTTTTTACAACATTGGCTAAAACTGCCTTTAGTTTTAAAATGGTTTCTGGCGAGCAAATTCGAGGATTTAAAACTTCTTTCTCATATCTCTTAATAGTTCTGTTCCATTCTTTAATTTCAGAGACGAACTGAGGTTTAACCATCTCTCCGTCATTGGCTACTGCATTGTAAAATGCCAATGTTTGCATAGGTGTAATAGAAACACCATATCCAAAAGCCATCCACGGAAGCGAAATATTTGACCAATTCTTATCACTTGGTTGCGGTATATAGGGCTTTCCTTCCCCTTTAATCGAAAGTCCCAATGGCTTGTTTAGTCCAAAATTATTAAGATGATTTACAAACTGTGAAGGGTTATTTTTATAGTTATCATAAACTGCTTGAACCATAATTGTATTCGACGAAACCTCAAAACCTCTTGCTAATGAGATTTTACCATAACCTCCTTCATGAGAGTCCCGTACTTTTTTTCCAGAATAAACAATTATTCCCCCTTTACTATCATAAACAGTACTGGTATCTGCTTTTTTATCTTCAAGAAGAGCCATTAAATCTGCTAATTTATAGGTAGATCCTGGTTCATGAGATTCCGCTACTGCATAATTTGTTGTTTCATAGTAAGTTCCGTCTTTTGCTCTTCCTAAATTTGAAATCGCTTTTACGTGCCCTGTTTTAGTCTCCATAACTACCACACAACCGTGATCCGCTTGATACAATTCCAACTGTTTTAGCAACGCGTGATGTGCAATATCCTGAACATAAACATCTATTGTTGAGATGACATCATAGCCGTCTTGTGGATCTACTTCATTAATGTCACGAATGGGTTTCCATTGCCCTTTTGCAATTTTTTGCTTTAAAATCTTGCCATCTTTCCCATTCAGGTATTTTCTAAAGGCCCATTCGATACCTTTACCGTCTAGTGACTCACCGTTAGACGTTCGCTCATAACCCACGGTACGCTCAGCAATTTTACCTATGGGATGTTCCCTTACAGTTTCTTGCTCTATTATAATTCCTCCTTTATAAGCTCCCAAATTAAACAATGGAAAACCTTTGATCTTAAAATATTGAGTATAGCTCAAATTACGGGCTATCAGGTAGTATCTATTTTTATTTGCTCTGGCTTTTCGAAGTTCGTTTTCAAAAAAACTGGATGATTTACCCAGAACCAAAGCCAATGAATCGGATAATAACTTTACATTTTTTTCGAATGCTTCAGGTCTTGGAGTAACAGCATCAAAACGTATTTCATAATTCGGAATAGAAGTAGCCAAAAGACTTCCATCCGCAGAATAAATATTTCCTTTATTAGCAGGAATTACAAAGTTTCTAACCGTTCTTTCTTTAGCTAACTTCCTGTAGTAATCCCCTTCAACCCATTGGATATTTGTCAACTTTACAGCAATAGCAATGGCCATCAAAAAAATGACAAAAGCTACCAGATAAATTCTGTAGGATATGTATTTATCTTCTATTGCCATATTTTGTCTAAGATATTTTTCTCTTTTTCTTTTTTAACTTTAATTTTTGTTGGCGGAACTGTTGACGGAAAAATTTCTTTCTCTATCATTTTTTCAGAGACTGTAGACTCCATTCTCAATTTCATTAGTTCAGAACGCCTGTCCACAAACTCTGAACGCAATTCTTTGACCTTATTTGTTAACTCAACAATCATGAAAACTTTTTGCTCAAATCGTTGTGTATTTGCGATCATAACAATCGCCAAAAGAATTATAAAAACAATAAAACGCCAGTTCTTAACAGCGTCATCATCTATAAGAAATTTTGCTTTTAATAGGCTGTAAACTCCGTTTTTCATCACTAATTATCTCTTTTCAGCTATTCTTAACTTAGCACTTCTTGCTCTATTATTATCTTTTATTTCCGCGTTATCAGGTACAATTAATTTTCCAATAGTTTTAAATGGGACTGAAAAATTACCAAAAAAATCTCGTTCCGGCTCTCCTTCAAACAGGCCATTTTTTACAAACCTTTTTACTAATCTGTCTTCTAAAGAATGATATGAAATTACACTTAATCTCCCATTAGGATTTAACACCTCTAATGATTGCTCCAAAAACTCTTTCAAAACATCCATTTCTTGATTTACTTCAATTCGGATAGCTTGATAGATTTGTGCCAATATTTTATTCCTAACTCTTTCCGGCAAATATTTCGCTAAAACGGCTTTCAATTCATCTGTTGTCTTGATGGGCTGTTCGTTTCTGGCTTCTACAATTGTTCGCGCCAAAGCAGGTGCGTTTTTCAATTCGCCGTAATCCAAAAAGACTCTTTTTAAGTTTTCCTCATCATACTCATTTACCACTCGAAAGGCGTTTAAATCATTTTTCTGACTCATTCGCATGTCCAATCCTGCATCAAAACGAGTAGAAAAGCCTCTTTCAGCAACATCAAATTGATGTGAGGATACTCCCAAATCAGCTAAAATTCCATCCACACTTTTTACCCCATAAAAGCGTAAAAAACGTTTTATGAATCTAAAATTCTCATTAATAAGTGTAAATCTTTCGTCTGGTAAAGCATTTGCCAAAGCATCTTCGTCTTGATCAAAAGCAAATAATTTCCCATTTGGTCCAAGTCTTTTCAAAATTTCTTTTGAATGACCGCCGCCACCAAAAGTTACATCTACATAAATGCCATCAGGCTTAATATTTAAACCATCTATTGATGCTTGAAGCAAAACCGGATTATGATATTCCATTGTCGTCGTCATTTATATTTCCCATTACTTCTTCAGCTAAGTCAGCAAAATCAACATCTTCACCACTTATTGATTTTTCGTACAAGTCTTTGTCCCAAATCTCTACGATGTTTACGGCTGATGAAAACACTACCTCTTTTAGTATACTAGCAAATGCAACTAGATCCTTCGGCACTAATAATCGCCCTAACGCATCAATTTCAACTACTTTGACTCCAGCGGTAAACCTGCGAATGAAGTCATTGTTTTTCTTAACAAACCGATTTAGTTTATTAATTTTTTGCATCATCAAATCCCATTCCTGCATCGGATATAATTCCAGACAAGGCTGAAAAACGGAACGCTTCAAAACGAACCCGTTTTGAAGTGAAGCTGCCAACTGCTTTTTTAAGGGCGCTGGTATAAGCAGCCTTCCTTTAGCATCGACTTTACATTCATATGTCCCAACAATTGTATCCAAGCAAAAAGTATTAAATGATATAAAGCAAAAATATAAAAAATATTACCACAATTTACCACTATATACCACTTTGTTAATAAGTTTAACCACTTTTAGATAAAAACCCTTAATTTATGTACAGTCAGAACATTAGCTCTAGTTTGTTTAATTTGTAAGAAACATAATGTTATAAAAAAAAGACAATAAAACAGAAGTTTTTTTGTCTTTTAAAGAGTATGAATAAAGATTAAAACGAATTAAAATAATCTATTTTAATTCAAAAAAACCATTCTATTCATAAACAAACTAAGAGAATTTTACAATTAAAAATTGTTGTAAAAATTCATTTTTATATATTAAATCCTATATTTGTCAAAATTGAAAATCTGGATTCAAAAAAATGGAAAAATACTATAAAAAAGAAGGTAGATACAGTTATTATGAAGCTGGAGAGGGAACCCCAATAGTCATCTTGCATGGACTGATGGGAGGACTAAGCAACTTTGACGCTGTTGCTAGTTACTTTTCTACGAAAGGATATAAAATAATCATCCCAGACTTACCAATATACACTCAAAATATTTTGAAAACGAATGTAAAAAGTTTCGCAAAATATGTTAAGGATTTTATCACATTCAAAGGCTTAGAACGTGTAATACTTTTAGGAAATTCATTGGGAGGTCACATTGCCTTGTACCATACTAAAATGTATCCAGAAAAAGTTTCGGGTTTAGTTATTACCGGTAGTTCAGGACTTTACGAAAGTGCCATGGGTGACAGTTATCCCAAAAGAGGCGATTATGAATATATCAAGAAAAAAGCGGAAGATGTATTTTTTGATCCAAAAGTAGCTACCAAGGAACTTATTGATGAGGTATACGAATCTGTAAATGACAGGATAAAATTGATAAAAACACTGACAATTGCCAAAAGCGCTATTCGTCATAATATGGCAAAAGATTTGCCAAAAATGCATGTTCAAACCTGCATTATTTGGGGAAAAAATGACAAAGTTACTCCACCGGATGTCGCAGAAGAGTTTAATAAATTACTACCCAATTCTACCTTATACTGGATTGACAAATGCGGGCATGCGGCCATGATGGAACATCCTGATGAGTTTAATCGATTACTAGAAGACTGGTTAACCCATACCCATTTAGCCGTACACTAAACTAAAAAAGGAGAATTTTATACCCCTAAAAAATGAAAATTAATACCGCCGAATTTGTTATCAGCAATTCTGATGTAACTAAATGTCCTAAAGACTTTTTGCCTGAATATGCTTTTATAGGTAGATCAAATGTTGGAAAATCCTCATTGATAAACATGATAACGAACCAGAAGAAACTAGCAAAAACATCTGGAAGACCTGGAAAAACTCAACTTATTAATCATTTTTTGATTAATAACAATTGGTTTCTAGTCGATTTACCTGGATATGGCTACGCTAAAGTTTCTAAAAAAACAAAATCTATTTTTCAGGAATTCATCACTGATTATTTTGAAACCAGAGAACAATTAGTGTGTGCTTTTGTTTTGATTGACATTCGACATGAAGCGCAAACCATCGATATTGAATTCATGTCCTATATGGGAGAAAGCGAAATTCCTTTTTGTATTGTTTTCACCAAAGCTGATAAAATTAGTAAAGTAAAAATAGATTCACATGTTGCTGCATACAAAAAGAAAATGTTTGCAAATAACTGGGCCGAAATGCCTCACTATTTTGTGACCTCAGCTACTGAATCTACTGGTAAAGAGGAATTATTGAGTTATATAGACGAAGTAAATCAAGAAGTCTTCAAAAACAACAGCTAGTTTTTAAAAAACCGACTTATCTTAGAGTTAAATAAAAAATCCCAAAAATTAATAATTTAATTTTTGGGATTTTTTGGTACCAGTTATTTTGTCAACTCCAATTTTTCGGCAAAATAATCACAGAAATCCTTCATAGTGTCCGCCATTTTTTCATCATCTGTAGCACGTTTGAATGTTTCGGACATCGCTACTAAAGTCTGATGAAAGAAAATTTTCATTTCATCAACTGGCATATCTTTGGTCCATAAATCAATTCGCATACTTTCTTTAGCCTTACTATCCCAAATCGACAACATGATGGCTTTAGCCTCTTCTAGTTTAACTCCGCCGTCTTGAGCGGACCACATTAATTTTTCCGGAACACGATTTTCGTCTAATTCAATTAGAAATTTAATTTCTGATGTGTTTTTATCTGACATTATTTTTTGGGTTTGTATTTTGATTTAACAAATATTTCTTTGGCACTTTTTTGAAGTAAATCAGCAACAGGCACTTCATTATTCTTAGCATACGATCGTACGATTTGCCAACCTATCCAGGCTCCTACTTGTCCTGGGGATTCATTATCGATTTCCAAATAAAATTTAGAAAATGGGGCTGAATTAATAAATCGTGGGATTAATTTTTGATCATTGCTGTACAGCATTTCTTTTTCAATAAAATAACGCCACATATAGCTCTCATTTTCTTGACACCATATTATTTGTTCCGGAGTATAGCCCATTTTTTCAGCATCCGTATAGTCCGGCAAAAGTAAGTCTTTTAAATACAATTGCTTTCCATGATAAATCATTTGACTCAATAAATCTTTGTCCGTTACAGCGGGGATTTTACGTATGGAAAAACTGGAAACCACATCTGGAGCAATTTGCCTTTGTTCAAAATTTTGTTTTAAATAGTTGGGAAACTGATAAAACTTATGATTCTTTCCTAAATACAATTCAAGTGAAACGATCACGAGGCTGTCCGCATAAATAGCTTTATTATTATAATCCATTTCAGATATTATAGTAATTATTTTTGGCGTTTTTGTTTGTGGAAAGTAATATTTGATATGTTTAAAAAGAAGTTCTAACTCAATTTTTACAGGTTCAAAATCAGTATATTTTTTTTGAACTTCTGAATATAATTCCCTCCAAATGGGATCTTGCATTTTATTCAACCAGACACTGTCATCATTTCCAACAGGAAAAAAAAATGGAAATTGTTTTTTTACATTCTCTAAATCCTGCGGTGCAGTTTCAAAAAATATTTTATCAAAACGCTCTACTTTTATATCCAAAGGAATGGCTGCTACGGTGCTTTCAACTTTATTTTTCTTATCACAAGACAAAATAAAGAGACAAAAGACTACAGGAAACAGATATTTTTTCATATATATTAATTAAATTTGTTACCAAAGAATCCTAGGAAACCAATGCATAACGAATTGATTTTGCAAATATACATTCCTGGTTTTAATACCTAAACTATTATGACTAAAAAAAGTACAATCCAAGTTGAAAAAGTAAATACTCAAATTGTAAACTGGTTAAAAACATATGCTGAAAATGCAAAAGTAAATGGATTTGTAATAGGCATTTCCGGTGGAGTCGATTCAGCAGTCACCTCCACACTTTGCGCCCAAACAGGATTTAAAGTATTGTGTGTAGAAATGCCCATACATCAAGCCAAAAGTCATGTAACCCGTGGACGAGAACATATTGAACAGTTAAAAAAAAGATATCCTAATGTAACGAGTATCGTAACTGATTTGACTACTGTGTTTGAAACTTTCAAAAAAGCCGTACCTGATGATTCTGATACAGCAAAATTACATCTATCCCTTGCCAATACACGTGCTCGATTGAGGATGACATCATTGTATTACTTAGCGGGCATTCACGGTCTATTGGTGGCTGGGACAGGCAATAAAGTGGAGGATTTTGGTGTAGGATTTTACACAAAATATGGTGACGGTGGAGTAGATTTAAGTCCAATTGCAGATTTAATGAAATCTGAAGTCTATCTTTTAGGAAATTATTTAAAAATCCCTAAATCTATTTTAGAAGCAAGTCCCACAGATGGATTATTTGGTGATGACAGAACTGATGAGCAACAATTAGGAGCTAGTTATGATGAATTAGAATGGGCGATGTTAAAGGATGAATCTGGAAACTCTGCTGATAATTTTTCAGGTAGAGAAAAAATTGTTTTTGAAACTTACAAACGATTAAACACCGTCAATCAACATAAGATGAGAGCAATTCCCGTTTGTTTAATTACAAAAGAATAAAGTAACAACATTTTATATTGATTTACAATTAATTACAGAATTTATTTATTAATTTTACATTTCCAATTACAAACAATTCTAAAAATTTAAAATTATGATTAAAGTATGTATAGCCGATAATTATCCTGTTGTGCATTTTGGAGTAAAATCTTATTTTAAAGATAATGCAGACATCTCAATAGTTGCCAATGTGGGCAATTTCTTGATGGTACGGGATATACTTCAAACAAAAGACATTGATGTATTAGTATTAGATTTGGAGCTGGAAGGTCTTTCCAGTATTTTTGAGGTCAAAGCGGTCTTGAAAAATTTTCCAAAAACAAAAATCATTATCTTCAGTGGGCTTTCAGAACAGATTTATGCGCCAAATGCCATAAAAGCCGGAGTATCTGGCTTTGTGCATAAATCAGAAAAGTTAGAAACTTTAGGTATTTCAATTATCAAAGTCTTCCAAGGCAAGATAATCATGAATGAAACCGTAAAGAAAAACTTAGCCTTGATTGCGAAACAAAGTAAGAGTGAGCGCTTGTATCGTAAACTATCTAATCGCGAGGTAGAAGTATTACGTTATTTAAGCGGAGGAAAAAAGAATCATGAAATAGCTGATATTTTAAACCTTAACGAAAAAACGATTAGTACCTACAAATTGCGTTTGCTTACAAAATTAAATGTTACTAATCTTGTGGATTTAGTAGACAAAGCTAAAAAATTAGAAATTGTTTAGTAATATCTAGACATTACCCTTCCTAATTTTTTAGAAAAAGAATGGATTAGTGTATTATAGTCCATTACCATTGACAAAGGCTCTGTGTTATCTGAATTTGGTTCAGATGACAGAGAGCTTTTTAATTCTTCGATTATTTTACCCACTAAATACCATCTCAAGGTTAAAATAGTTTCTGAAACATCTTGCCCTATCGTATCATTTTTTGATTTCGGAAAAATATTCTGTCCCACCCAATCGTGTAAAACAACCCGCTCATCTTCCATCAAAATATCGGTTACCTCTTGCGCAAAGTCAGCGTTCAGGTGCATCAAATACTGTTCTAAAGTGAAACGCTCATTTTGATGATAATAATTAATTAAATCATTAAATATGTCTCGAAATAATGGATTTGCCAATTCAACCTCGTCTTCTTGTAAACTCAGATAGATTCGTTGGTATACTTTATATTCTTTTTTTTCTGTGAGGGTTTCGATCTCCCCTTCGCTATTTGTTTTTAAAAAAGTATCTTCAAACTCTTCATTTTTATTTCCATAAAGTAAAAGAATCTCAATTATTTTTCTTTCTAATCGATATAAAATATCTACTTTTTCAGCTTCAATTGGGTCTTCATTTTTTACAATTTCAAAAGCTTTTTGTTCTTGTTTTTGTTTTTTCCCAACTTCAGCAACATCTTTTTGAACTAATTGCGCTAAAGTACTTAATAAAACTTGTTCCGAAATATCCATAATCCGAGAACATTCCTGAATGTAAATTTCTCTTTGAATTCTATCCGGTATTTTAGAAATACTCACGACCATATCCCGAATCAAATCCGCTTTTTTTACTGGATCATTCTTGGCTTCATTCATCAAAAGCGAGGCTTTAAACTGAATAAAATCTTTTGCATTGTTCTCCAAGTACAATACTAAATCTTCATAAGAATTTTTCTTAGCAAAACTATCCGGATCTTCTCCGTCAGGAAATGTGCATACTTTTACATTCATCCCTTCTTCAAGAATTAAATCGATTCCTCGGATAGAAGCGCGCAAACCGGCAGCATCCCCGTCAAAAAGAACGGTAATATTCTTTGTCAATCTATTGACCAATCGGATTTGATCTGGTGTTAATGCAGTACCGGAAGAGGCAACTACATTTTCAATTCCAGATTGATTGAACTGGATCACATCTGTATATCCTTCAACCAGATAACAATTATTCAACTTAGCGATTGATTGTTTGGCTTGAAAAATACCATACAGCACTTTACTTTTATGGTAAATTTCGCTCTCCGGGGAGTTTAGGTATTTTGCGGCTTTTTTATCGTTGGTCAAAATCCGACCTCCAAAACCAAGTACTCTTCCAGACATACTTTGTATTGGAAACATTACACGGCTTTTGAAACGGTCGAAAGGCCTGTCTTCTCGTGCAATTGTCAAACCTGTACTTTCGAGAAACTCTAATTTGTATCCTTTACCCAAAGCTTCTTTTGTAAAAGCATCCCAAGTTTCAGGAGAATACCCCAATCCAAATTTCTTTATGGTTTCATTCGTAAAACCGCGTTCTTTAAAATAAGAATACCCAATAGCTTTACCCTCTTCGGAGTTTAAAAGTGTATCATGAAAATAGATTTTTGCAAATTCCGAGACCAAATACATGCTTTCCCGAACATCAGTATTGGCTTTTTCTTCATCGGTTTGCTCTGTTTCTTCAATTTCGATATTGTATTTTTTGGCCAAATAGCGAATCGCCTCCGGATAGGTGAACTTTTCGTGCTCCATTAAAAAAGCCACAGAGTTCCCTCCTTTTCCAGAACTAAAATCTTTCCAAATTCCTTTGGCAGGTGAAACCATAAAGGACGGAGAGCGCTCTTCAGAAAATGGACTTAAGCCTTTCCAGTTGCTTCCGGCACGTTTTAATTGTACAAAATCACCAATTACCTCCTCTACTCGAGCAGTTTCGAAAACAGTATCTATTGTAGCTTTTGAAATCAATTTATTTATTTTAAAAATCCAAAGTTACAACGTTTAGTTAGACTAATTATTCATTAAAACAATTAAAATACAATAAAAAGAACAATGTTTTACAGTTGTAATTCTTAAAATTATGGTACTAATGCCCGATAAAAGTTACTGAAAATTATGTTTCTTTTTTTTAAATCCATTATTAACAATTGATACATTTTTATTTACAATAAAATAAGCGTTATTTTGCACATTCGATTGCTAATAAAGCATTTAATTTATTGTTTACAAACCATTATTACAGGTAAATTGGCATCATTAATTCTAAATAAAAAAACTAATCCATTTTGTTTAACAATAAAAATCTTCAACAAGAATTAAATACTATCCTATCGTTTATAGCAGAACTGTGTAAAGTTCCTTTTGTTGCTATTACACTGACTAAAACTGACACACCCTCTTTTATTGCTAAAATAGGCTTAGATTATACATCTACTATTCCTAAAGGTTTACAGCTTTACAATGACGAAATAGTTAGAAAAAACAGGATTTGTATCTTTCCCGATATAAATGTAAGTCCAGATAACAACACTATATTAAATAATCTCTCATTTTTAGCTGGATTACCTATATCTAGCAACAATAAGGATTGCATAGGAACGCTTTGCATCATGGATTCTAATGCCAAAGAACTATCCGAAACAGAATTAAAAACATTAGATTATTCCGTTTCACAAATTCAAGCTACGATCAAATTATGGCAACAAAATTATATTTTAGAAAAAGAAATTAATGCCAAAGAAACTCAATTTAATTCCTTTATTGAAAATTCAAAAGAAATTATTTATGCAATTAATTCCGATGGAATAATCACTTATGTTTCTAAAAACTGGACAACTCTTTTAGGCCATGATCCCCAAGAGGTCATAGGAAAAAAAAACCTCTTATTCTTACACCCAGATGACGTAGAAAGGATTGTTGCGCTTTTTAATGCAATCGATTTAACAGGAGTTACCAACGAAATGACCTACCGAGTTTTACATAAAGACGGGCATTATGTTTGGCATGCAACGAGTTTGAAACTATTAATAAAAGATCGTGAAAAAATTTATGTTGGGAATTGTAGGGATATCACTGAATATGTTGAAGCACAACAAAAAATTGTAATTCAAAAAGAGTTTTATGAAAAAATATTAGACAGACTTCCTACTGACGTTGCTGTTTTTGACAGTGATTATAGATACTCGTATCTAAATCCAGCCGCCATTAAAAATGATGAACTAAGAAAGTATATTATAGGGAAAAATGATTTTGAATATGCAGAACATACCGGACGAAGTTTAGCATTTGCACAAAACAGACGGCTTAAATTTCTAGAGGCATTAAAATCTAAAAACCTTATAGAATGGGAAGATACAATTGTAAGTCTCGATGGTCAAATAACAAATCACACCCGAAAATTAACACCGGTATTTCGTGAAGATGGAACTCTTGAAATGATGGTAGGTTTTGGTATTGACATTACAGAAAGTAAAAGGATTCAAGAAGACATTCTTAAAAGTCGACAACTCACCAAAAGTATTATTCATAACGTGGCTGTAGGTATTCTGGTTCAAGGAAAGCAATCTGAAATATTAGAAAATAACAAAGCTGCATGTAAAATGCTTGGTCTCACTGAAGATCAATTGCTTGGAAGAACATCATTTGATGATCAATGGAAAGTTATTCATCTTGATGGATCTGATTTTACAGCAGAGGAACATCCAGTACCTCGCGCAGTAAAAGAATTAAAACCAATAAATGATATTGTAATGGGAGTACATCGCCCGTTGTATAACGATTTAGTTTGGTTATTGGTTGATGCAATACCTGTTTTTGACAACAATGATGAATTACTGTATATAATATGTTCTTTTAATGACATTACCGGACAAAAAAATGCAGAAGATGCTTTAAAAATAAGTAAAGAACGCTTTACATATTCTAGTGAAGCCACATCTGATGCGCTCTGGGATTGGAATATAGCGACAGATGAAATTTTTGTAGGAGAAAGTTACTCTGGTTTTTTTGGACATCAATTTGAGAACAATATTATAAAAGTAAAAGAATACCAAAACTTTGTTCACGCATCAGATAAAGAATATTATATTGAATCGCTTACAAATGCCTTAAATAGCGATAACAATAGATGGTCAACAGAATATCGCTATTTAAAATCTGACGGCACATATGCTTATATAAATGATAAAGCTGTAATTATCAGAGATGAAAAAGGAAAAGCCAATCGTGTAATTGGTGCCATGCAAGACATTACCAAAGAAAAAAAATTAAAAGATGAATTGCAACAAAGTGAAGAGCAATTTAAAGGAGCCTTTCAACATTCAGCTGTGGGCATGGCTATCGTTGATATTGATGGTTATTGGATAGAAGTGAATGATCGCTTGTGTGAAATGTTAGGGTATTCTAGAGAAGAATTTAAAACATTTACATTTGAAGAAATTACCTATTTTGAAGATTTAGCTGAAGATTTAGCGAATAAAGAAAAATTAGTTTTAGGAGAAATATCGAATTTCAGTAAGGAAAAAAGGTATATCCATAAAAACAAATCATTAGTTTGGGTGCATTTATCCGTTTCTTTGGTAAGAAATAATATTGGCGAAATTCAGCATTATATTCCACAAATTATTAATATTACAGAAAGAAAAAAAATCGAAGAGGAAAATAAATTATTAATAGAGGAAAAAAATAAAAATAAAACTATTCAGCTTAACGAAGCCAAAAACATGTATCGCTTATTAGCAGATAATACAGTCGATTTAGTTTGTGTACATAATCCGAACACTACTTTTCAATACATTTCTCCCTCCATAAAAAAACTCTTAGGCTATACGCCTGAAGAGTTAATAGGCAAATCACCTTTAGATTATGTACATCCAGAAAATTTAAAAGAACTGCTAGAGAAATTTTACAACTTCCTTGAAAAAAAAATAGATGAGCCCGTACGATGTAGATTTTTAACTAAAAAAGGGGATTATCTTTGGTTAGAAATTAAGGCTAGCATTATAACAGATAATGATATTACAATTGGATTTCAATCCAGTAGTCGTGATATAACTCAACAAAAAGAAGCCGAAGGAATAATCATAAATACATTGACACGAGAACGTGAACTAAATGAATTACGCACCAATTTAGTTTCAACTATCTCGCATGAATTCAGAACTCCTATGACTACTATAAGGACTAGTGCTGAGTTAATTTCTATGTATTTAGAAAATCAGAATTTAGTAAATGGGGATCGTTTACAAAAACGAGTTACTATAATTACTGAAGAAATTGATAGAATAGTTGAATTAATGAATGCGGTATTGACAATTTCAAAAGAAGATTCCGGAAAAACGGATTTTAATCCTGTACTATTCGATTTAAAACAAATTTGCCTTGAAGTAATAGACATCTACTATATCGACAAAGTAAATCATCCTAAGGTAATAACAAATTTTATAGGCAATGTTTTCACTGTTAATGCTGATAAAAAATTAATGGAATATTCTATTTTCAATATATTAAATAATGCTTTTAAATACTCTGAAGAACGTGAAGATGTAACACTTAATCTTTTCACTAAAGAAAATGTAATTTATCTAGAAATTATTGATTTTGGCATAGGTATTCCTAAAGAAGATCAACTAAAACTATTTAATACTTTTTTTAGAGCGAGTAACACTGATGGAATACAAGGTACGGGACTAGGCCTTTATATAGCAAAAACTTTTATAGAAAAAAATTCTGGCTCTATACGATTAGAGAGCAAGTTAGGAAAAGGAACTAAAATAACTATGGAGTTTCCTTTACAAATTATTAAAACACTTTAATAAATAATTAAGAATCAGCTACTGAAGGTCATTAAAAATACCAAACCTATTCTTATTCAAATTAAAATAAATTAATCGTAATCTATTATATTGAAATAATTTTAAGATAATTTAAAATTCATTTTTTAGACTAATTAGATTTCTAATTTAATATTTTTATTATTATCAATCATAAACTTAGAAATAAAAACATTAGCAAAAGAAAGATTTTTTTTAGAAATTAATATTTCGTTAAAACCATACGAGCCTATATTGATAAGAATTTTATGTGAATGTTTTTTAATCCTACAAACTAAAATTAAGAATACTGTGATGAAAAATAATTTAATGAAATCAAAAACAGAATTTATAGGAAATAAAACTAGTATGTCAAGTAAAATCAAAAAAAGTAGCAACATAATATTCCCAGAAAAATCTTTATTTTTGACTAATCTAACTCCTGAAATTTGGTCTATATTAAAGCTAACTTTTTCTTTATCATTTTTAAAAATAACTTTTGATTCTAAAACTTGATAAAGGACGTTTTCCTCCAAAATTTCTTCTCTTACAGGTTTATTTGTGAAGTTATTATTCATATTTTCCAATTAATTAAAAAAATCTTATCCAAAACAGCTTACCCTTACCAAATCATAATTTATCATTCTAACAAAATATTTAAGTAAGCTGTATGGTAAGAATTACCTAAATTGTTTTATAAAATTATAAACCTAGAATCAGATTAGACTCATTTTAGGCTGTAAGTTAAAAAAAAATACTAATAATTTGTGTTTTAGAAATGACTCAATTACAACAATACAAATTAGCAAGTAACTTAAGAATGACCTATAAAACCTCCACTATTTAAAACAAAATTATTTTTCAGCTTGGCTTAGTTTAATATAATCCCTCGGAGTAAGATTAAGATATGATTTAAAGCTAGTAGAGAAATAAGAAAATGAACTAAATCCGGTTTCATCTACTAAGTATTGAATGTTTTTTTCGCCTAAATGAATTAATTTAACTGCATAATCCAATTTAAACTCCCTAATGTATTTACTACCATTTTTATTAGTAAGTTTCCTTACTCTTTTATCTAATGTAGATTTACTTATACAAAGTTGACTGGACAATTCGTCCATGTCGATCTTAACTCTTAAATTCCTTACAAGAATTTCATTTAGTGAAGTTATAAAATCTTTCTCTGATAATTTAATTGTAACTTTTGAAAACGGATCAGGGGTATATTTTCTTTCTATATTTTTTTTAAGGTCAATTACATTTTTAATTTTATAAATCAATTCCTTTACTTTAAAAGGCTTCATTATAAAATCATTTACTCCATTTTCTAATTGCTTAAATTTAATTTCATCATCTACATTTGCAGTAATTACTATAAACGGTATGGCTTTAAATTTAATGTTTTTTCTAATCTTTAAAAATAATTCCTCCCCCCCCATCATTGGCATCATTAAATCACTTATGATAAGATCCGGTATGTTTTTTTGAAAATATTCTAAAGCCTCAATCCCATTTTTCAACCATTCTACTTGGAAATCACTTATAGTTAATAATTCCAAAATTGAGCTTCCTAAAGCTAAATCATCTTCTATTAAAACTATTTTTAATTTGTACTTTTCCATTTTACTAAATTAATACTTTCTGTTTTAATCAAACCTCATTTTATTTTAAATTATCAGTAAGTAAAGATGTTTTAATTCTTATTAAAAATACTTTTGTAGATTATTTTCATTTCTGTTTAAAATAAATAAAAAGCTCATTTATAACTTACAAAATAAAAAAGTTATTAAATAAAATAGGTTACGTGCTGAAAACATAAAAGTCTCTTATTTGTTAGAATAGATGAAAGATTAAGCCTATTTCAAAATAAATCGGTTTTGAGTCAGAATAAATAGAATGCAATACTCTTTTTTAAGAGCTGCACAGTGAGCTCACAAAAATTAAGATAGAGGATTTCCTATCAATAAATATTTTTTAGATTTCTAACACAAGAATATAATTATAAATTTACGAAAACTCTAAAACAAAAATAAATTAATCTTTGCTTATGAACAAAAATAAAATTCTCTTAGTAGACGATGAATTAAATTTAAGAGAAACTATTACAGAACTTCTTACGTACCAAAATTATGAAGTTAGGACCGCAAATAATGGTCAAGAAGCATTAAATTTATTAGAACATTGGATACCTGACTTAATTATATGTGACATAATGATGCCTATCATGGATGGCAATACCCTATATGAAATAATTAAAGAAACGCTGTCTTTGAGTCCAATACCCTTTATTTTTTTGACAGCCAAAAAAGAAAATAATTTAAAGAGAAAATCTCTTTTAGAAGGTGTTGATGCCTTCATGTCTAAGCCTTTTAAAATAAAAGAATTAACACTGGTAATCGAAACAAAAATAAAGCGCTTCGAAAAAATTAAAAGTGCTTATAATAATTTATACATAGGCGAAAAAAAATCTTTTTTACATGAAATAAATACGCCGCTAAGTGGAATTTTAGGATCAATTGAACTTTTAATAGATTATGAAGAAAACCTTGGCAAAAAGGAAGTTTTAAAGTTTTACGATTCTATCAAAACATCAGGAGAACGATTAAATAGAACAATGCAAAATATAATTCTCTATCAAAATCTAAAAAACAATACACTCGAATTTAACACTGAATCCCATTGTGAAATATCAAATGTCTTCTCTAGTGTAAAAGAAAAACTTTTTGAAATTTATGAAAATAAAGAGAAAAGAATAAGCTTTGAAATTGACGAAGCTAACCTAAAAATAAGTGATACACACTTGTATTTTATTCTTTTTGAACTAATCGATAATGCGATGAAATTTTCGCCAAATAATAAAATTGTTATTATTTCTGGGGAACGGTATAATGACGAAAGCTATGAATTAATCATTCGCGATTTTGGAATTGGATTCAATGAACAAGAATTAAAAAAAATTGGGGCGGCTCAACAATTCAATCGAGAAGAAAGAGAGCAACAAGGATTAGGATTAGGACTTTTTTTAAGTAAGATTATTATAAAAAAATCAGAAGGTGTTTTTAGTATAATTTCGAAAGAAAATGAAGGTACAACAATAAAAATATTTTTACCATTGTATAAAAATACGGCCTTTGACTTAAGCAGTAATGATAGTCATGACAAACGCGCTACATTTTTGAAGAAAATTTGAAGTACATTTACTGTTCTATCTGCCGATTATTCTCGACAACTAACTGGCTAAATTTATTTTCCCGCTGGATGTAAGGCAATTAATTTTGAAATCTTTACAAACTGTTACTATTATCATAGACGAGTTACAACCTAAAAAGGTTGCATAATGAATAAAAAAATAAGATTTTTATTTTGTTAGAACGACATTACGGAACTATTTTTTTCTTTCAATTACATAATTAACCATCAAAATGAGCGCTTCTTTAAACTCTGAATTAGGATAATTATTCAACAGTAAAAGTGCCTCTTGCTGGAAATCAACCATTTTTTGTTCTGCATAAAGTAATCCATTATTGTTTTTCACAAAAGCAATAACTTCTTTAACACGTTTTTTATCTTTATTGTGGTTTTTAATGGAATTGATAAGCCATTTTTTTTCTTTTGAAGTACATGTATTCAAAACGTGAATAAGTGGTAAAGTCATTTTTTGTTCTTTGATGTCAATTCCCGTTGGTTTACCAATTGCATCTTCGGTGTAATCAAATAGGTCATCTTTTATTTGAAAAGCCATCCCGATCAGCTCTCCAAATTTTCGCATGTTTTCTACTTGAGTTTCATCTTCGATAACGGATTTAGCCCCAAGAGCACAACAAGCAGCAATAAGTGTGGCTGTTTTTTTTCGAATGATTTCATAATAAATAGCTTCGGTAATATCCAGTCTTCTGGCTTTTTCTATTTGAAGCAATTCTCCTTCACTCATTTCGCGTACAGCGACTGAAATAATTCGAAGTAAATCAAAATCACCATTATCAATAGAGAGTAATAAACCTTTAGATAATAAATAATCCCCAACAAGTACGGCTATTTTATTTTTCCAAAGTGCATTAATCGAGAAAAAACCCCTACGTCGGTTGCTGTCATCTACCACATCATCATGAACTAATGTTGCAGTATGGATTAATTCTATAACGCAGGCGCCCCGATACGTTCTCTCGTTGATCATTCCTTGGGAAACCATTTTTGAAGTTAGAAAAACAAACATAGGACGCATTTGTTTTCCTTTTCTATTAACTATATAATAAGTAATTCTATTCAACAAAGCCACTTTTGAAGTCATCGATTCATAGAACTTTTTTTCAAAAAGTTCCATTTCATCGAAAATAGGCTGTTTAATTTGAGAAGTCACATTCATTAGAATTCAAAGATACTATTTTAAATAAAAGAACGTTATGTATTTTATCCTAAGTGTAGAATTCTTTAAAATTCAATAATCAAAAAATATTAAAAAATTTTACATAAACAATTGATGCAATGCATATTAAACCTAATAATATTGTATTTTTACACAAAAAAAAGAGAATTAACTTAAAATTTTAATTATGAAAACAAAATTTTTATTTATTACTGCGTTTTTATCTTTGTCGTTTTTTAGCAGCTGTGACACAAGTGAAAAAATCGATGATACTACAGCTTTGTCTATTAAAGAAATTACAGTAGATTCTAAAATTGATGCATCCGTAGATGATGTTATGTACATTGTTGAAGATCAATATTCCGTTCAACAAAGCGCTTCGAATAAGTCAAGCGTAGCGATCAAGAGCATTCTCCCGGCGTGTACAACTATTACCACAGTACTAGTAAGCGGAACTTGGACCAGAACTATCGATTTTGGATCAGAGGGCTGTGCTCTTCCAAACGGAAACGTGTTGAAAGGAAAAATTATAATTAGTTTTTCAAATGATTTCACGAGTATGTCAAGAACTTTGTCTTACAGTTTTGTGAATTTTTATCACAACAACAAACTCTTGCAAGGTAATAAATCCATTAATTACTCTTTAAAAAGTACTGAATTACTGGCTTCGATTCATCCGGTGTCAACTTTTACAGTTGACATGAAAATTACTTTTGATGATGGTAAAACTTATACCAGAACAGGAACTAAAATCAAAGAAATGATTGAAGGATATAACACCCCTCTTAGTTGGGAAGACAATGTTTTTCTAGTTACTGGTAATGGTAGTACTTTGTTGCCAAATGGGACTACAATTAGCACTTTAATTACGGCACCTTTACGTTATGTAATGCGTTGCAAATTACCTTTTCCAGTTCAAGGTATTATTAAAATTACTAAAAATGATTCAGAAGGAATATTAGACTACGGCACTGGTGAATGTGATAATCTTGCAACTATAACTATTGGCGGAGTTACTAAAGAAATAGTTTTAGAAAAATAAAAACTAAAAGCATTACGATTAACGTTAAAATCTTAATGCTTTTTTTATGCTTCTTTGTTGGCCAATTGCCCGCAAGCAGCATCTATGTCTTTTCCTCGGCTACGTCTAACTTTTACCACAATCCCACTTGCTTCTAATGCTTTTATATAATCATTTATAGATTCTTCTGAAGCTTGTTGAAATTCTCCATCGTCAATTGGATTGTATTCGATCAAATTCACTTTGCAGGGAACATATTTACAAAACTTCACTAATGCATCTATTGAGGCTTTATTATCATTGATATCTTTCCAAACTACATATTCATAGGAAATTTTACTTTTAGTCTTTTTGTACCAATATTCTAATGACTCGCGTAAATCTGCTAATGGAAAATTAGCACTAAAAGGCATAATCCGAGAACGAATTTCATCGATTGCAGAATGCAACGAAACAGCGAGTTTAAATTTCACTTCATCATCCGCGAGTTTTTTAATCATTTTTGGTACACCAGAGGTTGAAAGCATAATTCGCTTGGGTGACATCCCTAAGCCTTCCGGTGAAATAATCATTTCTATGGCCTTTAATACGTTATTATAATTCATGAGTGGCTCTCCCATTCCCATGAAAACAATATTCGATAACGGATGATTGTAATACAAACGGCTTTCTTTATCAATGGCAATTACTTGATCATAGATTTCAGCAGGCTCCAGATTCCGCATTCTTTTTAATCGCGCTGTAGCGCAAAAGTTGCAGTCTAAACTACAACCCACTTGACTCGAAACACACGCTGTTGTTCTTGTATTTGTAGGTATCAAAACCGATTCGACCACCAAACCATCGTGCAAACGTACTGCATTTTTAACGGTGCCATCCTCACTGCGCTGCATCGTATCCACTTTAATGTGATTGATGACAAAATGTGTTTCCAGCACAGTACGTGTTCCTTTAGAAACATTAGTCATATCCTCAAACCTATGCGCACCTTTGCTCCACAACCATTCATAGACTTGATTTCCACGAAAAGCCTTGTCTCCATTTGTAACAAAAAAATCACGTAATTGTTCTTTTGATAAAGATCGTATGTCTTTTTTCTCTATTTCCATGGTGCAAATTTAATGACAATTTGTTGATTTGTTGATTTGATAATTTGATAACTTTGCTCTCAATTGAAAAAAATTCCAAAAATGCATTTTATTTCCCAAGAATTAGAAGATTATATCGAGCAACATTCTGAAAAAGAGCCCGCTTTATTAGCAGCGTTGAATAAAGAAACATATCAAAAAATTCTATTGCCAAGAATGCTTAGCGGTCATTTTCAAGGTCGAGTTTTGAGTATGTTATCTAAATTGATCCGACCTGTAAATATTCTGGAAATTGGCACGTATACTGGCTATTCAGCGTTGTGCTTATGCGAAGGCATGCAGGAAACGGGACAATTGCATACTATTGACATTAAAGAAGAGTTGGTGGATTTCCAGCGTAAGCACTTTAACAAATCGCCTTGGGGAAAACACATTTTTCAGCATCTAGGAGAAGCAACTGCCATAATTCCAACTTTAAAAATGAAATTTGACTTGGTTTTCATCGATGCCGATAAAGAGAATTACCTCAACTATTTTCATTTAATTGTTCCAAAAATGAACAAAGGCGGAATTATTTTATCAGATAATGTCCTGTGGAGCGGAAAAATTTTAGAACCCTTACAACCCAATGACATCAGCACAAAAGTATTACTGGAATACAATAAAATATTAGCAAGTGATCCTAGAGTAGAAACAGTACTATTGCCTATTCGGGATGGATTGACAGTTAGCCGAATCTTATAATTTCTAATGTTTTTTATATACAAATTCCTAGCCCTTATAGAAGCGACATCCTTTCCAGTTATAAAACTCATTTCGGAATCGAAAACAAGTTTACTAGAAAGATACAGAACAGAACCGGAAAGACCTCCAAACCAATTCTAAAATTATTGCTGCGGGAAATACTTATGTTGTGCCATTCTGTAAACTTTAAACATCAAAAAACCAAAAGTAAAACCAAATAAATAACCTGATAAAATGTCTAATGGGTAATGCAATCCGAGATAAATTCTACTGTATGCAAAGACAAAAGGCCATAAAAACAACAACCAAAAATAGTTAAAATACTGTCTTAGCGTAAAATAAACCAACGTTGCAACAGCCATTGAATTTGACGCATGCCCTGAGAAAAAACTAAAAGATCCCCGGATTTGTACAATGCGTATGAAGGAATTGATTTGCGGATTATTACAGGGACGTAACCGCTGAAAACCGTTTTTGAATAAATTTGTAGATTGATCTGTAAACGTTACTAACACTGCGACAAATAAAAGTAAGTATAGTGTTTGTTTTGCGCCTAGTTTTTTAAAAATGACATACAGCAAAAGTAAAAAAAGTGGAATCCAATTGCTTTGCCTCGTAATGAATGACCATAGTCCGTCAAACGTTTCAGATCCTAAACCATTTAAAAAAACAAACAATTCCGTATCTAGAGAGAGTAATTTTTCTACCATTACACCTGACGTTTTATCGGACCTGTAATGTCTTCAATCACTTCTTTAGTAGTTTCTATTGGAGCAGTTGCCTCTCCAAGCAAACTGTCTTTCGCTTTATTGATCTCTGAAGTAATGTTTCCCGTTATATCGCTAAATTGAGAAGTGTCTCCCAATAAATTATCCTTTGCTTTGTTGATTTCAGACGTAATATTCCCTCTTATATCGCTCAATGATTTTGTGTCAAATCCATTCGCTTCAGCTCCTTTTTGAATTTCGCTTTTTATGTCGTTAGTAGCATTTTTTAATTGCGCCATTGCTTTGCCCATTGTTCGGGCTATTTCAGGAACTTTGTCTGACCCAAAAAGCATCAGTACTATAAACATGATAAAAATTAATTCGCCTCCTCCTATGCCAAACATATATTTTTTATTTTTATTGCTACAAAGATATCAAATTTTGAATCTTGGACTTTTAATTATTTCATAAAAAAAAGACTCTCTTCAGAGTCTTTTTTAAAATTTTATCTTTATTTAATCAAATTTAGATTTTACTTCTTCTTTAGGCCACGTGTTATTGGTTACATCAATATCAGCGGTTTCTAATTTTGGATCCACTTGGATCTTTTTGATTGCCTTTGCAGTAGCATAAACCTTCTTAGCGGTATCGTTATTTTTTCTCCAAATTTGAGCTGGGTATTTGAATGTTTCTTTTGAATCATCCTCGTAAGTCAATTCAACAATAATTGGCATTAACATACCTCCAGGTTTATTGAACTCTACTTCGTAGAAATATTTTGGTGCTTTTAATTTTGTTTTTTCATCAGCAGTAAAGTTTTTATTCACATAATCTGACAATAAATTTACCTCTGCAATCGCTAACGCTTTTTTATCTTTAGAAGATAATTCTTCGCTTGTTCCAGGCACTAAATATACAAAAGGCCCTTTTTCCTGACCAAAACGCCCTCTTTTAACCACTGCATCTTTTAATTCTTTAGTAGCCGTTTCAGAAACGTAATACTGTTTTACTTCTTTTACTCCTATATCTACAAAATCAGTAGAGTAAAACCATCCTCTGAAAAACCAGTCTAAATCGACTGCTGACGCATCTTCCATAGTTCTAAAAAAATCTTCAGGTGTAGGATGTT
The DNA here is from genome assembly GCF_056428965.1 of Flavobacterium sp. GNP008. Taxonomy (NCBI): domain Bacteria; kingdom Pseudomonadati; phylum Bacteroidota; class Flavobacteriia; order Flavobacteriales; family Flavobacteriaceae; genus Flavobacterium; species Flavobacterium sp. GNP008. The sequence goes on along the minus strand of NZ_JBWJVL010000003.1, from coordinate 6,170 downwards.
TGAATTTCCATCTATTGGCATATACTTTGAAAGCATGGTCAAACAACTCTCTCCCCATGATAGTTTCTCTAAGAATATTGAGTCCTGTAGCAGGTTTACCATAGGCATTTGCTCCAAACTGCACTATTGTTTCAGAGTTGGACATAATCGGCTCCAAAAACTTTTGATCACCACTCATGTAAGGAACAATTTTACTTGCAGGACCTCGACTGGAAGGAAAATTGGTTCCCATTTCCTGCTCCGCCATGTATTGCATGAAGGTATTCAATCCTTCATCCATCCATGACCATTGACGCTCATCCGAATTTACGATCATAGGAAAGAAATTGTGTCCTACTTCGTGTACCACTACTCCAATCATGCCATTTTTAGTTCGCTCACTAGTCACTCCTTTTTCGTCAGGACGTCCGTAATTCCAACAAATCATTGGATATTCCATACCCTGATCTTCTGCAGATACTGATACTGCTTTTGGATAAGGATAATCAAATGTATGTGCTGAATAACTTTTCAAAGTATGTGCAACAGTTCTTGTTGAAGTTTCTCCCCACAAAGGATTACTTTCCTTAGGATAAACTGAAATTGCCAGTACCGTCTTGTTACTTAATTTAACGGCCATTGCATCATAAATGAATTTCCTAGAAGTGGCTATACCAAAATCTCTTACATTTTTAGCACTGAATTTCCATGTTTTCTTCTTATCAGAAAATCCTTTTTCGTTTGCTTCTGCTTCCGCTTGTGTAACAATAACGACTGGGTTATCGTATGATTTCAAGGCCAATTCATATCTTTTTACTTGTTCTAGAGTAAACACCTCGCTTCTGTTCATCAACTCTCCTGTTGCCTCCATAACGTGATCCGCAGGAACTGTAATGTTTACATCAAAATTACCAAAAGGCAATGTGAATTCTCCTGTTCCCCAGAACTGCATATTCTGCCATCCCTCAACATCATTATACACCGCCATTCTAGGATAGAATTGAGCGATTACATATAATTTATTTCCATCTTTTTCGAATAATTCATATCCGGAGCGACCACCATCTTGTCTGTAGTTGTTGATATTATAAGACCATTTTATTGCGAAAGAGAATTTTTCACCCGGTTTCATTGGCGTGGCCAAATTAATACGCATCATGGTTTGATTAATCGTGTAAGACAAAGGATTTCCTTTTGCATCTTTAACAAACTCAATATTGAATCCACGTTCCAATTCTTGTTTCAAAAACTTATTAGTGAAGTTACCCGCCGGAAAAACCTGCTCCATTCTTTGGCTTTCAGCCAATGGAGTTTGGGAGTTTTTAGCGGCTTGATTTTGGTCTAACTGTACCCATAAATATTCCAAAGTATCAGGAGAATTATTATAATAAGTAACAGTTTCCGAACCACTTAATCTAGAATTTTTGTCGTCAAGCTCAATGTTAATTTTGTAATCCGCTTGTTGTTGATAATAAGCTGGCCCTGGTGCTCCTGAAGCCGTCCGAAACATGTTAGGCGTGGCTAACAAATCATACATTTGGCTAAACTTATTGGTGTCGTACTTACCGGTTTGTTTTGGTGTTACCGGTGTTGTTTTTTCTTGTGCAAATAACAATGCTGGAAGAAATAATAATAAAGATAATTTTTTCATAGGTGGAAATCTGGTTATTTCAATGTGTGAAAATAATAATTTTATATAGATGTATCCAAATTAATTAATATTTTAACATTCCACTGGAGGTAGATTCGGTAAAGAGCAATGTATTTTTGGTTCCTCTTACATTAAAATGCATTATATTTTGTTGCTCCGAATTGCCTTCAGTGATTACCGCATTGTAAATTTCTAAGGAATTAATTTTTTGAATTTCTTTCATCTTGAAATAACAAATTAACACATCACCTTCCATTTCTTTGCTTATAAAATGTATTGGCTTAGCCTCACCGTTTATCCTAATGTAAAATTTTTCGCTGAAGTATTTTTTTAAAAAAATTAAGTCTTCTGGAGTTTCCTTTTCTGAACCCAAATTGATTTTCTTTTGGTATTTTTTCTCAATTGCACTATTTAAATCGTCTACAAATATTCGGCTTGTTATTTGGAGCATTTTTTTATCTGAAGCATAATTAACCTGATACAATGCCACATAAAATTTATGCACCCCAAAGGATGTTAGCGTTACTAACAATAGCCCAAAAAAAGATAGTAAGATTATTTTTTTCATTTTTTAATAGTAGTGATTTTTTTAAACTCTTCGTTCTTGGTTATTAAAAAATCAATCAGTAAAAACTCGTCTTCTTGTTTCAAAAGGTTTTTTGATTTTGGATCACTCTCACAATAATCAAGAAAAAGACTGATTTCTTCACTTTTTAACTTCAATGTATTGGTAAAGAAATAAGCATCGATTCCTTTATAAACTGCTTCAGAAAAATCCTTATTCTGATTCAAACTCGCGTTTTCTGATGAATCTTTCTTTAACAATTTCGAAACCATTTTGAATACTCTTACAAAATCCATTCCGTTTTCTATGGTTCCGTCTGAGGGCATCGTCCTGTTTATGGGAGAAGATTTTGCATCGTCAGTAAATTGCATGTCTACAATTTTCTGAGAACCTACAATAGCAGGCTTTATTTCTTTTTTCCCTTTTACAATAATTTCTTTCAACAAGGTAGTTTGCGACTCTAAAGCAACTACAAACAATGATTTTAAAAAATCTTTTTCCTGAAGCACAATTTTTTTAGATCTGAAAGAGGCGCTAGAAACAAGCAACGTATCTTCGGCTTTGGCCAAAATATCAAAGAATCCTTGATCGCTAATAAAAGTTCGCGTTTTCGAATTTAAATTAAAAACATATCCATTATCGACCAACGCGGATTCATTTATAAATTGACCATGCATCGATTTCCTGTTTTCATTTTGACCAAAGCTCAATTGGAAAAAGAAAAGTAAACTAATAATTTTTATTGTAGTTTTCATATTATTTTTTAAGTATTATTTTTTTAAACTCGGCTATCAATTTTTGTTAATTAGTATAGCCTTGTATTCTTGTGCCAAAGCTACCATAAAAAAAGAAATTCTTTGTTCATTTCTGGATTCTAAAGTTTTTAAAAAAATTTCATTTTCCACTATGAAATATTTAAAGTCACTTACATAATCCCTCGCTATTCCTAGTTTGTCTGTGAAATATTCCTGACCATACAATTCAGATATCAATTTGATATACTTTTCTTTTTTTTCCAGAACAACCAATTTTTTAATTCGTTTTGTTCTTCCGTTAATCTCGTTTATTAGCGGATCAAGGGGCATTGATCCCCCCAACAAGCTCAATAGCATAATAGGTTTAAAATCCCCCGCAGTTGCTAACCGTCTTTCATAAAGTGTAAATTTTTTCTGGTTTTTTGAAATTATCCCTAAGTTCTTCGCATTTATTGCTGGATGCGTATTGACAATTACCTCATTAAGTTCTGTAGCTTTTGAAACCATTTGAATTAACAATACCTCCAATTTAAAATCATTAGAACTAACTATCTTTCTGTATGGTTTAAGATTTACATCAGTAAGGAGGAGTACATCATTGGCTTTCGCCAAAATAAAAAATCCTCCTGCCTCATTTGTTTGCGTTGCCTTACCGTTTGTTAAATTTAATATGTTTATTCCGTTTACACCAATAGAATCTACACTGACTTTTCCTGAAAATAACTTTTCGTCGGGAGTTTGTCCAAAAAAAATGTTGCATAAAAAAAACAACATTCCTGATAAAATACTATTTATTTTCAAGGACTATTATATCGTTATAATTTTCAGCAAGTTTGACAATTAAATACATCATTAATGTCTTATTTTTTGAGTGTAGTGCAATCGCAAAATCAACATCATCAACGCAATAATATTGAAATCCTTTGATATAATTTGATGGGATTTTTAACGTTTCAGTGTAATACTGATTATCAAACAGCATATCAATTTTGGCAAGTAACCTCTCTTTTTTCTCAATTGCAATTTCCTTTTTGAGCATGGCTTTCCTTCCAGAGATCGCGTTTAGCAATCCATCTATTCCGCCTCCAGATGTAGCAGTGTATAATTTCCGTTCAGCGGGGGAGTATTTTTTTTGACCATATGGAATAATTCCCAAACTTTCTGCCGTTAACAAAGATTTACTTATTACAACCTCTTTTAGAACGATACTTTTAGGATTCATTATCACATTCAAAACAACGCCTACCAAATCCTGTTTGTTAATTTTCCTGCGAAGTATTTCCAGATTAACGGCCGTAAATACCAAAACATCTCCTTCCTTTACAGGTATTGTAAAAAAACCATCAATATCTGAAACGGTTGCTTTTTCAGAGGATATGTTCACAATAGTAATGCGGTCAACTGCAACAGAATCTGCAGTGATTTTTCCTCGAATTTCCTTTACCATTACTTCCTGTCCAAAAGCGACCTGGACTAATAAAAAAAACAGCAACGGTAGGGTACTTTTAATTTTCACTTGCAATTATTTCTTTATATTTAGCTGCTAATTCTCCTATCAAAAATGTAGTCAAAGCAACATTTTTAGATTTTAGAACTGCTACAAATTGTTCATTTTCCACACTGTAATATTCAAATCCTTTTACATATTCAGTTGGAATTTTCAGTTTACCCACAAAATAGTCAATGGTAAACATATTTTCTAATTGCCTCAAATACGCTTCTTTCTTTTCGACTTCAACTTCTTTTTTTAGCATCTTAGTTCTTCCCGAAATCCAATTAATTAATGGATCTGCTGAGATAGACCCTCCCATCATACTACCCACATTAGCAGTAGCATTAAGATTACTGGCAGTATACAACTTTCGCTCCGCTGGGGTATAGACTTTTTGACCCTTAGAAACAATCCCTAATGCTACTGCATTAATACCGTTTCGAATAATCACTTCCCTTAATTGATTTATGATAGGCGCTAGTTTCACAGAGAGAATTCCGTGTTCAAAATGATCTTGAACCAAAACCATTTTAGTTTCTTTGAACTGTGTGCCGTTAAACAGCAACGTATCTCCAACAGCAGCCTGAACATAAAAATCACCCTCATGATCCGTAATTGCCACTTTTTCTGTTGCTATATTTATTACATAAACACCCTCCAAAGCCGAAACCTCAGCAGTCACTTTTCCGTTCAATCGCGTTCGAAAACCTTCCTGAGACATGGCTTTAGTAACTGTAAAAGCCAAAAATAAATATATAATTTTAATCATCTCTTTAAAATCTATTATAGACGCCTCGTAAAAGTATCTTAATGCACTGCAAATTAATTACTAATGACTTGGTAAAAAATTGTTAATTAAAAAGTAGAAATAAAAATGGCCAATTTAATACCTTTAGCAAAAATCATGCTTTAAAAATGAAAAACATATTAATCGCAAGTACTTCCACGCTTGCAAACGAAAGTTACTTGGATTATTTGTTACCCACGTTAACAACACATTTTAAAAATTGCAAGACCATTCTTTTTATTCCTTATGCTAGACCAGGAGGAATTTCACATCAGGAATATACCGCAATCGTTGGATTGGCTTTCGCCAAAATAAATATAAAAGTAATCGGAATTCATGAATTTGAAGATGTAGCGCAGGGTATAAAAAATGCAGAAGGAATTTTCACGGGAGGTGGAAACACTTTTGTACTGGTATCGCAATTGCATAAGAACAATGTTATGGAAATCCTCTCTGAAGTTGTGAAAAACGGCACCCCTTATTTAGGAACAAGCGCAGGAAGCAATATTTGTGGACTTACCATGCAAACTACAAATGACATGCCCATTGTCTATCCGCCAAGTTTTAAAACTCTAGGACTTATTCCTTTTAATCTAAATCCCCATTATTTAGATCCCGACACTAATTCCAACCACATGGGCGAAACCAGAGAAACCCGCATCAAGGAATACCATGCTTTTAATTCCGTCCCTGTTTTAGGGTTGAGAGAAGGCAGTTGGCTGGATGTCAAAGGAGATACAATTATTTTGAAAGGCAATCTGACCGCCAGACTCTTTAGGCAAAATCATGAACCTGAAGAATTAGAGACTGGAACCGATTTGAATTTTATAAAATAATGGTGAAAAATTGAATACAAAAAGCCGAAACAATTACGTTTCGGCTTCAAAGAGCGAAAGACGAGGCTCGAACTCGCGACAACCAGCTTGGAAGGCTGGAGCTCT